>CAJXNL010000001.1 GCA_913057195.1 uncultured Wenzhouxiangella sp.
GCAGGATTCGAACCTGCGAAGGCATAGCCAGCAGATTTACAGTCTGCCCTCGTTGACCGCTTGAGTACCCCTCCAAAACAGCACTCCAACTCCAAAATGTCTCTTTCCAGCCCTCAATCGCGACCCCAACAACCGGGCATGCGATTTTCGGACGAAGCCAGCAATTATCGCTGATGCCTGCCTGTGCGTCAACTCCGAGGCACAATTTTTCGCCCGATCAGACGTTGAATCGAAAATGCATCACATCGCCCTCTTGGACCACATAATCCCGTCCTTCGAGACGCCATTTCCCCGCCGCCTTGGCTCCAGCCTCACCGCCGGCGGCCAAAAAATCGTCAAACTGAGTGACTTCGGCTCGGATGAAACCTGTTTCAAAATCGGTGTGAATTCGACCGGCCGCCTTCGGTGCGGTCGCCCCGCGCTTGACCGTCCATGCCCGCACTTCTTTCGGCCCCGCGGTGAAAAATGTCAATAAATCCAAGAGGTTATATCCGGCTCGGATCAATCGATTCAGCCCCGGCTCTGTCTGGCCCAAATCGGCTAAGAATTCCAGCTGATCATCGGGATCCAGTTGGGCCAACTCTGCCTCAAGTGCGGCGCTTAACACCACCAGCGGCGCCTGACGGGCCTCAGCATGCGCTTGAACCGCACGGACTTGGGCGTTGTCCTGGCCCGCTTGGTCAGCCACATTGGCCACATACAGCACCGGCTTAGCGGTAATGAATTGCCACGTTTTAAGGGCATCACGGGCCGCATCATCCAACATCAGCAAACGCATTGGCTGGCCCTCGGCCAGGTGGGCGACGGCCTGTTCTAGGTGACCCGCCAGCGCGATGGCCGCTGCATCACCCGAGCGAGTTTGCTTTTTGACCTTCTCCAGCGCGGCTTCGGCGGTGTCCAAATCCGCCAAGCACAGCTCGGTTTCGATGGTCTCAATGTCCGAGACTGGATCCACACGACCTGCCACGTGTGCGATGTCGTCATCCTCAAAGCATCGGACGATGTGTGCGATGGCGTCGGTTTCACGAATGTGCGCTAAGAATTGATTGCCCAACCCCTCACCTCGCGACGCGCCGGCGACCAAGCCGGCAATGTCGACAAATTGCATCATGGTGGCGACGGTTTTTTCAGGTCGAACAATTTCGGCGAGCTGATCCAACCGAGGATCAGGCACCGCGACCATGCCGGTATTGGGCTCAATTGTGCAAAACGGGTAGTTTTCAGCGGCGATTTCTGCCCGCGTTAAACAATTAAACAACGTCGATTTGCCCACGTTGGGCAGCCCCACAATTCCGCACTTAAAACCCATTACAACCCTCTACCCAGATTTTGAAATGGCGCCATCAGGCACCCGCATCGCTATGCAATTCCAGCATGGCCCGATCCGCATGCCCACCGAGCCACTGCTCCACCGCGGGCAAACTTCGCTCAATGGCGCGCTCAATGGCCTGCTCATCCGCGCGATTGGCTCGGCCCAGCACCCAGGGTGTGACTTGTTCGCGCTGCCCGGGGTGGCCAATTCCAATTCTGAGCCGCCAAAATCCTGGTCCACCCAAATGGGCCAACGCGCTTTTGAGACCGTTGTGTCCACCATGCCCACCGCCGAGCTTTAACCGCACTTGACCCGGGGGCAAATCCAAATCGTCATACGCCACCAACACGTGGTCGAGCGCAATGTCATAAAAGTCGGCCGCCGCGCGAAGCGCTTGCCCTGAGTCGTTCATAAAGGTGTCTGGCTTGAGAACCACAACGTCTTGATCTTTCATGCGAACCTTATCGGCCTGACCGAGGCATTTCTTTTGGGCCCGCAAACTCAGAGGATGGCGCTTGGCCAGCGCATCTAAAAACCAAAACCCGGCATTGTGCCGGGTTTGGTCATACTGCCGCCCTGGGTTGCCCAAACCAGCAATTAATCGCCGATGGGTCATGCGCGCTTATTTAAAACGGCCGCCGAGTGGCTCACTCGTCGCCGTCTTGCTCGCCATCGTCGCTGGGCGCTGACTCCGCCTCATCTGCCTGGTCTGGCTCAGCCTCAGCGCCGGCGGCCGCATCGGCTTCAGCGGCCGCTGCGCCAGTGCCTTGGCTTTCGCGGATGAACGCTGTTGTCACCACCGCCATGTCGGCCTCTGGATCATATTGAATGGCCGGTATCGTCACGCCCTCGGGCAGCTTGATGTCGCTGAGCATCACGCTGTCACCCGGCTCGAGCTCTGCCAAGTCAATGGTCAAATACTCAGGCAGGTCTTTTGGCAATGCCGAGATCTCAACCTCGGTCATCTGATAGGAGATCACGACACCCGCGGCCTTCGTGGCCGGCGACGTCTCCTCATTGATGAAATGAATCGCCACCGAGACTCGAATCTCTTCGTCGTCACGGATTCGTTGGAAGTCAACGTGGTTGATGAACGGCTTGAATGGGTGGCGTTGCAAATCACGCATAACGACTTTCTGGATCTTGTCGCCGACATTCAGCTCTAAGACCGATGATTGGAACGACTCATTTTCTACGGCGTGAATCATGTAGTTGTGATCCAGCGTGAGCATGGCGGGTTCACGGCCGGCGCCGTAGACAATGGCTGGGACTCGACCCGCACGACGCAGGCGGCGGCTCGCACCCTTCCCCACATCCTCGCGCAGTTCGGCCTGTATCTTAAAAGTTTTCGACATGACTGAAGCTCTCTATTGGGTAATTTGTCTGTTTTAACTGACCGAGATCGATCCGCGACCAAATCGACGAAGTCAGCCCGGTAGTATACCGCGGATGAGGGATGCAATAGAAGCCCCACAGGCCACATTCCAAGCGCGTCAATGCGCCCTGCTTGGGGAACTGGTAGACTTTTGGTCTGGTCTATGTACTGACTGCTGAAATTTAAATCGAAGAGGACAAACAACTGCCATGAACCAGCCCTTTCGCACCACTGCGACCGTCGATCGCGCCATTGAGACCAATGACGCGGCTCGGCGCGTTTTGAGAAACACCTGGAACCTTTTGGCCATGACACTGCTCTTTAGCGCCGGCATGGCGCTGTTGGCCATGCGCGCCGGCTGGGGCTATCCGGGCCCTCTGGTGGTTTTGGCGGGCTATTTTGGACTGCTGTTTCTGACCACCAAACTGAGGCACTCAGCCTGGGGCATTTTGAGCGTGTTTGCGCTGACAGGCTTCATGGGCGCGACCTTTGGCCCCATTTTGAACGCCTACATGACCGGGTTTAGCAATGGCTCTGAGTTGGTGGCTGCCGCCTTCGCAACCACCGCGATCGCCTTTGTCGGTCTGTCGGCGTTCGCGCTGACCACAAAAAAAGACTTCAGCTTCCTCGCACCCATGCTCTTTGTCGGAATCTTGGTGGCGTTTGTGTGCGGTTTAATCGCACTGTTTTTCCAGCTCAGCGCCCTGTCTTTGGCCGTCAGCGGCATGTTCTCCCTGTTGATGTGTGGCTTGATTCTTTTTCAGACCCAACAAATTGTCCAAGGCGGTGAGCGCAACTACATCATGGCCACCGTCACTTTGTTTGTGTCGATTTACAACCTCTTTTCCAGCCTGCTGCACCTGTTTGGGTTCATGTTTGGCGAAGAGTAGGTCAGCTTAAGGCCTCGGCAGTGTGCTCGGCGCACGCCGGGGCCATTCCCAAGCCGTTTCGAAAATGGCCGGTGTTGACCCACAGACCCGGCCAGTCGGCATGCCGGTGGCCCACAGCGGGCTCATCCGATCCATGCCCCGGCCGCAGGCCAGCCCAGTGCTGGATGATCGGGGCGCTTTGAAGCCTCGGCCAAGTGCTCACAGCCATCTGATGAATTTTATCCGCGGCCGACGGGGTGGGTGCGGTGTCAAAGCCCACGTCCTCAATCGTTGAGCCTGCGAGAATGTGACCATCCAACCGAGGGATTAAATACCCCTCCCCGGTGTTGGTGATGTGTTTGGGTGCCTGATCCGGTGGGAGATGAAACAGCAGCATTTGACCGCGCATCGGCGACACACCCAATGGCGATAGCCCAGACGCCTGAAGGATCTGATCACTCCAAGCGCCGGCGGCAAGGACCACCCGCTCACCCACACCGAGACAGGTTGTCTTCTGCCAGGCGCTGATGCGGCCATCGGCTTGCTGGACCAAACGCTCGACAGGACAGTGGGCACAAAGGTCTCCGCCCAGTGCGCGGTGGCTGGCCACCAACGCCTGAATCAGCCTCGGATTACGTATCTGGGGGACATCGGGCAAGAGCACAGCGGGCCAATCGCCATGCGGCAAACCGGCATCAAAGTCTTGGCGTTGACCCATCACAGCGCGCTCTGAGGTTTGTGCCCGCCAAGTCGCGCTCATGGCAACAAAATCATGTTGATTCGGGTTCCCGCTGAGCAACAAACCGCTTTGGTGATACTCACAGTCGATGCCAGACAATGCCTCGATCTCTGGCAGCCACGCATCAAATTGCTCGCGCGAGGTTCGAACCGTTTGCTCAACGACCGGGCCGTAGTTCCAAGGGGGCACCGGGCAAACAATGCCTCCGCCCGCCCAGCTGGAGCCTGCGCCAGGGGCACCCGCATCCAACACGCTGACCGAAACGCCCCTTTTCAAAAGGGCAAATGCACTCATTAAGCCCACCACGCCCGCGCCGATCACCAATACCGACGCGTCAGCCACTTTCATGAGGGGTCGCTGGGCGTGACATCTCGGCTGGCTGACCGGTTGGGAATAAACCCCTCCACCAATATCAGCGCCACACCCATCACGATCGCGCTGTCGGCCAGATTGAAAGCAGGCCAATGGTAGCCATAAGCGTGCACATCAATGAAGTCGATGACATAGCCAAATCGAACTCGGTCAATCAGGTTGCCGACGGCACCAGCCAAAATCAGTGCGATGGCCGATGGCAATAATCGCGCCGGGTCAGGCAGGCGTTTCAACCACACCAAGAAAATCCCGACGATAATCAGCGCAGCAGCGCTTAGAAACCAGCGCTGCCAACCGCCTTGATCGGCTAAAAAACTAAACGCTGCCCCTGAATTGTGCGCCAAAGTCAGGTTCAGCCATGGCCAAACAGGCTCGGCACGATAAAGCTCAAGTTGGGTCGATGCCAAATGCTTGGTCCAAACGTCCAAAACCACCAAGACCAACGCCAAGCCCAACCAAAAGGCATAGCGCGACCACCGCATGGGCGCCGCCGCTAACCCCACTGGCGCACCTCACCAGCGCTTTCGATATTGGACACGCAGCGAGCGCACAGCTCGGGATGCTGGGGGTGATCGCCCACGGTCTCACTGTGATGCCAACACCGCACACACTTGGGCGCTTGAGTCACCGCCAACCCCACTTTGACTGAATCGCCCTCCACATCGGCCGTGATCTCAGGACTGCTCACGTCCGCCAAATGAACGTCTGCCACCAACAGCACAAACCGAAGTTCGTCACCCACAAGCGCCAAATCATTGGCAAGTTGCCCTTGGGCTTCAAGGGTGACCACCGCCGCCAGCGACGAGCCAAGCGCCCCGTCCCGGCGCAGCTTTTCAATCTCTGGACCAATCAGTTCGCGGAGCGTCCTCAAGCGCCGCCACAGCTGCGCCTGCTCGGGCCGATCGGCCAAGGGATCTTGATTTAAAGGGGCATGCCAAGTCTCGAGCATGATCGGGCCAACCTCATGATCCGGCCGGCTTTGCCATATTTCCTCTGCGGTAAACGGACACACCGGCGCAAGCCACCGCACCAAGCCCTCCAAGACATGCCACATGGCCGTCTGCGCCGAGCGCCGCGCCGGATGGGCGGATGGCAGGGTGTAGAGTCTGTCTTTAATGATGTCGAGATAAAACGCACCCATGTCTTGGCTGCAAAAGTGATGCAGCGTTTGGTAAACCAATGGGAATCGATACGCCCGATAAGCCTCTGTCACCGTGTGTTGCAACTGACTGGCCAACGATACGGCATACCGGTCCAGCGGCAACATCGCTTGAGGGTCCACAGCATCGCGTGCGTGGTCAAAATCGGCCAAGTTGCCCAGCAAAAATCGCGCCGTGTTTCGGATTCGGCGATAGGTGTCTGAGACCCGCTTTAAAATCTCATCAGAGACATGCATCTCCTGGCGATAGTCTGCACCGGCCACCCACAGCCGAAGCACGTCTGCCCCCAAAGAATTGACCACCGTTTGAGGCGCCACCACATTGCCTTGAGACTTTGACATCTTCAATCCGTTGGCATCGACAGTGAACCCGTGGGTCAGCACCTGTTTGTAAGGTGCATGACCATGCATGGCCACTGCGCTCAGCAAAGAGGACTGGAACCAGCCTCGATGCTGGTCACTGCCTTCAAGATACAAATCAGCGGGTCGATGAAGCGCGGGGTTTTGGTCCAGCACACAGAAATGACTGACCCCTGAGTCAAACCACACATCCAAAATGTCATTGACGGGCTCATAGCACTCAGCATCCACGCCCAAACGGTTGGCAATGTCAGGTTCAAACCAGACATCCACACCATGCGCCTCAATCAGCTCAGCCAGTGACTCTAAAAGTTCGGGTGTGTCTGGATGCAGCGACTGGTCCTGGCGATCGATGAAAAATCCCAGCGGAACGCCCCAGGTCCGCTGCCTTGAAATACACCAATCAGGGCGTGACTCAATCATCGAGCGAATCCGGTCTTGACCCCATTCAGGCACCCAGGTCACCGAGTCAATGGCCGCCAGCGCTTGCTGGCGCAAGTGGTTTTGGTCCATTGAAATAAACCATTGAGGCGTGGTCCGAAACGCAGTCGGCGTTTTGTGACGCCAGCAGTGCGGATACGCATGATCGAATGCATGGGCCGCCAACAAGGTGTGATTGGCCGCCATGTGGTCAACCAAGACCGCGTTGGCTTTCCAGACAAACTGCCCCCCCACCACAGGCGTGTCGTTTAAAAACACGCCCTTGGCATCGATGGGATTGACCACGGCCAACCCGTAGAGCTGCCCCACTTCAAAATCTTCCTGACCATGACCTGGCGCCGTGTGCACCGCCCCGGTGCCCGTTTCGGTGGTCACATGATCGCCAAGAATGACCGGCACCTGCTGTCCGTTATACGGGTGATTGAGCACATGATGCTCCAGTGCTTGACCGGTGGCCTCGCCCAACACCTCGGGGTGAGCCAACCCCACCCGTTCAACAAACTCATCCAGCAGTGCTTGAGCCACCACACACTCTAGGGTGCGTTTGGTGCCGTCGGTCGCGGTGTGCTGCCCGCGCACCAAGACATACTTAAGCGTCGCGTTCAGACACACCGCTTGGTTGGCGGGAATCGTCCAGGGTGTGGTTGTCCAAATCACCACACCGGCGTTTTGCAGAGGCTGATCACAGCCAAATGCAGCGGCCAGCGCCTTGGGGTCTGTGCTGGGAAACAACACATCAATCGCGGTCGATTGCTTGTCGTTGTATTCGATTTCGGCCTCAGCCAGCGCCGAGCCGCAATCAAAACACCAGTGCACAGGCTTGGTGCCACGCTTGATGTGCCCTCGCCGGGCAATCTGTGCCAAAGCTCGAACCATGTCTGCCTCATACCGAAAATCTCGTGAGGCATAGCGGTGAGGCCAGTCCGCCAGCACGCCCAGGCGAACAAAGTCCTCACATTGATTGTCGATCTGGCGGTCTGCATACTCGCGGCACTTCTGGCGAAACGCAGAGGCATCCAGCTTCTGCCCCACCTTGCCGCTTTTTTTCTCAACCTGAAGTTCGATGGGCAAGCCATGGCAGTCCCAACCGGGCACAAACGGGGCGCGGTAACCGGCCAGTAAAGCAGACCGGGTGACCATGTCTTTGAGAATCTTATTCACCGCGTGCCCAATGTGTATGTCGCCATTGGCATATGGCGGCCCATCATGCAGGACGAATAACGGCCGATCTTTCGTGGCCGCCTGTATTGCTTCGTACAGCCCATCGGCCTCCCATTGGGCCAACATATTCGGCTCGCGTTGGGCCAGCTGAGCCTTCATGGGGAAGTCGGTCTCCGGCAGGTTGATGGTGTCTTTGTAATCCATGGTCTAACTCATTGACTCATTGCATCGAATATGGGATTTCAGGCTTGCAGTTGCGTTCGGGCCATCTTGGCATCTTCGTGCATCCTCTCGACCATGGCATCTAAAGAATCAAAGTAAGCCTCGGCACGAATGTGTGACACGAATTCAACTTCAACATGCTGACCGTACAACAGACCATCATAGTCAAAAAGGTGAACTTCTAAAAGCCAATCGACACCGCCCACGGTGGGGCGTTGGCCAATGCTGGCCACGCCCGGATGATTGGAAAGCTTGGTTGAGGCAGGGCCATTCACTCGAACCGAATAAACGCCATGCACCGCGGGTGGCAGCGGTGGGCGCAGATTGATGGTGGCATACCCCAAGTCTCGGCCCAATTGCTGACCGCGCAGCACGCGCCCGCCGATCGCATACCGCCGGCCCAACATCGCCTCAGCCGCCGCCAAATCACCCTCGGACAGGGCTTTGCGGATGCGGGTGGATGCAATTCGCTGTCCGCCGGTCATCACGGCCGCCACCGGATGCACCTCGAAACCCAATTGCCGGCCAAATTCGGTCAGCATGGCGACATCACCCGCGGCACGCGCGCCGAAACGGAAATCCTCGCCCACAATGACATGTCGGGCGCGGGCGAGCTGGACCACCTGGTGCTGAACGAACGCCTCAGGGCTCAGCTGACTGAACGCACGATTGAACCGCAGCATCAACAAGCGCTCAAGCCCAGCACGCCGGCAGCCGATGACCTTATCCCGCACTGACATCAACCGCTTCACAGGATCATTGGGATTAAAGAAAGTCGCCGGCAGGGGCTCAAAGCACATCAGGGCGAAGGCCAGATCGAAGCGCTCAGCGAGGTGAGCAGTTTGCTCGAGCAAGGCCTGATGGCCCAAGTGCAGACCATCAAAATTGCCGATGGCCAAGGCCGTGTCGGGCCGAGCGTCGGTCAATACGTGGGGTGAGCGAATAACATCCATGGCAAGTGGGCCAGTTTAGCGGGTTTGACCTTCGTCGGGGCGTGAGAAGTGCGATGGACGAACGCCAAAAAGCCACATGACGGCGGCGTACGTGCCCGCCCCGACAATCACGGCCACACCCAGCAGCATCGCTCGGGACCCCAAAGGCATAGCCAGCCACTCACTGGTCTGGGGCAAACCCCACCACAACACCGCTGCCATGACAGCGCAGGCCACCATCACTTGCAAGCCGCGGTTGATTGACAGCGTGGGCGCCAAATCGGCCTGTCGCAACGCTCGCCAAAGTAAGCCCGCATTCAGCCAGGCGGTCACACTGGATGCCAATGCCAGGCCCGCATGCAGGCCTGGCAGCGCGGCCAAAGTCCCCCAAAGCCCCCTTGACCAATTGCCCTCTGACTGGAGATGCGCCAAAAGCAAAACAAAAACCACATTTAAAATCATATTGACCAGCAGCGCGATCACCGCAATGCGCACCGGCGTGTGCGCATCTTGGCGCGAGAAAAAAGCCGGCGAAAATACCTTCACGCCGATGAAAGCCGGGAGCCCCAAACAGTAGGTTGTCAGGGCCCAGGTGGCCATGGTCACATCGGTGCTGGTGAAAGCGCCATAATTGAACAAAGTGGTCAGCACCGGGCCAGCCAACACCGCCAAACCGACCGCGGCGGGCAGACCAATCGCCCACCCCAGCCAGAGGGCCCAGTTTAAAGTGGCCCTAAATTCACCCGCCTCACGCCGCGCGTGCAGTCGCGACAATGTGGGCAAAATCACCGTGGACAGGGCCACGCCAAACAGACCCAGCGGGAACTCCATCAATCGGTCGGCGTAATACAGCCAAGAAATTGATCCGGCAACCAGCAGCGAGGCGATCAAGGTATCGAACAATAGATTGATTTGAGCCACTGATGAGCCAAATAATGTGGGCACCATCAGCTTCAAGATGCGCTGAACCCCTGGATGTTTGAAATTGGGCCATGGTTTGGGCAAGACTTGATGGCGAATCAGCACCGGCAGCTGAATCCCGAGCTGGAGAACACCTGCCACCAGCACACCCCAAGCCAGCGCTTTGATGGGTGGATCAAAATAAGCGCTGAAAGCCACAGCCGCCGTGATCATTGAGAGATTCAGCAGCGCCGGCGTCAATGCTGGCAGCGCAAATCGACCCAACGTGTTGAGAATCCCACCTGCAAGCGCAGTCAACGCAATCAACATCAAATACGGAAAGGTCACCCGCAGCATATCGGTGGCCAACGCCCATTGCTCCGGGTCATCGACGAACCCAGGTGCGAACAGTCCGATGATCCAACCCGCACCCAATAAGCCCACCGCGGTGATGACCAAAAGCACAGCCAACAGTGCACCGGTGGTGGCATCGATTAATTGCTTAAGCGCGCGCTGGTCCCCTTTTTCTTTGTACTCATTGAGCACGGGCACAAAAGCCAGCGAGAATGAGCCCTCGGCAAACAGACGACGCAAAAAGTTGGGGATCTTGAAGGCCACCACAAAGGCATCCATCGCCCAACCAGCCCCAAACCACCGTGCGAGCACAACGTCGCGCACGAATCCAAGAATGCGCGAGATCAAGGTCATTGACCCAAAGTTCAGAGTGTGGCGCAATAAACTCATATCTGGCTCAATTGCCCTTGACTGTCGGCCCAAATCATCTGACAATATTCGGCTATCTTGATCAAAACCTCTGGACCCAGGAGTCAATTGTGGCCAATAGTGTTTCTGCTCGTAAGCGAGCGCGTCAATCAGAACGACATCGTCAGCACAATGCAGCCCTCCGCTCGCATGTGCGCACCCAGATCAAAAAGGTGCTCAAAGCCATTGAATCGGGTGATCAAGGCGCTGCCCGCCAAGCTTACCAGCTGGCGGTGCCTGCCATTGATCGGTCCGTCTCAAAAGGCATCATGCATGCCAACAAAGCGGCTCGCCACAAGGCGCGTCTCAACCAGCATATCCGAGGCATGTAAAGCGACGATGGCCACCCCCAGGGGGGTGACGGCCCATCTAGAATCAAACCCAAAACCACAGACGGCCATCGGTCCCGAGCCGAGTGTCCTCTTGATCAGCACCGGTGAGCGTCAAAAGCCGCCCGTGACCGACAAGCCGCCATCGGCGGTGATGACCTGGCCCGACAGCCACCCCGAATCCTCGCCGATCAGAAACGCAATCACCCCGGCAATGTCGGCAGGCTCAGCGAGCCGCCTCAGCGGGGTGGTGGACTCGAAATACCGCACCATCTTTTCATTATCGAGGAGTGCTTGCGCAAAATCCGTCTTGACCAGCCCCGGGGCCACTGCGTTCACACGAATCCCATCAGGCCCCAGCTCCAGCGATAAGTTACGAACCAGCTGGTTTTCCGCCGCCTTGGACATGCCATAGACACCAATGGCTTGATTGCCAAACTGGCCTGCGATCGATGAAACGAAGCACACCGCGCCCGATCCGCTGGCTTTGAGCGCGGGTCGAGCCAAGTGCGCCAGGCGCATGGAGGCATACACGTTGTTGCGCATGATCACATCGAATGCCGCTTGGTCGACTTGATCCGACGGGCCGTACACTGGGTTAGATGCGGCATTCACCACCAAGCCATCGATGCGCTGATGCTTGGCCAGCGTCTGTTCAATCAGTGCACTCAACTGATCCTCGTGGCCAATGTGACAGGCAATCGCTGTGGCCTGACCGCCAGCGGCGCTGATCTCATCAACAACCGCTTGGCAACTGTCTTGATTGCGACTGGACACAATGACCCGATAACCTCGGCTGGCCAACAAGAGCGCAGTGCTTTTGCCAATGCCACGGCTTGATCCGGTGATGATAACGACAGGTTGGTTGCTCATGATGGACTCCTAAAAAACTTAAGCCAACGTGTGAAAAGAGGCCGCCTCAAAATGAGAAATGGCATTGAGCTCTTCCAATTGCCACTGCCCACTTGCACTGACCGACAGGGTCGAGATGGAGGCATTGTACAGACTGACATTGCACTCGCGTTGCCAGGTCAAAGGCGCGCCGATGGCATCCGCGCAGATTGTTGAAATGACCCCGGCTGAGGTGATTGCGACCACAGATTGTCCTCCGGCCACGCTTTGATGCCACTCGTTGAGCGGGCTGCAGACCCGCTGATGGAAATCTCGCCAGCGTCCGTTGTGTTCACACACCAGCCGTTCGGCTTGCCAATGCCCCAACACGCCTGGGAACCAACGCAAAAAAGTCCCCAGATAGGCTTTTGGGTTATCGAACGCCCCATCCTCAGGCACCTCAAGCCCGAGCGTGTCGGCCTGTTCAATGGCTGAGCGAATGAGCCGGTCAACGGCGTATTCGTTGAGTGAGGGATCAAAATGGGGTGTGCTGCTTAGGCCGAGGCGATCTAAGGTCTGCTGATGACGGTTCAAGTGACCACACACCACATGAGAGGATGGGTCAAGCCAAGTGGACAAGTACGCACCCAGCTGTTCGCTTTGCGCGTACCCAAGCGCTGAGAGCTGATCATAATTGTCGGTGCCCAGACTGCCCTGGCCATGACGGATCAGAACCAGTCGGGCCTGATCACTCACACAGCACACTGACCGCCGCGTCGGGCGAGGTATTGCTGATGGTATTCCTCAGCTCGCCAAAAGGGCGCAGCCGGCTCAATTGCCGTGGCGATGGGGGCCGAATAGCGCCCGGATGCGTCCAGCTGGGCACGGATCTCTGTGGCCTCATCGTGCTGCTGTTCGTTGTGGGTAAAAATGACCGAGCGGTACTGACGCCCGACATCGGGGCCCTGGCGGTCAATCTGAGTCGGATCGTGCAAATCAAAAAACGCATGCACCAATGACTCGTAGGTGACTTGACTTGGATCGAACTCAACCTCGACAACCTCGGCATGGCCCGTCACTCCAGTGCAGACCTGCTCATATGTGGGCTGATCGACATCACCACCCATATATCCCACCGTGGCATTGACCACGCCGTGAAGCTTGCGAAAACGCGCCTCAACACCCCAAAAACAACCCGCGCCGAAAGTCGCCTTGGGCCATGGGGTGTCATTCGTTTCTTGAATCATGTTCTGCATCGCTCACCTTTGGTGATTGTTGACAGGCCAGCCCATATTCTATCGAAAGCGCCCCAGGGTACAATGAGTCCGGCATGGATATTTCTTCTTTTCTTTGGCATGACTACGAAACGTTTGGGGCCAACGCCAGACTCGACCGACCGTGCCAATTTGCGGCCATTCGAACCGATTCACAGCTCAACCCCATCGACGATCCCATTGTGTGGTTTTGCCAACCCAGCGCTGACACCCTGCCCCACCCAAAGGCCTGCTGGATTACGGGCATCACGCCACAGCACGCCATTGCCCATGGCATGCCGGAGCCCAAGTTTGCACACGCTGTCTTTGATGAGATGAGCCAGGCGGGCACCTGCACCGTGGGCTATAACAACCTTCGGTTTGATGACGAAGTCTCTCGCCATCTGTTCTGGCGCAACTTCATTGATCCGTACCAGCGCGAATATGCCAATGGCAACAGTCGATTTGATCTGATCAATGTGCTTCGTTTGACGCGCGCACTTCGTCCCGAAGGTCTGGCCTGGGCCGAATACGATGATGGTCAACCCAGTTTCAAGTTAGAAGACCTCGCCACCGCCAACGGCCTGGACGCCACCCAAGCACACGACGCCCTAGTCGACGTTGAAAACACGCTCGCGCTGGCGCAAAGGCTCAGGCAGGCACAGCCAAAACTCTGGGCCTGGGCGCTCGATCTTCGTCAAAAATCCACCGTGGATGCCTTGCTCAGTCAAGGCCAACCACTGGTCTATGCCAGCGCCTACTTTGCTCAACGCCCTGGCTCAGTCGCACTGATCTCACCGCTGGGTCGCCACCCCACCATCAAAAATCAGTGGTGGGTCTGGGACTTGAGCTTCCACCCTCAAGACATCCTAGAATCGAAAGGACGCCGGCTCGGTGATGACGACTTGGCTGACATGCCTCTGCCCGTCAGCACAATCAAAATCAATGCCTGCCCGATGGTTGCGCCCCTGGGGGTCGTGGATGCCGAAACGGAAAACCGCCTTGGCGTTGACATCGAGCAAATGCGACAGCATCACCAATGGTGGCTGGAGCATCCCGACCAGGCCCGCGATTTGCTTGCTCATCTGGGAAGCCGCACGCCCTTATTCGATCCCGCACCTGACCCCGAAGTCGATCTCTATGGCGGTTTTGTTCCACGCCAAGACCAAGCGCTGACGCGACGCATTGCGGGCATGACAGCCGACGAGCTGGCGGCGCTGGACAGCCCTTTTTCAGACTCCAGGCTCAATACGCTGCTGTTTAGATATCGCGCTCGACATTGGCCGCACACATTGAGCGACGCCGAGCAGGCCGATTGGCATAGAGACTGCCGCGAACGTTTGGTCATCGGCCGTGAGGGCTTGGGCCCCACCCTCGAGGAATACCACCTTGAGCTCGAACAGTTGGCCCAAGCGCATCCAGACGCCGATGACTTGCTCACGGCTTTACGCGCGTGGCCCGACCAGCTGAAATGCCTGATTGACGGCAACCACAATTCAAGCACTTAGCTGGCGTTTATGCAGTAGCACCTGCAATGTTTATACACAACTCACTGATTCATCATTTAACAATTTTGTGACGGTCAGCCAACGCCTCATCGACCGGCCTTTTGTTCTATAAGTCTCTGTAATTACGGCTCTTTTTTTATTGTATAAATTTTGCCCAAATCGCTCCGACGCCGACACGACGCCCACTGGCGATTCGTTGCCCACAGCGTTATCCACAAGTTGTGTGGATAACATCGCCAGGCCACAGGCCACCCAATCAAACCGCCCGTTTCACGCCTCCATAAGTGGCAGCTGAAGGCCCTCTGGCCCCGCCAAATGTGACCTTTGGGGAGCACGTTTCGGTCGCTGAGACAGCGCCCGACGCAGCACCGCATCGGACCGCGGCGACACCCACTCGACCACACTCCCGTCGTCAAATTGCATCATCAGCACCTCGGGCGGTTGGCCATTGCGACCAGGCTTGGCAATCACAGCACTGATGCGCTTGCCAACAATTTGCTCGCGAAACTCGCTGGGGGTGGGCGCGGCCGCGGGGCGCCGGTCGGCTCGGATCGGTGTCACATTTGAGTTTTTCATTGTCAGCTCTCCGTATTGTGGATGGGTGCATCTGGGATTTAAGGCCATTACAACGCATGCCTTTCTCAAAACATGAGAAGCCACAATTGTTGTGATCGGCACCCAGTGCGCCCATCTCTGACGTCCCCATAAGCCAACTTCCGATGGGCGCTCAGCCCATTGCGATTTAATCTGGTCCGGACACTGCCATCGTTGCAGTGTCTGACAGACTCACTGGCCTCCAAGCGCCAGTCCACACATCCACAAAGGAGAGGTTTATGAGCACCAAGGGGTTTATGTACACCATGGTTTTGGCCATTGCCTTGGCCATCCACTCGATGGCCTTTGCGCAGTCAAACCGCATCAATATCAACACCGCCAATGCAGAACAAATGGCCGAAGTGATGGTGGGCATTGGGCCTTCAAAGGCCAAAGCCATTGTCGAGTATCGCCAGGAATTTGGGGCGTTTGAGGATGTCGAGGAATTGATTAACGTGCGAGGCATTGGCCTTCGCACAGTCGACCAAAACCGAGACAGGCTCAGTCTGGAGGATCAACTTTAACCAAGTTAAAGCGCTTCGGCAGATGGCCTGGCTGTCTGCCGAGGCGGGCTTTAGCTCATCGGTTGGCGAGAGCCAAAAGCGTGGGCCAAGGTGGACTGATCGGTGTGCTCGAGCTCACCCCCTAAGGGCACTCCCTGGGCCAAACGACTGACTCGAATCCCGTTCCGCGACGCCATCTGCGAGAGATAGTGTGCGGTGGCCTCTCCTTCAACCGTGGTGTTGGTGGCAATGATCATTTCATCAATGGCCTCGTCGTCGAGCCTCGAGGCCAGCTCGTTCAAACCCAATTGCTCAGGCCCAATGCCATCGAGGGGGGACAAGCGCCCCAACAAAACAAAATAACGGCCTTTGTATGCCGTTGCGCTCTCAATCGCCAGCACATCAGCCGGACTTTCCACCACGCACAGCACACTCTGATCACGGTCTTGGTCCAAACAGACTTTGCACACGGCATCAACTGTGAAATTGCGGCAGCGCTCACACCGGCGCATTTTGTCCATCGCCAACTTCAGGCTGTCAGCCAACCGCCGACCGCCCTCTCGGTCTCTTTCCAACAGGTGCAATGCCATTCGCTGTGCCGACCGCTTCCCCACACCCGGCAAACACCGCAATGTCTCGAGCAACTCATCAAAAGGATCGTGGATCACAATCAGGTATCGGTATCAGGGCAGCTGAAACCCGGGTGGGAGATTCAGCCCTCCGGTCAACCCAGACATTTTTTCTTGGGTTTTCTCTTGAATCTTGTTGATGGCATCGTTAATGGCGGCGGCCATCAGGTCCTCGATCATCTCTCGGTCATCGGCAATCTGAGGGTCAATGACGACACGACGAACATCATACTGACCTTTCATGACCACCTCGATCATGCCCCCACCGGCTTGCCCGGTCACTTCGATGTCACCCAACTCTTCCTGGGCCTGCTTGAACTGATCCTGCATTTTTTGTGCTTGTTGCATGAGCTGCGCAATGTTGCCTTTCATGACTTAATGACTCCTAGTCCCGACGGGGCGAATTGATTCGGTGAGCACCTGAGCGTCAAATCGGTCTTTGAGCTTGTTGACCAGCGGGTCAGACTCAATGGCCTGCTGTGCCTCGGCCTGCGCCTCAGCTTGCTCCTGATGAGCCAAGTCCGCCGGAGTGGGTTGCTTTGGCTCGTCTAAAAATACAATCTTGATTGTGACATTGGCTTTGTAAAATTCTGACAACGCCGAGGTCAACGTGGATTGAAACCGCTCAGTCATGAGTTCTTTGTAATCGTCGGTCACACCAAATACCACTTGCTGAGCCTGGATAGACTCCACCACCAGCAAGCCAGCCACAGCTTTCACTGAGCCATTAAGCGGCATCGCTTCCAGCACACTGGCCCACTGATCAGGCTTAAGGTCAAGTTCACCCGATCGGCTGCTGGTTGCATCATCTGCCGCTTCTGACACCCCCTGAGCGGGCTCAAGGTCGTCGAGCTGCGGGGCCGCACCACCCGGCGAAGCCGCACCGTCGGTGGGTGTTTGATTGGGTGAAAAAGCAAACAGGCGCAAGATGGTCATCTGGCAACCCGTTTTTGGACTGGGGGCTAAATCAAGGTCTTTTCGGCCACGCACAACGATCTCATAAAACAGCTGGATGTCCTCTGGGTCAAACTGAGCAGCCAATCCCACCAAACTGTCCCAATCGTTTCGGGAATCATCTCGGTAATCGGGCAAAGCCAAGATCAGCCCAATGCGGTGCAAAGCCTCGGCCAAATCCACCATCAGTTGACCCAAATCTCGAGCTTGAGCAAATACGTCATCGATCACTGCGATCGCCTCGTCAGGCTTTTGCTTCACCAATGCTTTGAGCAATGCATGGATGTGTCCTTGCTCCACACTGCCCAGCATCTGGCGAATGTTCTCAGCAGTGAGGCCCTCTTCGGTGGCAATGGCTTGATCCAGTAAGCTTAAGCCATCACGCATGCTGCCATCGGCCGCCACGGCGATTTGATTGAGCGCATCGTCAGCCGCATCAAAGCCCTCTGAGTGGGTGATTTGTTGAAGTTGCCGAGTGATTTGATCAACGGATAAACGACGCAGGTTAAATTGCAAACACCGAGATAGGATGGTGACCGGAATCTTTTGAGGGTGCGTGGTGGCCAAGACAAACTTGACATGCTCAGGGGGCTCTTCTAGCGTTTTTAACAAGGCATTGAAGCTGTGCATAGACAGCATGTGGACCTCATCGATGAGGTAGACCTTGTAGCGGCCCTGAGCGGGAGCATACGGCACATTATCTAGGATCTCGCGGGTGTCATCCACTTTTGTTCGGGAGGCCGCATCAATTTCCATCAAGTCCACAAAACGACCTTCATCAATGGCCGCGCAGTGCTCGCAAACCCCACAAGGCTCGGCACTCACTCCCTCGAGGCAATTGAGCGATTTGGCCAGAATGCGAGCAATTGTGGTCTTACCGACGCCGCGAGTCCCAGTAAACAAAAAGGCATGATGAATTCGGCCTTCGGCCAGGCCATGGGTGAGCACTTTCACCACGTGGTCTTGCCCAACCAACTCACTGAATGTCTTGGGTCGCCACTTGCGCGCGAGGACTTGATAGCTCACTGATGCTTCAATCCATTTGGGCTGCGATGCAGCCTGTTATCTTTGGGACACTCAAGTGTACACGATCAGCCAAAATTCGAGCGTGCCAGTTGGCAATTTTCCTGTGACTCTGAGATAATGCGGGGTTGGTGGTCTTCACTGGTCTTCCCACACTGTTTTTGCGGTGAACCCCGTCAGGCCCGGAAGGGAGCAGCGGCAGCGGCAAACGCAGGTGCTGGGGCTGGGCTGGTGGGGGCCACCTCTTGCCATTGGGCTGGGTTACACTCGTGGACGACAGCGCCGCTTCACGAGCCAGACTGAATTAAAGATGCACCATCAAGCGCCAATCCAGACGTCCCATGCCCATTAGATTGTTGGCGGTGGGGGACATGCACCTGGGCCGACGCCCCAGTCGAATACCGGCTTGGCTTGCCCGCCAGAATGATTCACTCGACCCGTTCGGGGCATGGGAGCGTTGTGTTGAGCAGGCCATTGCACAGCGCGTTGATGTCATGGTGCTGGCTGGCGACTTGGTGGATCAGGAAGACAATTTCTTTGAAGCCTATGGGCCACTTGAGCACGGCATCAGCCGCCTGACCCAATCGGGCATCCAGGTGCTCGGCGTCAGCGGCAATCATGATGTCAAAGTCCTGCCCAGGCTCGCTGAGCACCTGAATCAATTTCAGTTGTTGGGCAGCGGTGGTCAATGGCAATCGCATATCTTAAGCAAAGACAATGAATCCCTCACGATCCATGGGTGGTCTTTCCCCAAACCCATGGTCGCAGACAGCCCGTTGGCAGGACACGTGTTTGAACGAGGCCCGGGTGTCAATATCGGTCTGTTGCACTGCGATCTGGATCAGACCGAATCAACTCACGCGCCGGTCTCATCACAAGCGTTGCGAGACACACCTCTAGATGCCTGGCTGTTGGGTCATATCCACAAACCCAGCGCGCTCAGCACGAGCCAAACCCGAGGGTATCTTGGCTCCCTCAGCGGCCTCCATGTCGGCGAGTCAGGCCCCCGTGGGCCATGGTTGATCGAAATCCATCATGGTCAGATCGCGTCATTTGAGCAATGGACCATCGCACCACTGCATTGGAGCGAGGTTGATTTAAATATTGAAAAGATTGACGACCCCCAACAAGCCCAAGGTCAATTGATGGCGACATTGTCACAGCTTGATCAGTCTTGGGCCCGACACGACCTGCCACCCAATGCCGTTGGCATTCGGCTTCGTTTGACCGGTGCAAGCCAACTGTCATCCGCGGTCATCAATTCATTGGAGGCTGGCCTGGGTGAAAACTTGAGCACCCATTCGATTCCATCGGTGTTTATCGAATCGATCATTGATAACACCACCGTTGATATCGATTTGGAGTACTGGGCCGCCCAGCCCAACCACGCCGGTGAACTGGCACGCAGCCTCCTCGCTCTGGAGCAGCCCAACGACCACCCCGAGTTGGCCCAACTGATTGCTGCGGCTCGAGAAAAACTGATGCTTGCAGAAACAGACGCTCGGTGGCACTCAATCAAAGAAATTGAGTGGAGCGATGCGCTCGTTTGCGATTATCTGCATCGAAGTGGCCATCGATTATTGCGTGAGCTGATTGCGCAGCTCGAAGAGCAACAGCCATGAAACTCACTCAATTACACATCACCAAACTGCCAGGGATTGCCACGCCAATTCATGTTGACTCGCTGAGCGGAGATATCAATTTTATTACCGGGCCGAACGCCAGCGGCAAAAGCTCATTGATTCGTGCACTGCACTACCTGTTGACACCACCGGCCAAAGAAGATCCCATCGACTTGATCCTCTCGGCCGAGCTGACACAAGGCAATCAAACTTGGAGTGTTACCCGAATCGGTGCCGAGCAAAGTTGGCGCTGTGACGGTCAACCCGCGTCTCGGCCCAATCTACCCGCCGGTGAGACACTGAGCTGCCATCTGATTCGCATTGAGGACTTGGTCAGCCTCAATCACGGCTCCGATGAGCAGCTGGCCGAAAATATCCGAATCGAGCTGGATGGTGGCCTGAATCTGAGACAACTCAAGACCCAGCTGCTTGAGGCGGCCAAAGCCACTGCACGCACTGAGAAACGGCAATGGCGTGATGCCAACGAGCAGCTCAATCAAGTTCGATCCGAGCACCGTGCACTGCACAGCCAGCGCCAGGCGCTGCCTGATCTCGAAGCCAAAATCCAGTCCGCCAAGAGCAGTGCTGCAACCTGTCAAAGCATCAGGCTTGCACTGGAGGGCATCGATCAGCAAGAAAAAATCCGAGAGGAGCAATTGTCGCTTGCCGCACTGCCTGCCGGCGTCGCCCATTTAACGGGCCAAGAACTCGAGCAAGTGGCCGATCTTGAGGACAAACACCAAAACTTTAAATCGCGCCTGGCTGAAACAGAACAACGCATTGCTCAGCATACGCAAACCCTGGGCGCCACCGGTTTTGCTGAAGGTGGTCCTTCGCAATCTGATTTGGAAGCGATGGAAGCCCTTGCCGAGGAATTCACGCAAAAATCCAGAGAAATTGACCGCATTGACTCGCACTTGACCGATGCAAAGGCCCGTCTTAATGACGCGCTCGAGAGGCTTAATCTGGATGAAGCTGAAGTGGCGTCCGCTCTCCCTGACCTGACCGTTGAGACCATTAATGAAGCGATTGAATTGGGCCGTCGGCTCGACCAGGCTCACGCCAACACACTTCAGGCCCAAGGCGCATCGGCACGCCATCCTGCCCTGTGGGCGTATCCCGCCATTGCTGCCTTAACGGGCCTTGGCGTTGGCGTGGGGCTTTGGTTGGGCTCGCCCACTGTGTCGGTTGGTCTCGGCATGGCCGGTGCGGCGGGTCTGGCATGGCTGAGTTGGTCTTGGTCGCGCCAAAACACCTTGGCTTCTGACGCCAAAAGTCAATCACAAACCCTCGAGCAGATCCAAGCTGATGTGAGTGCTTTTACCCAAAAAACAGGGTTGTCCATCCGTTTGTTCGGTGAGGCATCCGCCGCCATTTTCACCGATGCATATCGCCAATATCGTCAAGCCGAAACAGAACATGCTGAATTAAAACGCTCACTGGCCAAAGAGAAACATCAAACAGAAAAGCTCGAGCAACAGCTGCGTGATTTTCTGTCCGCTTGGACTCCAATGGACATCCCCAAGACCCAAGTCTCACCACAGCCGGCGGTATACCGGGCCAAGCTCAGCCAGCTGAGAAATCAACACCAAACCGCAGAGCATGCGCGCCAAGCATTGGACCGTGCTCGGCAAGAGAGCGCTTTACTTAAAGAGGATTTAGAAAATACCCGCCAAGCCATCGACTCAATCTACGGTTCTGTGGATTTACACATCGGGGCACGTCACGACCTGGAGAGGCTCATGAGCCTGCGGCCGACTTGGCAGGCGCACCAAACTGAACTTGCCCGCGCTCAAGCCATCCTTGATGATCGCCTGAGCCACTTGGCAGACTCTCCGAAGCTGATCGAAGCGGTCCAGAGCAATGATCGGCGATCTTTGGACGAACAGCTTGAATATCATGAAAGCCAGGCCCAAACCCTTGAGTCTCTTCAAGACAAAAAAAGCAGAATCCTAGAGGCCATTGACCGAACCTCAAAAGGGCATGCACTCGCTGAAGCGAGCGCGGCTTTAGACGAGGCATCGCACGCCCTTAAAGACAAGCGGGAGTCTGTCTTGATGGCTGAGGCCGGTGTATTTTGGCTCTCTCATATTGAGACCCACCATCGATCAAAAGTCGGGGAAACCACGATGGATCGAGCTCAACGGTTGTTTTCGCAATTCACTCATCACCAATGGACATTGGGCGCTGAGGAGCATTTTTATGGGATTCAAAGCACCGACAAAAAACAATATCCCCTCAGTCAGCTGTCGACTGCAACCCGGATGCAGCTTCTCTTGGCGGTGCGCATTGCCAATGTCATTCAAAACGAGCAGGGCCGCTGTGCTTTGCCGTTGGTCATTGACGAGGCACTGGCAACCAGTGATGCTCAACGCGCACTGAGCATCATTGACAACCTCAACACACTCGCATTTGAGCATGAGCGCCAAATCATCTATCTGGCCGCCAGTGATTACGAGTGCCGACTGTGGGAAAGCGTGAGCCGCACTGAGCCCCACACCATTGAATTGGCACCCTCGCCCAGCTTGCCTAAGAGACAACCTGATTTTGAAATCGCACACCACACGCCCATCCCGGCCCCTGGTGACCTCGCTCCAGCCGAATATGCCCAGCGCATTGGTGTCCCATCTTTGGATCGCAACCGGCGCATTGAAGAAGTTCATCTGTTTTATCTTCTTGGCGACCAACCCTCCCTGCTTCATCGAATGATGGAGGTCTGGCGGATTAAGCAACTGGGGACGTATGAGCACTGGCTGAGCAATGCTCAAGCTGATCAACAGCTCGACGTCAAACAACGAGCACGACTACAGCGGCGCGTGCGTGTCATGCACCGATGGTGGGAGGCCTGGCTTCAAGGCCACGGCAAAGTCATGGATGCTGCCGTGTTGCATGCCGCACTCGATGACGGCGTGTTGACCCCAGCCACATTGCCTGGCGTGATCGAGGCAGCTCAGGAAGTGGCGTTTAATGCAAAGGCATTGCTGCAGCACCTGGAGACTCAGCCCATCACAATGGGCAACAAAAGACGAAAAATCGCAGTCAAGAAACGCCAAGCGTTGCTCAACTTTTTACACACGACTGGCCACTGGACAGATGAAGCGCCGTTAACGCTGTCCGAATGTCGCCAGCAAGCGCTTAGGGCATTCTCGCCCGCACCAGATGATGCGGAACTGCGTGAGCTCAATGCTCTGATTGATCGCCTTGAGGCGGGGTGTGTAAGCACTTAAACCAAAGGCCTAATCCCACACCTGAGGCTTAAGCTTAGCAGGCAAGTAAAGTGGATGAGCCGGTTGGCCGGAACGGTTCAGCTTCAATACAAGCAAGCGGCGACACAGTTGCTTGACATCCTGATCTCGATCTTGGTGGCTGCCATGGTTGCCCCAAACGGCGACCACATCATCGACTTTTCTGACCCAATGGCGAATCCAGTCATCGTTGTCTGGACCGATGGGCGAAGACGCAACTTTGAGTCGGCTCGGGTCTGTCGCACGATACGCAAAAAGGTTCAGCATCACCAGCCCACCGTATCCCCACCGCCGAGCGAAATCCATGCATCGCCGTATTGTTGGATCATTGCTCTTGTCATCCGCTGTAGAGGGATTGAGACCAATCATCACCACTTTTTTTTGCGCTGGTGCCCACTCTCGCTGTAAGCTGTAGCGATATCGCCCGCAATCAGAAAACACAGCGTTGCTGGCGGTCAAGTCATCAAAGGGGAATGGGTGTTGCATGGCTAACCCTTATCTTAATCGATTGCTCAGTGTCATGGCGGCCGCCGTTATTGTGCTTGGATTCAGCTCCCAGGGCTCGGCAGACACCGTCAACTTTGATCGACTGTCGCTACAGCAGGGCCTGTCCCAATCAAACATCTTCGCGCTCACACAAGACAGCCAAGGCTATATTTGGATGGGCACAGAGAGTGCCGCAGACCGCTTTGACGGGCACCAAATTGATGCTTTTCGCCATGACCCGGCCAACGCCAACACCATCACTTCTGGGGCTGTTGTGGATTTCCACTCGGACCAAGCGGGCAATTTATGGATTTTGACAGAGCAGGGAATGTCGTATCTTGATCTGGACAGTCTCACCGTCGCTCGAGTATTAGAAATCGAAGCCGATGATCCGGTGTTTGGCGCAATCGGAGGCCTGTCGGCATTTTGTGACCATCAAGTCATTGGTATTTTCGGTGACCAGGTCTGGCAGGCTGATCCGGTGACATCCAGCCACCGGCGGCTTCGGTTTGTTGGGCATCAACCACAAGCTCGACTGACACAACCCGTTGTCGATCCTCTTGGCCACCTGTGGTTAAGCGATGGTCATGACCTGTGGCGCTCCGATTGCCAATCCCCTTCTTTTAAACATGTCTTGAGCTGGCCAACGTCCAGTGGGGCACCGCAGTTCGGTGTTTCATTATTGACCCTGACTGGGCGGGGTGATCTTGCTTGGGCAGGACCTGATGGCATTGGCATCGTCGATCCAGCCACTGGCCAATGGCGGAATATCATCCGAACCGAACAAAATGTCCTGGCCATCTCCACCGATGAGCTGGGTGGGCTGTGGGCGTTCACAGAAACAGCGCTGATGCATGGTCAACTCAACGACACCGGTGATGCAATCCGCTCATGGGCACAGTTAATCGAACATCAGTTGCCCGTAGAGAACTTCCCCAATAAGCCGTTGATCCAGACCGCCCGAAGTGGCGATGGGGTGATTTGGGTGTCGGTGGGCAATCTATTCGGCGCGTATACTCCCAATGAAGGCACCTTCGAGCGATTTTCACACAGCCCCACGAATCCCCAGTCGCTGCCGCCGACGGCAGGATGGGGCGGCTATGAACTGTTCGCCGATCGATTTGGTGTGCTTTGGGTGGGCGCCAAACTGGGTGGCGTTGCTCGCTATGTGCCCGAGCGTCACCGCTTTGAACACATTCGGGACATCACCCAATCGTCTTATGTCGTTCGAGGCGTTGCCGAGCAACGCGTCAACAATCAGCGTTTTGTCTGGGTGGGCCTGGACAATGGCGGCCTGCAGCTGTTTGAGCGTCAACCACAAGGGTTCGAGCGGGTTGATCCGCAGCGAATAAACACGTCCGATGCCCTTGATTTGAGCACGCTCCAGATCCGCAGCTTTGCCGTTCATCCACGAACTGACCGCGTTTGGTTTAACGGCGTTCGTTGGCTGGGCCAATTAGACGCCAAAGACCGATCGATTTCGTTTGAATCACGACATGATGCGGCGTTCGATCGCAGCCGTCCACTGGCCTTTAGCCCCAATGGGCGATACCTCTACCAAGCCTTGGGTCCACGACTCATCCGGCATCAATTCAATGCCGATGGAGAGAAAATGGACACTGAAACCTTGAATTGGGCGCCCGGCAGGATAAATCCATGGCGCATTCGAAGCTTGAGCGTATTGTCCAGCGGGACGGTGTTGATTGCCACCGAGAACCAGCTGTTTGCGATGCAGCCATGGGATCAGACTGCGATCAAAGTGACCTTCTCCAATGAGTCAATCTCGAACGACCAAATCATTTCCATGTTGGATTTGGGTGATGGCCGACTGCTTCTGGGAACCGCGAGCATGGGACTGATTGAAACACGTTGGTCAGAATCACAAGGGATGTTCCAGCTCGACGTCCAGCGACGCTGGTCTCAGGATGCAGGGCTCCCTGATGTCACGATTTACGCCCTTGCCAGGGACCCACTGGGCCGGCTCTGGCTGAGCACCAACCGGGGCTTAAGCCGATTGGACATCAACACAAACCAAGTCTTGAATTTCACTTTAGATGATGGCCTTCAAGCCTATGAGTTTAACAGCCGCGTGGTCCATCAAACTCGCTACGGTCATCTATATTTCGGTGGCATCAATGGTGTGAACGCATTTGACCCTGCGGCGATCACACCCCACCCTGAACCCCCCATCGTTCGCCTCAAGCAGGCACAAATTAATGAAGCACCCATTTTTACAACAGGACCCACCACGCTGAAGCATCAACAAAACAACTGGGTCTTTGAGTTTGTTGGATTGCACACAACCTCTCCCACCCAGAATCGTTACGCATACCGGCTCGAGGGCCTTGATAACAACTGGGTGCAATCGGGCACTGAACGCGTTGCTCGATACACCGCGCTTGATCCAGGCAACTATCGGTTTTGGGTACGCAGCGCCAACAGCGATGGGGTGTGGTCCGAGCCGAAATTGGTGTTTCAGGCCCAGATTTTGCCACCCCCGTGGCTGAGCCCAGTGGCTTATGTTGCGTATGGGTTGTTGACTGTTCTCTTAATTGGCGGGATCGTGGCACGGACACGTGCACGACGCGTGGAGCTCCAGCGCTTGGTCGACCAAAAGACCGAAGAATTGAGACAGAAAAATAAGCTGGTGACTGAGCAATCCAGTGCGCTACAAGAGGCATTAAACGCACGAACACTCTTTTTTGCCAACATCTCGCATGAGCTTAGAACACCACTGACCCTCATTGAGGCCAATCTCTCAAAGATTGAGGACACGCTGCCCGACCCCGCATCAGTCTCAACTGCCCGGCGTTATCTCAACCGCATGGTACAGATGGTAGATCAATTGCTGGATTTGTCTCAGATTCGGGCGCATGGGGCACAAACCGAATCAACGCCCTGGTCACTCACTGAACTTCTTGAAACAACCCACCGAGCCTATCAGGGTGTGGCGGAGGCCAAGCATGTCAAACTCACCATCCAATCCGACATGAACTGGGTAACACGCATTGACAGCACCAGCGCTGAGAAAATCTTGCTCAACTTGTTGACCAATGCGATCAAGTTCACGCCTGCCGGCGGCAAAGTGCAACTTGAGCTTGCCGGCGATGAGCAATCGGGTGTTTGGCTGCGGGTCTGTGACACCGGGCCTGGCATCCCCGAGTCTGAACAAGCCCTCATCTTTGACCGATTCCACCGCGTCCCAATTAAAGAGGCCCAGCGTACATCCGGCGCGGGTATTGGGTTGGCCTTGGTCAGCGAGGCCGTGGCCGCTGTCGGGGGTCGCATCGAGTTGACGAGCCAGGTGGGCCAAGGCAGCGTGTTTGCGGTATGGTTGCCTGCCGAGCATCGCGACGCCGATTCCAAAGCACTGCCTGCATTGGCGCCAGCCGAGCCGTCTCCGGCGCCGGCTAATGCCATCCAGCCAAGCCCACCTGAGCACCCACCCAGCCCACCCGATGGGAGCCGCCTGCTTGGCAGATTATTGGTGGTGGAAGACAATCCCGATTTGCTGGCCTACTTAGTCGAGCAGCTGTCATCACAGTGGTCTGTGATCAAGGCAGAGAATGGATTGGAGGCCATCGAGTGTCTCAGAGACCGCGATGTTGACATCATCCTCAGCGATATCATGATGCCCCACCTTGATGGCTTGAGCCTTCTTAAGCACATCCGAGACGATTTCCGCACCAGCCACATCCCATTTTTATTCCTCACCGCCCGCGGCGATAATGAAACAGAGCTACAAGGCCTGATGCTGGCCGCTGATGATTTTGTGCGCAAGCCTTTCGATGCCCGTATTTTACAGCTCAAACTCAAAAACCTGATCGACAATCGTCGCAGTTTGCAACAGCATCTGGGAGACAAGAAAAAACAACCGCTCACCATCGAGCACACCCAGAGTTTGAGTCCCCGAGACCATCGCTTTGTGGAAAAACTCAACGCTTATTTGGACACCCATTACGGTGACGAGACTTTGAGTGTGGCAAGTCTGGCGGCCGCCCTGGCGGTGGATGAGCGCACATTGCAACGCAAGACCAATGCCCTGTTTGGCCAGCCCCCGGCGCGGTTTATCAACGCTTACCGCATCAAGCAGGCTTGTCAGCTTCTACTCGACCCGGGGATCAGCATCCAGGAAGTGGCCTATGCCTGTGGCTATACCAATCCTCGCTATTTTTCACGGGTTTTCACTGAACACAAGGGTGAAACACCATCCCAATGGCGCAAACAGCACTGACGACTTCTCACTGTCGGAATTGTGCACTCAGGTGTCGCCCCAAGGAAGGCCCTGAACACGCCATCAAGCTAGGATGAAAGCGTCGGGTTCAATTGGCGTTGGCACCCGACCTGGGGCTTCGCTGCCGACACGCTGAACCGACATAAAGGCAAAGGGGGATGGCAGCGGAGCCCTTTTTTCTTCAAGCCCAGCTCCCACCTGCACACGCTTTTGACGAAAACGGGTGGGTTGCGATCATTCAGGCATATCGCCAGTGGGCTCTTCGGCCTGCCTCATCCCCCGAGAATGTCGATTCTTGGTGACGGCACAGCCTAAAATTTGGTCAACAGCGACGTGATGTGTCGCCACCAGTGCTACTCTCTTTGCATGTGTCATTGTCCCAAGACTCATCATGGCGAACGAGCACTCTGAAATCATCGATCACAACGGCGATTGGCCGCCGAGGCATCAGGCTTTGGTCGCCTGGCCGCACGCCGCCTTCAGTCTGCGGGCACACCGCCTGTTTGTCCCAAAAATCAAAACGTGTCCATGGCACATACCCAGCGTGTAATCCTCACCCCCCGCGCGGCTTTGGCGCGCTCGATTCAGCATCAGCACGCTGTCGATGCCGCAACGGGTGGTGATTCGGCTTGGGACAAGCCCGCGGTCTTGTCCGTGGATGCATGGCTGATCAATCTCCACGAACTCTGGGCGATGCAGACCCCGAGCGCCCGCGTGCCGCTCAATCAACACCAAACCAAACTTTTGTGGCAGCGCGCGATTGGTGAAGACACCCTCATCGGCGCCTCAGGCTTAACCAGACTGGCCACTCGCGCGTGGCAAACCATCCACGAGTACGCTTTAACGCCGCCCGATCAGTGGCCTGAGACCCTGCTCAACGACGATCAGCGCGCCTTTAAGCGTTGGGCCAAACGTTACCAGCAGGCTTGCCAGCAAGAGCAAGTCAGTGATTTTTTTACAGATTTGTCGGCGTTGGCACAAGCCTGCCTGAGTCGCGACTTGCCCGTGCCTGAATCAATCACGTTATATGGCTTTGTCAGCCCGCTCAAACCTGCTCATCAGCGCATTTTGGATGCCTTGGCCGAGTGCGGCAGTTCGATTGTTCATCAACCCTCTCAACAACATGACCGCGCTGAGCCGTTGAGCATCCAGGGCTGTGCGAATGCAGATGATGAGATTATCCGCGCCGCCCATTGGGCGCGCGAACACTTAAAAGCTCACCCAAAACACCGACTGGCCATTGTGGTGCCTGAGCTGAGCCAACGTGCAGCCAGCGTCGAACGCCTGCTTCGACTGACGCTAGACCCACTCGACGCCTGTCTGGCGTCTCAGGGCAGACGGCCATGGCACCTCGTGCATGGACAGTCGTTGGGGCAGCTGCCCATGATCCGACAAAGTTTGGCCATCTTGGGTCTTCGTTGCGAACGAATCTCTCAGCCGCGCATCCACCAGTTGGCGCAGTCGCCGTGGTTGCACGGCTGGCCCGAAGAAGCCACGCAGCGCCATAGACTGGTCGATAAGCTTCAAGCCCATGAGCCCCACTGGGTGGATGTTTCCACCGGCATTCGATATGCCCACCAAAACGACTGTCCAGAATTCGCCAAGCGGCTGAGTCATTGGCAACAACAGCAGCACCGCTCCCCCAAGGTCACTCACACTGATGCCTGGGCTGAGCAGTTTCAAGAAGAGCTCAGCGCCATAGGCTTTGGATTTGGTCGCGCACTGGACAGCACCGAGCATCAAACGCTGAACCAGTGGCACCATGCCCTGGAAAACTTCAGCCAACTCTCCGCCACTTCTGCTCAAAAAGCCACTCGATATCGGCGTGATCAGGCCTTGGCACTGCTGTCGATGGTGACTCAAGACACCATCGTCCATGAACAGAATCCTGGGGCGCCCATTGCTGTGCTGAGCGTCGAGGACGCCTATGGGTCACACTTTGATGCGGTCTGGTTGACGGGTGTTGATGAAGATCACTGGCCAACGCCCCCGCAGCGCATTCCATTGATCCCCAATGCCGTTCAACGAAACATTGAAACAAGCACCCCTGAAGGCTGCGTGGCTCAGGCCTCACGCCAACTTCAAGCCCTGATGACCCTGGCGCCGGTGGTTCAGGCCAGTCACGCTTTGGGAGAAGAAGACTGGCCGCTGAAACCCACTCGCTTGATCACCGCCAACCACAGCTGCAACACAATCGCTCATGAAAGCCGGGCACCCCTGTGGACACTGCCGCCTGTGCGCCTCGAGGTCATTGAAAATGACACCAAAGCACCCCCGCTGACAAGTCAGGGCATCACAGCCGGCGGCATGCGCTTGTTAAATGATCAGTCCACATGCCCATTCAAGGCGTTTGCCGTTCATCGCCTAAAAGCCACCCACTGGCAATTGCCACAGCCTGGGATCGGACCAAAAGACCGCGGCATCCTGATGCATCAAGCCCTCGATGCATTTTGGGCTGAGGTGGTCGATTCCACACAGCTGGCCTCTTTGGGCCCAGAAACGCTCAAGCAATGCGTCGGCGCTCATGTGGATGATGTCCTCAATCGATATCAAAACAAACATCCTGCCGCCATGGATGAGATGTCTCGCGATCTCGAACGGGACAATCTGATTTCTAAAATACTGGAGTGGCTTGCTATTGAGAAGAAAAGGCCCGAGTTCACTGTGATCAAACGCGAGGAAGAGACCACGCTCACCATCGGGCCGCTGACACTCAAAGGAAAACCCGACCGAATTGATGAAACTGCTGCTGGCGAGCAGCTGATCATCGACTATAAAACCGGAAACACCACAAAATCTGACTGGTCGCCCAGTGGACGCCTCCCTGACGGTCAACTGCCGGCCTACGCGCTGAACCTCAAGCCTCCAGCGCAGGCCATCGCATTTGGAAAACTGGCCAAAGCTCAAGTCAGCTTGGATGGTTTGAGTGCGAGGGATCTTGAAATACCGGGAGTCACGCCCATCGAAAAAGCCAACCGTGGCCCGTTCAAACCGATAAAGACTTGGCCAGAGCTGATCAATGTCTGGCGCGATCAATTGGCCGAGCTGGCGGATGAATTTCACCGCGGCCACGCCCCGGTGGCACCCGTCAAACCTCAGGTTTGTCAGCGCTGTCACTTGCAACCACTGTGCCGAATCGGGCAACGGCGTGGCCATGCCCACTGGGAGGCAGACGGAGATGACGAGGGGATGGTCGAATGAGTGATCAATACGCTCGCGAGCATGCCGTTGATGTGTCACGTTCCGTCTTGGTCCAAGCACCGGCCGGTTCTGGAAAGACAACGCTGCTCGTAGAACGATACATTGGCTTACTGGCCACCGTAGAAGCGCCCGAATCCATTTTGGCCATCACCTTCACTCGAAAAGCCGCCGCTGAGATGCGACGCCGAATATTGCAAATTCTGACGCCAGGCCATGATCAGTGGGAAGCGCATGAACACGGTCTGAAAACAAAAGTGGCGGCCATCGCCGATCGCATCGAGGCTTGGAGTCTTCTTGAAAACCCACAAAGGATGCAGATTCGGACCATCGATGGGTTCTGTCATTCGCTCACCAAAGCCATGCCGGTGGTTGGCCAGCTGGGCCCGGTCCCTCAGCCTGCAGACCAACCCCAAAAACTCTATCGTCAAGCCGCCCGTCAGGCCCTGCGCTCAGACCCACAAGACAGTGAAATGGAAAGAGCGCGTCAAAACCTGTTGGCCTGGTGTGACCACAACGCATTTCAAGTGGAGTCATGGATTGCCAAGCTGTTAAGCAAGCGCGAGCAATGGCTTAAATTGATCATGCCTGGCGGACACTTTGATCGGGAACGCCAAAATGCATACTTGGCCCACTGTGTCGAACAAACGCTCGCGCAGGCGCATTCACAATTAAAGGCCTCTTTGGAAAATGCCGGGGTTGAAGTTAAGACCTTCTTGGGCTGCTTGGCGGAAGCGGGCCACGAAATCAAGGCAAGAGGCGCTGACTCCCCCATCAGTCATCTGGCGGGCATCACCACGCTCCCATCCGCCAGCGCTGCTTCGATCAATCTCTGGCGAGGTTTAGGAGAAGCTTTGGTCAAACAGGATGGTCACTGGCGCAGCGCGCCCAACACCACACAAGGGTTTTCAAAAAACACGCCCCACAAACAAGCCATTGATGAAATTCTTGACGACCTTCGCGAGGACACCGCCTTGGCCGCGCTGCTTCGCGAGGCGGCGGATCAACCCGAGCCTGCCTACAGCGATCAAGATTGGTCCATGCTCGAGTCACTGGTCGCTGTGTTGCGCCGCGCCGCTCAACACCTTGAACTTGTGTTTGCCCAAGCCGGCCAAAGTGACTTCACCGCGATTGCCACGGCCGCGATCCGTGGCTTGGGCAACGACCAAACAGGGTTTAGCGACCTGGCACTGTATCTGGACAGCCAAATTGAGCACATTCTGGTCGATGAATATCAAGACACCAATCATCCTCAATATCAGCTGCTTGAAAAACTGATTCAGGGCTGGGCCGGTGAACCTCACCGGACCTTGTTTTTGGTGGGCGACCCCATGCAGTCCATCTACCGCTTTCGTGAGGCCGAGGTGGGGTTATTCATTCAAACGCGTGACCAAGGCATCGGACCGGTCATTCCTGAGTCGGCACAACTGAGTGAAAACTTTCGCTCCAGCCCCTCGATTGTTGACTGGGTCAACAGCCACTTGGGTCCTTTATTTCCACTGCGTGAGGACATCGCATCCGGCGCGATTGCGTATGCCCGTTCAGAGTCACACCGAGCGTTGTCGGGTCAGGTGACAGTCCAACCCTTCCCCAATGCTCAGGCTGAGGCCGAGGCCATCGCCGATCACATTCAGTCCTTGCTGCAGACCCGTGCCCCACAAAAAGATTACAAGATTGCCATTATTGTGCGAGCCCGCAGCCATCTCAACGCGATTCTCCCGACGTTGCGACGTCGAGACATTCCGTTTCGCGCCCTCAAACTCGACAAACTGATTGAACGACCGGCCATCCAGGATCTCTTGGCCCTCACACAGGCCATGATGAACCCGCAGAATCGAACTGCGGTACTCGCCGTAATGCGCTCACCACTGGCCGGCTTAACATTGTCCGAGCTCAGTCAATTGACCAAAGACTGCAGCAGCTCACTCAACCGAGAGGCCTTGATTGGTCTCAGTGAGGATGCGACAGCGCGCGCGGAAAAAGTTTTTGATGTTTTGGAAAAAGCCCAACAGCAAGTGGGCCGGCGGCCTTTAAGTGAGCTGGTTGAGGGCGCCTGGCTGCAGTTGGGTGGCCCTGCGTTGGCCTCGGATCCGACCGGCCAGCCTGCTGAGGAGATTGAAACCTATTTCAATGCCTTGGCGCATGCAGAGAATAGTGAGTTGCTTCAAGACTGGAATGACTTTATCGAGTGGCTGGCACAAAGCCACACCAAAAGCGATGGCGGCGGTGAGCAGTTGGCCGTGGATGTTGTGACCATGCATGGCGCCAAGGGTTTGGAGTGGGACGCGGTGATCATCCCCAGCCTACAGTCGCAAGGCAATCGCAGCCAGAGCGATTTGTTGTATTGGTTGCCGCTTTCCACAGATGACAATGAAGAGGCCGTCTTGATGGCGCCCATGGACGCGCCGGGGCGCAAAAACCCCTCCCCGCTGGTCAAGCTGATCAAGAAAGCAGACAAGCATCGGCAAACCTATGAGGCGCTGCGCTTGATGTATGTTGCCACCACCCGCGCCAAGTCTGATCTTTTGATCAGTGCGGTGATCCAACCCAATCAAGAAGGTGACTTTAAGCCTGCTCAGGGCACTTTATTGGAAACAGTGTGGCCGACTTTACACGCATATTTCTCCCATCGCACAGTCACCGAAGACACGGCACCCTCCACTGACCCGGAAGCCGCTTCCATAGAGGCTTCACCCGATCAACATCTTTATCGTCTGCCGCGTGATTTTCAACCCGACTATGCTCAAGCATTGAGCTGGACTCCCCCTTTCGAAATACAGCAGCGCGCGGGCGAGGTTGAGTTTAATTGGGCGGGCACGCAAGCGCGTCGCAGTGGCACGGTGCTCCATCAACTTCTTGAGGTGGTGGGTCAAACAGGCATCGAAGCGCTCACGGAAGCCGACCTTCAGCGTCTCATTGACAGCATCCCGAAACGCTTGCGCAGCGCCGGCACCCACCAAGAGGCGTTAAAAAAACAAACTGCGCAGACTGAATCTGCCTTTATGGGCGTTTTAGAGAGCCCAACTGGGCAGTGGATATTGAGTGGAGGCCACCGCAACGCGGCCTGCGAGTACCCCATCAGCGGTGTGTTGGACGGTCGCTTGATACAAGGGGTTGTTGATCGAACCTTCATTGATCAAATCGGCCAACGCTGGATCATCGATTACAAGTCCGGCCACCACGCAGGGGGTGACTTAGAAGGGTTTTTAGAGCAAGAAGCAGATCGTTACCGCGAGCAACTGAGCATCTATCGGCGGCTTTTTGCCCAATTGAGCGCCGAGCCCATCACAACGGCGCTCTACTTGCCACGTCACGACCGGCTGAAGGTTGTTGAGTGACCGCGGCGGCATATGACTGAAGATGAGGTGAAGTTAGACTGCCGTCGGCTCATTAAGATTGAGCCACGCTTTGCAGTCGTTCATAACCGCTTGGGTCCGGCCACTCCCCGCCACAAGCCTGCAGGCTTTATGGGCCTATTTCAAAGCATCGTCTCGCAACAACTCAGCACCCAAGCCGCCAGCAGCATTTGGGCGCGACTCATCGAAGCAGGCATTACGAGCCCCGAGGCACTGCTTCAAAGCAGCGATGACGAGCTCCGCCGCCAGGGTTTATCACACCAAAAAATCCGCTACAGCCGCGCGTTGGCTGAATCGGGACTTGACTGGACCGGGCTGCATTCGTTGGACACCGATGAGGTCATTGAGAGGCTGGTGCCCATCGTCGGCATTGGGGCGTGGACTGCCCAAATGTATGCGTTGTTTTCTTTGGGGCACCGTGATGTGTTTGCACCGAATGACTTGGGGCTTCGCGAGGGCATCAGAATCTTGTTTGAGCTGCCCGAACGGCCCAAGCCCAAAGAAGCCGAAACTCTGGCTCAGGCGTGGTCGCCGGTCCGCTCAGTGGCCTCGCTGTGGCTGTGGGGTTGGTATGATTATTGTCGACATCAACACTGAGTTTTTGAGGCCACAAACTGCAAGGAACTGCCATGCCAGACTTTTCAAATAAGGTCATTGCGATCACCGGCGCCACAGGCGGAATTGGTCAAGCCACAGCCCAAAGCATCGTTGATGCGGGGGGATCCGTCGTGCTGGGTGATCTGGATTCAGAGGCCATCGATGCATTGTCGAGTCGGTGGGGCGAACAGGCCACAGGGCGAGTTGTGGATGTCACCAAGGCCGAGGACAATCAAGCTCTCATCGAGCAGGCATTGTCGGTGTTTGGCCGATTGGACGGTCTGTTTCTCAACGCGGGCATTGAGGGTCGTGTTGGCGCATTTGAGACGCAAACCGAAGCCGACTGGCAACGTGTCTTCGCAGTCAACATCGAGGGCCCACGATTGGGCGCTCTGGCGGCACTGCCGGCCCTGCAGCGCACCGGCGGTGGCAGTGTCGTGATGACATCAAGCGTGGCGGGTGTGCGAGGTGCGCCCAATCTTACGCCCTATGTCACCAGCAAACATGCGCTGGTGGGGCTCATGCGATCTCTGGCGGCTGAATGGGGCCCGAAAGGCATCCGAGTCAATACCCTTAACCCCGGTCCAGTGGACAACCGCATGATGCGTTCCATTGAAGAGCAGTCAAGTCCGGAGCATGGCAATGAGGTGAAAGCCGCGTTTGTCAGCCGCATCCCCCTTGGGCGATACGTGTCCAACGAGGAGTGTGCGCAGATGGCCACTTTTTTGCTGAGTGATGAGAGTGCAGGCGTCACCGGCAACACCTATATGGTTGATGGGGGTTATTGCTCGGGCTAGCTCAGCGATGTGAGCACGCGGTATCCCTCATCAAAGACGCCGGCGTGGTCAGCATGGGAAAGACCAGATACAATGGCGTATTGTGACCGACCAATCTCCCCTGAATAGCGCCGATAACGCGCACCCGTATGAGACCAACAGCAAAGCCTCTTTGGTCATCAACTTGGGGCGGGCGCTGCTGCATGTGGGATCACCCTCTCATCGGCTGGAAGAAGCCATGGCGATCATGGCACGACGGCTGGGATTAACGGCCGAGTTCTTCTCGACGCCGACTGCGCTGTTGGTGTCTTTGGGCGATCAATCAAAACAGCAAACCTTCCTCGCCCGATCAGAACCGGGCAGCCCAAATTTAGCCAAACTGGCTGATTTGACTGAGGTGATGAGTGCCTTAGCCACCAATGACATGACGCCCGATCAGGCCGATAAGCGTGTTCACGCCATCGACACGCAGCCGCCTCTGTACGGCTGGGGCTGGCAATTGCTGGGTTTTATCATTCTCAGCACGGGGATTGCGCCGATTCTGGGTGGCGGCATTAAAGAGTCATTGTTGGCCATGACCTTAGGGCTGATTGTGGGCACGGCCGTTTTGACCTTGCGTCGTCATGTCGAGCGATCTCGACTGATCACCCCACTCGCCTCCGCTCTGGTCACGCTGCTGGGGACATTGTGGTGTGGCTTGGATCCGACCACAGCGCTGCTCCCTGCCGTGACCGCCAGCATCATCACACTCCTCCCAGGGATGGATCTGACAGTCGCAGCCCGTGAGCTGGCCACGGGCCACGTGGTGTCAGGATCATCACGGCTGGCGTTTGGCCTGACCGTCTTGGCACTGTTGGGCTTGGGGATGGTTGTGGGCAGTTTGTTGGCTCAGACCGTTGTGGGTCCGGTGCCCTTAAACTTCACGGGAGATCGGGTCTCTTGGATGAGTTTTGCGGGCCTGGGCTTGGCTGCTGCCGGGTTAATGCTGCTGAATCAGGCGCACCAGCGGGACTGGCCCTGGATGCTATTGGCTTGTGTTGTGGCTTGGCTTTTTGCAGGCCTGGGTGATGTCTTGGACTCGCCCGTGGTCGGGGCTTTTTTGGGCGGCTTGGCCGTGGGGATGGCGGGGAATTTGTTTGTTTTGCTCACCGGCCGACCAGGCTCAATCATGCATATTCCAGGACTGATTGTCTTGGTGCCTGGCAGCATTGGCTTTCGAAGTGTGACCAGCCTGCTGGGGGATGATGTGGTCAGGGGCATCGAAACAGGGTTTCTCACCGCAATCATTGCGATTGCGCTGACAACCGGTATGATGCTCTCAAGCGTGTTGCTGCCACCGAAAAAAACTGTGCTCTAGAGGACATCACGTGCTTGAACTGTTCCTGACGAATTTCTTATCCCCTCCCGTGCTGTTTTTCTTTTTGGGCGGCTTGGCGGTGATGGTCAAAAGTGACCTGGGAATCCCCAGTCAGATTTCAAAATTCCTAAGCCTCTATCTTCTTTTCGCCATTGGATTTAAGGGCGGTGTGGCTTTGGTGGATGGCCAGCCCACTTGGTTGATGGGCCGCACATTGGCCTTTGCTGTGGCGTTAAGTGCCCTGGTCCCCCTCATTTTATTTCAGTTCGCCAAACACTGGTTTAACCGCGCGACCGCCGCAGCCATTGCAGCAACTTATGGCTCAATCAGTGCGGTCACGTTTATCGCGGCCACCGGCTACCTAGACCGATTTGAGATTCAGTGGGATGGTTATATGGTCGCGGCCATGGCGTTGATGGAAGCCCCTGCGATCATTGTTGGGATCCTTCTTTACTATGCTGGCACAACATCAACAATCCGTTGGAAGACGGTGTTGCATGAGTCTGCGCTCAACGGCTCGGTGTTTCTGATCATGGGAAGCATGCTCATTGGCGCGCTGACCGGTCAACAGGGCATGCATCAAGTCGCTCCGTTTGTGGTGGACTTATTTGCGGGCTTGCTGTGCTTGTTTTTGCTCGATATGGGCATACGAGCGTATCAAGAGTTAAAAAGTGCACGCCAATTGTTCAGCCTCAAAGAATACGGACTGATGATCGTGACCGCATTAATTACGCCCGTCATTGGTGCAACACTGGCCACACTGGGTGTCATGGCTTTGGGTGTGGGAGAGGGCAACGGCATGCTATTGATTGTGCTCGCTGCCAGCGCCAGCTATATCGCAGTCCCTGCCGCGATGCGACTGGCCATTCCGGACGCGCAGATCAATGTTTATTTGCCGATGAGTCTGGCCATCACGTTCCCCTTCAACCTTCTGGTGGGCATCCCCATCTACCATGCATTGGCCAATTGGGCACAGTGAAACCGCTTTAGCTCAGGGGTTATAGATGGTTTGGCCTGACTGCGCATAAGCCATCAACACCTGTGCAGCCTGGGCACGCAGACACGCCACTTCAACACCAATCCCCCGCTCGTTCAGTTCATCCACCCACAGCGACGATCGAGCGCCTTCATCAAAGCCAGCGGCCTCAACGTCCGCTTTTGTTGCACCACAAATCACGTGTTGGACCCCCGACCATGGAATCGCACCCAGACACATGGCACAGGGCTCTGCCGAGGTGACCAACGTGAGCGGGGCATGAGGTGTTGTCGCCAAATTCCATTGAGCGTATCGCTGCTGAGCGAGTGACAACGCCATGATTTCGGCATGCGCACAAGAGCACGATTGGGCCTCGACACAGTTGACCGCTGCTGAAACCACCTCGCCTGAAGCGAGCGACACCACAAGCGCCCCAAAGGGTCCGCCAGTCTGATGCTCAACATTCTGTCTTGCCAGCTCAATTGCCAGCGCCATGGCACTGGCAGGCTCACCCGGCTCAAATGTCCAACGGCGCGCGTCTGCGGTGAGCCAGCGGGGCAGCTGGAGTGTCACATCAGACCGAAGACGATGGGCTTCACTGCTCATGCTCAAGCAACCACACTTTTCGATCAATCCCGGGCCCATAGCCACCCAAACCGCCATTCTTAGCAACGACTCGATGACAGGGAATCAACACCGGCAACGGATTGGCTCCGTTGGCATTGGCCACGGCTCGAACGGCTCGGCTGCGCCCCAAGCTTGCAGCCTGCGCCGAATAAGTGATGGTGTGCGCGTATGGGATGGCTTGGAGTGTCTCCCACACAGCCTGTTGGAAGGGTGTGCCCTGTGGCGCCAATGGCACGCTGAACGCCTGTCTTGTGCAAGAAAAATATTCACTGAGCTCGGTTTTCAAACGCGCTGCGATCGCCTTGGCTTTTGCGGTGGGCGCGGTCGCTGGCCGAGAATTCAAGGCTGTGGGAGGCTGATCAGCAAACCAACACCGCAAAACAGCTGCATCACTCACCTCAAACCCCAGCCGACCCAAGGGCGTCTCGGCTTCATCAATCCATCGGTTTGGCGTCACCCACTCACTCCTGCTACTGCCCACGCGCCAGTGTAGCGGCTCAGAGAGGTCTGGACACAAGGTTTTGGTTTGCGCTACATTAGATACCGTACTAAAACAGTACGGTATTTACGAACTTTCGACCAACAAGGAGACCCCATGAATTGGCGCGTCATTGCCCAAACCGTTGCCCTGCCAATTATCGCCACTGTGCCATTAATTGGCTGCGCGGCCCTGGATTCAGCGGCTTTTGAACCGACACTGCGCGAGCAGAAATCACCCACCAGTGAGTTCACCGCACCCCCACAAGCCGACCGGGATGCGATCCTGGCCATGGCTGGTGAGTTTGATGTCACATTTGAGTTTAATGAGACTGTGGCTCTAAAGGCTGGTTATCAAGCCACAAAACCCAAACAAGATAATGCCAAAGAGGTCGTAATTGTGGTGGAGGACCATCCAGGTCATATCGTGTTGCAGCACTTATTGCTGGTCGGTGGCACCCAAGTCATCAAACATTGGCGTCAAGATTGGACTTGGGAAGCTTCTCATCGATTTGAGTTCAGCGATGAACAAACCTGGACGCGAGTATCACTAAGCCCAGAAGAAACTCAAGGACAGTGGACACAGTGTGTTTATGGTGTGGTCGATACCCCAAGATACTGCGGCACCGGTCAGTGGAATCATCGCTACGGCAATCCAACCTGGACATCTGATCGATCATGGCGGCCCCTGCCCCGGCGAGACTACAGCATCCGAGATGACTACAACGCGCTGAATGTAGAAAACCGCCACACCATCACGCCATCGGGATGGACACATGAGCAAGACAACACCAAGGTCGTCCGTCACGACCCCAACAGCAACACACCACTCGTTCGTGAGGTGGGTTTCAACAATTATCAAAGAACAAACGGGACCGATTTCACACCCGCTTATGAGTACTGGCAACGCACGGAAAAGTTCTGGGCAGAAGTCAGAGCACAATGGGAACGCCATCTCAGTCAGGGCCAGGTTGTGGTCAAAGCTGGAACCGATGGCGAACCCATTATTGGCAAGCTCTTTGAGTTGGCAGCGGCCGTCGATCATGCCCAAACGGACTGGAACACCAAAACACAGGCGGTCGATGACGTTTTTCAGCGCTATGTTGATACGCCCACCCAGCAACAACTGGCCCAAAATCCCAGTCCATAACCCACACATGCTTGATCTGTGACTCTGAGTGCCGTGGGTTTGGAGACCAAGCCCACGGCGCGACAGACCACTCACAACAGCTCGATGGCAGTTGGGTATGCTGTCGCGTATGGCTGATTCAAACATCAACCCCCGCCGGGATTCCATGATCCGGATTCCCAGTCTCCGTCAGCCACTTAACCCTGCCCCCATGGGTTCTCCTGAACAGCTCAAGGCATTCATTACCGCTCACCGAAGGCTATTGGTGATCACCGGGGCCGGACTATCGACCGGCTCAGGCATCCCCGCTTATCGAAATCACAGCGGGGACTGGCTGCGTCGAACACCCATTTTCTATCAAGATTTTATGCGCTCTTCTACGGCACGACGGCGATACTGGGCTCGAAGCTATATCGGCTGGCAACCGGTTGCCCGCGCGGCGCCCAACCCAGGTCATCACGCGCTGGCAAAGCTCGAACGCAGCGGCCACATTGATACCTTAATCACACAAAACGTCGACGGGCTCCACCAGCGTGCCGGAAGCCAATCCCTTATCGAGCTCCATGGCCAACTCGGACGCGTCCGCTGCTTGGATTGCGGCCAGGATTATCTGCGAGATGATATTCAAAAGCGACTGTCTGAGCTTAACCCGGGTTGGTTACCTGAAGTGCGCCAACTCAATCCTGATGGCGACGTGGATCTCGATGATGCCGCCTATCCCGGCTTCAACGTGGCAGATTGTCTAAATTGTCACGGGCGACTCAAACCGGACGTGGTCTTTTTTGGAGAGTCTGTTTGTCCCCAAGTGAGCCGATCAATTCAACAAGCCAGCGATCACTGTGATGGTGCTTTGGTGGTGGGATCGTCATTGGTGGTCATGTCAGGTTATCGAATTGTCAAATCAATGCATGAACAAAAAAAGCCTGTGGTTGCCATCAATCAAGGCCATACCCGTGCTGACGATTTGCTGGAATTCAAAGTCAGTCAAGACTGCATAAAGGTCCTCGATGCGTTGACACAAGAAATGACAAACAACGATGAGGTTTGATGTCTCCATGCGTTGTGATCCTGATCTAGATTGTGAGGATTGTCCAGACGTGCCAGGCGCCATAACGACAGTCCAGAGGACTGATCAGATTGATTGGGCATGGCATTATGCGCGTTGGCGAGCAGGGAGGATGACAATGCCTTTAGGGCTCGATTGTATAGCTGGTTGTGATTGCCGAATCATGTTCAAGGGCTTTGGCGACCGAGCAGTACTTATCGATGGACAGCGCGATCGCCCGATCCACTTTTTTGACATCTAGCGAGTCACCGCTCAAGGTGAAATGCAAATGAATGCTCTTAAACTGGCTGTGGTGAGCACCATCCACAGAGACACGCTCTCCGTCGACGGCCACCTCTAATGAATCCGGATTTTGGCGCTGCTTTGTAAGAATCATCACGACATCAATGGCAGCACAGCCCCCAATCGCAGCCAGCAGCATTTCCATTGGCCGAAACCCTGCCTGAATGCCTCCCAGGCTCTCAATGCCATCCATTTCAAGCCGATTGCCATCGTCGTTAATGGCTTCCATGTGTACCGCGTCATTCAGTCGTTTAATCCGAACCGTCATGTCACATCCTCCTGCTTGGGCCGCACAAACGCGCAGTATAGCGCTGATTGCCACGCTGTGAGCCAATCGTTGGTCGCCGAAACGCCCTCCGGGCCACCCTCACCGAAGAGGGTCGCGAAGACTCGCGTGTCTAGGTATGATGTCAAGACGTCCACACCATTGAGAGCCGTATCGATGATTAAAAATGTCTTGACTTTTGCTGTATTGCTTGCGGTGTCGAGCACCTTTTCACTCGCACAAAGCCCCATTGTCAAACCAGGTGCACCAGGGCAAGACAGTCAGTTCTTGGATTCTGATGAGGCCAGCCGATTGACAGGCGCCTCCGTCACCGCCGCTGATCTTCGATTCATGCGCGACATGATCCCACATCATCAACAAGCCTTGGATATGGCGGCACTCGTTCCAGATCGGACGAGCCAAAATGCCATTGTCGACTTGGCGCGTCGCATTGCAACATCACAAGAAGACGAGATTGAGTTCATGGAAGGCTGGCTGGTGGCTCAAGGCCAGAACAAACCCGACCGATCATGGCAACACCATGTAGGAGGAATGCACCCGACGAACGGTGGGCATAGCGGCCACGACCAAGCCACACCGTCGGCTCCGCATAATATGCAGGCTCAGCCCAATCAACCGGCGGCCTCTGACCACATCATGGAAGGCATGGCCACACTCGAAGAAATGGCTCAACTGAAGGCCTCAGAAGGGCAAGCCTTTGATCAGCTTTTTTTAAGGCTCATGATTACCCATCATGAGGGCGCACTGACCATGGTCGAAGAGTTGCTGGATACTCAAGGATCTGCCCGAGACCCAGCGCTCTATGAGTTTGTCACCGACGTTCAAAATGATCAAGAAGCAGAAATTGATCGTATGTTTGCAATGGTCAATGACCTTGTGGATGATCCCAGGGTCGGCTTAGCCGCTGGCTTCCGAGACGCTGAGTCTGCGATATCAAACTTGACCCTTCTGAAAGCATTGCCCAAACCAGCTGGCTTTTTCGATCCAGCCAATCCCGCCGGATTGCCTCTCGACAAGGACAGCGAGGATGACCTTGACGATGCAGACTCAAAAACCGAGCTGGCGGAGACGGGTGATAATGCCGGCGATGACGCTGAAAAACGCCCAAGCTTGTTGGACTTCGCAAACACTGACATCGCATTTTTTGATGATGTGATGGTGGCAGGCAGCTATCATGGCTTTAACATCTATGACATCGCCACCCCTGCCCAACCCAAACTGGTCAGCTCTGTGGTCTGCCCCGGTGGTCAGGGCGACATCACGGTGGTCGATGACCTGCTTATTATGTCTGTTGAGCAGACGCGCGCGCGTTTGGATTGCGGCTTGGAGGGGGTTGCTGAAGATATCAGCAATGAACGCTTCAGGGGATTGCGAATATTTGACATCAGCAATATTGAGGTGCCCCGTCAGGTCGGCGCTGTTCAAACCTGTCGTGGCTCCCATACCCACAGCGTCGTTGCGGTGGATGATGAGTCCATCCTTGTCTATAACTCCGGCACGGCCCCGGTCAGAGACGGTGAGGAACTGGCGGGCTGTTCAGACGAGTCTCCATGGAAAGACGAGTCAACCGCACTGTTTCGGATTGATGTGATTGAAATACCCATCAACCGTCCCAGTGAGGCGAAAATCATCAAAAGTCCTGCGGTGTTTGCAGACCCAGAAACCGGCGCACTGGCCGGCCTTTGGACGCGCGGTGACCATGGCCCAAGAACACAAACCACCAATGAAACCAATCACTGCCATGACATTACCGTTTTCCCGACGCTGAATATTGCAGCCGGTGCATGCTCGGGCAATGGCATTATTTTTGATATCAGTGACCCCATTAACCCGAAAAGAATTGATGAGGTGGTGGACGCAGGCTTTGCGTATTGGCACTCCGCCACGCTGAGCAATGACGGATCGAAAGTTCTTTACACCGATGAGTGGGGAGGCGGCACTCGCCCGCGCTGTCGAGCCTCAGATCCTTTGACGTGGGGTGCCAACGCCATCTATAACCTTGTAGACAATGAGTTGGTCTTTGGTGGCTATTACAAAATGCCCGCCCCTCAAAGTGACAAGGAAAATTGTGTGGCTCACAATGGTTCTTTGATACCCGTGCCCGGTCGCGACATCATGGCTCAAGCTTGGTATCAAGGGGGGTTGTCCGTATTTGACTTTACAGACCCTGCCAACGCCGAAGAAATCGCTTTTTTTGATCGTGGCCCTGTCAGTGATGAGCACTTAGTGACTGGGGGATACTGGTCAACTTATTGGTACAACGGACATATTTACGGGACCGCGATTGTTCGGGGCGTGGATGTCTTTGAGCTGGTGCCGTCCGAGAGCCTGAGTGCATACGAAATTGAGGCGGCCAAGATGGCTGACATGGGTGATGTGTTCAATCCCCAGACACAAATGCCGGTCAGTTGGCCGATACACCCAACCATTGCGCAGGCTTATGCCGATCAGCTTGCTCGATCTCAACACCTCGACACCGAGCAACGTCAAACACTTGAGGCCATCCTCCTGGAAGCTGAGTCGATAATCGATGACGGCGGTAACGACAGCGCTTTGGCGGACAAGCTCAGCGATTGGGCCACCAAGGCACGGTCGTTGGTGGCTCAGCCTCAACGGACTGCGTCCCGATCAGCTCAGGGGTTGTCTGAGGTTTTGGATGCGCTGAGTCTTCGACTTAATCGGTCGCTTGCTCAGGAATCGGCTTTGCCCGATAGAGACTCGACATAGACCCGACCGCGGGTCATCAAATTGGCGAACGCCGCAGCATCATCCGCTGCAATTGCCTCTTGGATCATGCCCACGGCGCGTGTCAGCGCGTCGTGGGCCAAGTGCCCGTGCTCATTGAGCTTTTGGATCTCGTAATAAACCGCAGGGCTCTCGTAGGCGACATCCGAAGCAATTGCCAGCTGGCGCGCAAAAGTGGTGCTGGATAACTCAGACAGCTCACTGGCGCCTATTCCCGTCTCGACCAATGCCACTAAAAATGCAATGTTAATGGTGTGTGAGAGGCCAAGGACCAACGCCATCAGTCGATCATGCCGGTCGATGGGAATGGTCACAGTCTCAGCCATTGTGTCAGAAAATATGGCTTTGGCTTCCTCGACTGCCAACGGCGAGCCCACGTCCATCAGCAAGATATGACGGCCGGACAGCAAGGCCGTATCAGGACCAAACATGGGATGCACGGAGCATACTTTTAGGCCTTGGTGGCACGCTGCATGTAACGCCTCAATCAAAGGCGTTTTGATAGAACCCACATCAAACACTAAAGCAGACGTTTGTCGTTCACTTAATTCATAAAGCAAAGTGGCTGTAATCCCGGGCGGCGTCGCCAATACGATGACATCGAAATTCAGCCCTGCCTGACGCCAGTCGCTGAGATGCCGTGTTGACTCAGTTGTCGAGACTGCAGGGTCTGCAATCGTCACTTGATAGCCTTGCGCGTCCAAAAAATTTGCCAACCACACGCCTAAGCGGCCCGCACCACCGATCACCAAGGCATGCAGCCCCTCACCGCGATGGGCGCGCCGGACCTGATCTTGCTCTTGCTGAGTCAAGGAAGCCTCAATCAGCCGAGCAATCAAATCTTCAGCCAGATCCGGGTCCAGTGCCAATTCTTGCGCCTTTGAACGCACTGCATTGAGCACATCACGCTCACGACGGAAATCACGAAGCTGACGACCAGCTTGTGCTTTTATCTCGCCAATTTCGGACACAATCCGTTGGCGCTGCGCAGCCAGCTCGACGAGATGCTGATCAACGTTATCAAGTGCCTCGCGTAAAGCATTAAGCTGTGAATGGGAATGTTCAGACATGGTCAAGCCAGCGCCTCTCAGGCTATGCAGATGGACTCCTCGCGCCAAAGCAGATTCGGGAGTATGATCTGCGTATGGTAACGAATATTGCACACCGTTTTTGCCTGGCGCTACTTTTGATGGCTGGGGGCTCATGGGCCGCTGAAGACCGCCCAATTGGCCAAACGTTGCTCATTGATGACTTCCAAAGCGGGACTGGACAGGCAGTTTTTGGGACATCTTGGTCTGGATTCAGTGACCGAGTCATGGGCGGGCGCTCCGAGATTAATTTGGCCTATCAACGCTTGAGTGACAACAGCTTATCTTTACGATTGTCAGGTCCTGTCCGGTTAGACAATAACGGCGGCTTCATCCAAGCAAGACTGCCACTAGAGCAATCCGGTCAGCGCTTCGATGCCAGCGGCTGGTCAGGCATTGAAGTGACCGCGCGCGCTGCGCCTGGGGCGTACTATGTTCATTTGCGCTCGCGCGCGACTTGGTTGCCATGGCAGTATTACTCAGCCCAGATTGGCTTTAATGATGCTGAAAGGTGGCAAACGCATCGGATTCCATTTGAGCTCTTTCAGGCTGAAGCAACCCGTTCAGTGCTCGATGTCTCATCACTGAAAAGTGTTGCGATCGTCGCATATGGTGAGGCATTCGACGCCGATATTGAGCTTAAAAGACTGTCGTTCTATCGCGAAGAAGACTGACCAGCAATAATGGCCTGAACCAGTTGCACACAGCGGTCAAGTTGCTCTATTTCAATGAATTCATCGGGTTGATGTGCTTGGTCGATTGAGCCTGGCCCACACACAATTGATGGGAGCCCTGCAGACTTAAAGTTGCCCCCTTCGGTTGCAAAGCCCACCTCCCCAGTGCCTCCAGGCGCCACACCCGGTAGCGCTCGAAGCCAAGATTCAATCCCAGACTCGTCTGACGGCGTTAATGGTGGCACCCGGGCAATGGCTTCAGTGACCACTGAAGCACTTGGGGCATAACGACGCAAGTCGGGCAGAACATTCTCCTCAACCCAGGCATTTAGAGCGTTGATAATCTCATCTGGATCCTCGTCAGGCAGTGCACGATACTCCCATTGGAACTCACACCGAGCCGGCAAGATATTGACTGCTGTCCCACCCTCAATCAAACCAACCTGGACTGTGGTGTACGGGGGTTCGGCTCCGCTGGTACTGCCTTCTAAGCGCTTGGATTCGCCCAGTTGATACAGTTTTTCAATCATTCGAGACGCTGCAAAAATAGCGCCACCCCCACGGTGTGGTTGGCTGGAGTGGGCGGCTTGCCCTGTCACCACGGTTTTGAAAACATTGATGGATTTATGTGCCTTGACCACCTCCATGGAAGTGGGCTCACCAATGAGCACACGCTCCGGCCGACCCACATGGCTGATCAGGTCCTCTATCAGCCCATCAACACCGATACAGCCCACCTCTTCATCATATGACATTGCCAGATGAATCGGAGCGGTAAGCGCATCGATATCAGCGGATTCTAAACACGCCATGCACACCGCCAAAAACCCCTTCATGTCCGCGCTGCCACGACCATATAGACGACCATTGATCTCAGTCAAAATAAATGGATCAGTGGACCAGTCTTGCCCATCGACAGGCACCACATCGGTGTGACCAGATAACACCACACCAGGTCCTGTCTCAGGACCAAATGAGACCAATAGATTTGCTTTTGTCCGATCGGCGTTCCAAGTGCGACGACATCGGCCCCCTCGTTCAGTCAACAAGGCCTCAGCCCAATCGATCAGTGCCAAATTCGATTCACGCGAAACAGTGGGAAAAGCCACCAGTTCTGAAAGTCGCTCAATGCTTTTTTGGTTCACACTCATGCGTTGCCCTCATGACTGATTGATGACTGAAATGGTGCGGGATCAAGAAAGCGAGATGTATGCTCACTCGACTGGGCTTTGGTGACCAGTGACACAGCCACCAAAACCGGTATATGGACCATCAAACCCAAAACCCCTTCGTGCAGCCCCCATGGAATACTGTCGGGATTAAAAAATCCAAATAATGCCGCACCCGCACCGGCAATCAAACCACATAAAACACCTAAGGTAGTGGCGCGCCCCCAAAACAACGCAGCCACCACCGGAGGCGCCAGTTGCGCAATCACGCCATATGAGGTCAATAGCAAGACCACTAAGGATTGCCCCTCACTGACTGCAAAAAAGTACGCCACCCCGCCAGCGAGCACCATCACGACCCGAATCATCCATCGCTGGGTGTACTCAGAGAGCGTCGCAAACGGTCGCACACCGTCTTCTACTGCAACAGACGCTGTGGCATGCAACAGGGCATCGCCCGTGGACATGGAAGCGGAAAGCGCACCCGCGCAAAAAAGGCCAACAACAATCAAAGGCAGGTCCACTGTCAAAATCAACTCAGGCAAAATGAAGTCTGGCCGGTCCACATTAGGCAACGCCATTACCCCAGCAAAGCCAATCAAAAAAACCGGTACCAGAAACAGCTGAAAAGTGGGAAACAAAACAACAGTTTGTCGAATGATTTTCTCATTCTTTGCCGTGAAGGCCTTCATAAAAATGTGGGGCCACATCGTGAGTCCTACGGCGCTAATAATAATGGCGCTCGTATAACCTCCCCAGCTCCATGGATTGCCGTTAGAAGCCAGTCCAGGCAAAGTAAGCAAATTCGGGTGGTTATCAATAATCTCAGTGAACATGGGACCAATGCCACCATGCAGCGCATGCGGCAAATACAGCCCAAGGGCCCACGCGATGACAATCATAAACAGCCCTTGAAACGTGTTGGTCCAGCCGACTGCGGCCACCCCACTGGTCAGAACATAGATCATCACAATTCCATAACTGACCAGACTGCCTAGCCACAAGGGCACCTGCCCTTCAGTGACCGCTTCAATGACAATCCCTGCTCCTTTCATTTGTAGCGTGATGTAAGGGATCAGCGCCACAACGCTCACCAACGCGATCAAAATTGAAAGAGTCTTTGAGGGAAATCGCGCGGTCAGAAACTGGGCTTGTGTCACCAGCCGCAATCGGCGACCAATGCGGGCGATCTTAGGGCCCATCACATACCAAGGCGCAATCCCCAATACACCGTACGACAGGATGTAAAAGGCAGCAGCGCCGCGGGAATACGCCCAACCTGGCCCCCCAAGAAAAGCAAATGCAGAAAACACGGTGGCACCCGTTACAAAGTACATCACCAATAAACCAAAGTTCCGATCTCCAGCCACATACCCATCGACCGTGGCAGAGGTGCCTTTGCCTGCCCGCAGCCCAATGGCCAGCGTGACCAGCAAATATCCCACTATCATTGAGGTCACCACCAACCACTGGCTCATTCGCGATCTCCACGTGAGCACTCGAGGCCAATCAGCACCACAAAGCCCAGAATAATCCATAGAATTGACCATGCCAGCGGCACAGGCAGCCCACCAATTAAGGGCTTCGGCTCAGCAAACCAGGACGCTACGGGCCACATCACCGCCACACAGTAGACGATGAAAAAGCCAACCGCAAAAGACGCTCTCCACCTGGATTTCATGGCCCAATAGTAGCAAGAAGTCAACCTAGGAGAGTGGCATAATAAGAATCACTGACTGAAGGATCTTACCGATGGCCCACCGAATCATTTTTTGGCTTTCACTATTGCTTTTTTCAACACCACTGGCCGCGCAAACCACCAGCGCACAGTCATTGACGCTCGAGCGGATATTTTCCAGCCCAGAACTCTCAGGGAGCACGCTCAGACAAGTAAAACTCTCACCTGCTGGGGATCGGGTGACTTTCCTAAGAGGGCAAGAAAATGACAAAAACCGGATGGACCTGTGGGAATATCACATTAAAGATCAACAATCCCGCCCGTTGGTTGAAGCCGATCAGGTCATGCCCGATGAGCGCCCACTGAGCGAGGAAGAAAAAGCACGCCGTGAGCGAGCGAGAATTTCATCATTACGCGGCATTGTTGAGTATGACTTTTCAGCCGATGGACGGTTCCTAATCTTTCCTTTGGGTGGCAATGTCTACGTTGTTGACCTTGAGCGAAGCCCAATCAGGGTAGAAGCCGTCACCACCAGCAGCTCATTTGATACGGATCCCAAGATTTCGCCTGATGGGCGTCGCGTGGCCTTCATTCGTGACCAAGATCTATGGGTGGCAAACCTCACCGATCAGACTGTTCGAGCGATCACAACTGATGGCAACGGCCCCATCAAAAACGGCATGGCTGAATTCATTGCGCAAGAAGAAATGGGCCGGAACACCGGATATTGGTGGTCTCCCAGCGGCGATGCGATCGCATTTTTACGCGTCGACGAATCACGCATTGAAATGACCAAACGCTATGAGGTCAACGCAGATCGAATCGACATGGTTAACCAGCGCTACCCTTATGCCGGTACCGACAATGTGACCTATCAGCTTGGGATTGCATCTATCCATAAAGAGTCCAATCCACAGGATCACATCCAGTGGATCAACCTAGGCCAGGAGACGGACATATACATCCCTCGAGTTCAGTGGTTGCCCGACGGCCAATCATTAAGCTATCAGCGCCAAAGCCGAGATCAGAAAATCCTTGAATTGGTCACCTATGATCTCGACACCAAAAAACAACGTGTTGTCATGACTGAACAGTCAGATACCTGGATCAATCTGCACGACAATCTGTATTACCTGTCTGACGGTTCTGGGTTTATTTGGTCCTCAGAGCGCAGTGGCTACAATCATTTGTACCTTTATCTTTTTGATAGTCAAAAACTCAAGCCGTTGACCCAAGGAGCATGGGCAGTGGACGAGCTGGTTGGTGTGGATGAGGCATTGGGATTGGTGTATTTCACCGCCGCTTACCCTGATCCAACACAAAAGCAACTAATGCGAACTTCCATGGTGACGCAAGCGCCTGATGTCGCCACTCCAGTAAGCACCAAAGCTGGGTGGCATGAGCTGGTGATGGATAACGATGCGGCGTTTTATATTGATCAATACTCGAGCACCACTCAGCCGCCTCAGCTGTCATTACATCGCGCTGATGGGGAGCATCTGGCCTGGCTCAATGAAAACACAATCGCTCCCGAACACCCATATTGGCCATATGCCAATGAGCATCGGCGTGGAGAGTTCGGTGTTTTGCGAGGCCCAGAGGCTCAGCGTCTTCATTACCGAATGATTACACCTCCCGGATTCAATAAAAATGAACAGTATCCAGTTGTTGTGCATGTCTACGGTGGGCCGACCTCACGGCTCGCCACAAACCAATGGTCTCGGCGCATATTAATTGAGCAGTACATGGCTCAACAAGGCTTTATTGTCTTCTCCCTAGACAACCGCGGTGTGGTTCGCCAGGGCAAAGCATTCCAGGATGCGGCTTATCAACGGCTGGGCCGCATCGAAATGGTTGATCAGATGGTGGGCGTTGATTGGCTGCGATCACAACCTTTCATTGATGCTGACAAGATTGGGATTTTTGGTTGGAGCTATGGTGGATACGTCGCCTTGATGGCGGCCAGTCAATATCCTGGAGATTTTGCAGCAAGTGTCGCTGTGGCACCCGTGACCGACTGGTCACTGTATGACACGCACTATACTGAACGTTATTTAGGGCATCCAGAAAAAGCCCAAGAGGCCTACGAAAAAGCAAACGTCTTAACCTATGCCGATGAGATACAAGATCCGCTGTTGCTGATCCATGGTATGGCTGACGACAACGTGCTTTTTACGCATTCCACTGTACTGATGCAGGCACTTCAAGAGCAAACCATTGAGTTTGACTTAATGACCTATCCAGGTGAAAAACACGCCATTTCTGGAAAAAGTCAACGACTACACGCTTATCAAACAATCTCCAACTTTTTCAAACGCCACCTTGAACCGAATTGATACATGCATCAGGTCCGAAAGGCGGCACATCAAGCTCATGACCCAGCGCGACTTGTGCCTGGGTCTGCTGCCACCAGTCTGGATTAAACAACTCACCGTGTATTGAGCTCAGCAATTGGAGCCGAGCCGGAGCCAGGCCCATAAATAAAGGGAATTGCTCAGGGAAAACGTCATCCTCACCCACATGAAACCAGGGCTCACTGCTCATGGACATCACATCGTCATCGGTGTCCGGCCAATGCCGAAATCGGCACTCATCGAGAAGACGAAGCTCATCGTAGTCGTAAAAAACCACACGCCCGGATCCGGTGACACCAAAATTTTTGGGTAAAAGATCGCCCGCAAAAATGTTGGATCTTGCTAAATCCTTTATGGCTTGGCCATAGTCCATTACTGCTTTTAACGCGTCAGGCTCTGGTGCACTGGACAAATATAGATCCAACGGATGGACACGGCGCTCAACATAGCAATGGTGTATCAGAAGATGGTCTGACCCCAACTCAACCACCCGAGAGCATTCAGTCTGAACCGTGTCTAATAAGCTCGGCGAAAATGCCTCCAGCGGCAGCTTTAACTCACGAAATTCTTGGGCATCAATCAAGCGACCCACCCGATCATGCTTAAACACCAGATGATAGCGCTCCAAAACATCCGCACGAGTGACTGATTTGGATGGCGCGAAGCGGTCTCTAATCAGCTTAAAGACCACCGGATAGCCAGGCAACGTCAGCACCAGCATCACCATGCCCTTTTTACCCTCTGCCTCCATCATTTGCTCTTCTGGATGTGCCAGCAAGTAGGAGAAAAAAGACTGAAACCGCTCTGTCTTGCCCTGTTTGACACGTCCCAAGACGGTGTATAACTCAGCCGCAGGTTTGCTGGGAAGAAGCTGACTTAAGAACCCAACCACAGGCTCAACATCGTCCAAATCCGCCATAAAGTAATTGAACGTGTACCCGAATAAAATGCTGATTTCTCGGGTTGTTGTCAGGACCGCTTCACACCACACGCCCTGATCAGACATGCTAAACCCAAAGACGATCGGCAGCCACGAACCGTCAAGATTCACGCGGCCCACCCGGTAGGCACGTCCTGCACGGTAGAAACAAGCGCTCAGAATTTCGATGGTGACCTGACTGTTTTGCATCGCATAAGCCGTGGACAAATGACGATAGAGCGCTGCAGGGTCTTCACTGATGACGCGCTCTAACCAAGGTTGGGTCAAAACGCCCATCAAAAAAGCCAAGTCATCTGGTTCATCCAGCGACAGGTCATACCTTTCAACGCGGGGCTCGACTGAGGTGGCGGTGGGCCGATCGTTGACAGTGAACTCAATGGCCGCATCCACGCCAGTGGTCTTAAACAAGCGCCTGCTGAGGGTATTAAAAAAGGTCTGATAAAGCTTGGCATCACTGACGGACTTGGTGACTGCCTGATAGTTGGCTCGGATCTGAACCCAAATGGCGCGAGAAAATAGGCGGTCCACTAGAATTTGTTCGAGCCTTTCAATGGCGTCATTAATGGCCGAGTCATACAGCGCATACCGCTCATTGATATCTTGAATCATGCCCTGGCGATCGCGGTTCAGGAAACGCCGTTTGGCCCGCCGGGTGATGTCTGAAAAGCTGGCATTGTAGTCTTCAAAAGCCCGTACGATGCACTGAACGGCTGCCTCAACCTGAATTTGTTGAGGCGATTGGCTCATGTGTCCTCAATGAGGCCGCTGTCACGCCATCCTGAGGTGATCGGGTAGCGCCGGTCGCGCCCAAAGGCGCGTCGTGTGATCCGAGGGCCTGGCGCGCCCTGCCGGCGTTTATATTCAGCAGCTAAAACCATGCCCGCAACGCGGCGCACCACCGCTTCTTCAAACCCTGCCGCAACAATCGTACCGATCGGCTGGTCAAGCTCAACATACCGTGTGATGATTTCATCAAGAACAGGATAGGGAGGAAGCCGATCTTGATCCAACTGGTTAGGGGAAAGCTCAGCTGAGGGCGGGCGATCAATGACGCCTTGAGGAATGGCTTCAGAGCGGTGATTTCGATAATCACACAGTCGGTACACCATTTGTTTCAAACAATCTTTTATCGGGCTAAAGCCCCCACACATATCGCCATAAATCGTGGAATAGCCAGTGGCAAGTTCACTTTTATTGCTGGTGGCCAAAGGCAAATGCCCGAATTTATTGGACAGCGCCATAATGACCGTTCCGCGAGCTCGTGCCTGAAGATTCTCTTCGGTAAAGTTTTCACGAGTTCCAGCAAACACCTCTGCCATTTGGTTGAGCATGGCTTGATAGATCGGCTCAATGGAGATGGTTTCATGACAAAGCCCCATTGATGTGATCTGTTCGGTCGCTAGGATAAGCGACAACTCAGCAGTATGCCGAGACGGCATCATCACCGCCAGCACATTCTCTGGACCCACAGCATCTGCAGCAATGGCTGCCGTAAGCGCTGAGTCAACCCCACCTGACAGACCTAAAACCACCGATTCAAATTTGTTTTTTCTGGCATAGTCACGAAGTCCAAGCGTTAATACCTCATACACCACAGCCAAATCATCGGTGGTGCCCTCAGGCCAAACGATTGGATCAAACTTCCGACTGTTCTTATCATATTCCAACACCAGAAGCACTTCTTGGCACAGTGGCGCAGGCGACGACAACTGCCCATGACCATCGATAGCCAGTGAATGCCCATCAAACACCAATTCATCTTGACCACCCACGCAGTTGAGATAGATGACCGGCAGTCCTGTCTCTGCATGTCTGTCTTGAAGAACCTGACTTCGATCCAGGTGCTTTTGCATGTAATATGGCGAAGCATTGGCAGACACCAAAAGCTGTGCACCGGCCTGGTGTGCAGCGCGCGCGGCTTCGGGTGTCCATGTGTCCTCACAGATCAACACGCCAACGCGAACACCCGCCACTTCAATGACCAAAGGTTGATCTCCTGGCACAAAGTATCGGCGCTCATCGAAAACCGCGTAATTGGGTAAATCCCATTTATCGTAAGTGCCAATAACCTGCCCATCTCTGAGCCAGGAAACGGAATTATATCGACGCTCCCCTTCAGCTCGTGGGTGACCAACGATGACATCAATCCCTTGGACATGCTGAGCAATGTCCTTCAGGGTTTGTTCAGTGCGCCTCATGAAACCGGGCCGCAGAACCAGATCCTCCGGCGGATACCCGGTCAAGGCAAGCTCAGGAAACACCAAGAGATCAGCTTGGTGCTGATCTCTCGCTTGAACGAGCAATTGGAGGATTCGATCGTGATTGGCCGTGATGTGGCCAACTTCAAAATCGAATTGTGCCAGTGCTATTTTCAGCTCAAACAACCCGAGATTGCTGCGCCCAACTCCACCGGTGAGCGTACAGTGCTCACACCGGCCTGTTCGAGCGCTTTGTATTTGGCATCGGCCGTCCCCTCGCCGCCCGAGATGATGGCACCGGCATGACCCATCCGCTTGCCCGGAGGCGCGGTCACACCAGCGATGTAGCCCACCACAGGCTTAGTGACATGATCTGCGATGAACTCAGCGGCCTCTTCTTCAGCGCTGCCGCCAATTTCGCCGACCATGATAATGCCCTCTGTTGCATCATCTTCTTGGAACAAAGACAAGCAGTCCACAAAACTCATGCCGTGGATTGGGTCACCACCGATGCCGATGCATGTCGTTTGGCCCAAACCAACTTGGGTGGTCTGGAACACGGCCTCATAAGTCAAGGTACCAGAGCGAGAAACAATGCCCACGCGGCCAGGTTTGTGGATTTGGCCGGGCATAATGCCGATCTTGCATTCGCCTGGGGTAATGATCCCCGGACAGTTGGGTCCTATTAGCGTCACGTCGTCGTATTCAGCCAACGCCGATTTTACCCGCATCATATCGAGCACCGGGATGCCTTCAGTGATGCAGACAATCACACGGATGCCAGCATCGGCCGCTTCCAAGATGGCATCAGCAGCAAATGGCGGCGGCACAAAAATCATGGATGCGTCCGCGCCGCTTTGCTCAACCGCTTCTTCCACGGTATTAAACACAGGGCGATCCAGGTGAGTCTGACCGCCTTTTCCAGGCGTGACTCCTCCGACCAACTGAGTCCCGTAAGCCATCGCCTGCTCAGAATGAAAAGTGCCCTGCGCGCCCGTGAAGCCTTGGGTAATCACGCGGGTGTTTTTATTGACTAGTACGCTCATAACTCATGCATTCCTTCAGGCTTGAACCGCGGCAACCGCTTTACGGGCGCCGTCATTGAGATCGTCAGCAGTGATAATGGTCAGGCCACTGTCAGCCAACAGTTGCTTACCTTCATTCACGTTGGTGCCCTCCAACCGGACCACCACCGGTACATTCAGGTCGATGTCACGAACAGCGTTGATGATGCCCTCAGCAATCAAATCACAGCGGACAATCCCACCGAAGATGTTCACCAAAATGGCTTCAACACTGTCACTGGACAGGATCAGTTTGAACGCTTCTTTAACGCGCTCTGCATTGGTGCCTCCCCCCACATCCAGAAAGTTTGCAGGCTCGCCACCCGCCAGCTTAATCACATCCATGGTGGCCATCGCCAAACCAGCGCCGTTAACCATGCAGGCAATATTGCCATCCAATGTGACGTAGTTGAGATCATGCTTCGAGGCAGCCAATTCAGTCGGATCTTCTTGCGATTCGTCGCGCATGTCAGCCAACTCAGGATGACGATACAGCGCGTTATCATCGGCATTGAGCTTAGCATCGAGCGCGCTGAGATTGCCTTCACCATCTATGATCAGCGGATTGACTTCAATCAAGCTGATGTCTTTGTCCACAAACAGGCGGTATAGACCTGCCATGATTTTGGTCAGCTGCCCAACTTGGCGCGCGTCCAGCCCCATTTTAAAACCCATTTTCCGAGCTTGATAAGGCATAAAGCCAGCAGCCGTATCCATGGTTTCGGTGATGATTTTGTCTGGTGTTTCGGCCGCGACTTGTTCAATATCTACACCGCCAGCGGCAGATCCCATGAAAACGATGGCTTTGTGAGTTCGATCAATTAAAGCACCCAAGTAAAGCTCTTGCTCAATATCGGTGGCCTCTGCGATCAGCACACTGTTGACCGGCAACGCCAGTCCGCCTGTTTGATAGGTCTCGATATTCATTCCGAGCATGCGCTCGGCTTCTGATTTCACCGCATCGAGACTATCAGCCAGCTTCACCCCACCGGCTTTGCCACGTCCGCCGGCGTGAACTTGAGCCTTGACCACCCATTGGCTCCCACCGACTTTTTTTGCAGCCGCGATGGCCTCATCCGCGGTGGTTGCAAGCTCACCCTTGGGGACCGGAATGGCGTACTGCGCAAACAAGTCCTTGGCCTGATATTCATGAAAATTCATTGACTTGGGTTCCTTGAAGTCGAAGTTGAGACGAAAAACGCCATCCAATCCCGTATTTTGATGGATTTTGGTCGAGTTATCAAACCACGGCGACGATTTCGCCCCTATTTTAGCGTCAAATTCCGATGTACAGGCCATGCATTCCACCCCAATATCCGAAATATGGAATGGACCTCCTCCCCTGATCCTCTCAATGAGCGATTGATTGGTACCAGCCCTGCAATGGTCAAGCTGAAGCAATGGGTTCACCGCCTGGCAGAACTCGATGTCAATGTTCTGATCGAAGGGCCCTCTGGCTCCGGTAAGGAGTTGGTTGCTGAACTGATCCATGCCCTCAGCAATCGAGGCAACCACCGCTGGGTGCCGATCAATTGTGGCGCCATTCCCACAGAACTTTTTGAAAGCGAGCTGTTCGGTCACCGCGCCGGCGCCTTTACCGGCGCGAATGAGGCGCAGTTGGGGTTGGTGGCCATGGCCAATCACAGCACCTTATTTTTAGATGAGATCGGCGAACTGCCGAAAAAGATGCAGGTGAAACTATTGCGCGCACTAGAAACGCAAATGATTCGACCGTTGGGTGCGAGTGAGGAAGTATCAATCAATGCGCGGGTCATCGCAGCAACAAATCAATCGCTTGATCAGTTGATCGAAAGCGGTCAATTCCGACGCGATTTATACCATCGTCTCAGTGTTGCCCGGGTCACCACCCCCGCATTAAGCGAACTTGGTCATGATCTCATCACGATCAGTGAACGTCTTCTTGACCGAGTGGCCAAGCGATTGCAGCTGCCCAAAAAACCGCTCAGCCACGCTGCCTACCAAGCGCTTGCTCAGCATCCTTTCCATGGCAATGTCCGAGAGCTGGAACATTGCCTGACCCGGGGTTTGATTTGGTCCTCAGGCCCTGAAATTGACCAGGCAGCACTCGGGCTCTTGTCCGAGCCCGAGTCGGTGTCTCATCAGCAAGCACGCGGGCAGGAACCGACGATGGCGCTACCAGAGGCATTGGAGCAAACCGAACGAATCATGATTGCCCGAGCCCTGAGAGCCAATGGTCGCAAGCGGCATCAGACCGCTGCCCAGCTGGGGATAACAGAGCGGGCCCTGCGCTATCGCTTACGCAAGCATGGCCTTTAAAACGCCATGGCGCGGGCTTTAAATCAATCGTTTTGATTTTGATGGATGTAAAGAAACTGCGATCTGCTTGTGCAACAATTGTGGTTCAATTCAAAGCAGGCGTGTATAAATTATGGCCGTCAATCCAGCCTCTATCAACGCACATGACGCCATGGGTGAGGCGTTGATCAATCGATTTTTAGCGGTGCGCCGTCAATCTGATTTGATGGCCACCGGCCTCAGCCCAGAGGATCAGAATCTTCAGTCAATGCCAGGTGCCAGTCCGATGAAGTGGCATCGAGCTCACACGACATGGTTCTTTGAAACATTTGTCTTGAAGCCACATTCTGGTCAATGGGGCTTTTCATATGAACCCATCAACGAACAGTTCGAATATCTTTTCAACTCCTACTACAACGGCGTGGGTCAGCAGTTCCCACGGGCGCAGCGAAGCCTAATGTCACGACCAGATTGCGAGGAAGTGGCCGCGTATCGCAGACATATTGATCAATCCATGCAACAGCTTTTGTCCAAAGCGCCTGATTCAGCGATGGAAACACTCGCTGAGCTGGTGATCTTGGGGCTCAATCATGAGCAGCAACATCAAGAATTGATGGCGACCGATCTTAAGCATGCATTCAGCTTTAATCCCATTGCGCCCGCATGGACAAAACGGCCCGACCCACTGGGACCTGCCGCTGCACAACGTTGGGTCAAAATCAGTGGCGGCATTCATCAAATCGGTCATGACCCTGATCACGCACCTGATCCATTGAGCTTCTATTTTGACAATGAGACGCCGCAACATAAGGTTTATCTGGAAGACTTTGAATTAGCACGTCGCCCAGTCACTTGTGGGGAATATTTACAGTTCATGGAAGATGGGGGTTACCGCAACGTAAATTTGTGGTTGTCTGACGGTTGGGCGTGGCGGCGCGACCACGACATTCAATCGCCGATGTACTGGCGCCAAGAAGACGGGCAGTGGTATCTACAAACCTTGGGCTGTTGGCGGGAGGTTGATCCCGATGAGCCCATCTGCCACATCAGCTTTTATGAAGCTGCCGCTTTTGCTCTGTGGGCTGGCGCACGACTGCCGACAGAAGCAGAGTGGGAGGTGGCAGCAGGCTCGATATCGAGCGACTCCATTGAAGAGGGCCATTTCTCGGGCTGCAATCGATATCATCCAGCCAGCTCACCCGATCTAAACGCCGAACATGAGGCATCGCGGCCTCTGGTTCAACTGTTCGGTGACATTTGGGAATGGACGGCCTCGAGCTATTCTCCATACCCTGGATTTAAACCGGTGGCTGGAGCCATTGGTGAGTACAACGGAAAATTTATGGCCAACCAAATGGTGCTGCGCGGCGGAAGCTGTGCAACGCCCACTGGGCATATTCGAAACACCTATAGAAACTTTTTTTATCCGCCCGATCGGTGGCAATTCAGTGGCCTGCGCTTGGCACGCGATTTGTAAACACCTCACACTCCCATCTCCAATGGTGACTGGATGAGCTCATTTGAAGAAGATGTCTTAATCGGACTGAGTGAATCGCCACGCTGGCTCCCATGCAAGTACCTTTACGATGCTAAGGGCTCAGCGCTGTTTGAGAAAATTTGTGACACCGAGGATTACTATGTCACACGCGCTGATCTAGAGATTCACAGGCATCAAATTGCTGAGGTCGCTCAATTGATCGGCTCGAATGCGCATCTCATTGAGTTTGGATCAGGTTCTGGCATCAAAACTGAGCTGCTCATCTCAGCCTTGTTGCAGCCCCGCGCTTACACGCCCATTGAGATCTCTCAAACCGCACTGGATGCTTCGGTCGATCAGCTTCGAAAACGCTTTCAACACCTTGATGTGCATCCGCTTCAGGCCGATTATACTGAAGACATTGACCCCCACCATCTCCACCTTGATCCTGTGGCCCGGCGTCGAGTGATTTATTTTCCTGGCTCGACCATCGGCAACTTCACTCGTGACCAAGCCAGCACATTTCTCAAACGGATGGGCAAGATGGCCGGTGACGACGGGCTGATTTTTATTGGTGTGGACTTGATCAAGCCCATTAACAAGTTGCTCCGAGCGTATGACGACAGCGCTGGAATCACCGCAGAGTTTAATCTGAATTTACTGCAACGCTTACGCAATGAGCTAAACGCAGACATTGATTGCGATGCCTTTGCTCATGAGTCTCGATTCAATCGGGCTTTACAAAGGGTAGAGATGCATTTGGTGGCTCAAAGCCCCACCAGCATTGGGCTGGGTGAACAGCACTTCGAATTCTCCAAAGGTGAAAGCATCCACACTGAGAGCTCTCACAAGTATTCAATCGCAGGTTTTCAGGATTTGGCCCGAGAATCGGGCCTCAATCCTGTTCGCTATTGGTTAGATAGCCAAGCTCAATTCAGCATGCACTGTCTTGAGCCTGGCCAGTAGATTCTTCGGCCACTCAGTACCCCGCAGCTTGACCATCTTTTCGGGTCTCTGAGGCGCCACGATAGACTCGGCTGGGCGGATCAGTACGCTCATCGATCTCAACCATGATCGCTTGGTACCCTCCAAAAGGCCCCCGCGCCCAACTGACTCGATGCCCTTTACCCAAAAGGGCTCGAATGGTCGAATAGTCGAACCCAGACTCAAGATTGACCTCGCCGCCATCCGTCATTTGAAGTGCCTGGCCAGTCGGCTCAGTTGAACCAGTGTGGTGAATACGCGGTGCATCACCGGCCTCTTGCAAGCCCATCCCAAAATCCACAAGGTTCATGACAATTTGAGCATGGCCTTGAGGCTGCATGCCGCCACCCATCAATCCAAAACTGACCCAGGGCTGGTCATCTTTGGTAATGAATGCCGGGATGATGGTGTGAAATGGTCGCTTTCCCGGTGCGAACGTGTTGGGATGACCCTCTTTTAACACAAACATCTCGCCCCGATTTTGCAAGATAAAGCCCGCACCCGGAGGCGTCATCCCAGATCCCATGCCACGATAGTTGGACTGAATAAAGGACACCATGTTGCCATACTGGTCTGCGGTGGTGAGGTAGATGGTATCGCCTTCATCGAGCTCCGGCCGACCGGCTTCAATGGTTCTGGCGCTGCGATCGAGATCGATCAGCTCGCGCCGTTGATCGGCGTACTCTTTTGAGATGAGCCAATCGACATCAACCTCCATATACTCCGGATCAGCATAGTGACGCGCCCGATCCTCAAATGCGAGTTTCTTGGCCTCGACAAATAAATGCACATGCTCAGGTGAGCCGAATTCAACCTCTGAGAGGTCAAAGCCCTCTAAGATATTGAGAATTTGCAGCCCAGCGATGCCTTGACCGTTCGGCGGAATCTGCCACACGTCATAACCTCGGTAACTTGTGGAGACAGGTTCGACCCACTCACCTTGGTGATTGGCCAAGTCGTCATAACTTAAAAATCCACCATTTTCAGCCATATAATCACTGATGCGGCGCGCCAGCTCACCTTTATAAAATCCATCACGTCCGTCCTCGACGAGAATTCGCAACGTGTCAGCATAGTTGGGGTTTTTCCAAACCTCACCCGCTCGTGGTGCTCGACCATCGATCGTGAACTGCTCAAGAAATCCTGGATACGCCTCTAACACCGGCACGGTGCGCTCCCAGTACCACGCGATCAACTCATGGACGGGATGCCCATTTTCTGCATACTCGATGGCGGGGGCCAAAATGTCGGCCATCTCGAGCTGACCATATCGCTCATGCAGCGCGAACCAGCCATCAATCACCCCGGGCACTGATACTGGCAGCGGCCCCCGCTTTGGGATGTCTTTGTAGCCATTCTCTTGAAACCACTCAAGACTGAGATCCTGTGGCGAGCGTCCAGAACCGTTGTATCCGGTCAACTGCTGAGACGATTGATCCCATACAATCGCGAACATGTCACCGCCTAAGCCATTGCCGGTCGGCTCCATCAACCCCAAGGCTGCGTTCGCTGCAATCGCAGCATCCACCGCATGCCCGCCCTGCTTGAGAATATCCAGCGCGATCTGCGTGGCCAATGGATGAGAGGTGGCTGCCATGCCATTTTGGCCCATCACCTCAGAACGCGAGGCAAAAAGCTCACCCGTGATTCGGTCATATGCCCAACTGGAGGATGTCAAAAACAGCAGCACCAAAAGCGCAATCAGTGGATGTGTATTCAGCGGCGTCGGCGACTTTCGAGTCATGGTCATGGTGGACTCCCTTTAACTTCGGTCTCAATATAGCCAAAGCTCGAGGGTACCGCAAACGCAGTCCGACGTGTGCCGACTCAGCCAAACAGGGGTCAAGTAAGCTAAAATAGAGACATTAAGAAGCCGTATTGGAGAAACGTTCAATGAAAGCGCCCGTTCGCATTGCTATCACAGGTGCTGCTGGTCAAATTGGCTATCAGCTCATCTTCCGAATTGCTGCCGGAGACATGCTCGGCAAAGATCAGCCCGTTATTTTGCAGCTGATCGAAATCCCACCCGCACTCGAGATGCTTAAGGGTGTTGTTATGGAGGTTGATGATTCAGCGTTTCCACTGGTTCAGGACATCATCGCCACCACAGAACTTGACGAGGGCTTTAATCAGGCAGACTATGCAATATTGGTCGGTTCAAAACCCCGTGGCCCTGGTATGGAACGGGCTGATCTGCTGAGCGCGAACGGCCAAATCTTTGGACCACAAGGGGCCTCAATGAACCGAGTCGCCAGCCGTGACGTCAAAGTCCTCGTGGTTGGCAACCCAGCCAATACAAATGCGTTGATTGCTCAGGCCAATGCGCCTGATTTGCCCCCTGAAAACTTCACTGCAATGACTCGGCTGGATCACAATCGAGCATTGGCACAACTGGGACAAAAACAAAGTGTTCATCATGCCAGCATCCGCAACATGACAATCTGGGGAAACCATTCTTCGACGCAGTACCCAGACCTTCATCATGTCAACATCGATGGAAAGCCAGTGATGCCTCACGTTGATCAAACTTGGTATGAATCTGAGTTCATTCCAACCGTTCAACAACGCGGAGCCGCCATCATCAAAGCGCGCGGCGCATCCAGTGCTGCATCAGCGGCCTCCAGTGCCATTGACCACATCAGAGACTGGGCCCTTGGAACGCCAGAGAATGATTGGGTTTCTATGGCAGTGCCTGCCGATGGGAGTTATGGGATCGAGCCGGGCGTGATCTATTCCTTCCCCTGCCGCTGCAATGATGGGCATTGGGAAATCGTACAAGGGCTAGAAATCAATCCTTTCTCACGCGAGCGGATGGATGCAACCGACCAAGAACTTCGCCAAGAGCGCCAGGCGGTCGAAGATCTTCTATAGCAGGCCCCGCTAGGCGATGCTTCGGTGCTTTTTCACGACCAGCATCGCCAACTCTAGTGCCTGCTCATAATTCAGACGCGGATCAACGGTCGTTTTGTACGCAGTCACGAGGTCAGTTTCGCTCAAGCGCCTGGCACCACCAATACACTCGGTCACGTTTTCGCCGGTAAGCTCTAGGTGGAGCCCGCCTAAACGCGATCCGTGGCTGGCATGAATATCGATCGCTTGCTCTACCTCGGCCTGGATATTATCAAAATGCCTCGTTTTGTAGCCATTGCTCGTCTTTTCTGTATTGCCATGCATTGGGTCACAGATCCAAAGCACGGGCGAGCCAGTGGCTTTGACGGCATCAATGAGCCCAGGCAGCTGATCGGCGATATTGGCGGCGCCAAGACGGTGGATCAGCACCACACGCCCCATCTCATCGTCAGGATTAATACGCTTTAGGAGCGCCTGCACGTCACGCCCAGTCATACCGGGGCCCACTTTGATGCCCACCGGATTTCGAATTCCACGCATCAACTCGATATGCGCGCCATCGACTTGAGCGGTTCGCAGCCCCACCCAAGGCAGGTGAGCTGATAAATTGAAATGGCCCCACTGCCGCGGCACCTGTCTTGTCATCGCCGACTCGAATGGGAGATGCAAAGCCTCATGAGAGGTGAAAAAGTCCACACGCCTCAGCGCTCCTGGCGTTTGGCCTGTGATGGTCTCAACAAATCGCACGGAACTGCCGATGCTTTGACTGATCCGATGGAACTCTTCTGCTAACGGGGAGTGCTCGACCCAACCCAAATCCCAATACTCCGGATGGTGAAGGTCAGCAAAACCACCATCAACCAGTCCTCGGACAAAATTCATGGTGATCGCAGAGTGCGAATACGCCTGCAACAACCGCTTAGGGTCAGGTGTTCGAGACGCTTGCGTAAAATCGGGTCCGTTGACTAAGTCACCTCGATAACTGGGCAAAGTCACGCCATCAATGGTCTCCATATCTTCGGAGCGAGGTTTAGCATACTGACCAGCAAAGCGACCGACCCGAAGCACCGGGATCTCGAGCCCATGAAGCATAATTAAAGACATTTGCAGGAGGACTTTCAATCGGTTGGCCACAATCGAAGGCTGACACTCCGAGAAAAGTTCTGCGCAATCGCCCCCCTGCAATAAGAAACGCTTGCCCTGCTGGGCCTCAGCAATTTGATTCTTCAGAGATAAAATTTCCCATGAAGTCACCAATGGAGGCAGCGCTTGAAGGGCTTGAAGCGCACCTTCCAATTCGGCCTGATCGGGATAGGTGGCCTGCTGCAATGCGGTTTTTTTCTGCCAGGAATCTGGCGTCCAATCTTGAGCTTGTCGGATCGGTTCAACCGGACTGGTCATGGTGCTGCTTCCTTGACTGAGTCTACAACGGCCTTTTCAAGAGGCCACTTGTCTGCCCCATACCGCTGCAGTAAAAATAAACACAACGGCCACAACATACCAGATCAGCGTCCAAAAGGGCATCGACAGTCCCAGAAACGCCCAATCAATTTCTGCACATTGTCCAGACCCTGTGAAGGCCTCGGTGACAATCTCAGCCCAACTGAACCCATACGACTGCATGAACTCCAGACCTGGCCCACAATCAGGAACTTCGTCTTCGGGTAGGCTTTGCAGCCAGACATGGCGATAAGCCGTTGTCAGACCCCAGCCTGCGCTGGCGAGCATCGGAACGGCATACAAACGTCGACCCCATGGGCCCGGATTATGCAATAGCGCCAAGAGGGCCACGACCAAGATCCCCATAAAGCCAAATCGCTGCAACATGCACAACGGACAGGGTTCTAGTCCCAATGCAAATTCTGCAAAATACGCATAGCCCAATAAGCCAATGCACATCATGGCCAACCAGGCAAACGGCGCGCGTCCATCTACAAAATAGGCTCTCATCGTCCTTCAGACAGAACGGTGGCGATCAAGTAAATCTCAGCGCTCTCTGGCGTGGCTTCGCCATCCGCTCGCGACAGGCTCATCTCCACCGCTTGGCCCAAGGGTGCGCCCAAGAGTGCATCAGTAACATGCGCCCAGGCCTGGGTTGAACTGTCCCATGTTGAAACATCAACGGTCAGCCAGACAGAGCCCTCAGGAGCAAACGGATCTGCCACTGGCTCTAGAGCAAATGTCAGCAAGTGGCTTTCTGGAATTTCTAAAACACCCTGGCCTTCGCTCAGCTCGACGACTTGTTCGGCCTCATATGGCTCACCATTGAGCCACAGTGATATCTCAACGGCAGACGGGGTGTCCACAGCTTCAGTGCTGGCCATGACCCATTGGGCCCCGAACAGCAATGAGATCATCACGATGCTTAGGGTGATGCGTTGCAAGGAAATGATGCTCATCCCTGCCTGAACCTTTCTGGCAAGACTTCAGTATCAGGCTGATCCGCGCCCTCTTTTTCTACAGGCATCAGATCCTGTTTTGAGACGCCCAGCATAATGGCTGCATTCCCTGCCACGTAGATTGATGAGTATGTTCCAACAATTACGCCCATAATCAAAGTATAGGCAAAGGCATGGATGATCTCGCCTCCAAAATAAAACAGCGCAATCAAAACCGCCATGGTGGTCAATGATGTCATTAAGGTTCGGCCCAGCATTTGATTGATGGATAGATTGGTCAGATCGATTGCGGTGCCTTTTCGTTTCACTCGGAAGTTCTCACGCAAACGGTCATAGACCACGATCGTATCGTTGAGCGAGTAGCCAATCACAGCCAAAATGGCCGCGACCACGGTCAAATCAAAGCTCATTTGGAACAATGACAAAAGCCCCAGCACGATGAGGACATCGTGCACCAACGCCGCAACGGCACCCACGGCGAAACGCCATTGAAACCGCAAAGACACATAAATCAAAATTCCAAAAAGCGCATACAGCAAAGCCAGACCACCCTGCTCTGCAAGCTCTTCGCCCACCTGCGGGCCAACAAACTCAACGCGCCTAAGATCCACTCCAGCATTGTCAGCTGCCAAGGCTTCCAACACGCGCGTGCTCAAATCTGCCCCTCCCTCGCTGCCGTCCTCTGCGGGGATCCGGACCACGATGTCGCGTGCGGATCCAAAGGTTTGGACTGTGAATTCTGCAAAACCTGCATCGGTCAGGGTGCTTCGCACGTCATTAAGTTCAGGCGATTCGCTGTATGACAGCTCAATTAGGGTCCCGCCTGTAAAATCCAGCCCAAAATTGAGCCCCCGCAAAGACAACGAACCAATGCTCAGGAGGATGAGCACCACGGAAAAGACAACCGCAAGCTTGCGTTGCCCCATGAAGTTGATCGCTGTATTGGATTTAATAATGTCCATCTGTAATCCTTAGATCGACAAGGCTTGGACGCGCTTGCGATTGCCATAAATTAAGTTCACCACTGCGCGTGTGCCCAAGATGGCGGTAAACATGGAAGTCAAAATGCCCAGACTCAAAGTCACCGCAAAGCCTTTCACCGGCCCGGTGCCAAACATAAACAAAACAATGGCTGCGATCAGGGTGGTCACGTTGGCATCCGCAATGGTGGAAAAAGCCTTCCCGTACCCTGCTCTTATCGCTGTTTGTGGAGTATTGCCCAGTCTGAGCTCTTCTTTAATTCGCTCAAAAATTAATACGTTAGCGTCGACGGCCATGCCCACGGTCAACACAATGCCCGCAATGCCTGGCAACGTCAACGTGGCCCCCAACATAGACAATAACGCGACGATCAAAACCAAGTTTGCCGTCAGCGCCAAGTTCGCAATCAACCCAAACAACTTATAAAACACGGCCATCACAACCAAGACCAACGCAAAGCCAATAATCACCGATTGGAAGCCCTGGTCAATATTGTCTTGGCCCAGGCTGGGACCAACGGTTCGTTCTTCAATAATTTGCATGGGAGCAGCCAGCGCACCAGCGCGTAACAGCATAGCCAGCTGCGTGGCCTCTGTCGCTGTGCCCAACCCAGTTGTTTGGAAGCGCCTCCCAAAGGGCTCACGGGTCACGGCGGCTGAGATCACCTCTTCAACACGGCGCGTTGTGCGAACCTCTTCGCCATCCACGATCTCAGTTTCCGGGCGGTGCTCAATAAAGACAACTGCCATTCGATTGCCCACGTTTTCGGTGGTGTGCTCAAGCATCCGACGTGCCCCCACGCCGTCCAATGTCACCACCACATTTGGCTGACCAGACTGCTGATCAAACCCAGCTGCAGCACCTACCAAATTGTCACCCGATGCAATCACCGTGCGTGACAGTAAGATGGGTTCTCCTTGCCGGTCGAAATACAGCCGCGATTGCGCAGGAACACGCCCGGTCCGCTGTGCTTCATACGGATCATTTTGTTCATCGACACCGCGGTACTCGACCGTGGCCGTTGAGCCCAACACCCGTTTGGCTTCTGCAGTGTCCTGAACGCCTGGCAACTGCACCACAATTCGGTTGGCCCCTTGTTGCTGGATAATGGGCTCAGATACGCCCAGCTCGTTGACGCGATTTCGAAGTGTGGTGATGTTTTGTTGAAGGGCATTTTGCTGCAGCTCTTGCAACACCGTCTCATCAATTTGGGCTTGAATATTGTAGGTTTCGGACCCGTCCCTATTTTCCAAGGTCAACTCAGGCAGATCTCTGGCAATAATCCGACTGGCTTCCTCTCTGTCCTCTGGGCTTCTTAATTCAGCCACAATGTCGTTTCGATCAACTCGCACAGAGCGGTAACGAATCCCTGAATTTCTCAACACCAACCGGATGTCACTGACAAAACGCTCCAGCTGTTGAGCTCGAGCCGCGTCCATGTCCACTTCCATTAAAAAGTGCACACCACCCTGAAGATCAAGCCCCAGAACCATCGGCTCGGCTGAGATCGCGCGGAGCGAATCCGGCGTGGCCGGTGCCAGGTTAAGCGCCACCACATACTCATCACCTAAGCGCTCTCTCAGCGCGTCGGCCGCCCGGGCCTGGAGCTCAGTGGATTCAAACCGAACCAACAGACGCTGGGGCGTGAAGTCAATGCCTTTTGACTCGATATTGATGCCATCCAATGATCGCTGGATCTCGGCCGGGAATTCATCGGGCAATTCAAACCCTCGGGTCGATGAGATCTGAACCGATGGGTCGTCACCGAACAAGTTGGGGAGCGCATAAATCGCTCCCAAGCCCAACGCCACAATCAAAAGGGCATACTTCCATGCGGGGAATTTATTCATCAGGAAAGGTTCTTAATTGTGCCTTTAGGGACCACTTGGGCAATGGAGTGGCGCTGAATGTTGACTTCGACGCCCTCACTGACCTCGACAGTGACAAAACTATCAGCCAACGCGCTCACTCGACCAAGAAGACCGCCTGCGCTGACCACCTCGTCACCGACCGAAAGACCCTCCACCAAGGCTTTGTGCTCTTTGTTTCGCTTCATTTGCGGGCGAATCAGCAAAAACCAAAAGATCACCACAATCAAGATCAGTGGTAACAGGCTGGCAATTAAGCTTGGCGCCTCTGGCTGGGCACTTTGTGCCATTGCGCTGGCAATCAAGAAATCCATGGTTTAACCTCGATTTTTGTCAGATCAATACAGCCCCCTATTATCGCACAGCGCATCAGGTCAAGCCAGATGGGATCTGCATTGCTTCCAGCACGGTTTTCCAAGGCAAATAGGCGTTGGCTCGGCGGGCCGGAAACGCGCCAACCGACCGTAAATGATTAAGCTGACCGAGTGCTTCAACAGGTGGCCGGTCGGCATCATCCATCAGCGCTTGAAACGCTTCAAAAGCCGGCAAAATCTCATCCACGCCCCGCCCCTCAAGCCACTCAGTCAGCATTGACGCACAGGCCTTGGTGACCGCACAGGCCTCGCCTGAGAACTGAGCTTTTTCGATGGTGCGCTCTGTGACTCGCAGCCACATCTGAATATCATCACCGCACAGGGCGTCTGTCCCTCGAGCACTGTGGGTGGCATCGGCCATGGATCCAAAATTATTCGGCGCCTTGTTATGCTCGAGAATGACCTTCTGATAGAGCCGGTCGAGCATTACTGCTTGAGCATCCCTTGCGCACGCTCCAGCGCCGCCACAAATGCCTCCACCTCCTCGAGGGTGTTGTAGGCTGCAAAGGACACTCGCGCTGTCGCAGGCACATCAAAAAACTGCATTGCCGGCATGGCGCAGTGGTGGCCAGTGCGCAGCGCGACGCCGAAATGATCAACAATTGTCCCAATGTCATTGGCGTGCGCCCCCTCCATCACGAACGACACCACCGGTCCTTTTGCGCGTGCCTGGCCAATGATCCGCAACCCCTCAAACGCCGATAAGCGCTCGGTGGTGTATGCCAACAGGCGCTGCTCATGTTCAGCAATGGCTTCAATCCCCCAATCATCCAGAAAATCAATGGCCGCTTTCAGTCCAATGGCGCCCGCGATGTGTGGGGTGCCGGCCTCAAACTTATGCGGAATCTCGTTGAAGGTGGTCTTGTCCAGTGTGACATGCTCAATCATTTCGCCACCCCCTTGCCATGGAGGCATCGCTTCGAGGTGCGCTGCCCGCGCCCACAGCGCGCCGATGCCGGTGGGGCCATACATTTTGTGTCCCGACACACAGTAAAAGTCACAGTTGAGTGCTTGGACATCGACATTCAGATGCGGTGTCGCCTGAGCGCCGTCGACCAACACCGGCACACCACGGTCTTTGGCGATTTGGCAAATATCGGCCACGGGATTGACTGTCCCCAGAGCATTGGACACGTGGACCACCCCGACAAGCTTGGTGCGCTCATTGATCAGTTCAGACACTTGGTCAAGCAACAGCTCACCGTTGCCATCCATCGGAATGACTTTTAACGTCGCACCGGTGTGCTCGCACAGCATTTGCCATGGCACAAGGTTGGCGTGGTGTTCCATGTGAGTAATCAGGATTTCGTCGCCAGCGCTCAACGTGGGCCGGACAAACGAATTGGCGACCAAATTGACCGACTCTGTGACACCCCGCGTAAAGACAATTTCTCGGTCGCTGGGCGCGTTGAGAAACCGTGCCAACCCTGCTCGCGCAGCCTCAAATGCCTCTGAGGCTTCCACCGAGAGCTGGTGAACGCCGCGGTGAACGTTCGCGTTGTAGTCGCGATAATACCCATCGATTGCTTCGATGACCTGCCGGGGCCGCTGGCAAGTGGCGGCGTTGTCGAGATAAACCAGAGGCTTGTCGTGCACGCGACGCTGAAGGATTGGAAACTCGCGTCGAATGGCCTCAACATCAAGCCCCCTCACGTCCTTGTCAGCGCGCTCAGCCGTCACTTACAGCGCCTCTTTCAACTGCTCAAGCGCCCAATCACGAATGGCAGGCGTTTGAATCTGCATCAGAGGTTCCGCCGCGAATCCATACTTCAAAAGGGCCAAACTCTCTGCTTCGCTTAACCCACGCGAGCGCATGTAAAACAGCGATCGATCGTCCAGCTGGCCAATGGTGGCACCGTGACTGGCCGTCACCTCCTCAGAATAAATTTCAAGCTCCGGTTTGATGTTCACCCGAGCTTGGTCGCTCAGCAGCAAGTTGGCAGTGTTGAGATCCGAGTGTGAGTCATCGGCATCGGGGAAAATATGAATGCGTCCATTAAACACCCCAACGCTTGTGCCACCTGCCAGCATCCGAAACGCCTCGCGGCTGTTGGTGTGGCCGGTGCAGTGAACAATCTCAGTATGCCAATCCACATGCTGGTGCCCATCCATGACGACAAGCCCATCAATCTCACCGTGGGCAGTGCCTTCACGTAAGCGCATGGTGAGGTCATGGCGTGTGAGTCGGCCACCGCGGTCAAATGCCACCACACGATATTCAGCCGCTTTGTGAATATCAACATCGGTCCGTTGCACCCAAACCGATTCATGGTTTTTGCAACAAAGCACGTGCTCGACTTGCGCACCTTCGGCCACATCAATCTCACAGTTCATGTTGACCAAGCCTTGGCCGGCGTCTGTTTGATCCTGCAACAGCGTTAATCGAGCGCCTGGCAAAACCTCAATCCTGATCCGTGGGTGCACGTCGGCACTGAATGCATCAGTTGTGGTGGTGGCCATGATGACAGTGTGCTCACCACTGACCTGGAGATGCCAGGCGTGGTCAAATCGCGCCAAATTAAGCCAAGAAAATGCACCCTCACGGCCACCATACAGCGCGTCAAAGTCACGCTGCTCAAGCGCCTTGGGATCGGCTGGCATCAGTGTCAAACCCTCCGCCAACTCGCCGGGGTCGCACTGCAAAATGCCATGATCAAAATGCAGCAAGGTGCCAGCCACAGGCCAGGCAGGCAAGGCCGCAGGCTCACCCATTGTCCTGGGTTCTGTTTGCGTCTCCCGCTGCTCAAGGACCCGCAACGGCGTGTACTTCCAGGCCTCCGTTTTTTGGTCAGGAAAACCATGCTGCATCAAACGCTGCAAACCCACCTTACGTGTGGCTTCATAGTCATCAGCGCAGGCCTGTGCCTCTGGCATCAATGTTTGGGCCAACGCGCTCATGCCGATGCCCTCTCCAGGTGCGCGTAGCCTTGCTCTTCCAGACGATGCGCAAGTTCTGGCCCGCCGCTTTCAACAATCTGACCGTCCGATAAGACGTGCACGTGATCCGGAGAGAGATAGTCAAGCAAGCGTTGATAGTGGGTGATCACCAAAAATGAACGCTGACCATCTCTCAAACGATTGATCCCTTCAGCGACCAGTTTGAGCGCATCAATGTCCAGCCCAGAATCGGTCTCGTCCAAGATCGCCAGTCTCGGCTGCAAAACTGCCATCTGAGTGATTTCATTTCGTTTTTTCTCGCCCCCTGAAAAGCCTTCATTCACGGCGCGTTTGAGCAATGACTCATCCATGTCCAGGCCTTTGAGCGACTCACGCACCATCTTTAAAAACTCAACGCCGTCCACCTCTGATTCCCCACGCGCTTTACGCTGCGCGTTCAGTGCGGCTCTGAGAAAGTAAGCGTTGTTGACTCCAGGGATTTCAACCGGATATTGAAAAGCCAAGAATAAACCTGCCGCGGCGCGCTCATCGGGCTCCATCTCACCGAGGTCTTCACCATCAAACTCAATCGAGCCGCTGGTGATTTCATAATCCTCACGCCCGGCCAGTGTGTAGCCGAGTGTGGATTTGCCAGACCCATTTGGGCCCATCACGGCGTGCAGCTCACCGGGGCCAATCTCTAAATCCAGGCCTTTAAGGATTTCTTGATCTTCAACACTGACGTGCAAGTTTTTTATTTTCAACATATTCGATAATCCAACCATTCAATTCAATTCATTTCACGCCAAGTCCGGCTCATTAGGCTTCACCCGATCGGCCGCTTGGTGGTGTTACCCGACAGAGCCTTCCAACGAGATTTCCAACAGCGCCTTGGCCTCAACCGCAAATTCCATGGGAAGCTCTTTAAAGACCTCCTTACAGAACCCATCGACAATCAGTGCCACTGCCTCCTCTTCATCCAGCCCACGGGACCGGCAGTAGAACAGCTGATCTTCACCAATGCGGGACGTCGTGGCCTCATGCTCAATCTTGGCCCCGGCGTTGGCCGATTCGATGTAGGGGAAAGTGTGTGCCCCGCAGGTCTTGCCAATCAAAAGGCTGTCACACTGGGTATAGTTTCGAACGTTGTCCGCTTTTTTCGCCACTCTCACCAAGCCGCGGTAACTGTTGTTGCTTTTCCCAGCCGAGATGCCTTTTGAAATGATCTTGCTTGTGGAGTCTTTGCCCAAGTGAATCATCTTTGTACCGGTGTCGGCTTGCTGATGGTTATGAGTCAGCGCGACCGAATAAAACTCACCCGCTGAGCGATCTCCGCGCATAATGCAAGAGGGATATTTCCACGTGATGGCTGAGCCTGTCTCAACCTGAGTCCATGAGATCCGTGAGTCATCGCCTCGGCAATCCCCGCGCTTGGTCACAAAGTTATAAATGCCACCTTTGCCATTTTCATCACCGGGATACCAATTTTGGACGGTGGAATACTTGATTTGCGCTTGCTCTAGCGCCACCAGCTCAACCACCGCCGCGTGCAGTTGATTCTCATCGCGCATCGGCGCCGTGCACCCTTCTAAGTAACTCACCTTTGAGCCAGGCTCTGCAACAATCAACGTCCGCTCAAATTGACCCGTGTCGCGCGCATTGATCCGAAAATAGGTGGACAGCTCCATCGGACACACCGTGTCTTTGGGCACATAGACAAATGAGCCATCGGAAAACACCGCCGAGTTCAGTGCTGCAAAAAAGTTATCGGTGTGAGGCACGACCGTGCCCAAGTACTGCCGAACCAAGTCCGGATGCTTTTGCACTGCCTCGCTCATCGGACAGAAAATAACGCCCGCCTCTTCGAGTTCCTTTTGAAACGTGGTGCCAACCGAGACCGAGTCGAAGACGGCATCCACCGCCACGCCAGCCAAGCGCGCCCGCTCATGAAGCGGCACACCCAGCTTGTCAAAGGTCTCCAACAGCTTAGGATCAACCTCATCCAAGCTCTTGGGCCGATTTTTTTGTTTCGGCGACGCGTAGTAGTGAATGGCCTGAAAATCCACCGCCGGCACATCCAAATGAGCCCAGTTTGGCGCCTTCATGGTCAGCCAATGGCGATACGCCTTCAGTCGCCACTCCAGCAGCCACTCAGGCTCATTTTTCTTCGCTGAAATCATCGCAACGATTTCTTCATCCAAACCTGGACGAATCATGTCCGACTCAATGTCCGTTGTGAATCCAGCGGTGTACCGTTGCTGGAGTCGGCTTTCAATTTTTTCGACTGTCTCACTCATAGGTCATATCCAAGTATCGCGTGTGTTGACTGCACGTTCGCAGCCATGGATTTTCGATCGTCTGATTGTTGGCAGAAGCTGAAAGCCCCGACTCACCCATCAAAATGCGTGGTGATTGGGATTTTGCCTTGCCCCAGCATCGGCTTTGACTTGTTTAAGCCAGCCAAGTCCGCCAGACTGAGGTCTTGCAGCGCCTGCTCGACGGCTGAACCGATCGTTTGCCAACTGCTTTTCAGGCTGCAGTAGGCCTCGTGCGAGCACAAACCCGGCTCAAGGCCGCACTCGGTCATCGCAATGGGGCCTTCCATGGCTTCGACAATCGCCGCCACTGACATGTCGGCGGGGCGAGCAGTGAGCTGATAGCCTCCGTTCACGCCCCGAATGGAGCGCACCAAGCCGCCCCTGGCCAACATTTTGAGGACTTTTGCCACCGTGGATGGCTCAATCGCGGTAACCTCTGCAAGCTGATTGGCCGAGGCACGCGCATCCCACGGCTGTTGCCGAGCCAGCTCGGCGAGCAGCACCGTGGCATAGTCTGTCAGCTTGCTGATTCGGAGCATAATGGCCTCGCCCAATACTTATTAATCACATCATAACAAATGAAGACCAAATCAGTATGAATTACGTGAAGATCGGGGATCCCGTAGACTGGGGTGAAGGCCCTTTTCGGACAGTGTGACAAGGCTTGATGCGATGACAGAGCAAAACGATTCTTTTGACTTCTCAATGAGCCTGGATGCGACCCCCCAGGCCAAATCGACTGAGCCACCAAAGCGCTACATGGCACCGCCATTCCGAGGCCATCCGATCAACGCCGAGGCTGTGCTGATTCAGCCACACGGGCAATATCCACCCCAGCAGATCAACGCGCAATTGGCTCAGCTTTTAGGCTTGTGCAACGAGCTTAGGGACATGGATGGCCACCGTCGACACATTGCGCAGACGCTGGGCCTGTCATCGAAACATGCCGGCGCTGTACAAGAGGGGCTTGAGCATCTCAAAGACCGTGGACTGTTGATCCCGGAGTCGACGCTGCTGCAGGGCCTGAGCGTGACTGCTGGCCAGGATGCCCCTGCGCCAGCGTTAGGCCATTGCTTTATTCGAACCTGCGATCGACCAGACAACTTGAGTCAACTTCTGGCCAGCCTCCAGCACACGCTATCCGGCGGGCCCGATCTGACGATTTGGGTGCTTGATGACTCCAAGCAGGCATCAAGCGTGTCAATAAACCGCACAGCGATCGATGCGTTTGCCGCGCAATGGACCGGCAACGTCCACCACGTGGACATCGACAGACGTCGCGCGCTGATCAAACTGATCGCCGAGCGCGCCGGGGCCGATCACGATTGGCTTCATTGGCTGATTGAAGGTGATGAACATGATCCCGAGCCCACCTATGGCGCCAGTCTGAACACCGCCCTGTTGTTGGCGGCCGGTCAACGACTGTGCATACTCGACGACGATGCCACACTCAGCCCCTTTGGCTTGCCCGACGGGCATGCCAGCATTCACATCCAAGCAGACCGTCATCAAAAGACCGCGTTCGTTGATCCCGATCAACCCGAGGCCAGCCAATTTCCCACGCTGACCGTCAACCCAGTGGCGCTTCATGCCCAGTGGCTGGGCCAATCACTGGCCAACGTGGTTGCCAGTCAGGCCCCCCGCCATCCCGAGCTGCTCAGTCGCATCGACGCCCAAACCCTCCATGAGCTCAGTGGCGACCCGGTCATCCGTCTGACAACCAACGGGACTTTGGGCGATCCGGGAACAAGCGCCATGACCTGGCTCTTTGGCCTCCCGGCCGATGAACTCAGCGCCATTTGTCATCAAGACGCGGCGTGGAAAAACCGCCTGTTCAATCGACGCTTCGCGCGGTCCAGCTTGGGCACACAGATCACCACGGATTTTCATCTGATGACAACGACCCTGACGGGGATCGACAATCGGGTGATGCTGCTGCCCACCGCAGCGAAAGGCCGCAATGAGGACTTGTTGTTTGGTGTTTTGATTCGTTTTCTCTACCCCGACGCGATGTGTGCGCAGTTGCCGATGATGTTGCCCCACCGGCCCGAGGACAAACGAAGCTGGACCGAGGACAACCTCTCAGTCGATCCCTCCCTTCACAAGCGCCATGGAGTCATTCGTGTGCTGTGCGACTGGATTTCGACCTTGGATATGTCCAAGGGTCACCATGCAACTCGGTTGGCCTACTTAAAAGCATGCCTTGAGCACCTGGCGAACTTAAACTCGCAAACTCTGAAAGCCCAATTGCTCAATCAGCTGGCTGAACTTCAAGCAGCGCAGCTCAAAGACATCAATGAAACCGCTGCTGAAGCTGACCCCCCGGCCTGGCTGAAACCCTTGTTTACACAGGTGGCAGAGCAAATGGCGGGCGTTGATGAGCATGCCGAAGCGCACTTGGAGGCGCTTGCCGGTGACCTCCAGACGTTTGCAAAACGGTATGCGCAAGCGCTGGACAGCTGGACTCAGAGCTGGCGTTGGTGTTGCCAACACGACATGGCGGAACACTTGAACTGATGGATGCGCGCGCGGCGGCGGCGTGCGAATGGGGCATCTCTCAGCTCGAGGGCAGTCATTGGTCTGTTGAGGCCATTGGATCAGACGCCAGCTCAAGGCGCTATTTTCGGCTGCGCGGCTCCAACCAAACATTCATCGTCATGGATGCTCCACCCAACAGCCCCGAGATCTCACCGTTTATTGACGTCCAACAGCGCCTGTCGTCAGCGTCACTTCATGTGCCCACGATCCTGGCATGTGAGCCTGGCGAGGGGTGGATGCTGTTGACGGACTTAGGGCAGCAGACTTTTCTTGAGGCCTTGCAAGACGCACCGTCGTTTGCGCTGCTGGACAAGGCCTTAAGTGCTCTGGAGACGATGCAAACGCAGGTGGCAACTCAGGGGCTTGAGGTATACGACGCTGCAAAGCTTCAACGGGAGATGGATTTATTTGTCGATTGGTTTTTGGCCCAACATTGGTCGGTCACGCCCACGGCTGCCGAGCTCGATCGGTGGCATGCGCTGTGCGCTGAGTTGATTGATGTGGCCACAAGCCAAACGCAGGTCTTCTGTCATCGCGATTTTATGCCCCGAAATCTCATGGTCAGCCAACCCAACCCAGGCATTATCGATTTTCAAGACGCCTGCATCGGGCCGGTCACTTACGACTTGGTCTCGTTGTATTTGGATGCTTTTATCAGTTGGCCACGCGACCAAGTCGATGAGGCCTTCGAGCGGCATCGACATCGGCTATTGACCCAGGGGGTGAGCGTTCCAGACTCAGCCAATGAGTGGTTGATGTGGTGCGATGCGATGAGTGTTCAACGCCATCTCAAAGTCATTGGCATCTTTGCGCGCATCGCTTATCGTGATCACAAACCCCACTACCTGGCCGATACACCGCGTTTTTTTGACTATCTGAGCGACACACTGGGGCGTCTGCCGCGCTTGAGCCCGTTGGCTGAGCTGATTCATGCCTGGCGGCAGCGCGCCACGCCGGAGCGGGCATGATGACCGCTGCATCTGCGCTCATTACTCAAGCAATGGTGCTCTCGGCAGGCCGCGGCGAGCGGCTGCGACCACTGACCGACACTGCCCCCAAACCGTTGCTTACGATCGGGGACCGGCCGCTTTTGGTTCATCAACTTCAACGGTTGCACATGGCAGGCATTGAGCACGTTGTGATTAACTTAGGTTGGTTGGGTGAGCAGATCCCCAAGGCGCTGGAGGAATGGCTAAGCCAACCGCCGTTGCTCAAGCTCAAGGTGAGCTATTCTCAAGAGCCTCAAGGGGCGCTGGAGACAGCCGGTGGCATTCGCCATGCCATTGACCGGTTTACACCGGGGCCAGTTGTGGTGATCAGTGCGGATGCATGGTGCGACTTGGATTACCGTCAACTGACCACCCATCGCTTACAACGTGCCGGTCATTTAATCATGGTCGACAATCCCAACCATCACCCCGCGGGAGATTTTGTGTTGGACGATGGCTTGATCCAGCTGCCCAAGGACTCAACCGAGAGGACGGTGACCTTCGCAGGTTTGGGCGTGTTCTCCACCGAGCTCTTTGGTCAACTGCCGGAGGGCCACCGCCGACTGCGCCCAGTTCTCGAGTCTGCCATTCGGGCCGAGCAGCTCACCGGCACGCACTTTAAGGGCCAGTGGTTGGATTTGGGGACGCCCGAGCGCCTCCAGACGGCGCGCGATCAATGGATGGGGGCTTGGCCATCAACTCGGCCCCCATCGGAGTCCATTTGATTCTGTTCACAGCCAAGCGCTACACTCGATGAATACGCGAGTGAGGTGTGGGTATGAGTGCAGTCATCGGCGTCATCCAAGAAACAGCGGCGGGTGAGCGGCGCGTTGCCCTCGATCCGGGCAGCGTTTCGAAATTGCTTCAACAAGGCCACTCAGTGGTGATCCAAGCGCAAGCGGGCCAAGCCGCCGGCTTCAGCGATGACCACCCCGGCTGGGCGGACGCCGAATGGGTCGGCCAAGCGCAACAAGTCGCCCAACGGGCTGACATTCTGGTGTGCGTCCAGGCACCCCCCGCTGAAGTGATCGCCGCGCTCAAGCCGCACGCGGTGGTGGTGGGACAGCTCGATCCGCATCACAACCTTGCGACCTTGCTCGCTGCAGCAAGCGCGCCCATCGCACTGATGTCAATGGAGCTGGTGCCTCGAATCACGCGCGCTCAGGCCATGGATGTGTTGTCCTCACAAGCCACCGTGGCCGGCTATAAAGCGGTGATTCTGGCCGCGCAACTGTCTCCTCGATTATTTCCAATGTTAACCACAGCAGCGGGCACGCTTAGACCGGCCAAAGTGGTGGTTATCGGCGCAGGGGTGGCCGGCCTGCAGGCCATTGCCACCAGCCGGCGGCTGGGCGCTCAAGTGGAAGCCTACGATATTCGAAAAGCCGCTCGCGAGCAGGTTGAATCCCTGGGCGCGGTGATGATTGACACCGGCGTGGATGCTGAAAGTGATGGCGGTTACGCCCGTGCGTTGACCGAAGACGAGCAAAGGCAGCAAGCCGATGTGCTGGCCAAACACCTGGCCAAAGCCGATGTGGTGATTGCCACGGCCTCCATTCCCGGGAAAACCGCGCCGGTCATCATCACCCAAGCCATGGTTGAGGGCATGAGCTCAGGTTCTGTGATTGTCGACTTGGCGGCCCAAAGCGGTGGCAACTGCGAACTGACCAAACCTGATCAAACCATCACTCACAATGGCGTGGTGGTTCATGGGCCGATCAATGTGCCTTCGATGGCACCGCTGCATGCCTCTGAGATGTATGCCAAAAACATCACTGCCTTAATGCGTTTGATTGTGCAAGACGGACAGGTGGTGATTGATCAAGATGACGAGGTCATTCGAGGGTGTTTGCTGAGCTTCGAGGGGCAAATCGTTCATCAAGACTTTACCCAAGAAAGCTAGAGGAGATCGCGTGATGGAAGGCTGGGTGGCTTTATATATTTTCATGCTGGCGGCGTTCACCGGCATCGAAATCATCGCACGCGTCCCTGCGATTTTGCATACGCCGTTGATGTCTGGGTCAAACTTTATTCACGGCATTGTTTTGGTGGGGGCCATGGTCATTCTTGGCATGGCCACCACCACCGCGGAGATCATTGTTGGCTTTATCGCGGTGTTTCTGGCTGCTGGCAACGTGGTCGGGGGCTATGTGGTGACAGACCGAATGCTGGAGATGTTTAAATCGTCCGGGCAGGACAAGGACAATTCATGATGAGTGCCGTGATTGAATTTGTCGTGCCACTGGCCTATTTTTTGGCCGCAGTGATGCTCATCTATGGGCTTAAAGCCATGAGTTCTCCTGTGACCGCCCGCCGTGGGATTGTGCTCTCTGGCTGGGCGATGGCGGTGGCTGTGGCGGTGACCTTTGCCCACCCCAAAGTGTCTGACCACTATGGACTGATGCTTTTGGCAATTGGCACCGGCGGCCTGGCCGCGTGGGTCAGCGCCCGACGTGTCGCCATGACCGACATGCCTCAAATGATTGCGCTGTACAACGGCATGGGTGGAGGTGCCGCCGCGGCCATTGCTGCCGTGGAACTGCTGAAGCTGATCTCCGGTGAGGTGGTTTTGGACACGGTCACCATTGTCTTGGCGGTGCTCGGTGGCATCATCGGGGCGGTCGCTTTCAGCGGATCATTGATCGCCTTTGCCAAGCTGCAAGGGTGGATCAAGAAGGCCTGGCGGTTTGGAGGCCAACATGTGATCAATACCGCGGTCTTTGCAGCGGTGTTGGGCTTGGGCATCTATCTGATGGTGGCGCCAGCCAGCCCCGCGGTGCTCGCGGCCTTTTTTGGCCTGGCTTTGGTGCTTGGCGTGTTGATGACCATCCCCATCGGCGGGGCGGACATGCCTGTGGTGATTTCCTTATACAACGCCCTGACGGGCTTGGCGGTGGGTTTCGAAGGCTACGTGCTCCAAAACCCCGCCATGATGATTGCAGGCATCGTGGTCGGCGCTGCCGGGTCATTGCTGACCCAGCTGATGGCCCGATCCATGAACCGATCGCTGGCCAACGTCTTGTTTGCAGGCTTTGGCCAAGCCGAAGAGGAGACCCAAGGGGGTGCTCTGACCGGCGAAATCAAATCCATCGACGCCACCGATGCCGGCATTCAGCTGGCCTATGCTGAGAAAGTCATCATTGTCCCTGGCTATGGCTTGGCCGTTGCCCAAGCCCAACACAAGATTTGGGAGTTGTGCGAACTTTTGGCGCAGCGCGGCGTCAAGGTGAGCTTTGCCATCCACCCTGTCGCCGGGCGCATGCCCGGGCATATGAATGTGCTGCTGGCCGAGGCAGGGGTCCCCTATGACATGATTCATGATCTTGAAGACATCAATGCGCAATTCCCCACCACCGATGTGGCGTTGGTGATCGGCGCAAACGATGTGGTCAACCCTGCGGCCCGCAAAGACACCAGCTCGCCCATTTATGGCATGCCCATCTTGGATGTTGACAAGGCCAAAAACTGCATTGTTGTCAAGCGTGGCCAAGGGACGGGCTTTTCAGGCATCGAGAACCTTCTGTTTTTTGAAGACAACACGCGCATGCTCTATGGCGATGCTCAAAAAGTCGCTCAGCAGTTGATCGCCGATGTTAAGGCCTTGGGCTAGGCCAACACGGCCCATGATCCCGTCAATCCCAACCCAACTTTGGCGACTCAGCGCGCTGGTGGTTGCAGCGCTGGTCTTGGTCGCTTGCCGATCAGGCACCGAAGCGACAGCGCCAGTCCCCGCCAACCCATGGCTCGCCGAGATCGAGCTCGACAGCCCCATTGTGATTGCCAACAACCGCCGCCTCTCCGATGGCCAGTGGAATCGATTGATGAGCCCGGCCCGATGGCCAGGACTGCTCGATGGCGCGGCGCAGTGGCGTCGATATCCCTCCATTGGCGGGATCCTGGATCAGCTGCAGACCGCTGAGCGATGGCGCGCGGCGGGTTTTGATCCCAATGGATTTTTTGCTGTGCATGCCCGCCCCAATCAGCTGATCGCGCGACTGCCGCTGAGCGACGTGGAGGCGTTTTGGCGCTGGTGGTCGCAACTGCAGCCCGATTGGCCTCCAGCCACCGCCGGCCCTGATGATGGATCCACGGCCACTCGTATGACCCTTCCGGCGGGCCGATGGCTGAGTGAACAGGCGGCACCGTCTGTCGTTGAGCTTGTTGCCCGCGCCGATCACCTCACGGTGATTTGGCATCTTGCCGGCACAAACAATCAGTCTGGCCGACGCGTTCCGCCCGCCATCAATCCCTGGACCGCAAAGCGCTGGCATCGGTTCAACGAAGACCACCGCTTTGATGGCCACTTGAGCGCCCGCATCAATCTCGACACGGCCCTGACCCAAGCGGGTTGGGTGTCTGCTGCATGCCGTGCGCTCTGGCCGCCCGATGCCCTACCGGTGCGCTCGATTCGTCTGGGCACCCACAGACTCGATGACAATCAACTGCATTGGCGAGCGAGCATCGACACCCCGCTGTGGCGCCCAGATCCGACACTGGATGAACCCACTGGCCCGGCGGTTGATGCCACTGCTGTGCGACATGCAAAGATCGCGGGCATCGGATTCGCAGTCAATCTGTCGCGCATTCGAGAGCGAATGCTCGCCTGGACTGATGCGGCCGACGCTGGTGCCAGCGCGTGTCCCCATGCCGAGGCGCTCAGCCGCCAGCGTCGCCGTGTGCGGTCGTTGGCCAATCGGCCGATACCGCCATTGTTCAGCGGTGTGATGGGCCTCACCAGCCGGCTGGAGGGCTGGGCCGACACGAGCACAGGCCCCGCGCCTCAGTATGCCACTGAACTATTTTTACGCGACCCGCAGGTTGTGTTGGGCCTGGCACAACTGTTCTCGCCCGATCTGGCCCGGTTGGATCTGCGTCCCAACCAAACGCCCGTTGCGCTCCCGAAAAAGCTGACCGATATGGTCGCGGGGGTGCCGGTCTACCTGTCCACCACGCCCTCATCCATCCGAGCCAGCGCGACACCCGATGTCCCCCGGCAGCGCTCCACGAGATCGCAACAGCGCTTGCTCGGCGACTCTGCATCAGATGATGTCGTGCCGTGGGTGATGGGCGTTGTTCAGCTTGATCAGTTGGATGTGCTTCGCGACTCGCTGTCCCTGTGGCCTGCCATCGCGGCTCAAGCCGAGTGGCTTGAGCGCGTCCGCTCGTGGGGCCAAATCACCCAGACTGAGCGCATTGAGTTTCAACTGGGTGTGGATCGGTCCAGCCTGGAGGTTGATCTGTCAATGGCCGGCGGGACGTCAACGCCTCAATGATCGAGTAACGCCCGAACCATGGGTTTGGTAATGACGCGGCGCTCGCTTAACGCCTGCGTCATCAGCGCATTCATCGTCCGTGTCAGCACATCGGCATTGCGCGGCATACGCAGAATCAAATAGCGGGCCACCTCAGCTGAGAGCTGCATGTCTTGATCGGCCACCAGTTGATGCGCCATGGCCTCCAAGCCGACTTCGTCCAACGGCTTGATGGTCAACCGCGTCGCCTGTCCCAAACGTGAACAAAGATCGGGCAACACAAACGCCGAAAGGCTGCGGGTGGTCATCACCACGGTGGATTGATCGGCATGCCAGCGGTTTAATGCATTGAACAGCCGCATCTCACCCGAGCGGTCGGTCGCCAGGGCGTCAACGTCGTCCAGCACAAGCACCGCCGATGCCATGTCATCCAACAGCGGCCAGCGGCTTGCATCAGACAGCGACACAAAGGTGGCCGCATGGCCCGCTGCCAACGCGTGGTTGAACAACGCCGTGGCCAAGTGACTCTTTCCACAGCCTTGCTGCCCCACAAGCACCGTCCAACCGGGCACCGTCGGGGCATTTTGCAATGTGGCCACGGCCGCCTCATTCTCGCCCACAACGAAATTCTCAAAGCTCGGACGCCTGGGCGGCTTGAGCGCCAGAGGCATTTGTTGAAAGGGATTCATGACTGACCTTTGAGCGTTTGCGCCATTTGTCGTGCCCGGTGACTCCACAACCACAGATACTGAATCAAGGTGACTCCTGTCAGCAGACCAACCACGGCAATGATTCCGGCATTGATCGTGTCAGGCATGGTCAATCCCGCCAAGATCAAAAGCTCCAACCAGATCAGCATCACCTGAGCCAAAGTTGTGGCCTTAGACCACCACGTTGGTTGAGCAGCAAACCGCCCAAACAAGTGGCGATACAACAAGGCCCCACCAATGATCATCCCGTCTCTGACAATCACCAATCCGGTCAACCAAATCGGCAACACGTCCATCAGTGTCAGGGTGATGTAGCTTGCACCCATCAGCAACTTATCGGCAGCAGGGTCAGCCCATCCCCCAAAATGACTCTGCCAACCGCAACGACGAGCCAAGTAACCATCCAACATATCAGACAACCCGGCGTATAACGCCACGGCCAAAGCCGCCCAGTAGTGGCCTGTCCACATCAACCCAACCAGCGGGATCACCGCCACCATTCTGGTGACCGTGAGGACATTGGGAATGCTGTTTGGAGACATGTAAGCTTGATTTATTGCAACCGAACGGTGACCGCCCCATCTGGCGCGGTCCCCGTGACTTTCAAAGTCTGCCCGACCGCCAAAAGGTCAATTAAGTTATCGCCTCTGAGCATCACCTCAAAAACCATCTCGTCTTGGGCGGCTTTGATGAGACGAAGGTCATTGATCATGCTGAGATCGTTGAGATATCGCACTGCTTCGGCGTATTGAACCGGGTCAGTGATGCCCTCCAGGCGAAGGACCTTGGTTTGGGTTGTCGTATCGTTAAGATCAACGGCGTAACGCTGGACCAGGGCCTGCAAGAGGCCTTCAAGCGCGTCCACCAGCGCCTCGACCTGCGTGTCCCCGTCAAAGACCTGACCCTCATCGACCCCATCAATTCGCCAAAAAGCACGCACCGACCAGCCGCTGCCTCGTGGCCTCAAGTCCAGCATCAATGCCACACCGGCGCCATACCGGGCCAGCCCAGGCTCCGCTTGATCCAAAAAGCCGCCCCGGATGTCAGCCAGATCCAACTGCGCCAAATCCATGGCATCACCCAATGGCCGAACCAAGTCCAAACCATAGACATCGGCCCACTGTCTCAATGCGCGCTCCAGCGTCGGATCATCCAGCAATCGCACATTGAAAGCTTGCTCAATCACCGCCCAGGTCAGCACGCTGACCCGCTCGCGGCCCCAGCGCCGCAGTCGAGCTTGCGCCAAGCGTTGATCGAGAGCGATCGCATCAAACTCCACGCGCAATCGCAGCTGCGTCTCCAATTCGCCTTGAAGATTCAGCCATTCGCGCTCAACCATCTGCTGAGACTGAATCAGGCCGGAGATATTATCGCCGTCAATCGCTAAGCGCTCGCGAGTCTGCCACTGACCGGTGAGCCGAAACAGCACGTTTTCCAAGGCGGCCAGCTGGGCTTTGGTTTGCGCATTGTCTTGTTGCGTTAAAACCCCCTCACCGGTGTACAAAGCCTCAAAAAACGCCGCTTGAGCCGGCCCAAAGGCGCTCAAAGCGATGCCAAGACCAATCACTCGGCAGGCTTTTTTTAAATTGAGGGCTGTTTTCATGGCCTTGAAACGATACCATAAGGGCGCCAGCCGGAGGCGAGCAGACAGACCCCATGAAACCCTTTGACAAGCGCACACTCAACCCAAGATGTCATCGAAGAAACCCCTGACGTATAAAGACGCTGGTGTCGACATTGATGCGGGCAATGCCCTTGTCGATCGCATCAAACCTGCGGTGGCACGAACCCATCGGCCTGAGGTCATGGCCGGCCTGGGTGGCTTTGGGGGGCTTTTTGCCTTGGGTGATCGGTATAAAGACCCGGTATTGGTGTCCGGCACCGATGGGGTGGGAACCAAACTTATGCTCGCACAAGATACGGACACGCTCGATACCATTGGCATTGATCTTGTGGCGATGTGTGTCAACGATATTTTGGTCTGCGGCGCCGAGCCGCTGTTTTTTTTGGATTATTTCGCATGCGGGCACTTGCAAGTCGAGCAGGCCGCTCGCGTTGTTGAAGGCATTGCCCATGGGTGTCGGCAGGCAGGCTGCGCACTGATCGGCGGTGAAACCGCTGAGATGCCAGACATGTATGCAGACGATGAGTTCGACTTGGCAGGATTCGCCGTCGGCGCCGTCGATCGCCATCAAATGATCAATGGGGATCAAATTCGCGCCACCAGCCACATCGTGGGAATCGAATCCACCGGTCCCCATGCCAATGGCTATTCGCTGATTCGAAAGCTGATCGAGCTGGACCCCGAGGCCTGCGCGCCCAGCGCATCAGGCCAAAGCCTTCTGAATGCGTTGACCGCGCCGACGCAGATCTATGTCACTGCTGTGCTGAGTGTCTTATCGCAGCCACAGTTTGCCGTTCAGGGAATGGCGCATATTACCGGTGGTGGGCTGACTGAGAACATCACGCGCGTCGTGCCAGAAACGCTTGGCATCCAAATCGATGCCTCTGCCTGGCCAATGCCTGAAGTGTTCGATTGGATGATGCGCACCGGATCGATTGATATTGAAGAGATGCGCCGGACATTCAACATGGGGATCGGCTTTGTGCTGATGGTGCCCGCTGAACAGTCAGCAGCCTTGATTGAGTTCATTGCTCAACACCACGGTCTGCATGCCTGGGCGATCGGCGAAGTGGTGCCACACAGCGAGGCTCGCCCCAGAGTGGAATATGTCAATGGCTAAAGATCGGCCTCAAAGGCTGGTGATTCTTTTGTCTGGGCGCGGCAGCCACTTTGAGAATCTTCACCAAAATGTCCATGCCAATTCATTGATTAATGCTGAGATTGTCGGCGTGATCGCTGATCGCGCGGATGCCGCTGGCTTGGCCAAGGCGCAACGGCTCGGCGTGGCCACGGCTTTGGTGCGCCCCGACAGGCATTCATCATCGAATCAATTTGAGCACGCATTGGTCACACAGATTCGTGACTGGCATGCAGACTGGGTGATTTTGGCGGGGTTTATGCGGATCTTGACACCCACCGCTTTGATGCCCTTCGAGGGTCGGATGCTGAATATCCATCCATCCTTACTGCCGAAATATAAGGGGCTGGATACGCACCGGCGCGCACTTGAAGCAGGGGATGGCGAGCACGGTGCCAGCGTGCATTTTGTGACCGCAGCCCTTGACGGTGGGCCTGTTCTCAGCCAGGTTCGAATGCGCATAGACAAGACCGACACCGCCACCGACCTCGCCGAACGGTTGCTGCCGTTAGAGCATCAATTGATGCAGGCCAGTGTGGCACTATTGACAAGACATGCGGTCGAATATCGAAATGAAGACATTGCGATTGATGGGCAAAACTTGGTCAACCCCATGGTTCTGGGTCGGGATCTGGATGTCACTGGCCACTGGCAGCCTCACTGCCCTAGCCAATGATGCGCCTCCCATTCCCGCTCACGAATCAAATTATCGGGTGACACACAACGGCCGCGCTGTCGGCGAGGCATCGTTTGTATTGAAAAAAGCCAATGCCTCGGTGTGGCATCTCAAAACAGAAACCAAAGCGACTTCGATGCTGGCCAAATTGGCATCCATGTCTGTCACAGAGGCCAGCCACTTTGTTTGGGAACAGCAAAAAGACCGGCTTCGCGTTGTGCCGCTGACCTATCACAACGTCTCGAGGGGGCCTTTTCAAACGCGCTATTGGCAACATCGCTATGATTGGGATGCCATGACCTCGGCCACCTCAACCCACGATGGCGAGCAAATCATCGAGCTCAGACCTGATCTACTGGATCCGCTGACGCTTCGATTGCAACTGGCCGCTGATCTTCAAGCCGATCTGCCCATGCAGCCACAACGCGGTTACGTGGTGCTCGATCGCGACGATGTCGAAAATCAGCGCATCGAATACCGAGGACAAGCCCAAATTCAGGTCCCGGCGGGTTGCTTTGATACCGAGCACTTTTATCGTTTCAGGAAAACAGGATCGTCCCGAAATTACGACTTGTGGGTCTCAGCCGAGTTCAACTGGCTCCCGGTGAAGATCGTGCAATCTGATGGCGCACGCACCATCGAGATGGCGCTTCGCGACAGCACGCTTTTAGACGCCACACCTCGTTGTAAAGAGTGACTTAAATCCGTCATGATGCAGGCAACCGACGAATGACAGCGCCCAACTGACGCAATTTTTCCTCGATGTTTTCATAGCCCCGATCGATGTGGTAGACCCGATCCACAGTGCTTTGGCCTGTGGCCACCAACCCGGCCAACACCAATGATGCAGAGGCCCGTAGGTCAGTCGCCATCATCGGCGCGGCGGTTAATTTGTCGCGGCCTCGGACAATGACGGTATTGCCTTCAATTTGCATATCGGCGCCCAGCCGTTGCAACTCCAACACATGCATGAATCGATTCTCAAAAACCGTCTCGGTGATGACACCTGTGCCCTCAGCGATGGCATTGAGCGCGCTAAACTGCGCCTGCATGTCGGTGGGAAAACCCGGATACGGTGCGGTGGTGACATTCACCGCCTGCGGTCGTTGGCCGGCCATGTCTAGGGTGATCCAGTCATCGCCCTGAGTGATGGTTGCGCCGGCTTGGGTTAGTTTTGCGCATACGGCGTCCAGAGTGTCAGGCCGCACATGGTTGACGGTCACCCGCCCGCCGGTCATTGCCCCACCCACCAAAAAAGTTCCCGCTTCAATCCGATCAGGAATGACGTGGTGATCAAATCCTGCCAGACGCTCGACACCTTCAATGGTGATGTGGGTGGTGCCGTGCCCTGAGATTTTGGCGCCCATGGCGATCAAACACTCGGCAAGATCGACCACCTCTGGCTCCTGAGCCGCATTTTCTAAAACAGTTTGTCCCTCAGCCAGGGTGGCGGCCATCAATAAATTCTCAGTGCCGGTGACTGTCACACTCTCCATCACCACCCGAGCCCCTCTCAATCGCTCGGCTTTGGCCTGGATATAGCCTGACTCAACCTGAATTTCAGCCCCCATTTGCTCCAATCCACTCAGGTGCAAATTCACAGGTCGAGCACCAATTGCACACCCACCTGGCAGTGAGACCTGTGCCTCCCCAGACCTGGCCAACAATGGACCCAAAACCAAGATGGATGCGCGCATGGTCTTGACCAAGTCATAGGGCGCCACATGTGTGGTCAACTGAGAGGCATCAAGCGCCACTTCGTACTTATCGCCCAGCGACACCTCAACGCCCATCTGACCCAAAAGTTCGATTGTTGTGGTGACATCTTTTAAATGCGGTACACCGGCCAACCGACACGGCTGATCGGTCAGCAAGGAGGCCATCAAAATAGGCAAAACAGCATTTTTAGCACCTGAAATTTCGACGCTGCCGTTGAGAACACGCCCGCCCTCAATCTCAATTCGAGCCATACTCAACCAACCTCTGACGGCGTTTTTAAGGTCAGGGTCAGCGCATGTATTTCACGGCCCAAGGCCTCACCCACCGTCGCTTGAATCGCGGCGTGAACCATTCGGTGGCGTTGCACCCGAGCCTGACCTTCAAAGGCATCAGACACCACGCGCGCTTGAAAATGAACATTGTCTTCAGTCAGCACCTCGACATCGGCATCTGGGAATGCCTGTAGAATACTGGTCTTGATCTGTTGGGCGTACATGAATGTCACTCTTGGGTCACTTAACGCTTAGATCGGAAATGATCGTTGGCCAGAAGATCCGTAGTGTACCCCATGCCAAACTGGGCCTTTGAAATGAAATCAGATTTCACCGAACCTCACCCAACCCGCGGAGCACTTGAGTGACGCTGCCCCCCGTGCTCATTGCATTGGGCGCTGTCATCCTCGGCATCGCCTTGTTAATCTGGGCGGCCGATCGGTTGGTGGCCGGCTCTGCTGCCTTGGCCAGTCATTTTGGTGTGCCTGCGCTGATCATTGGCGTGACGCTTTTGGGCTTTGGGACATCGGCGCCGGAGATGGTGGTGTCTGCCATCGCCTCGTTGGAGGGCAGCCCGGGCCTGGCGATTGGCAATGCGCTGGGTTCGAATGTGGCCAATATCGGCTTGATTCTGGGCGCCACCGCTGTCGTTTATCCGTTGACGATTCAACGCAGCACCATGATCAGAGAATTTCCAATGCTGCTGGCGGTGATGGCTTTGAGCGTTCTGGTCATGTGGGATTTTGTGTTTCAGCGTTACGAGGGGGTCGTATTGCTGGCTGCGTTAGTCGCGGTCATGGCTGTGATGAGCATGTGGAGCATGCAACAGCCCGACGCCGATGCGCAGATGTCTCACCTGACCGAAGAGATTCCAACTCAGATGGCACCACGCATGGCGGTGTTTTGGGCGGCAGCGGGCTTGGTGGCGCTGCCAGTGGCCGCACACATCCTGGTGCAGGGGGCCGTCTCGCTTGCAACCATGGCTGGCGTATCGGATGCGGTGATTGGTCTGACCATCGTCGCGCTGGGCACGAGTTTGCCTGAACTGGCCGCCGCCATCGCCAGTGCCATCAAGCGTGAGGATGACTTGGTGATCGGCAATATCCTCGGCTCGAACATCTTCAACCTACTGGGCGTGTTGGGCATCTCAGCGGTGATTGCTCCAATGGCAATCACGCCAGAATTAATCAGTCGGGACCTGTTGGTGATGTTTGTCATCACCGGCCTGCTGGCGGTCTTTGTCTGGCGGCGTGCCGGCATGGGGCAACTTAACCGCCTTGGTGGCGGCTTTTTATTGCTCTTTTTTGTTTTATATCAAGCGGTTATTATTGCCTCTGCACTGAGCGGCCGATAACGAATACACTGGCACTGACCCCGATGACGGAGCATTCAACATTGTCCAACCCACCGCCCAGCCTTGAGCACGTGCTCAACGTGGCCAAGCAGGTCTTGGCCACCGAAGCCCAGGCCATTGAATCCCTGGCTGAGCGGCTGGATGAGTCGTTTAATCAAGCCATTCAGCAGCTGCTTGGCTGTCAAGGCCACGTTGTGGTCACCGGCATGGGCAAATCTGGCCACATTGGTCATAAAATCGCTGCCACACTTGCCTCCACAGGCACACCGGCTTTTTACGTCCACCCGGGTGAGGCCAGCCACGGCGATTTGGGTATGATTCGTGGCCAAGACATGCTGCTGGCGCTATCAAACTCTGGCGAAACCAGTGAAATTGTCCACTTATTGCCAGTGATCAAGCGCCTCAATGTTCCCTTAATTGCCATCACGGGCCAACCAGGCTCAACGCTCGCGCAGCATGCCGATGTGCACCTAAATGCCAGCGTGAATCAAGAGGCGTGCCCGCTGGGGCTGGCACCGACCGCGTCAACCTCAGCGCAGTTGGCGATGGGCGATGCCTTGGCCCTGACGTTGGCACAACTGAGAGGCTTCACCACCGAGGACTTTGCGCGCTCGCATCCCGGTGGCGCACTGGGCCGGCGTTTATTGGTAACCATTGCTGATGTCATGCATGCCGGCGAAAACTTACCCTGTGTTGTTGAGGGCGCGTCTGTTGCCGAAACGATCGTTGAGATGACTCGCTCAAGACTGGGCATGTGTGCCGTTGTCAACTCGAAAAATCACGTCTTAGGCGTGGTCACTGATGGGGATTTGCGTCGCCATATGGATCAAATCGAAAACATCAACGCCCTCAAGTGCCAACAGATCATGAGTGCTGATCCGCAAACGATCAAGCCCGATGAACTGGCGGCGCAGGCGGTTGAACTGATGCAGTCGCATCGCATTCAAGGACTTCTCGTTACCGATGATCAAGGGGCTTTAATTGGTGCGTTGAATTTTCAAGACCTGTTACAGGCGGGTGTGGTGTGAGCAGCTCTTCTATTCAATTGGCGGTGTTTGATGTGGATGGTGTGTTAACCGACGGCCGTCTTTTTTTACTAGACAACGGCCAAGAGATGAAGGCCTTTCATGCTCGCGATGGGCTGGGTCTTAAAGGCTTGATGCAATTTGGCATTGAGGTGGCCATCATCACTGCCCGGCAGGCACCGCTGGTTGCACAACGGGTCACAGAATTGGGCATCTCACACTACATCAGTGGTCGCGAGGACAAGGAAACCGCTTTGATGGAGTTGGCCCGCCAGTTAAAACTTTCCCATGATGCGATCGCCTATATGGGGGATGATTTGGTCGATTGGCCAGCCATGCGCCACTGTGGGGCCACATGCGCGCCCTGTGATGGTGATGCGTGGCTGCGGACACAGGTCAATTATGTGACCAAAGCGCGCGGCGGCCAAGGAGCGGCACGTGAGTGGGCCGAAAAAATATTGGCCACCGAGGGCGTTTTAGATCAATGGCGGGCACAGTTCCAGTGAATCGCTGGCTGATCACTCTGGCCTGCCTGTCGCTGGTGCTTGTCTTTTTATTTCGTGTTTGGCTGCCCTCAGACCGCACGCTCAGAAGCATTCCTGAATTGCCCGACACCCGCTTTGACTATACCTTGTCTGACTTCCAGTCTGAGTTCTATAACAGCCAAGGCCGCGTCGAGTGGATGATTCAAGCGCCCGCGCTAACGCATGAATCGAGCAGCAAGACCGCGATAATTCAAACGCCCACCGTCATCATTGAGCCCGATGGCGAGCGCTTAGATGCACGCGCGGATCAGGGCACCATCGTAAGAAATGAAGACGAGATCATCCTCACGGGCAACGTGATTGTCCGCCAAAAAATCGCCGAAGGTGAGCGGATAATCACCTCAGACCGACTACACCACGACCGGCGGGAGCGTACAATCGTGGCTGAACAGAATGTCAACGTGACAGAACCGGGGGCCAGCCTACGCACGCAGCGTTTGCACATTGACTTAGACAGTGAGACTTTGGAGTTTTCTGATCATGTACAAGGTGAAATTTACATGGATCGTCGCCCTGGCCACCGCTCTGCCGCTGATCGCTAGCGCACAGGACGTTGGGTTTAATGCAACACCCGAATCGTCCAGCCAAGGCCCCATCCAAATCGATGCCGACAGCGGTGAGTTTGACAACCGTGTCAACGCCTATAAACTTTTTGGCAATGTCACCATCACTCACGATACATTGACAGTCAGAGCGGATGAGGGCTTTGCCTACCGCAATGATGATGAAGATGATCGAGTTGAGTTATACGGCGAGCCGACACGTTGGACCATGGTGTTGGAGGATGGCACCGAGGCGAATGGCCAATCAGACAAGATTGTTTACAATCTATCAAGCAACATTATCGTCATGATTGGACAGGCCCGCGTTCAAGACAGTCGCGGCGTTTTCACAGGGGCCCGTCTGACCTACAACGTCGATACGCAGACAACAGAAGGCGAAGGCGGTGTTCAAGTGGTGATTGAACCGCCTGATCAAGATGACTCCGACCAAGAGTGAGCCAGCATTGTGCTAGAAGCCCAGCATCTGATTAAACGATATCGTGACCGTGCCGTGGTTGAAGACGTGTCTTTGTATGTCGAGCAGGGTCAAATTGTGGGATTGCTTGGCCCAAACGGCGCTGGGAAAACCACAACGTTTTATATGGTGGTTGGCCTGGTGGGCGCCGACGGAGGTGCGATCACACTGGATGAATACGATCTCACTCATGCCAATATGCACCAGCGTGCGCGGCGTGGCCTTGGCTATCTGCCGCAGGAGGCGTCGATCTTTCGAAAGCTGTCCGTGGCTGACAACATCATGGCGATCTTACAACTGCGTAAAGAATTGGACACAGACCAGCGTCAAGCCGAACAAGAGCGCTTGATGGACGAATTCCATATCGGCCACCTCGCTGATCAACTTGGTGTGTCTCTATCAGGTGGTGAACGTCGGCGAGTCGAAATTGCCCGATGTCTGGCCAGCAATCCCAAATACATCCTTCTTGATGAGCCATTTGCGGGCGTCGACCCCATTTCAGTGGGTGAGATTCAACAAATCATTCGTTCTCTGGCTGACAAGAACATCGGCGTGTTGATCACTGACCACAACGTCAGAGAAACGTTGGGCATCTGTCATCGAGCCTACATCATCAGTGAGGGGCGCGTGCTCACCGATGGAACACCCGACGACATCCTGTCCGACGACCGCGTTCGCGAGGTCTACCTGGGCAGCGAGTTTAGGCTCTGAATCTGACTTGCTTTCCATGCCACTGGGTCAGACGCTTCAACTCAAACCCGGCATTAAACAACGATTGACGCCTTCGATTTCCCAGGCATTTGAGCTCCTCCAGATGCCTCACCCAACCCTGGTCCAATACTTACAACAGCGCATTATCGACAATCCCCTGCTCTCGTTAGAGCGCGATCATGAATCAGACATGGCCGCCGACAACTCGCTCATTCAATGCGGTCACGACATCGACCAATGGGCGATTGACCCCTATTGTGGCAGTGGCAAAGCGCACTTGGCCTGGCAATTAAATGGTGCGCGGCTGCCACTGCGAGACCACGTCATTGGCCTGGTGATAATCCAAGGCATGGGCAGTGATGGCTTGTGCGTGACCGACGATGATGAACTGGCGCAGTTCGTTCGCTCAGAATTGCATGATCAAGCCATTTCAGACGAGACCATTGCCACACTCCGTGCACTCATCGACACCTTTGATGCGCCAGAGCGGTCCCATGCGTCAGACCCTGCTCAGCCAAGTTATCAAGCTCCTCTCAAGCATCGGCCAATCAGTTGGACACACCCAGCCTGCTCTGCCCCACCCGATATCATACTCAGCGCCTGTCCGATGAACGGTTCAGAAGCACGTTGGCGCACGCATCTCAATGTGGAGGGTCGACCGCAGCTCGCCTTGACCACTGTCGACCAGCTCCCCGCTCAAGCCTCACAGAAAACGACAAAGTCCTATTTGGATCGGTGCCAAGGCGAGGCAAAGCGCCTTATTCGGGCATTGGCACTGCGTGATCATGCGCTTTTGCGAGTCACCGACCATGTTGTTCACCACCAACGTGCGTTTTTAAGTCAGAAAACCAATTGCCCTGAGCCGCTCACGCAAAAAGAGGTGGCGCGTGCGCTAGGATTGAGTGCATCGACTGTGTCTCGGGCACTCAGCGGCAAACGCATCCAAAGTCGGTCGGGGACTTTGGCCATGGACGCCTTATTCGACAGAGGCATCAAGCACCACCAAGGGGCGGCACTCAGTCGGAGCAAGGTGCTTAGGAATATCGAGACACTTATCGCAAAGGAGTCTGCCTCAGCCCCGCTGTCTGATGAGGCCATTGCCACCCATCTGCGGGCCTTTGGGGTTAAAATCACCCGCAGGACAATTACAAAATATCGTCAAAAATTGGGCATTGTTGGCTCGAATGAGCGCCGGCACATGCCGAGCGGGTCGACTTCAAGGAGCATGCTATGAATATCGAAATTTCGGGTGACAACGTTGAAATTACGGATGCGTTGAGGGCCTCAGTGAATGACAAGCTGGCACGCATTCAACGTCACTTCGATAACCTCACTGCTGCGCATGTGGTGCTGAAACTCGAAAAGCTGGTTCATTCAGCAGAAGGCACCATTCATGTGGGTGGCAGACCCAACCCCATTCATGCACAGGCCAATGCTGAAGACATGTACACTGCAATTGATGAACTGATGGACAAGTTGGATCGTCAAGTGCGCCGTCACAAAAGCAAAGTCACTGACCACCACCGCTAATCCAAACGTTAAGCATCGCGAGCGTTGCCATGCAATTGTCTGATGTCCTCACCACAGACCGCGTTCAGCTCGATCTGACCGTCTCGAGCAAAAAAACACTCCTGGAGCGAATGGCGACCCTATTGGCCACCGAGTCAGGGGGTGCAGATGAGCGCGAAATCTTTGAGAGCCTTTGTCAACGCGAGCGGCTTGGTTCGACTGGTTTAGGTCAGGGGGTTGCGATCCCCCATGGACGAAATGACGAGCAAAAAGAAATCATCGGCGCGGTGATACGCCTTAAAAAGCCGATTGACTTCGATGCCCCAGACCAACAACCTGTCGATCTTTTTTTTGCCTTAGCCATTCCCAGTCAGTGCAGTGATGCCCACCTGGAACTCTTAGCCAACATTGCAGACTTTTTTAAAGACAGTGAGCATCGTGAGGTTTTTCGTCAAACGATTGATGCTGAGCGCATCATTGAGCTGATGAGCGATGACGAGTGACGCCCCACGAATCATTATTGTGACGGGCCTGTCTGGCGGGGGGAAATCCAGCGCCTTAGATGCGCTGGAAGACCTTGGCTACTATTGTGTCGACAATCTTCCCAGCACGCTCTTGGCAGGCATGCTCAAGCAAGCTCAGGCGAACTTTGAACGCTATCGCTATGTTGCCATTGGCATTGACGCCCGAATGGGTTCTGATGGTTTAGAAGAAGTGATTGCCACCATCGATGAGTTTTCGCCAGTGCTCTCCACGATGCTGGTCTTCATTGAAGCCAACCACGAAGTGCTCATGCGCCGCTTCAGCGAAACTCGCAGACGGCATCCGCTTATTGGAGAGGCCGGCCTGGCGCGAGCGATTGAGGAAGAACGCACTTTACTTGCACCCATTAAACGCCGCGCCGATCACATCATTGACACCTCTGAGAACAACATCCATCAGTTGAGGCACCAAATATGGCGCCTCATGGGAGAACAAGCACACACTGAGATCCAGACCATCGTCATTGAGTCTTTTGCATTTAAAAGAGGCGTGCCCAAAGACATCGACTTCTTATTCGATGCCAGGGGACTGCCCAACCCACATTGGGAGAAAAATTTAAGGCCGCTGGATGGACGGGACGAGGCGGTGGTGTCCTGGCTTGAAGATCACACAGATGTGATGGCATTTAAAGAGGACATCTTGAGCTTTATGCGTCGCTGGATTCCTTCGCTGGCTCAAGGCCAAAGAAGTTTATTAACGATCGCCATAGGCTGTACAGGGGGGCAACATCGATCCGTTTACTTGGCAGAAACCATCGCGCGGTCTTTGGAGAAAGATAAACTCAAAGTTCGGACTTTTCACCGCGAGCTGATGTGATGGCTCGATGTGAAGCGCACGCGGTGTATCGTTAACCCAAACCTTGATCTAACCGGTGACCTGGTTTCTGACGTAGTGTGCATGAAGCGCCCAAGGGGCAACCGAGGAGTCAGCCAGCGCCAATGCGCGCTCCGCACAAGGCTCAGCTTCTGTCCATAAGGCAACTGCCTCTCGGCGAAGCTGGTCAGGCAAGGCGCCCTCATGAATCTTTAAGCCACTGCCCATCACCACCCAGCCGTCGCGTGGGTCTGGCCAGGTCAGTGCCTCGGGTGAACACACCGACGGGTCATTGAGCGCCGCCCACTGTTGTGTCCTCTCGTCGAACTCAAATCCTTGAGCATACACCTGACCCAAACGCGCATCCATCACGACCAAAACAGAAGTGCCAGCTGGGCAACCTGAGGCGATGTTAAGCATTGTGGGCACCGGATAGATCGGCAATGCGTGCGCAAGTGCGACGCCTTGCGCTACCGACAGACCCACCCGGAGGCTGGTGAAACCACCAGGACCGGTACCGACAACCACAGCATCAAGACTGTCATATCCAAGCCCTGCATCACATAGCAACTCACCGACCCAAGGCAACAAGACCTTTGAATGGATGCGTTGATCTGCTTCAGACCTGACGTAAACACCATGGGCGGTCTCAAGAGCGATAGAGCATGTATTGGTCGCGGTTTCTATGGCCAGTCTATTCATGCCGACAGGCACCCGCATCGTCTTCACAAGCGTAGATAAAGTCAATCGTCTCGGTCACTGACGCACTCTGTGTCATTTCCGGCAAGCTGTTCAGGAATATTTTCCCATAGCCTTTGGTGGTGATTCTTGGATCACCGAGCACCAAGATGCCGTAGTCTTCGCTTTGCCTAATCAGGCGTCCAGCGCCTTGCTTCAGAGACAAGACGGCATGTGGAATCTGAATGGTGGAGAACGCACGCTCGCCTTGCTCATTGGCCGCCTTAATGGTGGCCTCTAAAATAGGATCGTCCGGCGGCGCAAAGGGCAATTTATCGATCACCACAATGCGAAGCTGATCGCCAGGCACATCCACACCCTCCCAAAAGCTTGCAGCACCCAAAAGAATGCTTCTTGGCTCAGTCAAAAACCGGCTCAGCAGGGTCGATCGACCGGCCTCTTGCTGCACGTGCAAGTTGAAATCCGCATGAGCCCGAAGCCAATTGGCGGCTTGGCGAAGCGCACGATGTGATGTAAACAACAAAAAAGCGCGACCTTCAGAGGCCACCAGCAGCGGGTGAATGGTCTCCATCAAGGCCTCAGTATGCCTGGCATCGGCAGGCTCTGGCAGCCCCTCAGGCACCCAAAGTCTGGCTTGAGACTTGTAATCAAATGGTGTTTCGACCACCAACTCCCGCGCATCCTCCAGCCCCAAACGTCGCGTGAAATGATCAAACCGATTGGCCACAGCCAATGTGGCTGATGTCATGATCCAAGTCCCAGGGCTGTCTTGACGAATCGACTGTATGGGTTGAGCGATGTCTAATGGGGTCAAGTTCAAGCCAAACTGGCCGTCTCGATGACTGAACCAGCGAATGCGCTCAGGCTGCTTATCCAAAAAAGCAGCCAGATCTTGGCTCAAGACCTGGGCTCGGTGGGCACATTGGCCTAGATCTTTGCTGAAGTCAGCGATCGATCCAAGCGCTTCGGACAGACTCGTTAAGGCCTCAAGCACTTTTTGCAGCGCGGACCAAACAGAGGCAGACAGACGACCACTGTCACCTTTACTGGGCAACTCCACAAAAGCGCTGACCGCAGCACTCAAAGCTGCTTTAAGCTCAGTGGCGGGGTGTTGAATAAGCGGCAATGCCCCTTTGGCCCGCCCCGCGGCTGCCAGCGTGTCTCGATTGAGCTCTCTGAGTTGCCAGGCACTGACTCGATGCGAGAAAAATTGCCTGGCGATATCAGGCATTTGATGCGCTTCATCAATGACCACAACGTCAGCACCGGGCAAGACTTCTCCAAAACCGGTCTGCTTGAGTGATAGGTCCGCAAACAACAGATGATGATTGACAACCACTAAATCGGCGGTCTGAGCCTGGCGACGCGCGCGCACCAGATGGCATGCCGAAAAAAGCGGGCATTCGCTGCCCAAACAATTGTCTTGTGTTGATGTCACTAGGGGCCACACTGGCGAATCCGCACCTACCCCATCCAGCTCAGCAATATCGCCCGTTTCAGTGGTGCGGGCCCACGACGAGACTTTTTTAAAATCATCCAACACGTCAGCGCGCTGCGCCAACTCTGTCTGTGCATTATGCTCAAGACGATGAACACACAAGTAATTCGCTCGGCCTTTGAGCAGCGAGACCTTCTTTTCAATGCCCAACGCCTGCATGGCCACAGGGACATCTCGCTTGAACAGCTGATCTTGAAGATTGAGGGTGCCGGTTGAAATAATCGCGCGCTCTGTCTCGCGCAGCAGCGGAATCAGATAAGCCAGTGTCTTCCCTGTTCCAGTTGCGGCCTCAACCACCAAATCAACCTCATCCTGGATCGCCTCCTCAATGGCTTCAGCCATCGCTATCTGGCCTGGCCTCAGGGAAAAGCGCCCCACTTGGTCTGACAAGGCGCCATCTTGACCAAAAATCTGGCGGATGGAATTCAACTTTTCAACGTGGGCCATTTAGAATCTTGCCGGGCGATCGCGCACGCACAACGCCACTCGCGCAGACGCTTTTCCAGCAGCTTGTCGATCGCCTTGTTGATGATGAACCATCGCCAAAGCTCGCCAGTTCCGTTGGCACAAATGACCCACGCGAGGACCCAAGTCAATCGACTGCTCAACAAGGGCCTTGGCTTCGTCCCAACGGCCCTGCTCAATGCTGACTTCCGCCATTTGTTGGAGGATGTCGGGCGCCTGCGGCTCGATGACCTGGGCCTGTTTGAGATAATCCATGGCCAGTGGATAACGTCCTTGGTTCTCAGCATCAAGCGCTTTTTGCATCAACTCAGCCACCACAGGGTTTCGCAGCCCATAAATCTGCAATCCTTGAGGCTGATCTGCCCCCCCGCCTCGGATGCTTTGCGCGAGTTGATTGGGCCCTGGGTTGGCCACACCGCCCAACTGGCACCCCGCCAGGCCTGTCAGCACGGCCACCGCTAAGCCCAGCCTGCGTAGAATTTGAGGAGAAAACAGCACAAAACAGCTCGATATCAACAGGCCAATCAGTATAGCGCACCCGTTGGGGCACCGACATCGGCGATTGCCGAGACCGCCGTCGGTCACAAACCAGTGAAGCCATCCACCGAGCCCTGCCGGACGGGGTGGTTCGCTATAATGGCAGCTTTAATTTGGGGGATCTTCACCGATCCATTCAGCCATGATCCAAGACAGTGGCGCAAGAGATGTTTAACAAGAATCAACCAAGGCGCCCATCATTCCTATGAGCCTAAGCCAACCACTGCCCATTGTATGCCTGCCCGATCAGTCGGGTCATCTTGATCGTGACTGGCTCGCCAAGCTGCAGTCGCATGTCCCGCGAGATTCGCTGTACACGCTCCCTCGATTGGCGAAAGCACACGGCTTAAAGCCCGCCAACCCCCGCTCGGACGTCCAATCTAAAGGGGCTGCCGGCGCTCGAACCGAACTCGATCAACCCCACCTGCAGATCACCAGCGGTCTAATTCCCCCACCTCACATGTTGGCGAGGCTGCGAGCCATTATTCAAAGCGAGCCGGAGACACCGGTGATTGCGTTTACCAGCAATCTGCACCCGCAGTTAAATCCCTTCAGCGGACTGACCGGGGAGTTTGTGCGTGAGTGTGTCGACTCACTGATCTGGGCACTGAGTGACGGCATCATTCATCCCCTCACCGACATCAGCGCCCGCAGTGTCCCAGTTGCTCTGATCATACCCACTGCTGGCCAGAATGCACAAGACCGAACATCCGGTTTGGGTCTTTGTCATGGGCTGTACTTTGACTGCCCGGCTCTTGAACTCACGCATTCAGCAGGCCCTCAATCCAAAACCCACGCTTCGCTCAGCTTGCTCAGAGCACGATTAGATGAGCTCGGCCGTGAAGGCCATCAGCGTTTGGACTATTTTGGGTTGGATGATTGTCCCGTAACGCTTCATGTGACTCACGATTGGGGTGGTGGGATTGATCGATGGATCCATGACATGCAAAGACACGATGGCCGCGGACACCACTTGGTGTTGTCGGCGCGCGCGCATCGCGACAGTCCCATGATGGGGCAGTGGCTTGATTTATTCGCAAAGGGGCCCGGTGAGGGGCTGCTCCATCGGCAATACCTGAGCCAACCCATCGCCGATACCGCCGTCACCCATCCCGATTACAACGCTTTCATGGACTGGGTGATCGAGCGCTACGGGGTTTCTCGCATCATTGTCTCATCGCTGATTGGACATAGCTTAGACGCGTTAACAAAAGACCGGCCGACAATTCAAATTCTCCACGATTTTTATCCCGCATCCCCCGTTTTTGATGCTGATCCCTTGCCCTACTGTGACCCTAAACAGGGCTTTGACCTGGGACAACTGATTGCTGATCGAGCCTCGAACTTTCTCTTTGAAAACGATCAGCCGGAGCATTGGCGTTCCATTCGCGAGCATTGGCTTGAGCGAATCAACTCACAGGGTGTCAATCTAATTGCTCCGACCGCGCATGTGGATACACGATGGCAAACCCTATTCGATCAACAGTTGCCAACCATCCACCGCATCTCCCATGGCTTCGATTGCCCTGCGGCGTGGGCTGGGGCAGCACCCCTTCGATTGCCACAAGAAGACAAAGGCCCACTGCGCTTACTGTTGGTGGGTCGCCTTTCTTCTGGTAAGGGCCTCAAGCGGCTGATCAAGTTGGTTGACCACTTTCAAGACCGCGTTCATTTCACCGTCTTGGGTGCTGGCCAAGACGGCTTAAACCTGTTTGGTTTGCCCAATGTCGACGTCATATTAGAGTACGATCGAGACACGCTCCCCAGCGTCATCCAAAAGCATGGAGCCCATGCCGCGTTGTTTTTGTCACGGGTACCAGAAACCTGGAACTACGTGCTCAGTGAACTCAGCTGTTTGGGCTTACCCGCAGTTGCACCCAATGAAGGAAGCTTTGCTGAAAGAGTGACCGACGGCGTGAATGGTGTTTTATACCCTCCCGATGTTGAGGGATTGATCGCTTGCATTGAAGGATTAATCAGCAATGCCGATATTTTATCGGCTGTCAGTCCGCTGAGTGACGAGCCCAGCATGGCCGAAAGCATTGCCGCCTATGACAGCATCAGCCCGGTGCAGTGCGTGCACGCGCATTGGGTGGCCAAACCATTGCCAAACTGGGAAAGCATATATCAAAAGGGCCATGAAATTGAGGCCTTACAGCGCGGGCTCTCCGTCAAGCGAGCAGAGAACGAACAGCTCAAAGACCAAGCCAAGGCGCAAGCGCTTTGGCTGGATCGATTGGACCGAACGGTCAAAACGCGAAGCCAGTGGGCACTTCGGACACAAAAGGAACTGGAAGAGCTCCGGCAGCGATTGGAACAAAAAGAAGACTTTTTGACTGAAGAACAAGACGCTTTAGATGGTCATGTTCGACTTCTTAAGCAGCACACACGCCAGCTTAAAGAACAATACCTTGAGCTTGAGCATCAAAAACACGTCGTCGACACAAAACTCCAGCAGGCACAGACGCAGGTCGAATCTCAATCCACCCACATCGCGTCTTTGCAGCAGCACAATGAGATGCTCCAAGGCCAACTTGCCGAGATTTTTGCCAGTAAATCCTGGCGATTAACTCGACCCTTGCGAGCCACCGTCAGAGTATTGACCACGCTTAAACAGCGCCGGGCATGGAATCCTGTCAATTGGCCGCGACAAACCAAGCGGTTTGTTCATGCGATTCGCGTCCACGGTTGGCGGGCGACATTGGACGCCTTGCAGTACCACCGACCGACTCAGACCGGCCTCGATCCTGCGATTGAACCCGTCACACCGCCCGATGAAACCCAAGCGCCCTCGCCGGTCACGCTCGCTGAAATGACATCGCCAGGCGAGCACGTCACCGCAAGTGTCATTATTCCCGTCTACAACAACGTGCACTATACCGCTCACTGCTTGGCGTCTATCTATCGTCACCCACCCAAGACCGCATTCGAGGTGGTGGTCGTCAATGACTGTTCAGACGATGGCACCACCGAGTTTTTAAACCAATGCGACGGGATTCGGGTGGTACACAATGAGAGCAATCTGGGTTTTATTGGCAGCTGCAACGCAGGCGCCGCCAAAGCGACCGGCAGCACCTTGGTTTTTCTCAACAACGATACTGAAGTCACCAACAACTGGCTGGACGCGCTGCTAGAGACATTTGAGCAATGGCCCCAGGCCGGCATCGTGGGCGCGCGACTGGTCTACCCCGATGGTCGCCTTCAAGAGGCCGGCGGCATCGTTTTCAATGACGGAAGCGGCTGGAATTATGGTCGCCTGGGCCCATCTGAGGCCGGCAGAGTCTGCTTTGTTTCTGAGGCCGATTACGTGTCTGGAGCGTGCCTTGCGATTTCACGTGAACTTTTTCAAACACTTGGTGGCTTTGATGACCACTATGCGCCTGCTTACTATGAAGACACCGACCTGTGCTTCAAAGTCCGGGCCAAGGGACTCAGTGTCTTATACCAACCACGCTCGACAATCATCCATTTTGAAGGGATCAGCTCAGGCACGGATGAAAGCTCGGGAATAAAGCGCTATCAGGCCATCAATCGGGAAAAATTCAAAGCACGCTGGGGCGATACGTTGGCTGACCACCCCGAACCCGTGCCCGGGCCCAATGCCACGGAGCTGATCGAGCGAGCACGTCACCACCGATCATGCGCCCATGTCTTAATTGTCGATGCGGTCACACCACAACCCGACCATGACTCTGGATCGATGAGAATGGTGGCGATCTGCGAGATATTGGTGGCAATGGGCTATCGTGTAAGCTTCATGCCCATCAATCTGGCTTGGGATGGCCCTTATTCACAAGCACTTCAAATGGCAGGGGTTGAGGTCATTTTTCATCCAGAGGCCTCATCTCCGAAACAGTGGCTCAAGACAAACGGAAACTTGATCGACTGGGTTTTAGGCTCTCGCTACTATGTTTTAAGCGAGATTATTGACGATGTAAGGCTGCATTGCCCAAAAGCCAAAATTCTTTTCGATACGGTGGATCTGCATTTTCTTAGAGAACAACGAAAAGCGGAGCTCAGCGATGATCCGACACTGCATGCAGCGGCCAAAAAAACTGAAACCCAAGAGCTGGGATTGATCGAAAAGAGTGACACCACGTTTGTGGTCAGTGAGATGGAGCAAGCACTTCTCCATGAAAAGACGCCACAAGCAGACATCCAAGTCTTGTCAAACATCCACACGACGCAAAATGACGTTGCCCCGTTTGAGGGCCGCGAGGGCATCTTGTTTGTCGGTGGGTATCAACACCCACCCAATCTAGACGCTGCTTGCTGGTTGACCGAAGAAATACTGCCCGCGCTTCGTGAAAGCTTACCCGATGTGCAGCTCCATTTGATTGGAAGCAAAATGCCAGAATGGTTAAAAACGAGGCAGCAACCCGGACTCCAAAATCATGGCTTTGTTGAGGATATGACGCCTTTTTTAAGCCATTGCCTAGTGGCCGTTGCCCCTCTTCGATATGGTGCTGGCGTGAAAGGCAAGGTGAATCAGGCCATGGCTTGGGGCTTGCCCGTTGTTGCCACACCATGCGCTGCCGAAGGGATTCACACGTCTCATGACCATGACATCCTACTGGCCAACAGCACTGAAAACTTTGTGGAGGAAATCCTCAGACTGCACAATGATCAACAACTTTGGGCAACACTTTCGAGCAATGGCCAAAAAAATGTCGAGCGATACTTTTCCCGACAGGCGGCTCAAGCGGTCTTGGCGCGCGTTTTAGCGCACTCGTCGAGCAGATAGAACGCCTTGAATGCCCAAAAGACGGCTGATGACAGTGGATAACTGCTCAAAGTCCCTCACCTGAACAGACAAACCAATCTCAACCGCATCTTCAGTATCTCGGGCGGTGCCTTTGAGTTCTGTCACACTGACATTTTCTGTCGACATCACCATGCCAATATCTTTGATCAGCCCGTTTCGATCCCACGCATCAATAATCAGTTTCGCGGGATACTTGTCGTTCGACTTGGTCTGCCAGCAGACCTGAACCACCCGGTCAGGATCCTGCCGCTGCAGATTTAAAAACTGCTTGCAGTCGGCTCGATGAACACTCACCCCTCGACCCCGCGTGATGTAGCCTTCAATGGCATCGCCTGGTACAGGCTGACAACAACGAGCCAATTGATGCATGAGTTGTCCAACCCCGTCAATGCGAATATCGCTTGACTGGCTTGGCTGGGCACTCGCTGAATGGATCGGCAATACAGCGCTGGACGACTTGTGCTTGCTGACTTTTCTTTCGATGGCATTGGCCACTTGCGATGCAGTTAAGTCGCCACAGCCCACGGCCACATGAAGCTCATCAAGTGACTTAAAATTAAAATCGCTTATGACTTCAGTGACTTTACTGGCCTCCAAATCTAGCCGTTTCAGCTCCGCTTCCAACGCATGGCGACCAGCAGCCAAATTCTCTTCATGATTGGCCTGTTTAAACCATTGTCGGACTTTGGCCCGTGCCCGCGCGCTCTTGATGTAGCCCAAGCGGGGCAGCATCCAGTCACGAGATGGGTTCGCCTCTTTTGTGGTCAATATCTCAACACGATCACCATTGTTTAACTGTGTGGTCAGTGGCACGATCCGGCCGTTCACCCGTGCGCCCTTACAGCGATGTCCCACCTCGGTGTGAACAAGATAGGCAAAATCCAGCGGCGTGGCTCCCTGGACCAAGTCTTTTACCTCACCAGTTGGCGTGAGGACATAGACGCGATCTTCGCTGGTGAGATTCTCAAACCCTTCAATCAGCGCTTGATCACTGTCGACGGCCTTCTCAAAGAGCTGGCGCATCACTCCGATGCGATTTTCTAAAGTGGGATCCCGAGGGGCGCCCTCTTTATACCGCCAGTGCGCGGCGACGCCAAACTCAGCGTGGTGGTGCATATCATGGGTGCGTATTTGGACTTCAATCACTCGGCCGGAAACGCCCACAACTGCCGTATGTAATGACTGGTACAAGTTCGCTTTGGGGTTGGTGATGTAATCATCGAATTCACCCGGCACCGGCTTCCAATGGGTGTGGACCAAACCAAGCACGGAATAACACTCCGCAACCGTTGAAACCAAGACCCTGACCGCTCGAACGTCAAAAAGCTCGTGAAAGTCCAAGCCCTTGCGCTGCATCTTCCGCCAAATCGAATACAAATGTTTTGCGCGCCCACTGACGTCTGCATCAATGCCGTGGCTTTTGAGTTGAGATGAGAGCTTATCCATAAAACGCTGGATGTTGCTTTGCCGCTCGTCGCGTTGTTCATCGACCAAACGGCGAATCCTCTGGTAGTTTTGAGGCTCCAAGTATTGAAATGCCAGGTCTTCCAGCGCCCACTTGAGCTGCCAAATACCTAAACGATTGGCCAGTGGTGCATGGATAAGGCGAGTCTGTTCAGCAATGGTTTTGCGCGTGGACTCATCCAATCGCCTGGCGGCTTGCAATCGCGCCAGCTGCCAAGCGAGCGTAATCAGCGCAACACGAACGTCCTCAATCAACGCCAAGAGCAGCCGCCGGAGCCCCTCAGCATGGCCCTCACTCGTGGACTGATAGTTCTGGCCGAAATAATCCAGCCGTTGCAGCTGTTTGAGCAGTTGATCAGCACCGGGGATCGCTTCTAAGATTGGCCGCGGAGCGTCAACACTTTTATCGGGCAGCGCAAAGCCCAAAGTGGCGGCGACGGTTGCTGGATCGGGTGATAATGGCTCAAGATTTTTGAGCGCCTTGAAAATAAGATCGAGCGTTTCTTCTGGCGCATGGCTTGATACTGAGCGGCCCAATTCGAACAGCACTTCATCATCCGCCACGCCCGCGGTCTGGCAGTAATTCTCAATCCAGTTTTGAATCTTTTGTTGGACGCTCACATCATGCCTCGACCAGGCCAGATAGGCTTACTGGGCGCTGACCAGTTCAAAAAAGCCATTGTAGCCCTGCCTCATCCGCCTGTGGTTGGGCCACCGCGCTCTTTTTCCATCATCACAGCTTCCCAAAGCGTCTCCAGCCGTTTTGCTGAGACCTTCTGTCGAGTGCCCAATGCTTGAGCAAAAAGCTGCACTCGATATTCTTCCATTGCCCAACGATAATCATCAAGGCGGTCGGTGTACCAATGCCCTGCTGCCAGATACTCAAGATAGCGCATCCAAAACGGTGTGATTTGTTGTTGACGGTCGAAATCACGCTTTGGATCAAGCTCCAGTGCATCCATACGCACTTGAACGGCCTGTAGATAGCGGCTGTAGTCTCGGAGGCGCGCCAGGTCAATGTCTCGAATGAAGCCCACATAAACCAAATCGTCGAGCTGACTTTGAATGTCTTCGATATTACGCGGAACTGCCACGGCCAAGTCCTGAGCCCGCATCGTCGATTCATGCCATAAAATCAAGACCTCATTAAGGCATTGAATCATTTCATGGTACGCTGGAACCAACGACTCCCGCAGCTTACCTAGGCAATGTTTTAAATCTTCTGGGTTGCGAATGTCCCATCCGCCATTGGCTCGAATGGCACTTAATATAAGCTGGTCAACCAACTGATCTATCAGCGCTGCAATCGGCTCTTGCATGCTCCAAATGACTTGCGCTGGCTGCGTGAGACCATGATTTTTTCGCAAATATTTGATTTTATCTTTCAATGCCTGCCGGCACAGTCCTGTGATTGCGGCCTCGTGCTCCAACTCAGCCTGGTCGGGGGTGTCAAATAACCGCACCCCAACCTGATGGCCCTGAGCCACCCACGCGGGCCACGCCGTATGCCCTCCAGCGGTCGTCACTTCGGTCGGCAATGGAGACAACGTGCTTAAAGTAAGCCCATCTTGCTGCCACTGGCTGGCTTGGCGCTGCATGAATTGCTCTCTAGCTTCGCCCTCATGCGCCGCCTTCAAGGCCACGACATCACGCCCCTCTCCCAGTATTTCGCCAGGGCCATTTAAGACTCGAACGCGCATCACCAAATGCTGCGGGATTTTTTCGAGGTTAAAGTCCTCTCGAGAGATCTCAAGCCCACTCAGTCGGCTCAAGACCGCACTGAGTTGATCCAAAAGGCTCGCTTCGGGCGGACCGAGCGACTCAACAGCCGCATGTGCATACTCTTTGACGGGAACCAACAGTCTGCGCTGTGACTTTTTTAAACTCGAGATGAGCGCGGCAACTTTCTCTTCCAACAAACCTGGCACGAGCCATTCAAGTCGATGCACATCCAACTGGTTAAGTAAATGAAGCGGGCAATCGAGCGTGATTCCGTCTGCCTTGTCACTGGGATCAAAAGCATATCGCAGCGGAAAACGTTGCCCATCAATCACCAACTCATCGGGATAGTCGACCTCACTGGGTAGGGCCGCCTCTTCTCTAAGCAACGTTGCCTGATCGAGCAGCCACTGACTGCGTGTGTCATCATCCAGCGCTTGGTACCATTTTGAGAACGCTTTGGTCGTGTAGATATGATCGGGCAATAGCCGATTGAAGAATTGAACCACCGCCTCATCCGAAGCAAGGAGGTCGCGCTTTCGCTGCTTGCTCTCTTGGGTTGCCAACAATGCCTTAAGAGATTGATTATGCTCTAAAAAGTCGGCATTGAGATTGATCTGCCCTTGAACCAAAGCATGACGAATAAACAGCTCTCTCGCCGTCTTCGGGTCAAACGGCCCATAGTGAATACGGCGTTTTGCCACCACCACCAGTCCATGCAAAGTGAGTTGCTCAAATCCCAATACCCGCCCTTGACGCTGAGACCAATAAGGATCAAAGACCCGCCGCTTGAGTAGATGCTCACCCGTCTTTTCTAGCCACTCAGGCTTAATTTTGGCCACAACGCGGGCATAGGTTTGCCCTGTCTCAACACGCTCAGCTGACATGACCCAATTGGGTTGAGTGCGCGCCAAAACCGAACCTGGAAAAAGACGAAATTTGTGGCCCCGAGCACCTTCATAAATCCCCTGTTCATCCAGCCGGCCCACCATTGCCAAAAGCCCAGACAACAATGCCTGGTGAATGGCATCGGACGACTCCATGCTGATCTTTCTGACAGACCAGCCCTCCTGCTGAGCCATTTGCTTGAGTTGCTGATACAGCTGCGACCATTCGTGAAGCTTATTGACGACCAAGTACTTTTTTCGGGCTTGCTTATTGGCCTGATTGGTTGAATGCGCTTGGCGTGTGGCTTGCCACCACTGCCATATCTTTAGCTGAGTCAGAAAATCAGAGCCAGTGATGACAAACTCGCTGTGGGCCTGATCAGCGGCCTGTTGCTCATCCATCGGGCGGTCTCTGACATCTCCAACGCTCATGCCAGCCACCAGAACCAATATTTCGTTCAGTACACCAAGCCGCTCAGCTTCAATCAACATCCGGCCAAAGCGCGCATCGATCGGCAACCGTGCCAGTGTCTTTCCAATGGTTGTCAAAGCGCGGGACTCATCGACAGCCTGCAACTCAAACAGTGTTTGCCACGCCTCACCCAGCAACCGGTGGGGTGGGCTGTCCAAAAATGGGAAATCTTCGGGATCACCTAAACCAAGCGCTCGCATTTGCAGGATCACACCCACCAGGCTGGCGCGCTGTATCTCAGGCTCCGTATATTCTCTCCGCGCAGCGAAGTCTCCCTCGTCAAACAAGCGAACACACACCCCAGGGCCCACGCGCCCGCAGCGTCCTGCGCGCTGCGCACAGGCGGCCTGAGAAATAGGTTCAATGGGCAGCCTAAGAACCCTTGAATGGGCGGTGTAACGAGAAATCCTTGCCAGGCCACTGTCGATCACAAACCGAATGCCGGGGACGGTCAATGAGGTCTCGGCAACATTTGTGGCGAGCACAATCCGGCGCCCGACGCCCGATGAGAAGATTCTGTCTTGGTGGTGTGCGGGCAACCGAGCATACAAAGGCAAAATATCGGTATGGCGGTAACTGACACGCCTTAAATGCTTGGTGACATGAAATATTTCACGCTCCCCGGGTAAGAAAACCAAAATGTCACCGCGGGGGTCGATCGAACTCACCCGGTCAATGGCCCGCTTGACCTGGTCGGCCATGCGCTCTGCCTCTTTCGGCGGCTGGTACTGTACTTCGACTGGGTACGTTCTACCCTCCACTTCGATGATGGGGGCATCCTTAAAATGAGCCGCAAACTTTTCGGTATTGATGGTTGCAGAGGTGATAACTAGCTTAAGATCTGGGCGACGACGCAGCAGGCTTTTAAGATACCCCAACAGAAAATCAATGTTGAGGCTGCGCTCATGAGCCTCATCGATAATCAGTGTGTCGTACCGTTTTAGGTCACGGTCTTGATGGATTTCCGACAGCAAGATGCCGTCGGTCATGAACTTAATCTGAGTCTGGGTAGACAATCGGTCCATAAAGCGGACCTGGAAACCAATGGTCTGGCCCAAGTCTTGATTCAGCTCCTCGGCGACACGCCTTGCCACCGAGCGAGCTGCAATTCTCCTGGGCTGGGTGCAGCCGATCAAGCCATGAGAGCCTCTTCCGATTTCGAGACAAAGCTTGGGCAACTGGGTGGATTTTCCTGAGCCTGTTTCACCTGCAACAATCACCACCGGATGACGGTCAATCGCGTCTTTGATCTTCTCTGCCATCTCGGCAATGGGCAAATCCATCGCCGAGACGCGATTCGGTTTGGCTTCAATGCTCATGGACGCTTATTCTTGCACATGGGCTTGCTACAATGCGTTCATGCTCGAGCTCAATTTTAAAAGTGACAATGAAGCCCCCGCTCATCCCAAAGTGTTGGAGGCGCTCAGCCAAGCCAACCAGGGTTTTGCAAGCGCTTACGCCACAGACGAGCTCACCCATCAGCTCGATCAAGCCTTTGGTAACTATTTCGACACTGATGTTCATGTCTTGCCGATGGCCACCGGCACGGCCGCTAACAGCATCATTTTAGGTGAGCTTTGTCCTCCTTGGGGCAGCATTTGGTGCCACAGCCAGGCCCATATCCATAATGATGAGGGGACAGCCCCAGAGTTTTATACTCACGGTGCCAAACTCGCACCGCTCCCAGGCATGAACGGCAAACTTGAGCCACAGATGTTAGACGAAGCCATCGGGAAAGCGGGGGCGCATGGGGTTCATAACGCCAAGCCGTCAGTCGTTTCAATCACGCAAGCGACTGAGTGCGGCACCGCTTATCGCCCAGACGAAATTCAAGCACTTGGCCAAGTCGCTCGATCCCATGGACTTCCACTTCACATGGACGGAGCGCGCTTTTGCAACGCGCTGATGCACCTCCAGTGTGAGCCCGCTGCGGTGACCTGGCAAGCAGGCGTGGATGTCTTGGCGTTTGGCGGCAGCAAAAATGGGGGGCTGTGTGCAGAAGCCATCATTATATTTGGCCATCCTGAGTGGTTCGATGGCATGTCAAGACGCCAGAAACGCGGCGGGCATCTCTTGTCCAAGATGCGCTTTATCGCCGCCCAACTTCTGGCTTTGCTCGAGGATGATCTTGCCCACTCAATCGCCACGCAAGCCAATGCCGCGGCCCAGCATCTGGCGCGTGGTATCGCCGATTCATCCAACGCCAGTCTAAAATGGCCAGTGGAGGCCAATGAGGTCTTCATCAAAGCCTCTCCTGCCACACTTGGCTGGCTGAAAAAACAAGGATGCCAATTTCACATCTGGCCTGGCTTTGATGATGTTGGGCGACTGGTCTGTTCGCATGAAACAAAGCTTGCTGACATCGATCGGTTCATTCAGCTTTTAGAAAAGGCCCCCCATTGATATGCCCGCATGGTTGACAGACATCGGGCTTTGGCTCGGCTGGGGGCTGGGGCTGCTTCTCATCGTTTCAGGTCTGGCTGGCATCATACTGCCAATCCTACCCGGCGTGCCCATTCTATGGCTTGGCCTTGTGATTTTGGCATGGATGGGAGAGTTTGCCGCCGTTGGTTTTTGGACCTTGTTCTGGTTAGGTGCGTTGGCAGTACTGTCTGTCATCGTTGACTTTATTGCCACCGCAGAGGGTGCCCGCCGCTTTGGCGCCGGCCGTCTGGCCATCTTAGGCGCCACATTTGGATTGTTATTCGGGTTTTTCTTTGGCGTCGTCGGAATTATTGTGGGGCCCTTCGCCGGTGCTGTGATCGGTCATTTGGTCGGCAAAGCCACACTGGATTCTTCGTTTCGAGCTGGGGTAGGTGCCACCGTTGGCGTGGTGGCGGGCACACTCGCCAAAGGAGCGATTGCCCTGATCATGTTGATTTGGTTTGGTGTGGCTTGGTGGCTTTAGCCAGTCAAAAATGCACTGATGCACAACTCAATCAAACCACCGGAGAACAGTCCCAGAGCCAGAACAGCCAAGCCATTGGCACTCAAAAGCGCTTTAAAATCATAAGGCACTGCGATGGCCTGCTCAGTCTCCGGCTCATCAAAGTACATCACCTTAACCACCCGCAAATAGTAAAACGCCCCCACCACAGCCGTCATGACAGCCAAAATGGCCAGATTGGTGAATCCAGCATTAATGGTGGCTGCAATGACCTGCCATTTTGCAAAAAAGCCCAAGAATACTGGGATTCCCGCCAATGAAAACATCAGCATCAACATCAAAAATGCCTGCCAGGGGTTTCTTCTTGCCAACCCCTTAAAATCATCAATCTCTTGGGCTTCATGATCCGGCGTTGACACCATAATGACCACGGCAAAGGCGCCCGCAGACATGATCACATAGGCCAAGGTGTAAAACATCGCGCTGGCATAGCCATCGGGCGTGCCCGCCAAGATGCCGAGCAACATAAACCCCATGTGCGAGATCGTGGAGTAAGCCAACATTCTTTTTATATTGGTCTGTGCGATTGCCGCCAAATTTCCCAAGAGCAAGGATAATGCAGCCAACACCGCAACCATCATCTGCCAATCGCCGTGCAAGCCAGATAGACCGTCATCTAGCATCCGAATGACTAAAGCCAAACCCGCAATCTTAGGCACTGTGGCAATAAACAACGTTGCTGCCAATGGCGCGCCGTGATAGACATCGGGCACCCACATGTGCATCGGCACAACGCCCAATTTGAAGGCAATGCCGACCACGACAAACACCAGACCAAAGGTCAGCATTAAACCACTTCCGGTCGTGCTGAGTTCCAAACTTTGACCGATTTCCGCCAGTGCCAGGGTCCCTGTTGCGCCATACAGCAGGCTCATTCCGTACAGCAATAGACCTGACGCCAAAGAGCCCAAAATAAAGTATTTCATCGCCGCCTCAGAGCCCGGCAAAGACTCACGGTTGAACGCCACCAGCGCATAGGTGGCCAAGGCCAGGAGCTCTAAACCTAAATAGAGCGTCAACATTGAACCGGCAGAAATCATCACCATGATGCCCAAAAGGGCAAACAAACTTAAGCTGTAGAACTCCCCCTTTAGGAGGTCAAACTGACGCAGATAGTGTTTGGCATAAACAAATACTGCGGCCAATGTCAGATAGGAGAAAATCTTTAAAATGTCTCCGAACCGGTCACGAATAAAGGTACCGCTAAAAGCAAGGGCCTCCTGCCCGGCCGGCATCATTAATCGAACCGTCAAAATTGCAGAAAAGATTAGCGTGAGCATCGCCAGCAAATGGGTTAAACCCCGACGATGCGCAGGAATAAACAAATCTGCGAGCAGTAAAATGCACGTCATGCTCAGCACAAAAATCTCAGGCAGTGCCAGCTGCAAGTCAATCAAAGTCATTTAAGTTTGGACTCCACAATATGCATCATCAGATCTTGCACAGACGCCTCCATCATCTCAATCAATGGGAAAGGCCACACACCCACTGCGAGAATAAAGGCTGCCAACGTCGTCAAAACCACCCACTCACGGCCAGTGAGATCTTTCAAGCCAGCCACCTTTTGGTTACCGACTTCTCCATAAAAAACCCGTTTGACGAGCCATAAACTGTAGGCCGCGCCCAACAATAGGGTGGTTGCTGCAACAAACGCGAACCAAAAGTTGGCGTGGAATGCTGCAATGATGACCATGAACTCCCCGACAAAGCCGCTCGTGCCTGGCAAGCCGCTGTTGGCCATAAAAAACAGCACAGCAAAGACCGCAAACCAGGGCATGGTATTGGCAACGCCGCCATAGCTTTTAATCTCTCGGCTGTGTGCTCGATCGTATAAAACGCCCACAGCGGAGAACATGGCAGCTGAGATAAATCCATGAGAGATCATCTGAACCATCGCACCAGACATGCCCAAACCAGCCCCTTTCAGCTCACCACTGTTTCTTGCAATTGCAAATGCCAGGAACAGTCCCAGTGTCACGAACCCCATGTGCGAGATTGAGCTGTAGGCAATCAACTTTTTCATATCGCTCTGCGCCAAAGCGACGAATCCAATGTAAGTAATGGCAACCAACGACAATCCAATGACAAGCCAGTCCAAGGCTGCCGCAGCATCGGGCGTAATGGGAAGTGAAAAGCGAACCAATCCATACCCCCCAATTTTCAGCATCACGGCGGCCAAGACCACCGAACCTCCGGTTGGCGCTTCGACATGAGCATCAGGCAACCAAGTGTGCACCGGCCACATTGGAATCTTGACCGCAAAAGCGATTAAAAACGCCAAAAAGATTAAGATTTGCGCGTGGAGATCGATGGGCAAAGAATGAAGATCGGTAATCTCAAATGAGCCTGACTGGAGGTACATCCAAATCAATGCGATGAGCATGAACACCGATCCGAAGAACGTGAATAAGAAAAATTTGATCGTCGCATAAATGCGATTGGGCCCACCCCAAATGCCGATGATCAAAAACATGGGAACGAGCATCGCCTCAAAGAATACATAGAATAAAAGCGCATCCATTGCGGCAAAAACGCCAACCATCAGCCCTTCTAAGACCAGAAAAGCTGCCATGTATAAGTGGACACGGTCCTTGATGCCCCATCCGCCAATGATCACCAACACGCCAATCAATGCGGTCAGCATGATCAATGGCAAAGCGAAGCCATCCACGCCAAGGTGGTAATAAACATTAAAAGCACTGATCCAGGGTGCTTTCTCTTGGAATTGGTATGCAGAGGTTCCAGTATCAAACCCTAGATACAAGACCACAGAGAGGCCAAGAACAACCAACGCACCGACGAGGGCCAATGGTCGCACCAATCCTGGCTGGGCGCTTCCCACCAACGCCACCACACAGGCGGCGACAATGGGCAACCAGATCAGAAGGCTTAGTAATGGCCAATCAAGCATGTCTCACCCAGAGTCCTTATTGAAGCCAAAGAAAAGATGCCAGGAGTGCCACCAACCCAATGATCATGGCAAAGGCGTAATGAAATACAAAACCGGTTTGCACCTGACGCGCCAGCCGGGCGCATCGGCTCACCAGCCGGGCTGAGCCATTCACAACGCCATGGTCAATCAATCCGGCGTCGAAAATTCGAGAGAGGCCACCTGCCAAGCCCAGAGAGCCGCCCGCGATGATTTTTTGGTAGAACGCATCAAATCCATATTTCTGATCAAGGATGGTCCAAAGCCAATACAGTCGATCCTTGGCTGCCTGTGCAACTTTGGGATTGCCCAGATAGACGTATGTGGCAACCCCGACACCCAGCATTGCCAGAGCAAAGACAGACGTGACAAATCCATGAAGGCCAAACGCAAATGCACCATGGAATTTCTCCGAAACTTTCGCCATCACATCGTGGGCGGGCGCAACAGTAATGGCGTCAGCCAAAGCGCCACCAAATAGAATAGGCTCAACAGTCAGATAGCCAATGCCCACTGATGGGATGGCCAGCAAAATCAAAGGCACCGTCACCACCCAGGGGGACTCATGCGCATGTGCTCGAGTGGCGTCATCCATCCGTGTTGGGCCATGGAAGGTCAGATACAGCATTCTGAACGTGTAAAGTGCCGTCACCACAACTCCGGCCATGACTGCAAAGGTCGCGAATCCACTCCCCCACCGATCCGACGCTTTAACCGCCTCGATGATCATGTCTTTTGAGTAGAAACCAGAGAAAAATGGGAACCCAATAAGCGCCAGTGATCCCAGCCACGCGGTCGCAGTGGTTATGGGCATGTAGCGAGCCAAACCGCCCATCTGACGCATGTCTTGTTTGTGATGCAGCGCAATGATCACAGAGCCTGCTCCCAAGAACAACAGCGCTTTAAAAAAGGCGTGTGTCATAAGGTGAAAAATGGCAGCTGAGTATGCCGAAACACCCAAAGCCACCGTCATATACCCAAGTTGGGAAAGCGTTGAGTAGGCCACCACACGCTTGATGTCGTTTTGGACAATGCCAATCAGACCCAAAAACAACGCCGTGAATGCGCCAACGATTAAAATGAAGCTCAGTGCAGTTGCCGACTGCTCAAATAAAGGCGACAGCCGTGCAACCATAAAAATACCGGCCGTGACCATAGTGGCTGCGTGAATCAGAGCCGATATAGGCGTTGGGCCTTCCATTGAGTCAGGCAGCCAAACGTGCAGGGGTGCCTGAGCCGATTTGCCCATGGCGCCGATGAATAAACAAATGCAGATCACCGTCATCACCGACCACTGCCAATCACCCACCAGTGTGACCGTCTGCCCACTCACTGCATCGACATTGGCAAACACTTCCCAATAGTCCAAAGACCCCATGTAGTAAGCGACGGCAGCCACCCCGAGCACCAGCCCAAAGTCTCCGCCGCGGTTGACCAAGAAAGCTTTCAGATTGGCTTTAACGGCTGAGTCTTTCTTAAACCAAAAACCAATTAAAAGATACGAGACCACACCCACAGCCTCCCAACCAAAAAACAGCTGCAAGAAGTTGTTGGCCATGACCAGCATCAACATGGCAAATGTGAATAAGTTGATGTAAGCAAAAAAGCGCTGATAGCCCGGATCGTCATGCATATAGCCAATGGTGTAAATATGAACCATCAGTGAAACGAACGTCACCACCACCATCATCAAAGCCGACAAACTGTCGATAAGAAAGCCCACCTCAAAAGTAAAGCCATCCACCAACGCCCAGGTATAGACGCTGTAGTTCAAAGGCCCCAAGCCCTCGATAAAGACTTGCCAGGCAGTCAGCGCCGAGAGCCCAAACGCCCCCGCCACCGCCAATATGGTCACCCAATGCGCGCCGGCGCGCCCCAGCTGACGGCCTAAAAGACCTGCCAAAAGACTACCCACCAGCGGCAGCAAAGGAATCAGCAACAGTTGAGTTTGAATTGACACCAAACTAGCCCTTTAAGTCAGACAGCTCGCCCACTGCGATCGAGCGGCGATTGCGGAACAACACAACCAAAATGGCTAAGCCAATGGCTGCTTCCGCCGCGGCCACCGTCAGAATAAAAAACACAAAGACCTGACCGTCCATCACGTCCATGAACCGAGAGAAGGCAACAAAGTTCATATTGACAGCCAACAGCATCAGCTCAATGCACATGAGCAAAATCAAAACGTTTCGCCGATTCAAGAAAATGCCTGCAACACTGATGGCAAACAGCAAAGCACCCAGTGTCAAAAAGTGCGCTAAGGTCAACATCAGCTTTTGTCTCCATTGCCACCACGGGCTTCAGATGTCTCACGCTCGCTTGCCATTGAGACCAGCCGGACTCGCTCGCCCTTTGTGATCTTGACCTGGTCTGATGGATCTTGATAGCGCGTTTTCGGCCGTCGGCGATGTGTCAGGGCAATGGCTGCAATGATGGCCACAAGAAGCAAGATGGCTGCCACCTCAAACGCATACAGGTAATCGGTATACAACAGCTCACCGAGGGCGCGCGTGTGACTGAACGACTCAGGATACGGCTCTGGCATGGCCTGCAACTCCAGCCCCTGTGTCCAAATCAGCACAAACAGCTGCGCCGCCATGGCGACCGCCACCAAAAAGCCAACGGGCAGGTAGCGGCCGATCTGAAGCCTCCGCTGTTCGCCATCAACATCGAGCATCATCACCACAAACAAAAACAGCACCATGACCGCGCCGACATAGACCAGCACCAGTACGATCGCCAAAAACTCCGCCTGGAGGAGCAGCCAAATGCAAGCCGCCGAGAAAAACGACAAAACGAGGAACAGCACCGCGTACACTGGGTTACCAACGGTCACAACACTCAATGCCGAAGCAATCAGCACGGCGCCGAATAAATAAAAAACAATCTCAATGATAGGCATTGTCACGTCGTCTCTTAGCGGTAAGCAGCGTCTTGCCGTCTGGCTTCAGCAATTTGTGGCTCGTAGCGATCTCCGATGGCCAGAAGTTGCTCTTTGGTCACAATGTGCTCGCCGCGATTCTCAAAGTGATATTCACTGATATCGGTCTCTACGATAGAGTCAACAGGGCAAGACTCCTCGCAAAACCCACAGTAGATGCACTTAAAAAGATCAATGTCATAGCGTGTCGTTCGACGCGTGCCATCATCTCGTTGATGCGAGTCAATGGTAATCGCCAATGCGGGGCAGACCGCCTCACATAACTTACATGCAATACAACGCTCCTCGCCATTGGGGTAGCGCCGCAGCGCATGCAAGCCACGAAACCTCGGCGATTTTGGGGTTTTTTCCTCAGGATAATTCAACGTGTCTTTCGGGGCGCGCCAATAGCGCAGTGTCACACTCAAGCCCTTCAACAGCTCCAGTAACATCAAGGATCTAAGGTAGCGAACAACAGTTTGCATCAACTTAACAAGGCCCTTTTATTAACCGTAAAAGCCAGCCACACGAAAAACACCGGCCACCATGACCCATACAATGGTGATTGGAATAAAAACCTTCCAACCCAAACGCATGATCTGGTCGTAGCGATACCGCGGGAAAGTGGCTCTAAACCACAGATAAAGAAAGCAAAAGATCACCGTCTTCAATAAAAACCAGTGAATGCCCGAGACACCCAACCACGTCTGGCCAAGCACCGGCATGCTCTCAAATGGTGACAGCCATCCGCCCATAAAAAGCAATGCAGCCAGTGCTGAAATCAGAATCATATTGGCGTATTCAGCCAAAAAGAACACCGCAAAAGCGGCGCCTGAGTACTCCACATGAAACCCAGCGACAATTTCTGACTCGCCCTCTGCAACATCGAAGGGGGCTCGGTTTGTTTCGGCCACGCCCGAGATAAAATAAATGACGAACAGCGGCAACAAGGGCAACCAGAACCAGCTGAACAGCCCGCCTGACTGAGCCATCACCACACCCGTGAGGTTAAGCGTGCCCGCCAGCACCACCACCCCCACCAACGCAAATCCCATCGCAATTTCATAGCTGACCGTCTGGGCTGCTGAGCGCAAGCCACCCAGCAAAGCATACTTCGAGTTGGACGCCCAACCACCAATCAAAATGCCGTAAACCCCCATTGATGTCATTGCCAAAACAAACAAAAGGCCAGCATCAATGTCCGCCAGCACCAACCAATCATCAAACGGAATCACCGCCCAGGCGGTTAATGCAGGCGCCAGCGCCAGGACAGGGGCCAACAAAAACAAAAATCGGTTGGCATCGCTGGGCAATATCAATTCTTTAAAAAGCATCTTAAAGACATCGGCAAACGGCTGCAGCAGCCCCAATGGCCCAACGCGGTTAGGACCACGGCGCGACTGCATGTAGCCGATCACTTTGCGCTCGAAATAAGTGAAGTAAGCCACACCGATGGTGACAGGCATAACGATCGCCATAATCTTGGTCATCGTCCACATCAGTGTGAGCAGCTGATCAATCATGACTTGGCCAGCTCCACCGTGATTGGGCCATAAGCATCGCCCAAGCCGGACACCTCAGTGTGTGCGCTTGCAAGCCACACCGCACCCTTGGGAATTCGATCATCGGCTGACCATGGCAATGTTGCACTTGCCTCGCCCTGCCTAACGTTAACCGCTTGTCCCTCAACAAGGCCGAGCGATTGGGCTGCTTCGGGATGAACACGAACCACCGGAGGCAACGCATGGTCGCTGTCTTGGAGCGGCTTAGACCGGCGTGTCAGCGCGTCGGTGTGATACATGGGCACATCCCCGATCCGCATCAAATCGCTCGAGGCCGAGGCTGGCTCGCCTTCGCTGACTGACGGAGGCTGAATTTCCGATTGCGCATCCGGGCAGGCGGCATCGAAAGACACATCAATGTCAGCCAGATCAACAAAATCAAAACCATCCAGCCTCAGATCCGCACCCAGTCGCCTCAAAATCTTCCACCCAGGACGCGCATCACCCAACGGGGGAACCGATGCCTCAAAATCCTGACGTATGCCATCGACGTTGATGTAACTGCCGTCGGTCTGAGGCACCGAAGCCAAGGGCAAAAGCACATCCGCCACAGCCAAAAGATCATCACTGGCAAAGGCGGACACTGCAATCACCTGCGATGCCGATTTCAGCGCGTCCATCGCTAACTGTGGGTTGGCCGTGTCTGAGGATGGCTCAAAGTCATAGATCACATAGCTTGATAAGGGGGTGGTCAACATCTGCTTGGCATGCAGACCCGACGTCTTGGGTTGCGCGCCAGCGGCGTGCGCACCACGCGCGTTGGCTGGCCCTCCAAGGGCACACATCGACACGTCTGTGGCGGCGGCCAGCCACTCGGCCAAAGTCCGCAACCACCCCCCTTGGGGATGGTTCAGTGCCACATCACCCAAAACGATCAGCCCGCGATCGGCGGATTTCAAAGTCGCCACCACTCGCTCAATGGCCTCACCATGGTCCGTTGATGGCGAAATCGCCTCAAACCCATCAGGCAGAGTAAGCCCTTGATCTTTTGCTACTTTTTGTACCACACCAGCCAACACGGGCACCATCCGCTGTGGTGCATCAATCAACCGCTCAGTCAGATCAAAATGAAAATCATAGGCGGCGGGATTGAGGTCCATGATCTGAGCGCCGGATTGGCGCCATGCGGTCCGCACGCGGTGACCCAAAATGGGCTGATCGTGACGGATGTTGCTGCCGATTAAAAAAATTGCATCGGCCGTGGGCCACTGCGCGGTCGCCATATCCATTCGCCCCCACCCCGTTGCTGGATGGGAAAAATCACTCACGCGCAGCCGATGGTCAATGTTGTCGCACCCCAGCCCCCGAGTCAGTTTCGCCAACAAGTGATGCTCTTGCGTGGTGGCTCTGGGCGAAACCAAAATGCCCAACTGAGCCGGATCTTGGCTGACCGTGGTCTCCAGGATGTGCCGCGCCTTGGCCAGTGCCTCATCCCAACTGGCGTCTTGCCACTGCCCATCAATTTTGACCTTGGGTCGCGTTAAGCGCTCATCCGATGCCAGTCCAAAATGGGCATAGCGATCACGGTCGGGCAACCAGCACTCATTAATGCGCTCATTGTCTCGAGGCACGCAGCGCATAATCTGCTTGCCTCGGACATGATGGAATAAGTTGGCGCCTACGTTATCGTGGCTACCAATGCAGGGCTTGGCACGCATCTCCCAAGGCCGGGCTGAAAACCGAAACGGCTTGTTGGTCAGAGCGCCAACTGGACACAAATCAATAATGTTGCCTGACAGCTCCGAGTTGATGTTGCGTTCAACAAACGTGGAGATTTCAGTGTGCTCACCACGGCCAATGCCGCCGAGCTCACTGGTGCCGGCAATTTCTTCCAAAAATCGAACGCAGCGGGTGCAATGAATGCAGCGGGTCATGTCGGTGGCCACCAGTGACCCTAAGTTCTTGTCTTTAACCACGCGTTTTCTTTCAGTGAAGCGAGACACAGAGCGGCCGTAACCCATCGCCAAGTCCTGCAGCTCGCACTCACCGCCTTGATCGCAAATGGGACAGTCAAGCGGGTGATTGATCAGCAGAAACTCCATCACACCGCGCTGGGCATCCACCGCGCGCCGCGACTCGGTAAAGACCTTCATGCCATCAGCCACCGGCGTGGCACAAGCAGGCAAAGGCTTCGGCGCTTTTTCTACGTCCACCAGACACATTCGACAATTGGCGGCGATGGACAATTTCCGGTGATAGCAAAACCTTGGAATATCAATGCCGATTTGGTCCGACGCTTCGATGATCATCGAACCTGCCGGAACACTGACCGACTCACCATCGATTTCCAGCGTGACCATGTCTACATCTGTTTTTTCAACGGTTGCCATGCCTTAAGCTGCCTCACCCACAGTGCTTTCGACCATTGAGTGTCCGTGCTCAATAAAGTATTCAAACTCATGCCTGAAGTGCTTCAAAAATCCTTGCACGGGCCAAGCAGCTGCCTCGCCAAATGCACAGATGGTGTGCCCCTCGATTTGACCCGCTGCTGATTCCAGCAGATCGAGGTCACTCATTTTTGCCTGGCCCGCCATGATCTTTTGAAGCAACCGATACATCCAGCCCGTGCCCTCACGACAAGGGGTGCATTGCCCACATGACTCGGCGTAATAAAAGCGTGCTATCCGCGTACAGGCGTTCACCATGCAGGTGGTTTCATCCATCACGATCACCGCACCAGAGCCCAAGCCCGAGCCTGCTTTTTGCAGGGCATCGTAATCCATGGTGATCTCTTCCATGATGGACGCCGGCAGCACGGGCATTGACGATCCACCCGGGATGACGCCCTTGAGTGCGTTGCCATGGCGCATGCCACCCGCCATGTCGAGCAGCTCGGCAAACGGCGTGCCCAACGGAATCTCAAAGTTGCCCGGTTGAGCCACATGCCCTGAGACTGAAAACACTTTGGGGCCGCCGTTGTTCGGTTTGCCAATGTCCAAAAACCACTCGGCGCCATTTCGCATAATCGCCGGAACAGACGCCAGCGTCTCTGTGTTGTTTATGGTGGTGGGCTTGCCGTAGACACCAAAATTGGCGGGAAATGGAGGCTTAAAACGCGGCTGGCCTTTTTTGCCCTCCAATGATTCCATTAAAGCCGTTTCCTCACCACAAATATAAGCCCCCGCTCCCAGGGCGTTATGCAGGTCTACATCAACGCCTGAGCCTTGAATGTTCTTGCCCAATAACCCGGCCTCGTAAGCCTCATTCAAAGCGGCCTCAATCCGCTCGAACGGCTCATGATGAAATTCGCCTCGAAGATAGTTGTAGCCCACACTCGCACCCATGGCATAGCACCCGATGGCCATGCCCTCCAACACCGCATGCGGGTTGTATCGCAAGATGTCTCGATCGTGGCACGTGCCGGGCTCAGACTCGTCAGAGTTGCACAACAAATACTTTTGGCCGGGCGCCGATCGGGGCATAAACGACCACTTCAACCCCGTGGGGAAGCCGGCTCCACCGCGCCCCCGAAGCGATGAGTTTTTGACCGTTTCGATAATGGTCTCTGGGGCAGTTTTCTCGCGTAGAATTTTTTCCCAAGCTTGCCATCCGCCCCGCGCCCGATAAGACGCCAGCGTCCAGCTTTCCGGCCCTAAATCGCCCAGTACAACGTGATGGTCACTCATCTACACTCACTCCAATCCATCCAGGATCTCGTCAATTTTCTCAGGGGTCAGATTTTCATGGTAATGGCCATCAACAATCATCATCGGAGCGCCAGTGCATGCCGCCACGCACTCCTCTTCAACCTTCAAAAAGATGCGGCCATCGGGTGTGGTTTCGCCCATTTTGATGCCCAGCTTATTTTCGACATGCGAAACGACTTGATCGGCACCGCAGAGCATGCACGAAATGTTGGTGCAAATTGAAATCGAGTGGCGACCGACGGTCTCAGTCTCGATCATTGAATAGAAGTTGGCCACTTCATAGACCCAGACCTGGGGCACATCGAGATAGTCGGCAACTGCGTCCATGAGCTCAGCGCTGACCCAGCCGCCATTTTGGTCCTGAACAGCGACCAGCGATTGAATGATGGCGGAGCGACGACCCTCAGGCGTGTCAGGGAAGCGAGCCAGCCAACCATCAATGCGCCCGCGGGTCGCCTCACTCAGCAATACAGCCTGCCCTTCGGCAGCAGAGGTGGTGGCTTCCAAGCTCATCGGTCGATTTCTCCAAAAACAATGTCTTGGGTGGCGATCAATGCCGCAATATCGGCCAGCATGTGGCCCTGCGCCATTTCATTCATCGCCGACAGGTGAGCAAAACCAGGCGCACGCAAATGCACTCGAAAAGGTTTGTTCGCTCCATCGGAGACCATATAACAACCAAACTCCCCTTTCGGCGCCTCCACCGAGGCATACGTTTCACCTGCTGGTACGCAATAGCCCTCGGTGAATAATTTGAAGTGATGAATCATCGCCTCCATGTCGTCTTTCATTTCCTCGCGCGTTGGCGGAGAAATTTTGAAATTTCGAAGCATGACCGGCCCGGGGTTCGCTCGAAGCCAGTCAACGCATTGGCGAATAATGTGTGTGGATTGGCGCATCTCTTCGATTCGGACCAGATAGCGGTCATAGCAGTCGCCATTGCTCCCCACCGGAATATCAAAATTCATCTGATCGTACGCCGCGTAAGCGCGTTTTTTGCGCAAATCCCAAGCCACGCCGCTGCCGCGCAGCATGGGACCAGTAAAGCCCAACTGCAGCGCCCGCTCTGGTGAAACCGCGCCAATGCCGACAGTTCGTTGCTTCCAGATTCGGTTGTCTGTCAGCAAAGTCTCGTAATCATCGACTTTGGTATAAAAATCTTCGGTGAACTGATCCAAAAAGTCCAACAATGACCCCTCGCGCCACTTGTTCATCCGCTCGAGGTCTTTGCCCTTGCGCCAGCGACTTTCAGCCACCTTGGGCATCTTGTCAGGCAGGTCCCGATAGACGCCACCGGGCCGATAGTAGGTCGCGTGCATGCGCGCCCCTGACACGGCCTCATAACAATCCATCAGATTTTCGCGCTCTCTGAACGCATACAAAAACACCGACATCGCACCCAAGTCGAGCGCATTTGAGCCCAGCCACATCAAGTGGTTGAGGATGCGGGTGATCTCATCAAACATTGTGCGGATGTACTGAGCTCGCCGCGGTGCCTCAATGCCCATCAATTGTTCAATCGCCAAAACATAGGCGTGTTCGTTGCACATCATCGAGACATAATCCAGCCGATCCATGTAACCAATGGATTGGTTATAAGGCTTTGATTCGGCCAGTTTTTCGGTTGCACGATGCAACAGACCCACGTGCGGGTCGGCACGCTCAACGGTTTCACCGTTAAGCTCAAGAATCAGTCGCAGCACACCATGAGCGGCCGGATGCTGCGGGCCAAAGTTCATTGTGAAATTCCGTATCTCACTCATGACTCAGGATGTCCTTCTTTGACGGCTTTTGATTCAAGCTTCTCATCGACATAACGACTGTCTTCGCGAATTACCCGAGGGACGAGCACTCGCGGCTCAATCTCGACGGGCTCATACACCACGCGCTCTTTTTGTTCGTCGTAGCGAACGGTGACATTGCCAATCAGAGGAAAGTCTTTTCTGAATGGGTGACCAATGAACCCATAATCGGTCAAGATTCGGCGCAAATCAGGGTGCCCTTCAAACACCACGCCAAACAAATCAAACACCTCGCGCTCATACCAGTTCGCCGAGCTCCACACTTCAACCAAAGAGGGCACGACAGGCAAATCCTCCGCAGGCGCAAAACACTGAATTCGGAGTCGTTTGTTGTGCTTGATGCTCAAAAGATGCGCCACCACGGCGAAGCGATTGGGCACCGCGTCTGCCTCTGGCCTTTGAGACCAATCAAACCGGCCCGGTCCCAATGCATCCACACCACGCGAAAACCCTTCGCCGGTGGCTTCAGCGGTCTCCCACTCATCGTCGCCGTAGCCAAGATAATCCACACCACACAGGTCACTCAGCTGCTCAAACGCCAAGCCCGGCTCGTCTCGCAGCTGTAAAGCCACCTCAAACCAGTGATCGGGTGACACCATCAAACTCAGCTGCCCACGATGCTCAGTCAACTGCTCTATCTTTTGGCCCAGCCAACGTTCGAGCTCGTCTGCAAGCCCTTGGAGATGTGGTGAAAAAGCACTCATGAGCGGGCGATCGTGTTCGTTCGTCGAATTTTCTTTTGCAGCTGCAAAATGCCGTAGACCAAAGCCTCCGCCGTTGGCGGGCAGCCGGGCACATAGATGTCGACGGGCACCACCCGATCGCACCCACGAGTCACCGCATAGGAGTAGTGATAGTAGCCACCACCATTGGCACACGAGCCCATGGAAATGACCCACTTCGGATCGGGCATCTGGTCATAGACCTTGCGAAGCGCCGGCGCCATCTTATTGACCAAGGTTCCGGCGACAATCATCACGTCTGATTGACGTGGGCTGGGACGAAACACCATCCCAAAGCGGTCAATGTCATAGCGCGAGGCCGCCGAGTGCATCATTTCCACTGCACAACACGCCAAACCGAACGTCATGGGCCACATCGATCCGGTTCGAGCCCAGTTGATGAGGGCATCCGCGCTGGTGGTGACAAACCCCTTCTCCAACAGCGGGTTATCACCGGCGGGGCGCAGGATGTCATCGACGTCACCATCCACCCCAGGGTTGTGCAGCAGATCGCTCACTCCCATTCCAACGCTCCTTTCTTCCACTCATATACAAAGCCGATGACAAGAATCAGCAAGAACACCCCCATCGCTGCTAATCCGGTCATGCCGATGGAATCTAAGGCCACCGCCCAAGGGAATAAAAAGGCAATCTCAAGATCAAAAATGATGAACAAGATCGCCACGAGGTAAAACCGCACGTCAAACTGCATGCGGGAGTCTTCAAAAGCCTCGAACCCACACTCATACGCCGAATTTTTTTCAGTCGATGGGTTGCGCGGCCCAAGAATACTCCCAACCGCAAGCAAGACTGCCCCCATGCCAATACCCACGCCCAGGAAAACCAAAATCGGAAAATAGTCTGTCAACATGGTGGCTGTCTATACTCTTTCGGCTTTGGCCAATACCCGTTCAGTTTAGTCAGAATCCGTGAACTCTCAGTTACCAACGAACACGATTCAAGTCAGTGATCCAGCGACTGTCGAATCGACTTCGTTGACTCACTTTGTTTCCAAGCTGGTGCCGAAGGCCGGACTCGAACCGGCACGGCTTTCGCCACTGCCCCCTCAAGACAGCGTGTCTACCAATTCCACCACTTCGGCTAATCTGTATCCTTACGTTGCACTTTACCGGCCCCAGTGAACCCCACTAGGGATTGGGATTGGGCGTTTCGTCATCGTCAACCTGAGATGATGTCGACGCCTCACCACTGGCTTCGCCGGTCGTTGCGCTCTGGCTGGCCCCCGACTCGCCCTCGCTGACCTCGCCGTCCACCGGCGGTTGAAGGAACGTCTCGGACGACTCGCCGTCCGCGAGGTCATCAACTGGGATGTCATTGGCCGCCGGTGCAGGCGCCTCAATGAGGCGTTCTGCAACGCCCAGGTCCTCGTCGCCCGCGCCTGAACCACTCGATCGCGCAAGCAACACCGCCATAGACAAGCTGATGAGGAAAAACGCCACGCCAATCCATCCGGTGAGCTTGCCCAGAAAGCTGGCAGATCCTTTTGATCCAAAAACCGTGCCCGACGCGCCGGCACCGAACGCCGCCCCCATGGTGGCGCCCGGGCCACGTTGGACCAGCACCACAGCAATCAAGCCAATGGCCAGCAAAATGTGGATCACAATCAATGCGGTGTAGAGCATGTCTTTTCAGTCACCCGTCTCGATTTAGTTCATCTCGATCACATCGATCGCGATGTTGATGTTCAACCGTGTTGTTGTGTGTTCAGCGCGACGACCCGTCGGAGTCGTCTGTTAACCCACCGCCTGGCATATCTCGACAAAAGACTCTGCACTGAGCGAGGCGCCGCCAATCAAGCCACCGTCGATGTCGTCACAGCTCAGGATTTCTAGGGCGTTGTCTGGCTTGACGCTGCCACCATAGATCACTCTGACCTGACCGGCTATTGTATCACTGTTGGCACCAATCCGCGCCCGAATTGATGCGTGCACCGCCTGCGCTTGGGCCGGCGTGGCCGTCTTCCCAGTGCCAATCGCCCAAACCGGCTCGTAGGCGACAACGGCATGCTCAAATGCCTCCACTCCAGCGACCTCCAGGACCGCCTCTAACTGCGACAAAACCACCTTGTCAGTTTGACCGGCGTCTCGCTCGGCCAATGTCTCACCGACGCAGACAATGGGGATCAGCCCCGCCTGCTGAGCCGCCAGAAACTTTTGTGCCACCTGGGCGCTGGTTTCTCCATGGTCCTGTCGACGCTCGGAGTGCCCCACCAGCACAAAACGACAGCCGCAATCGCTCAGCATCGCGCCACTCACCTCACCCGTGTGAGCGCCTTCAGCATGCGCTGAGACATCTTGTGCGCCCAGATCAATCGGTGCCTGATGCGCCCGAATGGCCGCAGCCACGGCCGTGAGATAGGGGAACGGCGGGATTAAAGCGATCTCTGCACGGGGCTTTTTCAAGCTTTGCGCGATTGCCCCACTTAAGGATTCAGCGAAGGCTTGGCTGCCGTGCATTTTCCAATTGCCGGCGATGAGAGGGTGTCGAGTCACGGGTTCCATCGATGGATTTCACTTTATGGGTTTGGCACGGTAGGATAAGAACTTCCATTCACAGATACAAGGTGGGCGCCATGACCGCACAGGCCATTGCTCTCGTGACCGGTGCCTCGGCAGGCATTGGTGAGGCGTTTGCACGTCAATTGGCGGCTCAAGGCCACCACTTGGCTTTAACCGCCCGGCGTCGGGACCGACTCCAGGCCCTCGCCGATGAACTGGAGGCCAAACACGGGGTCACCTGCCTTGTCGTTGAAGCCGACTTGGCCCAGGCTGAGGCCGCTCAACATCTGATCGAGGCCATCCACCGCGCCGGTTTCTATGTCGATGTGTTGGTCAACAATGCCGGCTTTGCCGTCGGCGGCTATTACACGGCAGCCTCATGGCCCGAGCAGGCTCGATTCATGCAGGTGATGGTCCACGCCGTGGCCGAATTAACCCACCGCGCCTTGCCCGACATGCTCGAGCACGGCCGTGGGCGCATCATCAATGTGGCCTCGGTGGCGGGCATTGTCGCCGGCTCATCCGGCCACACTTTATACGCCGCCTCCAAGGCTTTTTTAATCAAATTCTCTGAATCATTGGCAATGGAAAATGACGCCACCGGCATCCGCGTCCAAGCGCTGTGCCCTGGGTTCACTTGGTCGGAGTTTCACGATGTCATCGGCAATCGGCATTTGGTCTCCCAGATGCCCAACTACATGTGGATGCGCGCTGAAGAGGTGGTGCAAGCGAGCTTGGCAGCCATAGACCAGCCCAAAGCGCCGGTGATGTTTGTGCCTGGGCGTGTCAACCGTTTCCTCGCGTTCTTGTCGCGAAAATTGCCCTATCGGTGGGGCTACGCGTTGGTGAAGAAAAGAAGCGGGGATTTTCGCTTGCAAGCGCCCGCCCACGGTGATGATCAGCACTGATGGCGATGGCTTGCGCGCATTTTGGACGCCTTTAGCCGGCCACATCCAACCGATTTAACCTTCATCCTAAACCGAGGCAACAAATAAGGAGAACATGCATGACTTATCACTTAAAAGCGCTCATGGCACTGGCGTTGCTGGCTGTGGCCCCCGTCACACTGGGCGATAATCACGGTGAGCATTCCGCATCGGATGACGGTCTCGAACACTATGTGATCGACACCTCCGGCGCGCACGCCTTTATTCAGTTCAAAATCAGTCATCTGGGATTTTCTTGGTTGTATGGCCGCTTCAATGAATTTGAGGGGGCGTTCAGCTTTGATCCCGACAATCCGTCCAATTCAAGCGTTGAAGTCACGATCGACACCACCAGCATCGACTCCAACCATGAACGGCGCGATGCGCACTTGAAAAACGAGGACTTCCTCACCGTTGCAGAGTATCCCAGCGCCCGGTTTGTCAGCACCGATTTTGAGCATGTCGAAGGCGATCGCTACACCATGGTCGGTGATCTGACCTTCATGGGCATAACGCGAAGCTTGACATTTGACGTCGAGCAAGTCGGGGCCGGCACCGACCCTTGGGGCAATTATCGTCGGGGCTTCCATGGCACCACGCGCTTTGCGTTGGCTGATTTTGGAATCGACTATGACTTGGGGCCTGACTCACGCGAAGTTGAAATCATTCTCGACGTCGAGGGCATCCGCCAAACCCCCGAAGCCTGATTGCGGTTTCGGCCCAGGGCTCATTGGGTGCGCCCATTGCCACCACCCACATCAGACGATGGGGGCGGTGGCGGCCCTTGTGGGCGCACCTCCATGTCGTCGTCGCTTGCGTCGCTGACATCAGCCACCTCAGCGTCCACCAGCTCAATCACGGGGTCAGCCCACGGGCCTTGAATGGAATAGCGCGCCATCGATACGCCCTTCAACGGCTGGTTGAGAATGGTGCGCAGCAACAGACCCGCCGCGGCGCCCACCGGCCCACCTGCCAAACCGCCAATCACCGGCAAAGTCGACCCCAACCCAGGCTCAATCACCAACGACTGGTCATAGGTTCGCGCCAACATGTCGGTTGTGCCTGTTAAGGTCATGACCGCCGCAGGCGAGGCGATTCTGACGCCTCCAGTGCGGGCCATCCCCGACTGCATATCAAAGCGTCCCTCAATGTCATCGAAAGAAAAACCCGATGAGAAGACGTCGCGAAAATCCAGCACCAGACGCCTGGGAAGCGCATTAAAACTGATCAATCCCAACAGCCGACCCGCCCCGGCCGAGGCCTGCGGGATGTTGCCTCCCCTCAACTCAAAATCCAAGCCCCCTGCCACTCGGAACAAGTTGAAATCCAGGGGCGTGCCAGGCCAGTCCAGCTCAAAATCAACACTTGCCTGCCGCGCGCGAAGGCCTGCTTGATAGCCCGTCGCCTGAATCAGCTGGTTGAAGTTACGGGAGCTGAGTCGACCCACCATCTCAGAGCGCGGCTCCTCCCCAGATGCCTGAACCCATCGCCCTTGGGCCTGAAATCTCAAATCGGGCCCATCCACATCAATCAACTCAAGCTCCAGGCCGTCTGCGGTCTTATGCGTTTCTAAGCGCAGCTGGCCCAGCGCCAAATCACCCCAGGTCAATGACTCAATCAAAACGGTCAGCGGCCGAAACCGTCGCGGGTCTTGCAGGTTCGGCGCATCAATGGGGGCATCATTTGAGGCCGGTGACGTCGTTTGCAGTTGCGCACGCGCCAAATCAACCACAATCGATCGGTCCATTTCAGCGCCGCTTGGCCACACCACCTCACCGGAAAGGCTGGGTCCATCAACGTCAATGAGCCACTGTTGGTCATCCAATGTGACTTGAAGATCAGCCCAATCGGGCACCAGCCCAGGTAAAACCAATGCCTCAGTGGACACATCAATGTTGACTTGATCAGCCAAGGCCGCGCTCACCCATGCCGACATAGACGCGGCGGTCACAGCCTCGCGTGCCGTTTGCCGTTGCCAATAGGCGCGCCAGGCGTCCATGTCTAAACGGCGCAGCGCCCCTTGCACCACCAGACCCGGCCCTTCCGGACGCCGCATGGCGGGGAAAGGTGTCTCAGGCCCCGTCTGAACGGCCACCGACCAGCCCCCACTCACCTGTTCGATGGCCGCGCGCCAAAGACCATCGCCTTGGAGACTCACCCTCCACGGCTGCTCGGGCGTGCCGGTCAAACGCGTGATCTCCAAAGGCCAAACCGCGTTGGCGGGTTTGTTGAACGGGCGTGGCCAACGGCTCTCCAAACCCGCCAAATCACTGGAGAGTTTAAGGGCCAACCCATCGCCCTCAGGGGCGTCGGCCAACACAATTGACCAATCGGAGACCCCATCGACCGCTCCGGCCAATGACTGACCCCAAGGCTGTTCAGCCAACCAATCACTCATGTTAAGCGCGGTTTGAATGTCAACACGCGCCTTTGGAGAAAATTGGATGGTTGTGTCGAGCGCCAACGACTGACCATCAAAGACCGCACTCAGCGCTTGGGAGCGAATGACTTGTCGATCAAACTCGATCGACCCCTGCAGGTCATCCAATGCGATGCCCGCTTCGTTGAACGCCACACGATTGTCGACAAAGTCGACCTCGCCATTGATCGCCCACTGATCTCGGGCGTTAACAGGCAAGCGGATTGAGACATCAGAATTCACCGAACCCGCCCACGCCATGGGCTCGAACACATCGGCCCAGCCCGGAAATGGCAACCCACCCAGGGCCGATGCCAATGCATTGGCATCCACCGCCTCGCCACGCAGGTCAAGCTCCACGACGGCCTCACTCAATTGATCGATGTGGATGCGTGGCGCCGCAAGCGCCATGCCCCCGACCGTGCCTTGCCGCACCCGGCCGGTGAGCGACTGACCTGAAAATGTCACCTGTCCGTTGAGATCGCGGGCCACCGGCCAATTGTTGGCATAGGCCATGTCCACATCAGAAAACGTCACCTCAGCGTCCAAATGCCCGGGCGTGAATTGACGGGTGCGAAGCCCCACTGGGAAATGAAGCAAGGCATGCCCCGTGGCGTCACCGACATTCAGCAGCGCGTTGTTCAACCAGGCCAGCGCCGGCGGCGGGATCACCCGATGGGGCAACAACGGTCGCGGATCCAACGATTCAATGCGCGGCGAGGTCACCAAAAGGTCGATGAATGGACGCGTGGCCTGGCGATAAACTGCGCCATCGAGGCGGACATCATAGTGCTCACTGGCCAGATCGACCGCTTGAAAATCCCACCGATCAGGACTGATCAAAATCCGACCGGTGATGCTGGACAGATCAACAACGCCTGGAAACGCCTCAGGCCACGCCACTTGCAATGACCCACCCAAATCCAAAGCCACTCGATCGCCGGCCAGGGCCAACTGTCCGGTGAATCCTTCAATGGCGCTTGAGGACGCGTCATCGACCAGACTCAAGCCCTCGATTCGCCCCTGGGCGTGATGCGCGCGGTCGGCCCGATCCAGTCCCAATGTGAGCCCTTCGATCTGACCCGACAGGCGATCAGGCCAAGCCGACCATGCGCCCAGCCAGGGATCCAGGGCTTGATGAAGGGTCTCAAGATCGGCACGATCCACGGCCAGCGCGCGCGCGATCGGGGTGACCCCCACCGCAAGCGACGCCAACGCCGGTTGCTCGTTGAACTCAAGCTCACGAAGCTCCAGCGCCCAGGCGCGCTGGCCATGGCTCGGCCAACGTTTGGCGCTCCACCGTGAGCGCACCACACCATGCTCGCCCACCCAATCCATCTCGGCATCCAAGCGCGCGCCTCGAACCCGATCCCAACTGAGCCATGCCTCAGCACTCATGGTCGCTGGGCTGGCCAAGGCGGTGTCGTAACCCAGCTCGGAGAGCCAGTACGACAAAGAAATCTCCTGCGCCTCAAGCCAAGCCACCGCGGTTGACCAACGCGCGTTCGATCGGCCCACCGCGACACGGAACTGAACCTGCTCAGGTGCCGCCTCGCGCGCGGCCAGCCAGCCCGTGAGACGATAGCGTTGCCCCGCCTTTGAAAAGTCGGCCTCGGCCACGTGCAGCGTGATCGGCTGCTGATCTCTGGGCTGAAGCATCAATTCAGCAGAGCGCATCGAAAAACCCAACCACTCTGGCCAGCGTTCAACAAGCGCGGCTGTGGGGGACGGAGGGGCAGCGCCTTGATCCGATGATTGCGGCGGTGGCGAACCACCACCCCACTGCAGTTGCCAGCCGCCATCGGCCTGTTCGAGCACCGACAGCTTGGGCGCAAGCACCGCCAAATGGGTGATGACCGTGTCGCGCCGAAACGCGTTCAGCCAGTGGAATTCAACCACCGCTTGATCCACTTCCCAAGACGGCATGCCCGCTCGTGTGATGGCAACATCACTCAAGCGCATCGACGGCAGAAACCCAGGCCAGCGGATCTCAAGCCGATCAATGCGCACTGAAGCATTGAGGGCCTGACTGAGCTGACGCTCCAGAGGGGACTTAAGAAGTTCGGCCTGGGGCGCGAGCAGGCGGCCTAAGCCCACCAGCACCGCCAGACCAATAATCAGACCAGCGGCCAAGGAAAAAAACCAGGCACGCGCTTTGCGCCAAAAAAAACCGGGCTTTTGGAGTGGATGCGGCTCAGTCACTTATGCTTCTCACAACAACACCACATCGAATTGGTCTTGAGCATAGCCTTGGTGGGTTTGAAAACGAATCGTGGCGCCCAGCTTCTCAGCCAAGTCAGCCACCGCGGCCTCGTGCTCGTCGAGGATTTGGTCAATCACGCGCTGATGGGCCATGACCTGAAGCTGGCCTGTCTCAAACTGGCGCGTGGCTCGGACGATCTCCCGAAAGATCTCTGAGCACATGGTCTCAACGGACTTCACCCGTCCGGTCCCCGCACACACCTCACACGGTTGGCAAAGGCGATGCTCGAGGCTTTCGGTGGTTCGTTTGCGAGTCATCTCGACCAACCCCAACGCCGAGATCTCTGAAACTGAGGTTTTCGCTGGGTCACGCTCTAGGGCATCGTTGAGCACCCGCAACACCTGACGCTTGTGGGCTTCGTCAATCATGTCAATGAAATCGACAATCACAATGCCGCCTAGGTTTCGGAGGCGAAGCTGGCGAGCCAGTGCCTGCGCCGCTTCAAGGTTGGTCTTGAAGATGGTCTCTTCTGGGTTTTTGAGCCCGACATAACCGCCGGTGTTCACATCCACAGTGGTCATGGCTTCGGTTTGATCAATCACCAAATGGCCGCCCGATTTCAACGGCGTCACTCGACTGAGTGCACGCTCAATCTCGCTTTCAACGTCATATAAATCAAACAAGGGTCGCGTGGCGGTGTAGTGCTCGATTCGGTTTGCGGCACTGGGAAAGAACTCACTGGCGAATGCGCATGCGGCGTGATGGGTGGCCTCATCATCAATCCGAACCTTATCGATGCGTGCGTGCATCAGATCGCGCAGCGCTCGAAGAGGCAGCGAGGGCTCTCGATAAATGCATGCACCCGGCTCCGCTTGGGCCTGGTCACGCTCTATCCGCGCCCAACGTTTGGTGAGGTAGGCCAAATCACGTGCCAAAGACGCCTCACCGATGCCCTCAGCATTGGTTCGCACAATAAACCCCACGCCGGGCTCTACTCCGGCCAATTCTGCCACCAGCGTTTTTAATCGCTCGCGCTCAGCTTCGTCTTCGATCCGCACCGAAACACCAATGTGCGTGGTATTGGGCAACAGCACCAGATACCGCGATGGGATCGACAGTTGCGTGCTCAACCGGGCCCCTTTGCTGCCCAAGGGGTCTTTAATGACCTGCACCGGCAGCACCTGACCGACGGTTAACAGCTCACTGATCGGTGGCCAAGTCTCGCGATGCGGTGGCGCGGTCTCGACGGGGCGGGGTGTGTTATCCAGGGTCTGTTCAGCCGCCGGTTCGCGGCCCACCAAATCGGCCACATGCAAAAAGGCCGTCCGGGCCAGCCCAATGTCTACAAACGCGGCTTGCATGCCAGGCAACACGCGCTCCACCCGACCCATATATATCTGGCCCACGTCGCTGGCCAAATCACGCCGCTCAATAAAGAGCTCCTGGGCCAGTCCATTTTCCACAACCGCCACACGACACTCGGTCGGGGTGACATTGATCAAGACCTCATCACTCACACTGCCATGTCCTTGGTTGGAATTGTCTCAGTCGGCGTTCTCTCAGGCTGGGATGGCCTCGGCGGTGGTGTTTGAAAGCGCCGTATCGAGGCGATCGCCTTTCAAGGATGCCACAAGCCAGCGCGACGCAACAACTGACCCGTCTCGTACAAAGGCAAGCCGACAACGTTTGTGTAGCTGCCCTCAATTCTCGACACGAACAGACCCGCCTCGTTTTGAATGGCATAGGCGCCTGCTTTGTCCATGGGGTCTTGGCTTTCAACATAGCGCTCAACCCAAGCCGGGGGCAATGAGGCGAACCACACCGTGGTGATGCACACGCTCTCCAGCGTCTCGCCATTGGCATCGATCAGCGCCACCGCCGACGCCACTTCGTGACTTCGACCGGACAGCAAACTCAGCATATGACGGGCCTCATCCGCCGATTGGGGTTTGCCCAACAGCGCCGCGTCAAGCAAGACGCCGGTGTCACACCCTAAGATCGCCCGACGGTTTCCACGCCCCGCAACGGCCTGAGCCTTTTCCAGCGCCACTCGACGAATCACTGAAAGCCCAGACTCATCGGGTCTTGGGGTTTCATCAATGTCTGCCGGGTGAACTTCAAAGTTCAACCCAAAAGATTGCAGCAGTGCCGATCGGCGAGGCGAGGCCGAGGCCAAAACAAGATCCGTGCTCATGATGCCCCCCGATGATACGGATGGCCTTGGTTAATCGTCCAAGCTCGGTATAGCTGTTCGGCCACCAGCACGCGCACCAGCATGTGCGGAAAGATCGCCGGGCCCAATGACCAAGTCTGGTCGGCCTGGCGCAACAACGCCTCATCCAGCCCATCGGCACCGCCAATCCAAAAACAGACCGGATCACCGGTCTGGCACCATTGGGCCAGCTGCAAGGCGAGATGCTCAGTCGCCCAGGGCCGTGTTGATGCGTGTAACGCCACGCAGTGGGCGCGCTCTGGGCACGCACGACGAATTCGCTCTGCCTCAATCTGGGCCGGCTGTGGTTTTTGGGGCGCGCTGGCTTCAATCTCGATCAGCGCCAGCGGCAGATGCGGCGGCATGCGCTTGGCGTAATCTGACCACCCCTGTCCAAGCCAGGCGGGCATGCGCGTGCCGACGCTGACCACGTTCAGTTTCATCTTGGTCCTAACTCTGAGCGCCCGAGCGGGTCTCGGGCGGCATCGACCAGAGTTTTTCCAGATTATAAAAGGCGCGCGTTTGGGGGAGCATCACATGCACCACCACATCAGCCAAATCGACCAACACCCACTCGCCTTCGCGTTCACCCTCGATCCCCAAAGGCCGAATCCCTTCGGCCTTGACCCGCTCAACGAGCTTATCGGCCATGGCTTTGACCTGGCGAGTTGATGTCCCGCTGATGATCACCAGGTAATCGGCAAACGCATTGCGATCGGTCAGATCGATGGTTTCGATGTCTTGACCCTTCATGTCCTCAGCCACCTCAATGACGCAGTCGCGCAGGGCCGCGGGTGAATTCTGCACGGGGCTGTTCAAGAGACCAAAGGGATCAACGTTCGTGGGTTGAACTGCATCATTGGGCCTATTCTAACCCGTCTGAGTGGTCCGCGGGCAGGCGATACAGGTTGTGCTTTTCGATATAGGCCAACACCGTGGCAGGCAGCAAAAAGCGCGGGCTGTGCCGTTGAGCCAACTGCTCACGGATGTTGGTTGATGAGATGGCCAGCTGAGTGACCTCAACGTGGCGAACGCCACCGGCCGGTGAGTCCATCAAGTCACGAGTTCGCGTCACCGATCTGTCATTGATCACAGTCGCCAGGTTTTCGGGATAGCTGGAGCGACTGTCGGGCCGTGTCATCACCACCAGATGCGCCAGATCAAAAATGCGCTCCCACTCGCGCCAGGTGTCGAGGTGATTGGCGGCATCTTGACCCAAACACAAAAACACCGGCGCATCGCCCACTTCTTGGCGAACGCTTTTTAAGGTATCAACCATAAAAGATCGCCCACCCCGCCGAACCTCTCGATCATCCACCGCCAGATCTGAGTAAGGCGCCAGCGCCAATTCGAGCATGGCCAAGCGATGAAACGCTGAGGCAAAGGTGCGGCTCCGGTGGGGTGGACTGCCCACCGGCACCAACCGAAAGTCAGTCACTTTCAGCCATTCACTGACCTCAGCCGCCGCACGCAGATGGCCGTGATGCACAGGGTCGAACGTGCCGCCAAAAATGGCCACCGCGCGATTTTGGATTTTGGCCGGCTGGGCCGGGGGCTTAAGCGACATCGCCAATCTCCAACTGACTCGACGTGCCCTCGGGGTCGTCGCTGGTCAATGCCACACACACCCGCTCAAGCCCAACCCAAAATCGGTGCGCGGCGTTGGATTTTGACATGCGGTCCAAGCGGGATAAATCCGCCAGTGCCTGGCCAATGGCATGGCTGCTCAATCGCTTGGCCGCCGCTTCCAGTGGGGCTTGTCGCGCGGGCCACACGCGCAGCGCTCGAAAAGCGGCTTCTGCAGGCTGCTTGCGACGTAAGCCCATAAAGGCCGCTAAGGTCTGTAACTCCCGCGACAGCGCCCAGATGATCGCTGGGGGTGGCGTGTCGGCATTTCGAAGAACGCGGATCGAACGCAGGGCCTGCCCTGTCTGCCCTCGCATCACCAATTCGGTGAAACGATAGGCATCGAAACGGGCGTTGTCCGCCACCGATGCCTTAAGCTCATCCAGACGCAGATGATGTCCCGATGAAAACAACAGTGCCAGACGCTCGATTTCTTGGGCGGCGGCCAAGACGTTGCCTTCCAATCGTTCCGCCAAAAACTGAGCACAGGCCTGATCCAGACGGAGACCTTTGGCCGACAGCCGACGCTCAATCCACTGAGGCAGCTGGTGCGCCTTGATATTCCAGCACGGCACGAACACCCCTTGAGCATCGATGGCTTTGAACCAAGCCGTTTTCTCACTGGCGATCTCCCAGGCTTGGGATTTAATCAGCAAAACATCGTCGTGCTGGGTTGCTGCCCAATCTCTCAAGGCTTGTCCGCCCTCCTTGCCCGGCTTGCCCGTTGGCAATCGAAGCTCCACCAGCCGACGGGTGGCGAACAGCGACCCCGTTTCGGTGGCTTGAGTCAGCCGATCCCAATCAAAACGCCCATCGGCTTCAATCACCACGCGCTCATCAATGCCGTGCTGTTTGACGGCAGACCGAATGCTGTCGCTGGCCTCTTCGACCAGCAGTGACTCCGGCCCAGCCACCAAATAGATCGGTGCCACACCCTGGCTGAGACCGGCTGCAAGCTTATCGGGGAAGACTTTCATGGACTTGACTCAGTCGCAGCGGCCAACTGCCGCATCACTTGCACCGCCATGGCCCGACTGAGGTCCTCACCCAAGAACTCCTCCTCCCGACTGCCGCCCAAGATGGCTTGCTCATCGAATTGATACTCGCGGCTCAGGCGAACACGCTGATCAGCAATCAAGCGCTCACCATCGGGACCTTCGAGCCGGTAACTGACATCCAAATGCAAGACGTACTCACGCACTCGAGCGTCTTGGGAAATTGTGAGCGCCTGTCGACGCAAACGTTGATTGTCGATTCGCAACACGGACGCATCACCCCGGTTGGCGTCCACAAGCGAGACCCCGTTGGCCCGCAGCTGACCCACCAATGCTTGCACAAAAGGGGTGGTCCGATCGCTCGTTTCAATGCTGAGCGTTTGCAGCTGATCCGGCAACACCATTTGGCCGCGCAGCTTGAATCCACAGCCCACCAAGCAGGCCGAAATGACCACGAGCACAGCCACGCGAGCCCACGCCATGCGTTTTGAGTGAGTGCGATCCGGCCTCATTGCGCGACGATGTTCACGAGTTTGTCGGGCACCACAATGATCTTGCGAATGGTTTTGTCGGACAAGAAACGCTCGACGTTGTCGCTTTGTTTGGCCTTGTCTTCCAAAGTCGCTTGATCGAGTCCTGGGCTGACTTCAATCCGGTCTCGGACTTTGCCGTTGACCTGGACCACCACGGTGATGGCTTGCTTGACCAGCGCGTTTTCATCGCAAACAGGCCAGCCAGCGACAAACACCGAGCCGGTTTGACCCAGTTGAGACCACAACGCTTCTGCGATGTGAGGGGTGACAGGCGCAATCATACGCACCAGCCCGAGCCAGCACTCTTGGACCAAACCCACCTCTGAAGGCGCTTGTGGTTCAAACCGTCCAATTTCATTCGACAGTGCCATCAGTGATGCGATCGCGGTGTTAAAAGCATACCGGCGGCCAAAGTCATCGCCCACTTTTTGGATGGTCTCATGCAGCTGCCGACGCAGATCCAGCGCGGCTTGACGGGTCAGGTCCGACGGGTCAGCGGGCTGGGCATTCGGGTGGCTTTGGGTGTGTGAAGCCACACCCGCCCACAATCGGCGAAGAAAGCGCCACGCCCCCTCAACGCCCGCATCGGACCACTCCAACGATTGCTCCGGCGGAGCGGCGAACATGGAAAACAAGCGCACAGTATCGGCGCCGTAGCGCTCAACCAAGGCAGCCGGATCCACGCCGTTGTTTTTCGACTTGGCCATTTTCTCCACACCCCCCGGCGTGACCGGCTGTCCATCGCTTTTAAGAGTTGCACCCAACACACGCCCTTTTTGATCGGTCTGGACATCGACATCGTTGGGATTGAACCACTCCGTTCGACCGGACGCGTCATTTCGATAGTAGGTCTCTGCCAACACCATGCCCTGAGTCAGCAAATGGGCAAAGGGCTCGGCCACATCCACCAAGCCCTCATCTTTCATCAACCGCGTCCAAAAGCGCGCGTACAAAAGGTGCAAAATCGCATGCTCAATGCCCCCAATGTATTGATCAACGGGCATCCAAGCGTTGGTCCGCTCATCGACCATGGCCTCGTGATTATCCGGGCAGGTGTAGCGCAGGAAGTACCAAGATGAGTCGACAAAGGTGTCCATGGTATCGGTCTCTCGCTTGGCCATCTGGCCACACCGAGGACAGGGTGTGTTTAAGAAATCCTCACAGCGCGCCAACGGGTTGCCTGAGCCATCTGGCACCAAATCTTCAGGGAGCACCACCGGCAAATCCTCGTCAGGAACGGGGACCGCGCCGCAGTCTTGGCAGTGGATGATGGGAATCGGGCAGCCCCAATACCGCTGGCGAGAGATGCCCCAATCGCGCAACCTAAACTGCGTCTTGGCCTGACCCACCCCCGCCTCGGTGAGCTCGGCCACGATCGCTTCAAATCCCTCGGCACAGCTGAGCCCGTCATAGCGCCCTGAATTGATCAATGTCCCCTCTTTGGTTGCATAATCGTCGTGCCATTGATTGGGGTCATACGCCTCGCCATTGGGCCGCTCGATCACAGGAACAATGGGCAAGTCATAACGCTGCGCGAACTCAAAGTCGCGCTCATCGTGCGCCGGGACGGCCATGACTGCGCCCGATCCATAGCTCATCAAAACATAGTTGGCCACGAAAATGGGCAGCTCATCGCCGGTCAGCGGATGGGTGGCTGTTTGACCGGTATCGATGCCGCGTTTTTCTTGACTGGCCAAATCAGCTTCGGAGACCCCACCTTGCTGACACTCATCGATGAAGGCCTGAATGTCGGGCCGATCGATCGCCGCCTTCGTGGCGATCGGATGTTCAGGGGCGATGGCCATGAATGTCGCGCCCATGAGCGTGTCGGGTCGAGTGGTGAACACATCGATGGCATGCTCACCCGAGTGGAACACCACCTCAGCACCCTCGCTTTTGCCAATCCAATTGGCCTGCATCACACGCACGCGCTCAGGCCAACCGTCGAGCTCGTCGAGTGCGGCCAGCAGCGCCTCGGCATGATCGGTGATGCGCAAGTAATACATCGGAATCTCGCGCTTTTCGACCACCGCACCGGTGCGCCAGCCGCGCCCATCGACCACCTGTTCGTTGGCCAGCACCGTCTGATCGACCGGGTCCCAATTCACCGTTCCGGTTTTTTGGTAGGCCACACCGCGCTCAAGCAGACGCAAGAAAAACCATTGGTTCCAGCGATAATACGCCGGATCACAAGTGGCCAATTCACGATCCCAATCAATCGCAAAACCCAACGCCTTTAACTGTTCGCGCATGTGCGCGATGTTGTCTCGGGTCCACTGAGCCGGTGGCACCCCGTTGGCCATGGCAGCGTTCTCTGCCGGCAAACCAAACGCGTCCCACCCCATGGGTTGGAGCACTTTCTTGCCCAACATGCGTTGATAGCGCGAAATCACATCGCAAATCGTGTAGTTGCGCATGTGCCCCATATGCAACTTACCCGATGGGTAGGGAAACATGCTCAAACAATAAAAGCGCTCACCCTCGCCATTTTCAGCGGCGTGATCGTGGCCAGCTTGCCACCGTGATTGGACTTCGGGCTCTAGTGTTTGGGGGTTGTAGGTCGACACCAACGGATGGCCTTTATGGAATCAAACATGCCTTGGGTTAGTGTACAAGGATGATCCGCTCAATGGTGATCAAGATCCCACTCCAACACGGTGGCCAACGAGGGATGCTCATCCGCCAGGCGCTGACGCAGTGGTTTGGCCAAACGCTTGCCCTCCTCCACGCCCCACTGATCAAAGGCGTTCACGCCCCAGAGGATGGACAAACTGAACACAGCATGCTCCAGTGAGGACAACAAAAACCCCAGCCGTTCGGGCGTGATTGATTCGGTAAGCAATAACGCCACCGGTCGGTTGCCAGGCATCTTCTGATGCGGCGCACCCTCACCGCGACCGAAGGCCATGGCATGGCGCTGTGCCAACAAATGCGCCAATTGAATGTGATCGAACTGAGCCACACCGGCTGGATCGTTCATTGCCCCCACAAGCAGCAGAGGATGGGTGTCCATGCCTTGGTGCAACGCCTGGAAAATGGAGTGTTGAAAATCTGTGCCGCGCCCACCATAGATCAGTGGCACGGTGGGGGCGTCTAGGGGCGCGCCGTTGGCGGTCACCCGTTTGCCGAGGCTCTCCATGAAAAGCTGCTGGCAGTAGTCACCCAGCAACGCCAGCCTGGGCTCATAAGCGATGATGCCTAAGGTGTTGAGATCCAAACCCCGCCTTAAATGGTGGACCAGCAACGCCAACCAAACGGCCAACGTTTGATCGTTCGGCCGATGGTGGTGTCGATAGCCGAGATCGGCATGGTGCGCGCCCTCGCACAGCGCCTCAAACGCGGCCGAGCCAATGGTGGCAGCCGCGCTGACGCCCACCGACGACCACAGCGAAAACCGCCCGCCTGTCCAACTGGGGAAAGCCAGCACATGCGCCTGATCAATCCCAAAAGCGAGTGCCCGGCTCGGATTGGCGGTCGCTGCCCAGGCCTGATCCCTAAACCGATCGCCCAACCAGCCCCGGACGTGTTCAGCCAGCGCCAAAGTCTCTTCGGTTCCAAACGATTTTGAGGCAATGACCACGCCCGTGGTCGCCGGGTTCAGGCTCGACAGCAACCGCTTCAGGCGACGTCCATCGACCGTCGACAGCCAGTGCACGTTGACTCGACTGTCGCCCTCATCCAAGGCATCCGCCACCAAGCGCGGCCCCAAATCCGACCCACCGATGCCAATGTGGATCCAATCGCTGAACCCCGATTGGCCACTGTAGAGCCGATCCGCCAAGGTCAAAAACGCGCGCCGCGCCGCACCCACCTCGCCGGCGTCGGGTGATCGCAGGTGGGGGTGCAGTGCCGGCTGATCTTCAGAGGCGTTGACATGATGGCCCGTAAACAGGGCCTCGATGGCGTCGGCCGGGGCCTGATCCAAAAATTGTGCGGCCAGTCCATGACGAGCCTCATCAGACAGGGGCCAGTGGCTGTAATCCAGTACCCAGTCTCGATCGTGCACCCGACACCGGCGCCGTTCGTCGGGGTCTGCGCGGAGCAATTCGGCGATGGTGGGCGAAGACGTGGCCATAAGGGCTGTATTGTAAGGCGCTTAAGGCGCCGGTGTCGGCGTGGGTGTTGTTTTTTTGCAACACTCGCCGCTCCCGGTGTTGGGGGCGTGCCCACATAAAAAAACCCCTCCCAAGCACGCTGGGAGGGGCAATTTTTTCGGAGTGATGTATCTCGCTACGCGCCCTGCAACCTTGCCATTACTGTCAGCGTGATGCCAAGATTGGTGGTAAGCATACCACAACATTTTCTCGAATCCAAGGGTTTCACTTGAGTTTCACTCGATGCCCTCATACTGACCTCGTTCGGCCAGTGATTGGCTCCTCTGACTCCCTCCTGCTGAGCCGAACGCATCCCTCGAAAGCCCCGGCTGATCGTCGATCGGTCGGGGCTTTTTATCGACTGAGGCGAGGTTAATATGGGAGGCGATGGTGACCGAAGTTGATCCTCAAGCGGAGTTCGCTCAATGACCGACACCCCAGCGCCCCAGTCCACGCCCGATTTTGGTGTCAGAACCAAAAAAACAGCCCGCATGCTCGGCGGCATGGGATTGATTCCGATGCTGGGCCTGGCCGCACTGGCCGTCTGGGGCGGCCCGTCGTGGGCGCGGCTGGCATTGGTCAGCTACGCCATGTTGATTTTGGCGTTTATGGCCGGCACGCTGTGGGCGCGGCGCATTTATGCCCCACCCCAGCCCGATTCGGGTCGGTTTGAGCTGCTGGCGTCCAACGCTTTGGTGCTGGCCGCGTGGCCGGCGATTGGCATGTCGACCGCGGTGGCCGCGGTGTGGCTGGGCAGTTTGTTTGCCCTCCATTTGGGTCTTGACCAGCCCTGGCGGCGCCGGTCGGGACCGGCGTGGTATCGCCACATGCGGCTGTGGATCAGCGTCGCGGTGATCGGCTCACTTTTAACCGGCGGCGCGATTGGGCTGGGCATGAACGTGTGGTCCACCACCCCTTGATGCGTGCGCCCGTGCTTCAATTGGACAACGTCGGCCGACGCATCGAAGGCCGGCCGCTGTTTAGTGGCATCACCTTAACAATCCATGCGGGTGAGCGAGTGGCGATCATGGGCCAATCCGGTCTGGGCAAAACCACCCTATTGCACCTGGCCGCAGGGATGGATGTGCCCGATGAGGGCAGCGTTACGCTGTGCGCTCGACCGATCAGCAGCCTGCCTGAGCCGGAGCGCACGCAGTGGCGGGCTCGGCACATCGGACTGGTCTTTCAGGACTTCAACCTCATTGACAGCCTCACCGTGTCAGAAAACATTGAACTGCCGCTGTGGCTGAATCATCAGCGTCACCGCCAAAAACGTGTGGCCGCCATGGCCGATGCATTGGACATTGGCGCGCTCTTGGACCGGTTGCCCTCAGCGCTGTCCGGCGGTGAGAAACAGCGCGTTGCCATCGCCCGAGCGCTGGTCCATGAACCAGCGGTGGTGCTCGCTGATGAGCCCACCGGCAGCTTGGATGAAGACAATGCCCAAAAGGTCTTGGCGTTGTTTGATCAGGTCACACAATCGACACAAGCGGCCGTGCTGCTGGTCACGCATAACCCGCAAGCCGCGGCCACCTGTGAGCGCCTGACCCATCTCCAGCACGGCACTTTGGTGGACGGGCCTTTGAGATGAGGCTGTTGGCCAGCGCATCGCACCGGCTGATGATGCAGCGCCAAGGGCAGTGGCTGCTGGCGCTGTTGGGGATGGCCGCGGGGGTGGCGGTGATGGCGGGCGTGTGGTTGATGCAGCAAGCCTTGGTGGGCTCGATCGAGCGGGCCACTGATCTGCTCGCCGGCGAGCCCACGGTGAGCGTCGTGCCTGATCACGGCACCCTGCCCGAGGACATCTACCGCACCTGGGCTCGCCAGTCCGGCGCGCCCGAGCTGTACCCCATCGTGGAACAACAGGTGCAGGTCGACGACCAGACCATGACGCTGATCGGCGTTGATCCTTTGATGGGGCTGGGCCCAAGCAGTGCATTGGCCGGGAACCCGGTGGCCGGTCAGCTTGTGGGCACGCGCCAAACGGTGATGTCCGCTCAGACCGCTCAAACGCTCGGCGTGGCTGAAGGGGATCAAGTGGTGGCGGCCACCGACAACCAGGCCGTCACACTTGATGTCGCAGCGGTGGTGGAGACGGGGCCTGGGCTGGATCAAACCCTGGTGGTGGACATCACCACCGCACAAGAACACTTCGCTCAATTGGGCGCGCTGTCTCGGATTGATGCACCCATCGCAGCTCGGGCCTGGCTTCAAGCCCAACCCAATGACGGCTGGTCGATCATCACGGCCAGCGAGCAGCGGGCCTCGGCCGCACGCTTAAGCCGCGGCATGCGCACCAACCTGGCCGCGATGAGCTTGCTGGCCCTGGCGGTGGGGTTGCTCGTCGTGTATTCGGTGCTGTCTTTTTTGTTGGTTCAACGCCGGCCCACCATTGCGATGATGCGCGCGGTGGGGGTGCAACGCGGCCACATTGTGTCCCAGCTTTTGGGCGAGGTCTCATTGTTGGCCCTGATCGGTGGCGGCCTGGGGCTGGTGATCGGCACAGAGCTTGCCAATGCGCTATTGGCATTGGTCTCTGAGCCCTTTGATGCCCTTTACGGACACCCGGCGGCCCACCGCGTGGACCCCAGCTGGGGCGTGTATGGTGCGATTTGGGCGGGCTCAATCGTCATGGCGTGGCTGTCGGTGGGCGGGGTGCTCAAAGAGGCGTTCCAGATTCCACCCGGACAGTTGGTCAGAGACCATCAACAGGCCGCATCTCGATCGCGCTCGTGGCCGCGTTGGGCCCTTTTGCCCGCGGTCTTCGGGGTGGGATTGATTGTGGCCGCGGATCAGCTCATCCACGCTTTGGTCGGGCTTTTTTTGGTGTTGGCGGCGTGTGCGGTGTGGGTGCCCCAGCTGGGATTTTGGCTGCTTGATCGGTGCCGACATGGTTTGGGGCGTGGCCTGCTCTATCGCGCCTGGACAATGGTGTTGAGCGCACAACACCGCTTGGCGCCTGCCCTGTCGGCGCTGAGTCTGGCGCTGGCGCTGAGCGCTGGGGTGGGCATGATGGTGTTGGGCTTTCGTGGCGCGGTTGATGACTGGGTGTCGCGATTGCTTCAGGCCGATGTCTATCTCACCACCCGCGAAGACACCATCACCCCAACCATCAAGGCCGCGCTTGCCGCTGAACCGGGGGTGGTTGCCATCAGCACCACGCGTCGAGTCGACACGCCCGACCCTTTCAACGTGGTGGCTTATGGTCTCCCCACGCCGGCATGGGCGGGGTTCGATTGGATCGCCCAGTCCACTGGCATGAGCGAGGCGGCGTCTCCCCGCGTGGCCTTTGATCGAGGTCAAGGGGTGTTGATCAGTCAACCTTTGGCCAATAAGACCGAGCGTCAAGTGGGTGAGCTCATTGACTTACAAACGCCTGCGGGCAGCCGCTCACTGCCGATCTTAGGAATCTATCGAGACTACGCCAGCGAACAAGGCACTTTGGCGATCAGCGCCTCGCTGCATGAACGCCTTTGGGGCAAGACCAATTTCGACAGTTTGGGACTCTACACACAAGGCCTGGACGTCTCAACAATTGATCGTGTGTTGGCTGATCGACTGGAGAACCATCAACTCACCACCCCCGATGAGATTCAAAGGCAAACCCTCCAAGTTTTTGATCAAACCTTCCGAGTCTCCTGGGCGCTGGCCTGGTTGGTGGGGATGATCGCATCGATCGCTTTGATCAGCGCACTGTTGGCCATGGGCATTGAGCAGGGCCGAGCGTATGCGACGCTTCGCGCGGTGGGGTTAACCCAACGTCAACTGGGGCGTCTGGTCATTCAGCAGACCCTTGGGATCGCGCTGCTGGCGGCCCTACTCGCTTTGCCTTTGAGCGTGATCATTCATACCGTGCTGTCTGTGACCATCCAACCGCTGGCTTTTGGCTGGGAAGTTCCGTGGTCTTTGCCATGGACACCTTGGGTCATGACGGCAGTGATCGCCGCTTGCGTGGGTGTGGCAGCGGGGGTCTACCCTGCGCACGTGATTGCTCAAAAACCATCCGCGCAATGGCTCAGGCAGCTGTCATGAGACAGACCCTCATCGTGTTTGTGATCATGATGGTCACCGTGGTGGCCTGGCTCAACCACCGCGCCAGCGACCCCGAGCCTGCCGATGGCACACTGTCGCTCGGTGGCCTGCTGGGCGAGGCCCCGGCGAACTTCGAAACCGTGACTGGGCCCGTCGCGTTTGAGTTTCCCAAAGACCATGCCATGCACCCCGATTTTCGAAACGAGTGGTGGTACTTCACGGGCCGGTTGGACGCGGGCGATCGCCCCTTGGGGTTTCAGTTCACCCTGTTTAGGTTTGGCTTAGATACAACGCCTGCACCCGATGATGTGGAACCATCGGCGTGGCGCACCGACCACCTCTGGATGGGACATCTGGCATTAAGCGATGGCGGCCTGGCCGGCGTGTCTGAACCTCGGTTCTATCAACAAGAGCGGTTTGCGCGCGATGGATTGGCGCTGGCGGGGGCGACCGAAAGCCAATGGTGGCTCAAAGACTGGACGGTCACCGCGGTCGATGACGGCTGGGTGCTTGATTTGATGGGCGACGGGTTTGGTTTGTCATTGACACTCACCCCAACTCGTCCCATGACCTTGCAAGGCGATGCGGGTTTCAGTCAAAAAGGTCCCGAGCCTGGCAATGCTTCGCACTATTACTCGCACACCCGACTGAGCGCCGAAGGTGAGGTGTTCTTGGATGAGGGGTTGAGTCAGCCGATTGCCGTTGAAGGTCAAGCGTGGTTGGACCGCGAGTGGGGCTCGGGACAACTGTCACCCACCCAAAGTGGGTGGGATTGGTTTGCCATCCACTTAGATGATGGCCGCGATGTGATGGTGTATCGGTTACGAAACCTCGATCACACGATGTCGCGCTTTTCGAAAGGGGTTGTCGTTTGGCCCGATGGTGAAAAGGTCTCTCTCGATGCCGAGGACTTTACGCTCCAACCCCTGCGCTGGTGGGCGGACGATCGAGGCGTTGAGTGGCCCGTGGCGTGGCGTGTTGAGATCCCGTCACAAGACATTGATCTGTTGGTTGAGCCCCTGTTTGATGACCAGCGCTGGGATCAATCCGTGGCGTACTGGGAGGGCGCGATTGATGTGTCGCGCTGGCCCCGTCACGAAGGCGCCCCGACCCCGGTGGGTCGGGGCTACCTTGAACTCAGTGGTTATGCGGAGCGCGAAACACCTGGCCATCGCGCATCACAAACGACACCGACTCAAGCACCGTGACATCGGCCAACGGATTGCCCGGCACGGCGATCACATCGGCGATGAAGCCGGCCTTGAGCTGGCCCAATTCATCTTCAACGCCCAGCACTTCAGCGCCTGAGATCGTCGCTGAGCGAATGGCCTCAGCCGGCGGCATTCCCGCGTCGACCATCAGCGAAAACTCTTTTGCATTTTCGCCATGGGGCGACACGCCCGAGTCTGTGCCAAACGCGATCTTGACCCCTGCTCGATAGGCACGCGCAAAGGTATCCTGAATCAACGGTCCAATGGCCGCGGCTTTGGCGGCGACCAGCGGCGGAAAGAAACCCTCAATGTCAGCGCGTCTGCCCACAAAGTCCCCCGCCAAAATGGTGGGCACGTACCACGTGCCCCGTTCAATCATCAAGGCCATGATCTCATCGTCCATGTAGGTGCCGTGCTCAACGGTGTGAACACCCGCATCAACAGCGCGGTACATCCCCTCACCACCATGCGCATGGGCCGCCACGTGCATGCCATAGTCATTGGCCAGTTCAATAATGGCCGCCAACTCATCGGCTCGAAATTGGGGGTTTTGCCCACTGCGGGCCACACTCAGCACGCCGCCGGTCGCGGTGATCTTAATCACATCTGCCCCGTCTTTGTAGCGCTGACGCACCGCTTCGCGCGCCTCATACGGGCCGTTAATCACCCCATCGCGCGGCCCAGGCTCACCCATGATGTCTCGACGCCACGAGTTGGTCGGATCCGCATGCCCCCCGGTGGTGGCAATCGATTTGGCCGCGGTATAAATGCGTGGACCGGGGATCAGGCCTTGATTGATGGCATCGCGCAGCGCCACTGTGACATTGAAAGAATCTCCCAAGTTGCGAACAGTGGTAAAGCCCGCCTCAATTGTGGTCTTGGCATGTTTGGCCGCGACCAAAGCGACATCGGCCTCGTTTTGGGTGAACCGATTGATTTGGGATTGCGGCGAGTACTCGGATGACAGGTGCGTGTGCATGTCCATCAAGCCCGGTAAGCACGTCAAATCACGAAGATCAATGTCTTCCACGGCGGCGGTGGCGTCTGGGAACCCCGCATTAAGTGCCGCGATGCGGCCGTCCTCGACCACGATCGTGTGTGCGCCCAAAAGCTCGCCCGAGTCGACATCTAAAACATCTCCGCAGCGAAGCCATTGGCCGCTGCCAAAGCTTGGGCCGGCCAGGACACTGGTGATGATCAACGTGGCCATCGAAAATAACTGACATGGTTTATTTCTTCTCATTTGGACTCTCCTTTATAGACGGCCTCAAAGACAACCGAACACAAGACCCTAAGCCAGGGCACCAACAAGCAACAATACGCTCAGCACCACCAACCACAAAATCAATATACGCCATACAAAATGATGGGCCAGTTGAACGCCACCGCGCTGGTCCAGCCCCTCGGGCAACACCCCATCGGCCAGCTCCGCCAAGACGCCGCGATGGATCCACCACCCACTGGGTTCGCCGGGTTCATTTGAGCCGACCGCGTGGGGCTGGCGAAACTGGTGCCAAGCTTGGTAGACCCGATCAAAATCGTTCGTCAGCGCCGAGGCCACCATCATCAGCACCAACACCGGCCACTCCAAGAAAAAGCGAAGCCGAAATGTGCCGTCCAAAGGCCGGTCAGCGCTGGCGCGCTGAGCCATTTGCTCGGTGAGTCGGTACAGTAAAATACCGGGGATGCCGAGCAACACAAACCAAAAAATCACCCCAAACCAGCGCGCAAGCGCTGCCGCATAGACCTGCATTCCAGCCTGATGGGCCGAGTCATCGGCCATGATCGACAGCCCTTCGCCAGAGTCAGTGGCGACCAAAGCATCGACATCACGGTCGAGATCGCGCGGCCCCAATCCCATCACCAATACCGCCAACGCCAACAGCGCCCAAACAGCATCGCCCCCCACCGCTTCGGCCAGGACCGACAGTCCACCGCCGCCAACCAAAGCCACAGCCAAGATCACCACCACATCAATCATGGGCACACGCGCACCCCGCTCGATCAGCGTATCGATGACCCCCAGCAGCCAACTCAGCGGTCGGGTCCGGTCCACGCGCGGGCCATAGTGGGCCATCGCCAAGGCCAGTAAAAGAATCAGAATCTTCATGTTGCCCGCCTACCGAACCCTGGCCCCACGCTCAGGCGATGCCGAATGACGAGCCGCAGCTGCAGGTGGTCGCGGCATTGGGATTTTTGATGACAAATCGCGCCCCTTGCAGGTTTTCAGTGTAGTCCACCTCGGCGCCCTCGAGGTATTGAAAACTTAATGGATCCACCACCAAAGTCACGTCTTCACGGCTGACGGTGACATCGCCCTCATCGAGGGCTTCGTCGAATGTGAACCCGTACTGAAAGCCAGAGCATCCACCCCCGGTGATGTACACCCGAAGCTTTAAGTTTGGATTGGCCTCTTCTAAGATCAGCTCGCGGACTTTCGACGCCGCAGCGGAGGTCAGTATCAAAGGATCGGTATGACTCATGGTGTCTAGCTTAACCAAGCCCACCGCTGGCGTCCACCGCTGTCAGCCAGACCCCGTCGGGCTCGTCAAACCTTCGCGGTGGGGCACGCTCGCCGCTCGGTGGTCTAGATCTGGCCGTGTCGGACCAAATCACGCGCCATGTACAGCGCGGCAATGGAGCGGCCTTCGGTGCAATCTGGGCGCTGAACCAAACTGACCAGATCATCCATCGGCCAGGTGATGACTTCAAGCTCTTCAGGCTCATCGCCCGGTAACCGGGAGGGGTAAAGATCCCGGGCCAGAATCACGTGGGTGCTGTGGCTCATGTAGCCTGGCGCCAAACTCAACTGTCCCAGTTCAGTCAGCTGATTGGCCGCAACACCGCACTCCTCTTGAAGCTCTCGGTTGGCGCCAGCCAAAAGACTTTCATCTTTCTCCACTCGCCCCTTGGGCAGCCCAAGCTCAAAGCGATGGAACCCACACGCATACTCCCGCACCAACAGCACGTGATCCTCATCGGGCATGGCCACCACAATGACCGCCCCCAGCCCACGGCTGAGCAAGCGCTCATACTGGCGCTTTTCTCCATTGGAAAACTCCAAGTCAAGTTGCTCGACTCGAAAAAGATTCGCGGGCTGGCGCTCACGCCGATCGTGAATGGTGGGCAGGGGTCTCGGGAAAGGTTTTGACATGACTCAAAAGGATAACAGGTCTGTTAAAAGCTGAGCATGCAAACTCGGACACGCCGCCAAAACCGACGTGGTTTGAGCGTCGATTGGGCGGCCTTGCAAATCGGTGATCCGGCCGCCAGCCTCTCGAACGATCACGGTCAACGCTGCGATGTCCAACACGTTGACATCGCTTTCGATGACCACGTCTTGCTGTCCCATGGCCAGTCGATGGTAGGCGTAGAAGTCACCATACCCCCGCGTGCGGGCCGCCTTTTGGATCAGCCGGCCCACCCACGGCCACTGAGGTGATGTTGCCAACGATCGGATGTTGCCAAAGGAGACATCCGCGCTCGCCAGATCATCGACGTGGCGAATGCGCATCGGTTGACCGTTGAGTCTGGCGCCACTGCCCACCATCGCCTCAGCGCGCTCATTAAAAGCGGGCGCGCTGGACACGCCCACCACCAATTCATCATCGACCATCAAAGCGATTTGAATCGACCAAAACGGCAGCCCACGAATGAAACTCCGTGTGCCATCGATGGGATCGATCAACCACCGATGGCGATCGTGACCTTGCTCGCCATACTCTTCACCGACGATCGCATGGGTGGGGCAGTGCTTGCTTAAAACGGCCCGAATCGCCCGCTCGCAGGCGCGGTCGGCCTCGGTGACTGGACTGTCGTCGTCTTTGGTCTCAACCACCAATTCCGATTGAAAAAAAGACATCGCCACCTCTTCTGCGGCTTTGGCGGCCTCCACCGCCACCGTCAGCCAAGCTGAGTCGTGGCCTGCTCGATCCCCCATTAAAATACCCCCCACTGCCCGGCGCGCTCAATCACGACCTGGCCATCGCGCTGAGACCCCAACGATTGGAAAAAGCGAGCGATGTCAGGCCGACTGGGATCAGGCGCCAGCGTGATCGTGGCACGGTATTGATCACCATTGGTCAGCACATCGCCTTGAACCGCCACCGCCCCAGATGCGCTGGAGCGGATCTCAACTTGGGTGTGGCCGGCATGCTGCGTCGAGGGCGACAAGTCCGCCACCACATCCCCCAATGATTCATTCACCAACCCCGCCAAGCTGGCCTCTTCCCATTTCACTTGGCCGGTCGCCCAAAGCCCATCTGGCTGCGACCAGGCGACGCGCTCAACATCAATCTCCAACGCCCCTTGTGGCCACGTCACCACCAACCACTGAGCCATATCCAACGCCTGCACATTCACTCGCCCCCGAATTCCCTGCAGCGCGGATCGATCCGTCAACCGCCAACGGCCCTCGATGTTGATGTCCTCTGAGCGCACCCACCACGCCCACTCGAGCCCACCCGACCAACGCCAACTGAGGGGCAACGGCGACTGTCCCGGCCAATCCACCACCGCTTCTCCGGCCCACACCCGACCGTCGACACGCTCGATGGACACCGCGCCGTAATTGGCGCGAAGAAACGGTGACGCGGGCAGCGTGACCACCCCCATCACCGGCACCAGCGCAATCAGCCACCACACCCAACGCTTGGTCATGCGCTAGCCCCCTCGCATCAAAGACACGCGCACATCGACTCGGTCGGCCTGTTCGGATCGGTTGACCGACAAGCGTTCCACCTCAACCCCCTGGGTCACGGACAGATCAGACAGCCAATCCATGACCACCTCAAATTCAGCGCCGTCAAGCCAAACGTTCACCGTCCGTTCCCCGTTGGGCTCCATGCGCGACAGTGCCCCAGCCAAGCCCGCTGCGCGCGCGGTCTCATCGGTCACACTGAGAAGAGATTGGTTGGTCTTGATTGTCGAAGGCTCACTGCGGGCCTGCAAGCGCTCGATGATTGGACGGGCGCGCTCGATTTGATTGAGCGTGGTTTGGTGGTAGGCCAGCTCGGCACGGGCGTCAACCTTCGCCTCAAGCAGCGGTTCGACGAGCTGAGTGAAGATCAACACCGCCGCCAAGACAGCTGCAAGTGCCCCCAAAGCCATCTGCTGGCGCGGCTTGAGCGCGTGCCACTGAGCCACCAAGGGCGAGGACTGAATGGCCTTTGCGAGCGGCTTCATGACTCCCCCATCGCCACGCGCACGCGGCCTTGAGCCCCGGCCGATGACAGCGTCGCTGACGACACACTGGCTTGCAAAGACAGATCATTGAGCTGTTGAACCACACGATCCAAGCTGGCCACATCATCGGCTGTGAGTGACAGCTCCAGCTGTCCTTCACTGTAATTCAATGCATCAACCACCAACGGCTGATTCGCCTGAATGATCGGCTGCACTCGGACCATCAGTGTCAGCAGCCCTGCCGCCTGCCCAAACCGCAGCTGAGCCAGTTCACGTTCCAACAGCTCGCGCTCACGGCCGATGGCCGGCTGGTCAGGAAACAAGGCTGCAAATTGCGCTTTCACATCGTCCCGGGCGGTGGCCGCCTGATGGCTCAGCACCTGCTGCTCCACCGCCAGCGAGACCAGCGCCAATGCACCAACGGCCGCGGCCCAACGGGCCACGCGATGCCATTGGCGTTGCCCCCCTCGGACCCGATGGGGGCGCCAAGGCCCCGTCAAAAGATTGATGGGCGGATTGAGCGCCCGGTCTTTGAGTTCAGCCAACATGCCGGCGTTTGGGGCTTGGGGCGCTTGCCTGTCGACTCGGTCGCGCCACTCATCCGGCGGCTCATCACCGCCCCACCACACCAACGAAGATGACGGCCACTGATCCACCATCAGCGATGCCACCTCAGCAGAAAAACTGGCAAAGGCCCATTCATCCCAACGCATCAATATCGTCTCACCGCTTCGGGCGAGGCTCACGGTGCCTGGCTGCCATGGCAAACACAGCGCGTCGGGAATCAAAGCATCTACGTTTAAGACCTGGAAGAGCGATTGCCACGCATCCATCCGCGCTCGCGCCACCGCCACCGCCATCAGCTCACCCGCCGCCGTGCGGCCCGCCGCCACCACGTGCTCGTCCTCAACGGGTCCTGCCACGTGCTCTTCAGCTGCCCAGACCAAGGCCTGCGCCAATCGGTGCTTGGACATCACCGGCAGGTCCAACCGCATCGGGGTCACTTGACCGGCATCGACCAACACCCGAACCGAGTCGGCCGGCGGCAAGGACGCCAACTCATCAACCGCGCAATGCCCCACCGCCTCGATGTCGCCGTGACGGTCGCACGTACACCACGCCATGGGCGTTGACGACGCCTGAATGATCAAATGCGCTGCCCGCTGCGCTTCGCGGCGGGATGGCTTAGCCACCCTTATGGCACCTCTTGACTGACATACCTGAAATCATACCCCGAGCCTGACCCCTGAATCAGGCGAAACCCATCGTGGGTTTGAACACCCCCCTGGCGAGCAAACCGCACCCGTGCTTGGGCAAGGAAAACATTGGCTTTCACCGCCAAGCGCGCTCGCTCATCCGGCGTCAACGCCGCCCCGGCCATGATGGGCTCGGCCCACAGGTCTTGATCGCGTCGAAACGGCCGCTTGGAGAGCACGCGCCGCGCCTGCTCACGATCCAGTGCCTCAACGAACGCCGCCAACACCGCCGGCCCTGTTGCATTGACATTCAGCGACAGCGCAGGGGAAGGCCACACGGCCACGTGAGGCAGCAAGGTCTCATAAGCCCGTGGGTCCAGCCCAGGAATCTCACGCAGTTCAGAGACATGGATCAGCGGCGCGCGGGGGGTGCGTTCATCGGGGGTGTTGAGCCACTGCACAATGTCACGGCTCAGTCGGGCATTGAGCTGAAGCTCAGCCAGCAGGCGGTTCAGCACCCGCCTGGCCTGCGCCCGAGTATCGGGGTCTGGATGCATCAACGCATTCAAATTCAATCGACCATCCAGCACCCAAGCTCGCCCCTGGACCGTTCCTCCTGGGATCTGATAGGCGGGGGTCCATTGCAACAATGCCTCAGGCGTGACCACCCCCTCAGACGCGGCCAAGCGTTCCTCTAAAAGCCGCTCTGTGATCAGTGCCATGCCCGCACTCAACTGCATCACCTGGTGGCGATCACTGAGTGCCTGGGTTCGGGCCAAAGCCCGCTGGGTGCGCTCGACCAACGCCACCGCAATCACACTGCCTAAGGTCACGGCAACCAAGACAATCACAAGCGCCAACCCGCGTTGCTTCCGTTGTGACACGCCAGCCACCATCTAATCGATCACCAGCCGACGTCGAATGGCGCCAAACCGCGGGTGAACAAACGCATACTCAACGGCCTCCGGCAGGCGCTGATTGGACCGAGGTGTCCAGACCGATCGCCAGCCGTTTTGGGCGTCGTAATAGCGCAATGACCAATCGCTCACCGACGCCAAGACCGTCTCCGTGCGCACCTGATCACCGCTTTGTTCATGCAGTCGAGGCCAGAACAAACGCTCCAACCGACCCGCTTGCCACTGCCACTGGAAACGCTGCAGCTGAGCCCTGGGTTGGGCCGTGGGATTGGCCCACCCCGAGCGCACCCCACCCAAGCTGGTCGCCCGACCCAAGAAGTCGCCCGCCGCGCCGGATTCACCCCAGCGGGGCCGAGAAATCAACGCCTGAATATCGGCATCGAGCCGGGCCGTGGCCCACTGCAGTTGACTGAGATCGGCCTCAAAAGTCTCCGATGACGCCGCCGCCTGTGACAGCCCATCAAGCGCCAGATACACGCTGCTGCCCATGGCCGAAAAAATCGCAACCGCGATCAAAAGCTCGATCAATGTAAACCCTGAGGCGGGCCCACGCGGATGGTGATGATCGCTGCCCACCCTCACGGCGCCACAAACCCGGTGTGCATCACCAAAGCATCATCCTCATCGCCGGGGGCATACACCCCCACATCCACCCGCCACATGGCCGGATCGGGACTGGGCCCGATGACGGCTTGCCACACCCACGACTGATCCGCCATGCGCATTTCGCCCTGCCGCCGACCGGGTGCGGCCACCCCTTCGAGTCGGATGTCTGTCAACACATTGTCCGCCACCATCAACGCCCAGGTGCGCTGCGCCACTTGGTGATGCGCATCCAGTGACAGCGCGCCTGAGCGCGCCAAGCCAAACAACGCCACCGAAACGATCAGCAAGCTGATCAACACTTCCAACAGCGTCATGCCGCGGCTTTTTTTCACGTGGGTCCCCCCAGCCGCTCAACCGACCATGGCCCCACCGAGGGCATGGTCAGCCGCGCGGCGACACCGTCGTGCAGCAGCGTCAACTCAAAGGGCGTGCGCTCGCCCAAGCGAGCGCAATGAATCTGCACCAGGGGGCGGTCTTCGGTGCTGGCGGCGGCAGGCACACCCACCCGGGTGCCCTCAACGCGCAGCGATAGGGTGATGGCTTCGGGCCATCGGTGGATGCGCTCAAGCTCAGATTCGCGCGAACGATCTCTTGCAACACCTGTCTCGTTGGGCTGATCTGCCAGCCAAAACGACGGTGACCAAGTGGTCCAAAAGACCCCCGCTTGATCGATCCCGATCGCACGGGGTTGGTTGAACACCATGCCTTGTTGGCACAGGTGGTTGATCTTCTCAGCCACCTCCATCAAGGCAGCGGTTGGCGAAGGCGGATCATTTGTGGGCCCGAAACGCAAAACGGCCATGCCCGCCATGATGGAGACAATCGCCACCACCACCAACGTCTCGATCAGGGTCATGCCTTTGTCGCCCGATTGTGGCATCAACCCAGCACCCACCCTACGCGTCGTTGGATGAGGTCCAATTGCCGATTTCTGCATTGATGCCCTCACCCCCCGGCAGCCCGTTCGCCCCCAACGACCAGACGTCAACATCGCCATGGAGGCCCGGGTTCAGGTATTGGTAAGGTCGGCCCCAAGGATCGATGGGCAACTCATTGAGATAGCCGCCTGTTTTGTAATTCCGAGGCTGAGGCTCTCCGCTGGGGCGCTCAACCAAAGCCTCAAGCCCTTGCTCCGTCGACGGGTAGGTGGCGTTGTCAAGCCGGTAGAGGTTGAGCGCTGTCACCAACGCCTGGATGTCCTGCTCGGCCCGCACCACCCGCGCCCGATCAGGCTCATCCATGATCCGCGGCACGACCACCGCCGCCAAAATGCTGATGATGACGACCACCACCAGGACTTCAATTAACGAAAAACCTCGCATTGCCTTTGCCATGGTCATTGACCCTCTTAAAAACGCAAGCCCCATCGCTTGGTTGATGTCTTTCGGGATATCACTCATCATACGCCGATGAACGCACTCGGCCATCTTACCGCCAAAGCCATGCGCGTCTACACCCCTCAGCCGCTGACCGTGGGTGAGACCGCGGTGCTCGAGCCCACCGCCGCCCACCACTTGGTGGTGGTGTGTCGATGCCGAGCAGGTGATCGAGTGGTCTTATTTAATGGCGATGGCGCAGTATACGCCGGAACACTTGCCCCACCGGTCAATGCCAAGCAATGCACCGTTTCGATTGACGATGTTGCGCACCCTGACGTGGAGTCACCGCTGGCGGTGTCACTGATCCAAGCCATCGGCAAAGGCGATCGCATGGACTGGGCGATTCAAAAGGCGGTTGAGTTGGGCGTGGCTTCAATCACACCCTTGATCAGTGAACGCGTGACGATCAAACTCGACCCCAAACGCGCCGAAAAACGCCAGCAGCGCTGGCAATCGATCGTTGTCAACGCGTGCGAACAATCCGGTCGGGTCTCGGTTCCACCGGTTCACCCGCCGATGACGCTGGCGGCGTTTTCGCCGCCGCCTGCTCAGGTCACGTATCACCTGGACCCCCAAGCCGAGGCTGGCCTAAGCACCCGCCGGCCCAATGCACCGATTACGCTGCTGGTGGGCCCTGAGGGCGGATTCAGTGCCGATGAAGTGTCACACTTACAGGCCTCGGGCAGCCAAGGCGTTCGATTGGGACCCCGCATCCTGCGGACCGAGACCGCAGGGGTGGCTTGCCTGGCCGCCATGCAGGCGCTTTGGGGCGACTTTTTAAAGTGACTGATACACCCCCACACACCACGCCGTGGCAAACCCTTCGCCTGACCCGGAAGCTGGCCGCCGAGGCCCGCGAAAGTGACGCTTCTCAAGCGGCGATGCTCGAATGGATGGAAGCTGAGTTGTTTGACGCCGGCGCGTTGGCGGTGACCGTCTTGGATGCCGAGGACCACCCTTTAAACGAACCCCTGCCGGGCGAGCAACCGCTGTGGCCGCACGTGATTGTCGAGGCGCTGTTTGCCGCCGATCAGTCCATGGATCAAGCCCTCATTGCCCTGCACCATGCCGGCGTGATCCGTGCCGATGAGCACATCGAGCTCGACACGCTTGCAGATCAGGTGTGGACCCGCGCTTGGATGGATGACTTTAAGCCGATGGTGTTTGGGGAGCGACTTTGGGTCTGTCCAACGCACACCCCTCCAGACCCCGATTGGCCGGTCGTGGTTCAGCTCGACCCGGGGCTTGCGTTCGGCACGGGGACCCATCCAACGACCGCGCTGTGTCTTCGTTGGTTAGATCAGTGGGCTTTGCACGCCAGCCCCGCATCCGATCGACCAACCGTGATTGACTTTGGGTGTGGCTCGGGGATTTTGGCGGTGGCGGCGGCGAAACTGGGCGCACAGCGCGTTTGGGCCACCGATCACGACGATCAGGCCTTGAGGGCCACCCAAGACAACGCCGAGGCCAACGGCGTGGCGGCGTCCATCGAAACGTTGAGGCCCGACGCGCTCATTGGGCACACGCCGATCCCCAAAGTGGATGTGGTCCTTGCCAACATCTTGGCCCAGCCACTGATTGAGTTGGCGCCACGGTTGATTGATCTTGTCAAGCCAGGCGGGCAGTTGGTCTTGTCGGGCATCTTGACCACCCAAACAGCGGCCGTCAAAGCCGCCTATGCGTCTTTGGATGGTCATCCCCAAGAAACCGCCGATGGCGACTGGGTTTGTTTGGCATTTGCTCACCAGACCGGTTGTCACTACAATTAGCTCGTCCTAGACAGCAACAACAACCATTCATCATCGTATCTTCGGGAGAGACAATGAATCAGTTAATGATCCCCCCGGTGCTCGGGGTCGTGGGCCTGATCGTGGCCTTTGTTCTTTATCGAGTGGTCATGAGTTATCCGGCCATGGCAGGCAAACCCTCTGAGATTGCCAAGCTGATCCAAGAGGGCGCCCTGGCATTCATGCGCCGCGAACTGATCTTGATCGGGCTATCGGTTGCGGTCTTGTTTGTGGCCTTGGCCAGCTCCGGGCTGGGTTTGCAAACCGCGATCTCCTTTCTGGTCGGCGCCACTTGCTCCGCGTTGGCCGGCTTTTTGGGGATGACCGCCGCGACCCGCGCGAATGTCAGAACCACTTCAGCCGCACACGAGTACGGCCAAAGCAAGGCCTTGATGGTTGCCTTTTACGGGGGCTCTGTCATGGGCATGGTGTTGGCGTCGCTGGGTCTGGTCGGACTGGGCACCTTGTATTTGATCTTCGGCACTGACCCTGAAACCGCTCACAATATCCATGGCTTTGGCATGGGCGCGGGCGTGGTCGCCCTGTTCTATCGGGTGGGGGGTGGAATCTTCACCAAGGCCGCCGATGTTGGCGCTGACTTGGTGGGCAAGGTCGAAGCGGGCATTCCCGAGGACGATCCCAGAAACCCAGGCGTGATTGCCGACAACGTGGGCGACAACGTCGGTGATGTGGCCGGCATGGGTTCAGACATCTTCGAATCCTACTGTGGTGCGATGATTGCCACCGTGGCGTTGGCCACGGTGATGGTGAACGAGTCAGCCACGAGCTTTGTGGCTGGGTTAGGTGAGGGCGCGGCGTTGATGAGCCTGCCGCTGCTGCTGTCGTCGCTGGGTTTGGTGTGCTCAATTTTGGCCATCATGGTGGTCAAAGCCAGCTCATCAAAAAGCCCTGAGGTGGCGCTTCGCCTGGGCACGATGTCAGCTGCCATTGGGTTCATCGTGCTGGCGTACTTCTTAATTGGTTACCTGGGCATCAGCAATGGGGTTTGGGTCGCAGCCTTGGTGGGCGCGGTTGGCGGCGTGATTATTGGCCTGTCGACCGAGTACTACACCGCGGGCAAACCGATTCGCGAGATTGCTCGCTCAGGTGAGACTGGGCCAGCCACCGTCATCATCTCAGGATTGTCGACGGGCATGCAGTCGGTGGTGATTCCCATCCTCACCATCTGCACCATGATCTTCATTGCCAATGCCAACGCCGAGCTCTATGGCGTGGGCGTGGCGGCCGTGGCGATGCTGGCGACCGTGGGCATGACCATGGCCATTGATGCCTATGGGCCGGTGGCCGACAACGCCGGTGGCATTGCCGAAATGGCGGGGCTGGGTGAGGACACCCGAAAAATCACCGACTCACTGGATGAGCTGGGCAACACCACCGCAGCGATTGGGAAAGGCTTTGCCATTGGTGCTGCGGCACTGGCGGCATTGACCATCATCTCGGCTTACATCGCCGAGGTCTCGTATCGCCTGCCGGATTTCAGATTGGACATTTCTGATCCCAATGTGCTGATTGGCATGTTCATCGGTGGTGTGTTCCCGTTTTTGGTGGCCTCGATCACGATGACCGCTGTCGGCGATGCCGCCTTTGAAATGATCACCGAAATTCGGCGCCAGTTCAAAGAAATCCCTGGCTTGCTTGAAGGCACAGGCACGCCTGATGCCGCCCGCTGTGTGGACATTGCGACCACGTCAGCCATCAAACGCATGCTGTTGCCTGCAGCACTGGCCGTGCTGGGCCCCGTGGCTGTCGGCTTTGGCCTGGGCGCAGAATCGCTTGGTGGCATGCTGGGCGGGGCATTGTTGGGCTGTGTGCTCCTCGCGCTGACCATGGCCAACGCCGGGGGCGCTTGGGACAACGCCAAAAAGCACGTTGAGAAGGGCCATTTCGGCGGCAAGGGTGCCGATACCCACAAGGCCAATGTGGTGGGTGACACCGTGGGTGATCCGCTCAAAGACACCTCCGGGCCTTCGATGAACATTCTCATCAACGTCATGGCGATTGTCAGTCTGGTCATTGCACCATTGCTTGGTCAATAACGACAAAGCACCATCGGTCCCTCAGGCGGCGCTCTTCCATGAGCGCCGCTTTTTTTGTGGGGGTTATGCGGTCTGTGGTCCCAAGTGGGTTTAGATTGTCGGTTATGGTTTCTGGGAGGCGTTGACCCACAGCGCAATGGCGCCGTCCCCGGTGACATTACAAGCCGTCCCGAAACTGTCTTGAGCCATGTAAAGGGCAATCATCAAAGCCACCGCTGTCTCACCAAAACCCAGCATTGAACCCAACAGTCCCACCGCCGACATCACCGCGCCACCCGGCACGCCGGGCGCTGCGAGCATCACCACGCCCAGGGTGAGAATAAAGGGCAGCATCTGCGCCAAGCTGGGCAACACCAAACCCTCTTGAAGCACCATCACCGCCACCGCGCAAGCCACAATGGTGATGGTGGAGCCCGCCAAGTGGGTGGTTGCACATAGCGGCACAGTGAATCCGGCCACTTTCGGATCGACACCGTTGGCTTGGGCGGACTTTAGCGTCACTGGAATGGTGGCGGCACTCGACATCGTGCCCAAAGCCGTGAAGTAAGCCGGCAGCATGTGTCGAATCAAGCCCAAAGGTGAGCGCTGCGTGCGAATGGCGACGGCGGCATACAGCGCCCCAATCCAAAGCCAGTGCAAACTGACCGACAGCACCAAGATCACGCCGAATGTTTGCAAAGTCTTAACCACTGTGCCCGCCGCCGCCAACTCAGCAAACACGCCCGCAATATAAATCGGCAGCAGCGGGATGATGACCCGAACCAAAAGCTGCTCGATCACATCCCGGCCTTGGTCAAAAATGCTTTTTAAAGTGTTGGCTTGGGTTGCGGCAATGCCCAACCCAAAGATGAACGCGCTGGCCAAAGCCGTCATGATTGACATCACCGGTGGAATGTCCATCTCAATCAATGGCGATATGACCGCAGCCTCCACATCAGTCAGCTCACCACCAGGGCTGGCCAACATCGGCACCAGCACCACCGCCGCACCAAACGCCACCAGCCCCGCGACAATGGTGGACGCGTAGGCGCCCGCCAAAGTCTGTCCCAGCAAACGCCCCGATTGTTGAGGCAAGCCGGCGATGCCAGAGGCGATAAAAAACAAGATCAGCAGTGGAATGGTGAAAAACAGCAGCTCACCAAACAAGCCCTTGAACGTCACCAACAGCGCCACCGCCCAGGTCGGCGCCAACAGCCCCAAACCGATGCCGAATGCAATGCCAACGATGAGTTTGATAATCAGGTTCATGGCGCCAGTGTTCCTTGTGGTGAGTGGGTGGGTGGATCATGTCGTCTGTTCGATCAACCTGCATCATCGCACCATCGACCCCCTCAAGCAATCATGGACTCTTATAATGCCCGAGCGGCAAGTCAATGCCTGGCGGTGAATGGCCGGTGGTGATCGTCCGATAGGCTTGAGCGAGAGACCCCATGATGACAACATCAAACCCAGCGTCGTGATCACACTCAGCGACGTCAGCGTGAATTTTGGTGAGCACGCCTTGCTCGAGCATGCCAATGCCGTTGTCCACCCTGGCCATCGAATTGGTTTGGTGGGCGCCAACGGGTCAGGTAAGAGCACACTTTTTTCATTGCTGCTGGGGCGCATCACCGCAGACACCGGTCAGATCCATGTCCCCCACCACTGGTCTGTGGCGCATATGGCTCAACACATTGATGCCCTCGAGCGCTCCGCATTGGATTTTGTGCTGGATGGTGACCAAACCTTTCGCGAGGCCGAGCGGGCCGTGGCCGAGGCCCATCAACAAAGCCATGGTGATGACACCCAAGTCGCGGCGGCCATTGCTCAGAGTCATGAGGCGCTCGAGGCGGCCGGCGGGTATCAAGCGCAGGCGCGCGCGGCCAGACTTCTGGCGGGGCTGGGGTTTCAAGCGGACGCTTTCGATGCACAGGTCGGTTCATTCTCTGGAGGCTGGCGCATCCGATTGAGCTTGGCTCAGGCGCTGATGTCGCCATCGGATCTTTTGTTGCTCGATGAGCCCACCAACCACCTTGACTTAGAAACGGTCACCTGGCTTGAGGGGTGGCTGAGGCACTACCCTGGCACGCTGATCGTGATCTCACATGACCGAGACTTTCTGGATTCGGTGGTCGATACCATCATCCACATCGAACACCGACAGCTCACCACCTACCGAGGCGATTACACGCAGTTTGAACGCCAGCGCGGCGAGCGGCTCGCTCAACAGCAGGCGCGCTTTGAAAAACAACAAAAAACGCGGGCCCACATGCAGCGGTTTGTCGACCGTTTTCGAGCGAAGGCCAGCAAAGCCAAGGCCGCGCAAAGCCGGCTCAAGGCACTGGCCAAACTGGAAACGATCGCGCCAGCTCATGTTGACTCACCGTTTCAGTTTCAATTTTTCGATGCTCCAAGCATGACAGATCCATTGATTCGCCTCGATGGGGTGCGATTGGGTTATGGCGATCATGTGGTGATTGATGACATTCGCCAAAACATTGCCCCTGGAGATCGCATCGGCTTATTGGGCCTCAATGGCGCGGGCAAATCCACGCTGATCAAAGCCATCGCAGGTCAGCTTAAGCCGCAACGGGGCACGCTCCACCACGCCAAGGACTTCAAAGTCGGCTACTTTGCCCAACACCAAATAGAACAGCTCGAGACCGACCAAAGTGCGCTTTGTCATATTCAGCAATTGGATGAGGCCATGAAAGTGCCAAGCTCAGAGCAATCCATTCGAGACTTCCTGGGCGGATTTGATTTTAGTGGTGAAATGGCCAAGGCCAAGGTGGGTCAGTACTCAGGCGGGGAACGCGCGCGTCTGGTGCTCGCCTTGCTGGTTCGCCAGCAGCCCAACGTGTTGCTTTTGGACGAGCCCACCAACCACCTGGATCTGGCGATGCGCCACGCCTTGACGGTTGCCCTTCAAAGTTTTGATGGGGCGGTGATTGTGGTCTCGCACGATCGACATTTATTGACCAACACCGTCGATCAGTTTTGGCTGGTTGACCAGGCAACACTGGCTCCGTTCGATGGTGATCTCGATGACTACCGTCACTGGCTTCGCGCCCGACACACCACCAACGAGCGTCAAACCCCCCTGGGCGCATCGAAAAAACAGCGCCGCCAGCACAGCGCTGCACTCCGCCAGCAGCTCAAGCCTTTGGAAAACAAATTGAAAAACCTCTCACAGTCGCTGGATCGGTTGGGCAGTGAGTTGAAGGCCTTGGATGAGACACTGGCCGATCCTCAGCTTTATCATGACCCCGACCAAGCCGATGCCGTCAGCGAACTGATCGAGAAACGATCAAACACCCAACAGGCCCTTGAGAGGGCAGAAACAGACTGGATGGAAACGGCTGAGGCGATTGAGGCGATGAAACATCAAAGCGGGTGATTCGCCCCATGGCCTCGCGCTGCGGGGGCATGGGCCCATCATTGTTCAGCCGATGGCTACAGGTTGCGCCCGTAATACATCTCACGCATTTCTTTTTTTAAGCGCTTTTCAATCCGCTGGCGCTCCTTGCGATCGAGCTCATCGGCGGATCGGGCAAACAGATAGTCGTCCAAGTCAAAGTCTTTCAGCACCATCTTGGTATGGAAGATATTTTCTTGATACACATTGACATCGATCATGTCGTAGCTGTTTTTGGTGTCTCGACTAAAATAGTCTTGGATTGAGGTGATCTTATGGTCAATGTAGTGCTTTCGGCCCCGGATGTCTCGTGTGAAACCACGCACCCGATAATCGACAGTCACAATGTCCGACTCAAAACTATGCAACAGATAGTTCAGCGCTTTCAGCGGTGAAATCACCCCGCAGGTGGCCACGTCAATGTCTGCCCGAAAAGTACAAATCCCGTCGTGGGGGTGCGATTCTGGGTAGGTGTGGACGGTGATGTGGCTTTTATCCAAATGCCCCACCACACTCTCGGGCAACGGGCCGGGTGCGGCACTGGTGGTGTGGTCGTCGATGACCACCGGCTCCTCGGCAATCAGCATGGTGACACTCGCGCCTTGAGGCTCATAATCTTGGCGGGCGACGTTGAGCACATTGGCGCCGATGATGTTGGCCACATCAGACAAGATCTGGGTCAGCCGCTCGGCGTTGTAGGCTTCGTCGATATAGGCGATGTAATCCTGACGCTCAGCGGAGGTCGTGGCATAGCATAGATCGTAAATGTTGAAGCTTAAGGCCTTGGTGAGGTTGTTGAATCCGTGGAGTTTGATTTTTCGAGATGCCATCGTGTCAATCCAAGGTCCGAAGCCAAACCGTTATTATCGGACAAATGCGGGGTCTATTTCAGACCAACCGCCCCACTGAACCCTTGAGCTTGGCATGAAATCTTCCAATTTGCTCATTGATCAATCCACGCAGGTCAGCTGACACAGATCACGTAAAATCACATCTGAACTTTCAACGTCGAAGACAGGAAGAATCCACCTCATGCCACCAGACCCATCCATGACTGAAAACGCCTCGCCGCGTTGGCGGATTTTGAAGTTTGGAGGCAGCTCGGTGTCCAGTCTTGAGACGTGGCAGGCGATTGGTGCACGTGTTCAACACACGCTTGATGAGGGAGCGCAGCCGTTCGTGGTGGTCTCTGCGCTCAGTGGCGTCACCGACTTGCTTGAAGCGCAGTTGTCAGAAGCGACCGCGCAACGCCCTGAGGCACTGGTTGCAGCGCTGCAGGCGCGGCATGCCGGATTGCTGGCCGATCTCGATCTGCCTGAGAACCTGCTCGATATGCACTGGGATGACTTACTGACCCTCCTCCAAGACCCGCAGCTGGGCCACAGCCCCGCGGTGGCCGCACGCTTGATGGCCCAAGGCGAGATCTGGACCTCGATCATGGGCGCGGCATTTTTGACCGAGCCTGCGCGAGACATTCAGTGGATTGACAGCCAATCGCTGTTGGTGGCCACCACGCCATCGACACACTCGGCCAATCAGCAGTACTTGGCCGCCAGTTGTGATGTCCACCCCCATCCTGGGCGATCCGCCCAATTATCAGCGCAGGCCACCGGCTACATCATGCCCGGATTCAGCGCCAAAGATGCTCAAGGGCAAACCGTGCTGCTGGGACGGGGCGGGTCAGACACCTCGGCGGCATTGGTGGCGGCCTTATTGGATGCCGAACGCGTCGAAATCTACTCGGACGTGCCAGGATTATTCAGCGCCGACCCCCTTCGGATCCCCACGGCCCGCCTTTTGAAAATGGTCAGCTACCGCGAAGCACAAGAGCTGGCTGCGATGGGCGCCCAAGCAATCCACCCCCATGCGTTGAGCCCATTGCGCACGCACGACATCCCCCTATGGCTTGGCCAAACCACTCGCCCTGATATCGAAGGCACTGAAATCTCCTCAAAAGCCCGCGATCACGGGGCCCAAGTCAAAGCGATCGTCCAACGTCGCCACATTGCCTTGATCTCCCTTGAGGACATTGGCATGTGGCAGCAAGTGGGTTTTTTAGCAGACGTGTTCGCGGAGTTTAAAAAGCTTGGGCTGTCTGTGGATCAAATCTCGACTTCGGAATCCAATGTCACGCTGACTTTGGATTTGAAAGCCAACGTGGCGGACGAGTCAGACATCGAAACTTTGATCGATCGGCTGAAAAAACACTGCACCGTCGAGTGGGTGCCTGAATGCGCATGCGTCTCCTTGGTGGGGTTAGGCATTCGAACCATCCTGCACCGACTGGGTCCGGCGTTGGAGGTGTTTGAACAACGCCGCATCTTTCAAGTGGCCCAAGCCGCCAATGACCTCAACCTGACCTTTGTGGTTGAGGCGCGCCATGCCGATCGTCTGGTGCAGCAGCTCCATCAACAGGTCATTCCCGGCGGGGTGGGCGGCGATTCGGTCTTTGGACCGACCTGGGAGAAGCTCTTTAAGCCTGCACAGAGTGACGTCAGCCAGCCCACTTGGTGGCATCGCCACCGCCAGCCACTGCTTGATCTGATGACCGATCAAGACAGCGCCTATGTCTATCACTTGCCCACCATCGAACACGCGGCCGATCGGCTGCTGGCATTGGGCTCAATCGATCGCGTGCTGTATTCAATGAAGGCCAACCCCCACCCAGCGATACTGAAAACGCTGTTCAATCGTGGCGTTGGGATTGAAACAGTGTCCATTGAAGAGGTCAACAGAGCGCTGACCACCCTGCCCGATCTTCAAGCGGGGGATGTTTTGTATACCCCGAATTTCGCTGCACGTGAGGAATATCAACGCGCGCTGGATCTGGGCGTGAATGTCACCGTGGACAACACAACGGTTCTCGAACAGTGGGGCCAGGATTTTGCAGGACAATCCATTTTTATTCGCCTCGACCCAGGCTCGGGGCTCGGACACCACAAAATGGTGAGAACCGCGGGCAGCCATGCCAAGTTTGGCATCCCCCTGGCCGAACTCGACAAAGTGGCGCGACTCGTTCGAGCACATGACATTGAGGTGGTTGGCCTGCACGCCCACACCGGCTCGGGCATTTTGCACCCCGATAATTGGCATCGCACGCTGGAAATACTCGGCGAGGCGGCTGAGTGCTTTGGCACCGTTCGCACCATTGACTTGGGCGGTGGCTTAGGCATCCCCGATCATGACGACGCGGTTGGGCTTGACTTGGCAGCGCTCGATGCAGGGCTTGGCAAGCTTCGAGCCCAGCTGCTGGGTCAGCCTGAAATCTGGCTTGAGCCCGGTCGCTATCTTGTCGCCCACGCCGGCGCTTTGCTCGCCAAAGTCACACAGACCAAAGGCAAAGGCGATGTCCGCTATGTGGGGGTGGCCACGGGAATGAACTCATTGATCCGGCCGGCGCTGTATGGCGCCTGGCACCCCATCGCCCACTTAAACCGACTCGATGAGCAGGGCCATCATGTCTACAACGTTGTGGGGCCCATCTGTGAGACCGGTGATGTGTTGGGTTTGGATCGGTTGCTGCCTGAGTGTCATCCGGGTGATGTGTTGCTCATCGCCAACACCGGCGCCTATGGCCACGTCATGGCCTCAGAATATAATTTGCGCATGCCCGCACAAGAGCATGTACTCACCCAATAGGACAATGCCATGAGCGAGAAGTATCAAGCCTCTGACATCGAGGTTCTCCAAGGCCTCGATCCCGTCAAACGCCGTCCGGGGATGTACACAGACACCACCCGGCCGAACCACTTGGTCGCTGAGGTGGTGGATAATGCTGTCGATGAGGCCTTGGCGGGCCATGCCAAGACAATCCAGGTCAAACTGTATCGAGATGGCGCCGTGGCGGTCACCGATGATGGCCGAGGCATGCCCATTGACCCCCATCCTGAACATCAGCTGCCGGGTGTGGAATTGATTCTGACCCGACTCCATGCAGGGGGCAAGTTCTCCGGCAAAAACTACAAATTCTCCGGCGGGCTTCACGGCGTCGGCGTCTCGGTGGTCAACGCCCTGTCGAAGAAACTGATCTGTGAAATCAAACGCGATGGACACGTCCATGAGATCGCATTTAAAAATGGCCTCACCCACCAAAACCTCAAAGTCACAGGCGACGTCGGCAAGCGAAACACCGGCACGATGGTCCATTTCTGGCCGGATGCAAGTTACTTCGATTCGGGCAATGTCTCCAGACCCCAACTTCGCCACCTGCTCAAAGCCAAAGCCATCCTGTGCCCCGGCTTGGCGATTACGCTGGATGACGAGGTCGACAACAGCCAAGAGACCTGGCAATTCGATGACGGGCTGGTGGCTTACCTGCAGGCGGAGCTTGACGCATACACCACGGTGCCTGAGACACCGTTCGTCGGTGAACTCGCCGGCGGCGACCAAGAGGCTCACTGGGCCCTGACCTGGGTGCCGGAAGGCGACCTGACCCAGGAGTCCTACGTCAATTTGATTCCCACACCGGGCGGTGGCACCCACACCAACGGCTTGCGAAGTGGGTTGATTGATGCCTTAAGAGAGTTTTGTGATATCCACAACTTACTGCCTCGCGGCCTCAAACTCTCGCCTGAGGATGTCTGGGACCGATTGAGCTTTGTGCTGTCAATCAAACTCGAGGACCCACAGTTTTCAGGTCAAACCAAAGAGCGACTGAGCTCGCGCTCCGCGGCCAGCTTCGTTTCTGGTGTCGTCAAAGATGCCTTTGCGTTGTGGTTAAATAAACACGTGGCTGAGGGCGAAGCCATCGCCAAGCTTGCCATTGAGCACGCCCTAAAGCGGCAAAAAGCGCGCAAACAAGTCGCTCGAAGAAAGGTCACTCAGGGCCCTGCGCTCCCTGGGAAATTGGCCGACTGTGCATCCAATGACTTAGAAGAGACCGAACTTTTCTTGGTCGAAGGCGACTCGGCAGGCGGCAGCGCCAAACAAGCCCGAAACCGCGAGTTTCAGGCGATCATGCCGCTTCGCGGAAAAATTCTCAACACCTGGGAGACCGAGCCAGACCAAGTGCTGCGCTCTCAAGAAGTCCACGACTTGGCCACTGCCATTGGGGTTGATCCAGGTTCTGATGATCTCAGCCAACTGCGCTATGGCAAGATCATCATCTTGGCTGATGCAGACTCCGATGGCTTGCATATTGCCACGCTGCTGTCGGCGTTGTTTATTCAGCATTTCAGACCCCTGGTCGACAGCGGTCGCATCTTTGTGGCCATGCCACCTTTGTATCGAATTGATGTGGGCAAGCAGACGTTTTACGCGCTCGATGGTGAAGAGCGTCGCGGTGTCTTAGCCAGAATTGAAGCGGAGAAGATGACAGGCAAAGTCTCCGAGACGCGCTTTAAAGGCCTGGGGGAAATGAACCCCATGCAGCTTCGAGAGTCCACAATTGATCCCGACACTCGTCGGTTGGCGCAGTTTAAGATCACGGATGATCAAAAAACGCATGAACTTATGGACATGCTGCTGGCCAAAAAACGCGCCGGCGACCGTCGGCATTGGTTAGAAGACAAAGGCGATTTAGCAGATATTGCGGTCTGATCCCACCCTGGGCTTCAGGGTTCACACCGTCTTCCGAGCAATTTGCTGTAATCAGGGCCATGAATGAAGAAATGACACCATTGGACAAAGCCCACATCGCTCTGCGGCCGGCTTCAGCGCTCGACGAACCTCGTCGACGTCAGTTCCTGGGGCAATCGATCTCAGCGTTGGCGCTGTGGGGCCTGGGTGGACTCGGCTTCGGTGTCCGCCCGCGGGCATGGGCCAATGCCTTTGAGCCATTGGTCGTCGATAACGCCACATGGCGGGCGTGGCTGAGTGATGCGGCGTATGAGGTGCTCAGAGACGAAGGCACAGAGCCGCCTCGATCCAGCCCACTTGACCGCCTTGATGACCCAGGGACCTACGTGTGCGCGGGATGCTTTTTGCCGCTGTTTAGCGCCGAACACAAATACGACTCAGGCACGGGCTGGCCCAGTTTCTGGCGACCGCTTAACGAGGCGCACATCGACACCAAAAAAGACTTCAAGCTGATCTGGCCTAGGACGGAGTACCACTGCGCCCGATGCAAAGGCCACCAAGGCCACGTGTTTGGAGACGGCCCCGAGCCCACTGGACAGCGCTGGTGCAACAATGGCGTCGCGCTTCGTTTTATTCCAGCAGGTGAGGCATTGCCCGCGCTCAGACAGGCGCCCCAAAGCTCATGAGCTCTCAGCGAATATGGGCATCGATGGCGGTCTGGGGGAGCGCGCTCGTGGTTGCTTTGGGCATTGCGCTGAGTCCGATCGCCGAAGGGACTGATCGCGCGCCCAAAGACGCCGAAACGCTTGCCCAAGCGACGTTTGCAGGCGGTTGCTTTTGGTGCATGGAGCCACCGTATGACAAGCTCGATGGCGTCATCGACACCCGCTCAGGATTCAGCGGCGGCGATGTTCCGCACCCCAGTTATGAACAGGTGGTGCGCGGGGGCACTGGACATTTGGAGGTGGTTCAGATCACCTATGACCCTAAGCGGGTCAGTTTCGAGCAACTGCTGCGGGTGTTTTGGCGCAACATCGACCCCTTCCAGTCCAATGGCCAATTTTGTGATTTAGGCGACACCTATCGAAGCGCCATTTTTGTCCATGATGAGCGCCAAAAGACGCTTGCAGAACAATCGTTGGCTCAAGTGGAGCGCGACTTCCCCAATCAGCGCATTGATACCCGCATCATTCCATTCGAGGCTTTTTACCCAGCAGAAGATTATCACCAAGACTATTATCAAAAGAACGCCGCGCGCTATAAGTTCTATCGCTGGCGGTGCGGACGTGACGCGCGTCTTGAAGAGATTTGGGGCGATCAGGCCGGCGGTTGAGTCTCAGCATCAACGCGCTTGCTGATTCGCTGATCGATCATTGTTCGGATGCGCCCAAGACAAACCCATCGTCCCCTTTATCGAATGAGGAAAACCATGTCATCTCGTCTCATGATCCTGTTTATGCTTGCGCTCAGCGCATTGATCAACGCCCCTTTGCTTGCCAATGACTCAGGGGCCGTTGAACATGTCCGAACCGTTGAAGGGATCAGCGAGTACCGGCTCGACAATGGCCTCCAAATCCTATTGGTGCCGGACCGAAGCCGCCCCACAGCCACCATCAACATCACCTACAAAGTGGGCTCAAAGCATGAGAGCTACGGTGAGACCGGCATGGCGCATTTGTTAGAGCACATGCTGTTTTATGGCACACCCACCCACCAAGACATCAAAGCCGAAATCTCCAAGCGTGGTGGGCAGGCCAATGGCACCACGTGGTACGAGCGCACGAACTACTTTCAGGTGCTGCCCGCCGGAGAAGACAATCTTGAATGGGCACTTCGTATGGAAGCCGATCGAATGGTCAACGCCCTGATTGACCCCGACGATCTTGCCTCGGAGATGACCGTGGTTCGCAACGAGTTTGAGATCGGTGAGACCAATCCCTTTCGGGTGCTCTTGCAGCGAGTCATGAGCACCGCCTACCTTTGGCATGGGTACGGTCGGTCCACCATTGGTGCACGAGCCGACATCGAAAATGTGCCGATCGAGCGACTTCGGTCGTTTTATCGCCGCTACTATCAACCCGATAACGCCATTTTGATTCTCTCGGGCAACATTGACCCGAAGCGCGCACTCGAGCTGATCCAAACGCATTTTGGTGCCATCCCCAAGCCCGAGCGTGTTGGAGATATGCAGCTTTGGCCCACCTACACCCGAGACCCGGTCCAAGATGGCGAGCGCACGATCACCACCCGGCGTGCGGGCACCGTGAGATCATTAATGGCGGCCTACCACATTCCCGCGGCCGCTCATCCAGACTATGCCGCATTAGAGGTGTTGTCATTTATTTTGGGCGATGTGCCCTCGGGTCGACTCTACGAAAACCTGATTGTTCCGGAGTTGGCCAGCCGAGTGGGGAGTTTTTCTTTTGCGCTTCCCGAGCCGTCGTTGCTGTTGTTCTATGCCCAGAGTCCGGATGGCCAAGACATGCAGGTGGTTCGTGAAACGCTGCTCAAGACCATTGAATCGGCGAAAACCAACCCGCCGGATCAAGCCGCCGTGACCCGCGCCATTAATGCGTTGAGTGCCGACATTGAGCAGGGCTTGAACGACTCAAACAGAGTGGGCATCGAACTTTCTGAATGGGCCGCAACGGGCGACTGGCGGCTCATGCTGTTGAACCGTGACCGGATTGAGGCGGTGACGGTGGACGACGTTGAGCGGGTGCTCAACCGCTACCTCACCCGAGACAACCGCACCATTGGACTGTTTTTACCTGACAGTGACCCCAAACGTGCCGAGATCCCTGCCGCCCCTGACCTTGAAGCCCTCCTGGCCGACTACCAAGGCCGATCGGTCGAAGCGGTGGCTGAGGTGTTCGAACCCAGCGCAGACAACATTGAAGCCAAGCGAGTCAGCTTTAGCCTGTCGAATGGTGCACAGGTCACCGTTTTGCCCAAACCCACACGCGGCAATCGTGTTTGGGGACAAATCAGCATGCGGGTGGGCAATTTAGAGAGCCTCATGGGGCTTGATGGCATTCCTCAGGGCACCATCCAAATGCTGAACCGAGGGTCCGAGCAATACTCCAGGCAGGCCATTCGCGATGAGCTTGATCAACTTCGCTCGTCGATGCGAATTGGGGGCAGCCGCAACGTCACTGTCTCGATCGAATCGCAACGTGAGACCGTGGATGCGGTGTTAAAGCTCACTGAGGACGTCTTAAAAAATCCTACTTTCCCTCAAGATGAACTCAATGAGCTGAAGCGCCAAACCTTGACCGCCATCGACCAACAGCGCGATGAGCCGACCGCTGTGGCCAGTTATCTGATGCGTCGTCACCTCAACGACTATCCCGCCGATCATCCCTTGTATGACCCCAGCTGGTCGGAGCAACGCGAATGGACGAACGCCGTCACTCGTGAGGCGTTGGCCGAGTATCACCGCACCCACTTTGGGATGGGGCCTGAAACCACGATCAGTTTTGTGGGTGATGTCGATGTTGCGGCACTTAAAACCACCCTGGAAGCGGCTTTTGGCGACTGGACACCCCAAGTGCCGCACCAACGCATCGTGCCAAAGTTTCATGCAACCAACGGCGATGCCTTAACTGAGCAGATGCCCGACAAAGCCAACGCCATGTTGATTGGCCGACAGAATTTAGCGATCGGCAGCGACCACCCCGATTATCCGGCGCTCATGTTGGCCGGTGAAATGCTGGGTGGCGGTTTCTTAAGCTCGCGGCTGGCCGATCGCATTCGGGATGAAGAAGGCCTCAGTTACAGCGTGGGCGGTCGGTATCAAGCCAGCGACTTGGATCAACGTTCAAGTTTTGTGGCGTATGCCATGTTCGCCCCCGAAAATCGGGATCGCTTGGTTGAGGTGATGTTCGAGGAACTGAATCGAGTGCTGGACGAGGGCTTCAGTGAGGCTGAATTGGATGCCGTCCGCGCGGGCTATTTGGAATCACTCGAGCTGCAGCGAAGTTCGGATGCGGCCTTGAATCGCCTTTTGAATACGAATCTCTACCTCGATCGGGACATGTTTTACTGGTCGGCGTTTGAGAACGCGCTTGGCCAGCTTGATGCCAAGGCCGTGACCAACGCCGTCAAGCGGCATCTCGAGCCGGCCTCGTGGCTCACCGTCACAGTTGGCGATTTCGAGTCTGCCCGTGATGAGAACTAGTCAAGCATGCGTGTCTTGAAACCAGCCTGGCTGGGGTTCAGCACAGACGAAAAAATGCGGATTTAAGAGGGTGTCCCGAGCGTTGTAGGTCAAAGGCTGGCCGGTGTTGGTGTCATAGACATCACCACCGGCGACCCTCACCACCGCATGCGCAGCAGCCGTGTCCCATTCACTGGTCGGGCCCAATCGGGGATAGACGTCCGCCGCCCCTTCAGCCACCAAGCAAAGTTTTAAGGAGCTTCCCATCGACACCAGCTCTGCCTCGCCCAGCCCATCGACAAACGCCTGAAGCTCAGCGCTGGGGTGGGAGCGTGAGCCAACCACGCGCCAAGGCCGTTTGGGGTCTTTTTCGGTCACGGCAATGGCCGCGGGCGCCTGATCGCCGTCCTGTCGCCATGCGCCCAAGTGGTCGCCGGCAAAATACCAACGATCCAAGGCTGGGGCATACACCACCCCCAGCACCGGCTGATGCTGCTCAACCAACGCGACATTCACCGTAAACTCATCGTTTCTTTTCAAAAACTCTTTCGTGCCATCCAAAGGATCGACCACCCAGCACGCCGACCACTGCTGGCGCAGGGCCCAGGTGGCTTGGGTCGATTCTTCAGACAACACCGGGATGTCGGGTGTTAGATCGTTTAAGTGCTTGAGCAAAATGGCATTGGCGGCCAAGTCCGCTGCGGTCAGCGGGCTGTCATCGGCTTTGTGCTCGGTCTCAAACCGACTTGGATCGGCATAAATGTCCAAAATGGCCTGGCCCGCCTCGGCCACAGCGTGTTTAACGCCCTCCAAAAGGGCTTGGCGTTGGTCTCTATCCATGATGTCCCTCGGCTAGTTGGCGTCGAGCCAATTGGAAAAATCCTGACCCAACTCTGGGTGAGCTCGACCCAACGCAACGGTGGCTTGCAAAAACCCAAGCTTGTTGCCGCAGTCGAACTGCGCACCTTCAAAGCGATAGGCATCCACGCGCTCAGTGTTGAGCAAAGTGGCAATCGCGTCGGTGATTTGAATTTCGCCGCGGTGATCGGGCGGGGTGTGCTCAAGAATGTCAAGGATCTGGCTGCTGAGCAGATACCGCCCCACCACGGCCAGATTGGAGGGCGCTTGACTGGGTTCGGGCTTTTCGACAATCCCACGCATGGCGCCGAAGCGCCCTTCGAATTCAGGCGCGTCAACCACCCCATAGCGATTGACATGCGCCGGCGCCACCTCGTTCACACTCACCACCGAAGCTTGGGTGGCATGGTGGTGGCGTGCCAGTTGACACATCACCGGGTCTTGGGGGTGATGAATTAAATCATCCGGCAAAATCACCCCAAACTGTGCCCCCGAGACCAGCGGCTTGGCACACAAAATGGCATGACCCAAGCCCAGCGGCTGGCTTTGGCGAACATACAAACAGTCCACACCCTCGGGCACGACCGATTGCGCAATGGCCAAAAGATCGTCTTTGTTCTTGGCCGCCAGCTCGGTTTCAAGCTCATAGGCGGTGTCAAAAAAATCAGCAATGGCATTCTTTGTGCGGCCGGTGACGAACACCAAGCGCTGGGCACCCGCGGCCACCGCTTCCTCAACCGCGTACTGGATCAGAGGCTTATCCACCACAGGGAGCATTTCTTTGGGCACCGACTTGGTGGCAGGCAAAAACCGCGTCCCCAATCCCGCGACGGGGAAAACCACCGTTTCAATGGTGTCGGTCACGGCAACAGGCCTAAAAGCGTCCAGCCAACCGCATGTCACGCAAACGGCCTTCAGCCAGCCGCGCCAGGGTGGTGTCTGGGTGGTCGGCCTTGACTTGCTCAAGCGCAGACCGCGCCTGGGGCCACTGCTCCAACGCAAAATGACTGAAACCCAATTTCAAAAGCGCATCCCCAGCCTTTGAGCTGTTCGGGTAGCGCTCAAGCACGTTGGTGAACATGGCTGCGGCGGTCTCATAGTCTTGTGTGACATAGTACGTCTCAGCCAGCCAATAATAGGCATTGGGCGCATAGCTGGAGTTGGGGTAGGCGTCCACAAACGCACTAAATTGCTGCGCTGCATCTGCATAGCGTGCCGCGCGAAGCGCTTGGAACGCTTGATCATACTGGGCTTGTTCCTGCTCGCTGGCGGGCTCAAGCGAACGCCCCGCATCCGAGCTCGGGCGGGCCAGCGTCATCACCTCAGGTGTGGTGTTGATGGCTGGACGCACCTCAGGGCCCTCATCAATGGATCTGCCTATGGCGCCGTCTGGCTGCGCACGGTCATCAGCCAGCCCTTGTGGCGGCGAAGCCTCAACGGATTCGTCAGTCGCTGACAAGGCTTGCCGGCCCAACGATTGCAACCGCCGATCCAAATCCAGATACTGATCGCGTTGACGCTTTCTTAAGTTTTCGATTTCGACCTGCTGAGCTTCAACCTGGCCGCGCAGCGCTCGAACCTCTTCTAAAAGCGTTTGCAGCTGATAAACCATTTCGGTCTGGGCATTGGAATCAGAGGTGGCCTGCTGCGCCCAGACAGGCACAAACAGGCCCGAAAACGTCAAAGCAGCGACGCAAGCCGCTGCTTTGATCGGGAGGGTCGGTGGTGTCTTCAGTAAAAAAGAGGGCATCAGATCAACCACAGATGACAGTTATCGAGCGGTGTAGACGATCTCCACCCGACGGTTGCGCTGCCAACATTCATTGTTGCTCTCGCGACAGACAGGGCGCTCCTCGCCGTAGCTGACCACTTCCATCTGACCTGAGGAGGCGCCTCCTGCACTGAGCAGCTGGCGAACTGCGCTGCCACGACGCTCACCCAGACCCAAGTTGTACTCACGAGAGCCGCGCTCATCCGCGTGGCTTTCTAAACTCACACGTGCCGACGGGTTGGCATCCATGTAGGCGGCGTGGGCCTCAATGATGGGCCGAAACTGTGCGCGCACATCCGAGCGGTCAAACTCAAAATAAATCACCCGCTGACTCAAAATGCTGTCGGGGTTTTCTAAGTTGCGGGCATCCGAAAAATCACGCGCATCAATGCGGTCGGTTTGAGAAATGCCGCCGTCAGCAGGTGCCGAGGGTGCCACGGGCTCATCGCGAACATCCCGTGCACAAGCGGCCACAACAAGCGCCAAAGCGACTGTGGCAATAAAACGCAATCCAGTGTTCATGTATCCTCCAACAAATGTCTTGATGTGATCTACCCCGGGTCTCTACAAATTCGCTGCTGTTCGTATTGCCCCACCCCTCGAATGGGTTAGTTTAGCGCAACAGAGGCGACCACGCAGGCTCTCTGACGTCGCCTTCGCTGTTCACCAACCGTTGGCGAACACGGCCATCGGCACTGACTGCGGCCAACTCACCTCGCCCGTTGTCCCGCCTGGCGTACAAAATCATGCTGCCATTGGGCGCGAAACTGGGGGATTCATCCATCCGCCCGTCTGATAATACACGCAATCGCTCGGTTTCGCGATCATAAATCCCGATTCTGAAATCATTGTTACCGGGGCTGTGGACCAGTGCCAAAAACCGATCGTCAAGGCCCACTGAGGCTCGAGAGTTGTATTCGCCCTCAAAGGTCAGGCGCGCCAACCCCGCACCGTCGCGGCCGATGGAATAAATTTGCGGGCGCCCGGCTCGGTCTGAGGTGAAATAAATCACCTCGCCGTCTTTCGACCACACCGGCTCGGTGTTGATTGACCAATGGCGGGTCAATTGCCGACGGTCGTTGGTCTCGAGATCAATCAACCAAATATCAGGGCTGCCGCCACGAGACAAACTCACCGCCAAAAATCGGCCATCGGGCGAAAACGCGGGAGCGCCGTTGATCCCTCGGCTGGAGCTCACCACGCGGTTTTGGCCCGTATAGAGGTCTTGGACAATAATGTTGGAGCGTCCGGTGGCAAAAGAGACATAGGCGATTTGACGCCCATCGGGCGACCAGGCCGGCGACATGATCGGCTCGGAGTTTCTGACCACCGCTTGTGGGTTGAACCCGTCAGCATCGGCCACAATCAATTCAAAGACCTCATCATCGGTGCCCGAGTCCTGGACCACCACATAGGCAATGCGCGTGGCAAATGCCCCAGGCACGCCCATCAATGCCTCATAAATCGCATCCGAGACCCGGTGCGCGCCAAACCGAAGCCCGCCTGGGCGGACCGGCAGCGCCTGTGACAACACCGCGGTTTCTGCATTGACATCCACCAGGTGATACTCAATCTCAAGGCCCGGGCCATCGGGCGCGTCCACCACCCGCCCCATGATCAAATAATCCGCCCCCACCAGCCGCCACGCCCCAAATCCCACGTCCTGAGGCTCGGTTGGGCGCTCAATCAATTGAGATCGGGGAATCGCCTCGAAAAGTCCAGTCCGGGCCAGGTTTGCCGCCACCACATCCGCTACGCCCGTGGCTGGCGCCTGCTGACTGGCCGCCCAAACAAACGGCACCACTGCCACCGGTGTGGCACCCTCAACGCCATCGACGATCTCAATGCGAAGCTGTGCATGGGCAGGGGCTGTGCCGAGCCAGCCCATGACCAAGATCCAACCGATGGCTTTAACCGTCGTAACGAAATCCAAACTCAATTTCTCTTTCAAAGACACTCTCATATCCTCTGTAGGGCAACGTATCGACTCGATTGATGGCGGTCTCAATGGACCGGCGCGTAGCAGGATCTGCATTGCACGGCGAGACCAACTCCGAGCTGATGATCTCACCACCTGGGATCTGAACCACGCGCAGTGTGCACGTCATCCCTGGCGCTGTGGTCGGTGGCCGCGTCCAATTGCGCCGGATGAGCTCTTGAATGGTGAGTATATACTCTTCCCGTAACGTCGCTCGCCGCGCATCGGCTCGGGCTTGCTCATTGGCCAAACGGAGCCGCTCGGCGGCTTCGCGCTCGCGCCGCTCAGCCTCTTTGGCCAAACGCTCCTGAGCCAGGGCTTCCAGTGCCGCTTCTTCCGCCTCACGCGCTTTTTGAGCGGCCTCACGCTGGGCTCGAATCTCAGCCAGCTCACGCTCGCGCGCCTGTGCCTCTTGACGAGCCCGTTCTTCAGCCGCCTGGCGGGCCGCCTCACGCTCGAGCCGCGCTTGCTCGCGCTGCCTGGCCTGCTCCGCTTCGCGCTGAGCCTGCGCTTGAGCTTGACGCTCGGCCTCACGGCGGGCGCGCTCGGCCGCCTCGCGTTCAGCGGCTCTTCGAGCCGCCTCTTCCGCCTCACGCTCCGCCTCGAGCTGGGCCCGACGCTCGGCCTCGCGCTCGGCGCGTTCTCGCTCAGCGACGGTGGGCCCCATATCCACAAGACTGACTCGAACCGCCACCTCGGGGGCTTCAAAGGCCTGCCAGTTCCAGCTGCTGACCAGCAACAGCCCTGCAAACGCCAGATGAATGCCCAGCGCTTGCAATAAAGCCAGTAGGCCGCCTTTGAGGTCGGGGTTAGGGCGCCTCTGGATCACCCGTCAGACCCACTGATTCCACGCCAGCGCGCTGCAACAACACCATCGCGCCGTAAATATGTTGATAGGCGACCTCGCGGTCACCACTGACCGTGACTTGCACATTGGGGTTGGCCTCGGCGATGATGCTGACTTTCTCGATCAGTGTTTGTTCATCGACAAGCTCGGGAGCGTCACCCAAATCCAGATATAAATCACCGCTGGCGGTGACCGTGACCATCAGCGGGTCGCCCTGATCACTCAGTGGCCCCGCTTGGCCTTGCGGCAAGTCCACCTCAACCCCCAAGTTCATTAAAGGCGCGGTCACCATAAAAATGATCAACAGCACCAACATGACATCGATGTAGGGGACCACATTCATCTCGGACATCCGCTTGCGACGACGCCGAACAGACATTTCGCTGGCCATCAGCCCTGCTCCTGATACTTTCTGGCCTGGCGGTGCAAAATCGCGGCGAACTCTTCTTTAAAGTTGTCGTAGTGCATCTCCAATTGCTCGACTTCGCTGGCGTACTTGTTGTAGGCAATCACCGCAGGGATCGCGGCAAACAGCCCCATCGCGGTGGCAATCAACGCCTCTGAGATGCCGGGTGCCACCATGGCAATGGTGGCTTGCTGGGCCCCCGCGAGCCCACGAAACGAGTTCATGATCCCCCATACGGTGCCGAACAACCCCACATAGGGACTGACCGAACCGACCGTGGCTAAGAAGCTCAAGTGCTGCTCCAAACGCTCGATTTCTCGGGTTAAGGCCACACGCATGGCTCGCTGGGCGCCATTAAACAGCGTTTCTGGATTGAGGTGCTGCTCGTCGCGAAGACGCACAAACTCACGGTACCCAGACTGAAAGATGGCCTCAAGACCCTCGCGCTTGGCTTGCTCTCCAGCGACCTTGTCATACAGCTTGGCGAGGTCGGCCCCCGACCAAAACAGTTCTTCAAACTTGCGGGCGCGTTTTTTGGCGTTGGACAACATCTGGCGTTTTCGAAAAATCACCATCCATGAGGCAATCGAGGCCAGCACCAACAGCGCCATCACGCCCTGGACCAGCAAACTGGCCTCAGCAATGAGATCCCAAATTTGTAACTGTGTCGCTTCCATGTTTTTTATCCTATGTGCTGTTGGATTGTGGTCGCCAAGTCTGGAGGCAACCGAGCCGGTTTAAAAGACTGTGCGTCCAAACATGCCACCGTCACTTGGGCATGGGCCAGCGGGGTCGCGGCCGACCCTCGACGCTCGATGGCTTGCTTGAACACCATCGAGGCTTGTTTGAGTTGTTCGACGCGAACGCTCACTGCAAGTTCATCCTCAAGCCGCGCCGGCGCAATGTAATCAATGCTTGCATGGGTGACCACAAACAGCCGCCCGGCGCGCGCTTTGAGCGTCACTTGTGGATACCCCAAGGCCAGCAGATAATCGCTCCGGGCACGCTCTAAGAAATTCAGATAGCGCGCGTGGTACACCACGCCGCCCGCGTCCGTGTCTTCCCAGTAGACCCGATACTCAAACCAGTGACACGCTTTGGCTTCAGTCACGACGCAAACAAATCGCCCGCTGACCGATCGGAAGGGGGCTGAAGGCCCATGTGCGTCCAGGTGGCTTGGGTGGCCATTCGGCCGCGGGCGGTCCTGACCAGATACCCCTCCTGGATCAAAAATGGCTCGATGACATCTTCAATCGTGCCACGTTCCTCAGACAGCGACGCCGCGAGGCTCTCCACACCCACCGGGCCACCGTCGAACTGCTCCACCAAAACTTTGAGCAACCGTCGATCCATGGTGTCCAGACCATGGCGGTCGACTTGCAGCATCTCCAGTGCTTCACTCGCCACCGCCTCGGTGATCCTGCCATCGGCACGGACTTGAGCAAAGTCGCGCACACGCCGAAGCAATCGATTGGCGATCCGAGGCGTGCCCCTCGCCCGTCTGGCAATCTCTCCCGCGCCTGGCGCATCGGCCTCGATGTCCAACAGCCCCGCTGAGCGAGCCACGATGCGGGCCAAGTCATCGACATGGTAGAACTCAAGGCGCTCAACCACGCCAAAACGATCTCGCAGTGGAGAGGTCAACAACCCCGCTCGGGTGGTGGCGCCCACCAACGTAAAGCGCGGCAAGTCCAGTTGAATCGAGCGAGCAGCGGGGCCCTCCCCGATGATGATGTCGATTCGATAGTCTTCCATCGCCGGGTATAAGATTTCCTCAATCACGGGACTGAGGCGATGGATTTCATCGATAAACAGAACATCACCCGGTTCTAAGTTGGTCAGCATCGCGGCCAGATCGCCGGCCTTTTCCAAAACAGGCCCAGAGGTTTGACGTAGGTTCACACCCATCTCTTTGGCAATGACATTGGCCAAAGTGGTCTTGCCCAACCCAGGCGGCCCAAAGATCAACACATGATCCAGCGCCTCATGACGTTTTCTGGCCGACTCCAAATAAATTGACAGGCGGTCTTTCATGGCCTGCTGACCGACATAGTCGTCCAACGAGGTGGGGCGAAGGCTGACCTCCAGCGCCACATCATCGGGCTGTTCGGCGCCCCGGATCAACTGCTCGTCGCTGTGGTTCATCGGCTCATCTTCTGTTTTAAAGCGTGTTTGATCAACACTTGTGCGTTGGCATCATCGGGCAGTTCGCCCTGGGCTTGCCGAACCATCTTCAAGCTCTCGGCTTGAGAATACCCCAAAGAGGTCAGCGCTTGACGTGCCTCCTGACTGGCATCATTGACCGACATGGTCGGTGTTGCACCGTCGCCATCGCCAGAGTGGACTCGGCCTTGCATCTCGACAATTAACCGCTCGGCGGTTTTCTTACCCACGCCGGGCAAGCGAGTCAGCGCTTGGCTGTCTTTGCTGTCAATCATCAAAGCAAAATCCTCACCGCTCACGCCGGACAGCACCCCCAACGCCAACCGCGGGCCCACGCCCGAGACTTTCAGCAGATCTCGAAACAGCGCTCGATCCGCTGAGGTTTGAAATCCATACAGCGTGTGTGCATCGTCTCGAATGATTAACTCAGTCAACAAGGTGACCGTCCCGCCGAGTGCGGGCAATTGATCAAACACGCTCATCGGCACATCAACTTGATACCCCACCCCGGCCACATCGATGACCAGCGATGGGGGCGTCACTTCAATCAGCTGACCGTGCAAACGAGCAATCATCGGAACCGGACCCCTTGGGGCAATTTTTGGTTGGTTTGTTGGGTGTGATGATGACACAAGGCCACCGCCAAAGCATCGGAGGCGTCTTCACCCACATCATCTTCAAGCCCCAGAAGCAGTCGAGTCATGTGCTGGACCTGAGTTTTGGCGGCGCCGCCCCGACCGACCAGCGCCTGTTTAACTGCCCTGGGCGCGTACTCGTGCACCTCCAAGCCCGCATGCACGGCTGCACAAATCGCCGCGCCTCGGGCTTGAGACAGCTTGATGGTCACTTGGGCATTTTTATTCAAAAACACGGTCTCCACCGCCACGGCCGTGGGCCGATGCGCCTCGATCAGTGCCGAGACTTCAGAAAAAATCACGCCCAAGCGCTCGGGCATGGGGCCTGATCCCAGCTTAAGCATGTGCGCGCACACCAAAGTCTCGGCTTCAATGACCCCCAGACCGGTGATGCGTGAACCAGGGTCAATGCCGAGGATGCGCATCACTGATAGCTGTCGGCAGGGATGTCGGCATTCGACCACACATCTTGAGCGTCGTCGAGGTCTTCCAGCGCATCCAAAAATGTGAGCGCCTGACGGCCCGTGTCCACATCCAACGCCGCCGTTGTCGAAGGCCGCTGGGTGATCTGAGCCTCTTCAAAAGCCAACCCTGCGCTGCGGAGCGCATCGCGCACGCGCTCAAAGTCGTCCGGTTCAGTGATCACTTCAATGGATCCGTCTTCACCTGTGACGATGTCCTCAGCCCCTGATTCCAATGCCGCCTCCATGATGGCGTTCTCATCAGAGCCCGGCGCGAAATCGATCACCCCTTTTTTGTCGAACAGGTAAGCCACCGATCCGTCGGTCCCCAAGTTGCCGCCGGCTTTGGAAAAGGCGTGGCGCACCTCAGCGACCGTTCGATTTTTGTTGTCGGTCAAACAATCAACCATCACCGCCACGCCCCCTGGCCCATAGCCCTCATACCGCATGAACTCATAGTTGACCCCGGCAAGCTCGCCGGTGGCTTTTTTGATGGCCCGCTCGATGTTGTCTTTGGGCACGTTGGCACCGTTGGCTTTGTCAATGGCCAAGCGCAGTCGGGGATTGGCTTCAGGGTCACCGCCGCCCTCGCGTGCGGCCACTGAGATTTCTCGAACCAAGCGCGTGAAGATCTTGCCGCGTTTGGCATCCTGTGCCTTTTTCCGATGCTGAATGTTGGCCCACTTGCTATGACCTGCCATAACCACCGCCCGATTTAAGTTGCTGATATTGTCAAGGTTTCATTTTAACCGATTGACTTAACCGATTGATCTCGACCCCCGCGCCGACGGGCTGTCAACTTCCGTCAACCGCCGTCCGAAGCGGTTGAGGTCAAAGCCGCCACCACGTGTTTGGCGACGGTCGGCGAGAGCAATAACCCAGCGTGCGTGGTGGGCACATCCACACATTGGGCCCCCTCAAGCGCAGTCTCGGCCACCGCCACGGTGCCATCGTTCGGGGTCGGCAACGCCTCAAACCAACGCCCCATCCCCAATGAGCGCGTCCCACGAATCGCGGTGGTGGGCCGATCGATCGGGGCCGTTTGAAAGGACTGACGAAGCGAGCCATGCGCCTGGCCCAGCAACCAAGCCCCCAGCGGGTGCTGGGCCAAACCCTCGGCGGCTGCCGCGCCCCGAACCGGCGAGCCAAGCAACACCACCCGGCCAGGCGGCAAATCCACGTTGTGCTCACGCGCGGCCTCAAGCATCGCCAGGATCACCAAGCCGCCCAAACTGTGGCCCACCCAGTGGAGCTCGTTGACCTGGAGCCTGCGCCCGTACGCGAGCAGCCGCTCAGCGGCGTCGCTCAGCGTCTCCTCGCGTGTGGAATAGGAAAATGTATGCGGTTGAAACCCTGATCGGCGAAGCTGGCGGGCCAACCAAACGCAGCTCAGTGGTCCGACCAAGAAACCATGAACCAGCACCACCGGCATCGGATTACGCCCGAGACACGATCTAGGCAGGGGGCTTCACTGACACGGCCAACTCATCGAGCTGTTCAGCGTCAATCGCTGACGGTGCCCCGGTCAATGGGCACCCGGCATTGGTGGTCTTGGGAAACGCAATCACCTCACGAATCGACGCCTCGCCGGCCATCAGGGCGGCGATGCGGTCCAGGCCAAAAGCGATGCCGCCGTGAGGTGGGCAACCATACCCAAGCGCATCCAATAAGAACCCAAACCGGCTCTTGGCTTCCTCCGCCCCGATGCCCAAGACATCAAACACCGCCTGCTGCATGGTTTCACTGTGGATTCGGATCGAGCCCCCGCCGATTTCAGCGCCGTTGAGCACCAAGTCATAGGCCCTTGATAGCGCCGCCGCAGGCTGGGATTTCAAAGCGTCGGCATCGGCTGAAGTCGGTGCAGTGAACGGGTGATGGAGCGCGTAGTGGCGATCGGTCTCGGGGTCATATTCAAACATTGGGAAATCAACCACCCACAGCGGCGCCCAGCCCTCACCAATCAGCGCCAGATCATGGCCCACTTGGTTTCTCACCGCGCCCATAAAGTGCGCCACCTCCGCGGCGTGACCGCCGCCAAAGAAAATCAAATCCCCAGACTGAGCGCCGGTGTCGGCCAGAATGCCCGACCATGTCGCCTCGTCTAAGAATTTTGCAATGGGCGACTGCACGCCCGCCAGCCCCTGGTCGGCGTCGTTCACTTTCAGCCACGCCAACCCCTTCGCGCCCAATCGGCTGGCCTGTTCGGCATAGCCATCGATTTGGCGCCGGGTCAGCGTCGCCCCGCCGGGCACAACCATCGCCGCCACCCGTGAGGCAGGATCATTTGCCGGATCAGCAAACACTTTAAATTCCAGCGACTGAACATGCGCATCCACATCCACCAATTCGATGGGGTTTCGAAGATCGGGCTTGTCAGAGCCAAACCGGCGCATCGCCTCAGCCCAAGTCATGGTGGGGAACGGCTTGGGCAATGACACTTGAAGAACCGTCTCAAACACTGAGCGGATCAAGCCTTCGGCCATGGCCTGCACGTCGCCCTCTTCAACAAAAGCCATTTCGATGTCGAGTTGGGTGAACTCGGGTTGGCGATCGGCCCGCAAGTCCTCATCGCGGAAGCATCGGGCAATCTGGTAATACCGGTCCATCCCACCCATCATCAACAGCTGCTTGAAAATCTGGGGCGACTGCGGGAGGGCGAAAAACTGGCCCTGTTGGACCCGACTGGGCACCACATAATCCCGCGCGCCCTCGGGGGTGGCGCGGGTCAAAATCGGGGTTTCAATGTCTTGGAAGCCGGCCTGATCCAGGTGGTTTCGGATGGCACGGGTGAGCGCGGCCCGAAGCCTTAAGTTGCGCTGCAGCCGCTCGCGACGCAGGTCCAAATACCGGTACTTTAAGCGGACCTCTTCGCCGTCTTCGTCGCTCATCAGCAGGGGCAATGGGGCCGCTTTGGCCAGCACCGCCACCGAATCTGCGACCACCTCCACTCGACCTGTGGCCATGTCGTCGTTCCACTGGCTTTCGGGCCGAGCGCGAACCTGCCCGTTCACTTGGATGCAAAACTCTTGGCGCAAAGTCTCGCCCACAGCAAAAGCGGGGGCGTTATCCGGCTCGATCACGACTTGGACGAGGCCCGCATGGTCTCGTAAGCCGATAAAAATGAGCCCACCTAAGTCTCTTGATTTTGAGACCCAACCGCACAACGTCACCGACTCACCGGTCAACGTCTCGGTGATCTCACCGCACAAATGGGTTCTCATGGGGCTCAAGCCACCTTGTCGCTGTTGGCCGACTTCGACGAGGTGCTTTGGGTGCGCTCACCCGTTTTGGAGGCCTGATCACCGCCGCCGCTTGCATCTTGACTGCTTTTCGATGGGTTGCCTTTGGTGTCGCCAGCGAGGTTTTTTTGGCCCGACTTTTTAAAGTCGGTCTCATACCACCCGCCGCCTTTCAAGCGAAACCCCGCCGCCGAGATCAGCTTTTTCACAGCCGCCTCGTGACAGACCGGGCAGTCCTCAATCAAGGGATCAGACAGCTTCTGAAGCTTCTCAAATTCATGGCCACAGGCCTCACAGCGGTATTCATAGATGGGCATGATCAATCACTTTTTCATGTTCAAAATGGCCTCAGTTGTTCAGTATGGGGACAGCACACGTCCAATTCGAGGCTTGGAGGCCATATTTTGCCAGAAATCGCCCGGCCATCCTCCTCTATCATAGACCACATGACCCCGCCTGACCGCCATTTGAACTTGAGCGCACTCGAGGATTACTTTCGCGCCGTTGATTTCGATCAGGGCCGGGCCATCAGCCACGCCCGCCACCACCAAGGCGAAGTCAGGCTATTTGCGCCCCAAGACCCCCACCTGCCCGATCGGCTGATTGTTAAGCGCCCCAAGGGCACCGGACTTCGCCAGCGCTTGGCCTTAAAAAGTCTGCGTCGAGAACACCGCGCCTATCAGCGCCTTAAAGGCCTCGATGGCGTCGCCCCTTGCCATGGGCTGGTGTTTGACCAATATTTGGTCTTGGCCTTTGTCGAGGGCGTGCCGCTGTCAAGTGCCTCACCCCCTCCGGAGCGTTTCTACACCGCTTTGCTGCAAACCATCCAGGCCATGCATCAACGGGGTGTGGCGCATGGCGATTTAAAGAAAAAAGACAACATCCTGATCACCCCCGATGGACACCCTGTCATTGTTGATCTCGGCACGGCCGTGCTCCAAAAGCCCGGTTGGCATCCTTTAAACCACCGCCTGTTTGATCTCATCAAACGCACCGACCTCAATGCCTGGGTCAAACACAAATACGGCGGCTATGCCGGCGTGGACTCGGTGGATCAACGCTATCTCAACCGCTCTTGGCCAGAGCGGGTATTGACAGCCATGCGCGCTCGCAAACGCTCAAAGCCTTGAGCCATCGACACTTGGGGGACATAGTCCAGATCATCACGGGCCCGATCCAATTGGTACCAGTGCGCGGTGGCCAAGTGCTCCACCACAAAACGAGAAAGCGGCGGCTCACCGCGAAGGCTCAGGGCGCGCCACACCCCCTCGACCGCCGAGCCCAACCCTCGCGCCACCGGCAACGGCACCGTCTTAATCCTTGGGGTCTGGCCCGCTGCGGTCAGCAGCCGGCTCATCACCGTTTGAATGGTCATCGGTTCGCCGTTGGAGATGAAATAGGCCCGTCCTGCGATCGAGGGGGTGGCCTGCAGCGCCTCTAAGGCTTGGATGTGGGCTTGGGCGGCATTGTCGATGTAAACCGTGTCGATGAGCTTATGGGGCGCGGGCAAGCGGATCCCCCGCCGGTTTTTTTGAATCAACCGAGGCAGCAGCTGATTGTCCCCCGGGCCCCAAATCAGATGCGGGCGAAGGGCAACGGTGCGAAGTCCTGCCGCACTGGCGCTCAGGACCCGCTGCTCGGCCAGGGCTTTGGTTTCTGGATAAGGTGCCACGAAGTGACTGGCGTACGGCAGCGATTCATCGCCCCCCTCAATATCGCCCCCAGCGTGCACCACACTGGGTGAGGAGGTGTAGACCAAGGTGTTGATGCCATGCACACGGCAGGCGGCCAATACATTCTCAGTGCCCTCGACGTTGGCGGAATAAAACGCCCCCCGCTCGAGCCCCGCACCGGCTTTGGCCGCGACATGGACGATGGCTTCCATGCCCTCGCTGGCCGCGACCACCGCCGCGCGATCGGCAATGTCGCCTTGGCGACAGTCCACGCCCAGCGCAACCAGCTCAGGATACGCGCCGCGATTCAGCACCCGGACTTCATCGCCGCGGGCCAACAAACGCTTGACGATGGCTTGCCCCAAAAAACCACCGCCGCCGGTCACCAGAATCCTCATCCTGCAAGCTTAGCCTTTTTTGGCCAAGGGTTGGTATCATTCCAGCCATGGCTCAATACGTCTACACCATGCACCGGGTGAGCAAAACGGTGCCACCGAACAAGACCCTGATTAAGGATGTCTCCCTGTCATTTTTCCCAGGCGCCAAAATCGGCGTGCTGGGTCTCAATGGCGCAGGCAAATCCACCGTGTTGCGCATCATGGCCGGGGTGGACCAAGAGTATGACGGCGAGGCGAGGCCACAGCCGGACATCCGCATGGGCTACCTGCCGCAAGAACCCGAGCTTCCCGATGAAGCCAGCGTTCGGGAGGTGGTCATGGAGGGCGTGGCTGAGGTCCAAAACTTGCTCACGCGATTTGATGAAATCTCATCGGCCTTTGCCGAACCCATGGACGATGAGGCGATGAACGCCCTGCTCGCCGAGCAAGCCGAGCTTCAGGACAAAATCGATGCGGTGGATGGCTGGTCGCTGGATCGAACCCTGGAGGTCGCGGCCGATGCCCTCCGCTTGCCCGAGTGGGACGCCAAAGTGGGCCAGCTGTCAGGCGGTGAGCGCCGACGCGTGGCACTGTGCCGGCTGCTGCTGTCCAAACCCGACATGCTTTTGTTGGACGAGCCCACCAACCACTTGGACGCGGAGTCTGTGGCGTGGTTGGAGCGATTCTTGGATCAGTTCCCAGGCACCGTGATCGCCGTGACCCACGATCGATATTTCTTAGACAACGTGGCCGGCTGGATTCTGGAAATGGACCGAGGCCATGGGCTGCCTTTTGAGGGCAACTACACCGCATGGCTGGAGCAAAAAGAGCAGCGTCTGGCGATGGAGCAAAAGCAAGAGGAAGCCCGCCAACGCACCATCAAATCTGAGCTTGAGTGGGTGAGAACCAACCCCAAGGGCCGCCAAGCCAAAAGCAAAGCGCGCTTAAAGCAGTTTGAAGAGCTCAATTCCAAAGAGTTTCAGACCCGCAATGAGACCGCGCAGATCTATATCCCGCCCGGCCCTCGGTTGGGTGATTTGGTGATTGAGGCCGAAGGGGTGTCCAAAGGCTTTGAGGATCGCTTGCTGATTGACGATCTCAACTTCAAGATCCCACCGGGGGCCATCGTCGGCATCATCGGCGGCAACGGCGCGGGCAAGACCACGCTGTTTAATATGATCGCAGGCACCGACACGCCCGACCAAGGCCACATCCGAGTGGGCGATACCGTTGAGCTGGCCTATGTGGATCAGCGCCGCGACAGCTTAAATGCCGATCGAGCGGTGTGGGAAGACATCAGCGATGGGGCAGATGAGGTGCAGGTGGGCAACTACCGGATTGCGGCTCGTGCCTATGCCTCGCGGTTTAACTTTAAGGGCGCGGAGCAACAAAAACTGGTCGGGCAGCTGTCCGGCGGCGAGCGCAATCGTTTGCACTTGGCCAAGGTGTTGAAAAGTGGGGGCAACGTTTTAATGCTGGATGAGCCCACCAATGATCTGGATGTGGAAACGCTTCGCGCGTTGGAAGAGGGCTTGTTGGCCTTTCCCGGTTGCGTCTTGGTGATCTCTCATGATCGCTGGTTCCTTGATCGAATTGCGACCCACGTTTTGGCGTTTGAGGGCGATTCGCACGTGGAATTTTTTGAGGGCAACTTCTCTGATTACGAGGCGGACTTTAAAAGGCGCGTGGGCGATCAAGCCACCCCCACCCGAATCCGCTACAAGCCGCTCAAAGACTAGCGATCGCGCGTCGGCGAAAATCGGCGCGGGCGCCAGCCCAATTGCGCTCGAGCGCTTTGATCATCCACCACGAGGTCCTGGCGTTGGCGCGAGAGCATGCTGGCTTTGATGTCGGTCAGTCGACCCACCCGATGGGCCAGGGCCAAGGCTAAGCGAACCACACCCAAAGGCAGGCGAACACGCCTCAATGGCAGGCCATGGCCTTGCGCGATCGCGCTTAAAAATTCAGGGTAGGTGAGTGCATTGCCCCCTTGCAATCGCCATGTCCCCGACATCAGCTCATTGCGGTTTCGCCAGCTGTCCCACTGTGTGATGATCAATTGGGCCACGTCCTCAACATGCACCGGCGAGCGCAACCCACGACCGATGACGGGCACCCAACGCAGCCGGTCGATCAGCGCCGCCACGCGATTGATGTTGCGATCCGCCCCTCCATAAAGCAACGTGGTCTTATAGAGCTGATGGACAATGCCTCGGGCCTGACAGGTGGCAATGAGGCTCTGTTCATCTTCTAGAATCGACGCCATCAACTCGCGCTCATGATCATCCGGCGAGTCTTGCTTAAAATCGGTGCTCGCTGAGCTCAACGCCCAAGCCGCGCCCATCGGGTCATTCGGCGGCCGCGATCGGAGGTGGTCGAGGGCATATCGTATGGGGCCTAAGGAGATCAGCCCATCGGCTTGAACCGCGATGGGCCCGCAATCGAGATCATGTTGGTGCGGGATGATATGCCGCGCGGGCGCCGTGTGCACTTGCCGAGAGACGGCATGCACCTCAAGGTCTTTGGCCCATTGAGGTTTGCTGAGTTCAGCGATGAGCGCTTGTCCAACGCCCTGAGTCGCCCCAAGGATCAACAGGCGAGCGGGGCGTTGATCGACCCCCATGCTCAGCGCGCCCGCCACCACGTGATGGGCGTCATCACCCATTGGTGAACATGAATCCCCAGCCACCACAGCGGCCGAGACCATCTGGGCCATTGATCCCGGCAATGGATGTTCAGATACCGCCACAGCCCGCGGTGTTTGTCACGCAACACCGCGGTCGGGCGATGGTGCGATGACACCCCACCGGCGTGGGCGATGGCGACATCGGGCACCAAGCGAACTTCCCCCCCTTGCTCGGCGATTTTTGCCATCAAATCCAGGTCTTCAAAGTGCATCGGATAAGCGGTATCCAACCCCCCCAATGATTGAAAGACCTCAGTTCGAAGCATCATGCAAGCGCCCGAGACCGCCTCAACCGCTTGGCTGGTTTGCGGCGGCGGCTGGGCCATCAGATCGATGCCCTCGCCTCGCCGGAGCACTTCCTCAAGCACCCGTTGAGGGGTTGGCAGCCGGCGGCGTGAGCCGCGCTGCTCTCGGCCATCCAAGCCAAACACCCGCCCCGAGACCATCCCCGCGTTGGGGTGAGCATCCAGCTCTTCAATCAATCGTGCGATCGCCTTGGCCTGAATCAGACAATCGGGATTGAGAATGAGCATGTACTCACTGCTCACACGCTCGGCCAGCGCATTGATGCCGGCGGCAAACCCCACATTGGTTGGGGCCTTGTCAACCTCAATCGCGTCCGACGGGTTCAGTTCATCCAAGCTGCCGTCTGTGGAGGCGTTGTCTCTGATCAAGACACGCGGCAGCGCCGCTTGCCGATCGAAAAAGCTCTCGATGCATCGGCTCAGCCAACGTCCTGAGTTGTAGTTGACAATAAGGACAGTCAAACGGGACCCCTGCGGGCGAAGTGGGTGGGCGCTCATCACACCCTCAGCGCTTCGCACCGGGCCACCAGCGCCGCCACCACGGCGAGTGATCTGATGCGCTTTTTAAACGCTCAATTTCGGCATCCTTTTGTGCCAACAGCTCACCCACCTGCATGTGGTGGCGAATCTCGTCATGATAATGCGCATACACCGACTCTTCCCGATCACTGAACAGGCTAAGCCCAAGCTTGGTGGGCAAGTGCTTATGGTCAGCCGCGGCCACCGCCAAAAAGTATTGAGGCGGAAATGGCGAGTGGCTGTGATGGGTGCACGTGTCATGGTCTTTGACGATCCAACACCCCGGGGGTTGAGTCGACTGATTGGCATCATCAATGGGGTAGATGGCAGAGACAAAAGCAAGCTTCTGAGCGAGCAATCGGTGGGCGCCAAAATGGCGCGCCAGCAACTGCTTGAGCTCGTCAAGATACAGTTCTTTGAGGTGGAAAGGATTGTCAAAGCCCGTTTGATCGCTGTAGCTGGCTTTGTCGGGTGAGGATAGGACCAGCCAGCCCTGAGGCCTCAATACCCGTTTAAACTCCGCCATGAGACCATCGTGGTCTTTGAGGTGCTCAATGGTTTCAAAACACACCACCGCATCGACCGATTGATCGTTAAGCGGCAGCTCGAGCGCATCACCCTGCCTGAACTCACCGTTGGCCAGAGGGTAGCGTTGTTGGGCGTGGGCAACAGATTCGGGGTCCACATCCACGCCCACCACCGAATGCGCGCGCTGAGCGAGCAGCGCCGTGCCATACCCCTCCCCCGAGGCCACGTCCAATACATCCAATCCCGCCACCCACGGCAGCACCCAAGCGTAGCGGTGCCAGTGTTCATACGCCATCTCGCGGACACACTCGGGTGTGAACCGCTCACCGGTGAAGGGCAGCGTCTTCGGGTCGCTGTTCATGGTTGTCTATTGTGCGTGGTCTTCCGATACAACTCAACGATGCGCTGGCGGCGCTCAGCCAAGGGGTCTTCCTCAATAAAACGGGCCACATCGGCCTCATAGCGGGGGTAGCGCTCCCGCAGGATCGCCATGGCCTCACCGCCGGGGCCCAAGCCCAGTGGTCCGAAGCTCGCCCCGCCCTCATGGGCCACAAAGGCCCGATCGCACAGGACATGCCGAAAGCCATGGCCAATGGCCCGCTGGCACCAATCATTCTCCTCACCATAGCCTCGCCCAAAAGCGGCCTCATCAAAGAAACCGACCGCATCCAACGCGCGCCGGCGAATCAGCATACAAAACCCAATGGTGGTGGGCACGTCCGTCCAGTCGGGTGGGTGATCTGACGCGTGGTCTGAGTGAGAAGCCTCGCGGCAGGCGCGGGCCCAGAGGTTGGGATCCTCGGGATAGGGATTGCATTGACAGAAGGTCGGGATGGATGCGATCTCACCGTGGTTGGTCAATGGACTGGTGGATGCGATGGTCGGATCGGAGGCCAAACACGCCTCCAGCGCGGGCAGCCAGCCTTCGGTCACTTCGGTATCGGCATTCAACAACACCGCATCATCCGGGGCGGTGATGGCCAAGCCCAGATTGGCACTGCCCACAAAACCAATGTTTTTATCGTTGTCAATCACGTGCCAGTCCCTTGGAACGTCTTGCAAGATTGCGGCCACCTCAGGATCGGAGGAGGCGTCGTTGATCAACACCACTGGGGTCTGAGCATCGGTGTGTCGCGCGAGGGCACGTAGGCAGCGCTCAGTGGCTTGGGGTGCGTTGTAGATGGGCACGATGACCTGGGTCATGACTGCGACCAGCGGTGCGCAAGCCGCGTCACACCGAGCTCTCGCGTTTGGCCACGGACGGTGATGGCCATCTCCGCGGTGTCGTGCACGCGAAGCCCTTCAGGATCCAAGGTGTGGGCTTTGATGTGGTAGCCCCCTGGCAGCAGCTGGAGGGCGTCAAACGTGCACTGAACTGAGGCTTGGCCTTGTGCGTTCAATCGGATTGAGACGCCATCGTGGTCGGTGGCCACCCCATAGACCGGGGTGCCATCGGCACGGACCACCCCCACCATCACCACCGGCGCGCGGCCATCGGGACTGGCTATCGTCATCTCGACGACCAATGTCCCACCAAATTCGAGCACAGGTTCATCGGTGAGTTGACCATTGATGCTCAGCGCCGTGAGCGCATAGTGTGCTTTGACCTCGTCCTTGGCAAAATGAGATTGACTCTCCAGCTGAGATTGGCTGTCCTTTCGCTCATGAAAAGCCAGGTAGCGCTGGGTGACATCGAAGACATCGCCTTGGGCGCGAATGGTGCCCGCGTCCAGCCAGAGGGCGTGCTGGCACAGTTTTTGGACTTGGTACATGTTGTGAGAGACCATCAATAAAGTCCCACCACCCTCTAAATAGCCCTCAATCCAACGGATGCACTTTTTCTGGAAAGACTCATCTCCAACGGCCAAGACCTCATCGGTAATCAACAGATCGGGTTTGACGGCAGCGACCACGGCAAACCCCAGCCGAACCACCATGCCTGAGGAATAATGCTTCACCGGCTCATGGATGGCCTCACCAATATCGGCAAAGGCCACAATGTCATCACGATGGGCATCAATCTGACGGCGGGTCAGCCCTAAAAAAGCCGCGTTCATCTCAAGATTGTCCAATCCGGAGTATTCCGGATCAAACCCGGCACCCAACTCAAGCAAGGCAGCGGTGGACCCTTGTGTGTGCATCTCCCCGCTGCTGGGTGCCAGCACGCCTGTGATGAGCTTTAAAAGGGTGGATTTACCGGCCCCATTGGCACCAATCACCCCCACCGATTGACCTCGAATGACTTCCAAATCGATGCCCTCGAGGACCGGTTTACCAGCAGGCGCCTGACCCCGAAGCAGGATCTGCCAAAACGCACTGGCCCGACTGCGCGCTTGTGCCGACTGACCGTAGCTTTTTGAGACGTCTTTAAGTGACAGCAGCACTTCCCTCATAGGAAGTCCTCAAAGTAGGGACTTGTCCTGGTAAACACCCAGCGGCCGAGCAGAAAAACGGCACCACTGCCCACGGCCAAAATCAGGAAGGTGCGATCGGGCAGCACTTGGCCCTCAATCAACGCCGATCTCAAAGCCTCCATCCACCAAGTCATGGGATTGACCCAAATCAAAGGCTGAAGGTCGACGGGCAAAAACTCGGGCGCATACAGGATGGGGGTGAGAAAAAACCACAGCATGAAAGCGATGGGAAGGAGTTGCTCAAGATCCCTAAAGAAGACTTGGCAGGCGGCGAGCATCAGTCCCAGCCCTGCGGCCAGTACATAGAGGGTGATCAAGATCAGCATCGCGTGGGCCAGCCCTTGCCAGGCGACATCAATACCCATCAACTGCAAAGCGATGAGCACGACAGCGTAACCGGCCAGCTGCAAAATAAACGTGGCGCTCAACACCGCCAGCACGAGCATCGATCGGTTGATGGCGATTTTTGAAATGAGTGCGCTGTGCTGTCGTATGA
>CAJXNL010000002.1 GCA_913057195.1 uncultured Wenzhouxiangella sp.
TCCCCTTCGTCTAGAGGCCTAGGACACCGCCCTTTCACGGCGGTAACAGGGGTTCGAATCCCCTAGGGGACGCCAAGTCATGAAAAGCCCGCGCACATGCGGGCTTTTTTTATGTCAATCACACCACAATGCAGCTGGCTTCACATTCGATCGTGTAAGGTCTGAGCACTTTGAATTTTGGGCATGAGGCAATGAACCCGATGGTGGGGCGGCAATGGTGGGGTCGGTGGATGAGCGCTTGTCTTTTGGCCTGCGCATGTACAACGGCGGCGGCTGAGCAAGCGAGGTCGGCTGACGACACAAAAGAAGACACCACCGAAATCGATACAACCCCAGTTGACGATACGGTGATCGTGACCGCGACGCGCTCACAGAGTGCTTTGACATCATTGCCGATGTCGGTCGCCGTGGTTGATGCGACCGATTTTCAAGCCGCCCACCAAGGGCTCGGTGTGGACGAAGCACTCAATCGAGTGCCTGGCGTTTTTTTTCAAAACCGCTACAACTTCGCCCAGAATCTCAGAATCTCAACGCGGGGCTTTGGGGCTCGCTCGCCGTTTGGTATCCGCGGCATTCGCATCCTCAATGATGGTTTTCCCGAAACACTGCCCGACGGGCAGGCGCAGATCGACACCATTGATTATTTGTCTTTGGTCAAAGCCGAAATCATTAAAGGCCCATCGGCAGTCTTATATGGCAACGCTTCTGGCGGCGTGATGGCCTTCGAGACCGCCGATGGGCGCGGGCTTTCTCCCGGCGGCTTGGTTCGTTTTGATTATGGCAGTGATGGCTTCGAGCGCACCTCATTTCAAGCCGGCGGTGACTGGACCCACGCGCATGGCTGGCTGAGCGTGTCTCACTTGGATTACCAGGGGCAACGGCGCCAGTCGGCGACACGCAAGCGACTGCTGAACGCTCGCACAGGGGTCAATTGGGGCGAGGGCCATGGCGTGACGCTGTCGGTCAACGCGTTGGATCAGCCATTTGGTCAAGACCCAGGTGCACTGACTGTCGACCAGGTGGCCGAGGATCGTTGGCAGGCCAGCGCTCAAGCAGAATCACTGGATTCGGGGCAAACGGTGGAAAGCAGCCGAGTGGGCATTGATTATGAATATCGACCGACGCGTTTAAGCGGTGGGCGAGTGTATGCCTTCAGCGCCGATCGTGATTTTCGACAGCAACTGCCCAGTTCGTTCTTCCCCAGCCTGATTGCCTATCAGCGGCGGTTCAGTGGTCTGGGTGGAAGCATCCGTCGAGATTGGGGTCGCCACTGGCGCGTGACGCTCGGCGCGGATTGGGCCCGCCAAATCGATGATCGACAGCGCTATCGAGTGGATCGACGTGGTCAGATCACTGCTCAGACCCAAGATGAAATTCAGCGCGCGACGGAGACGGCTGGCTTTGCCCAGCTGACGTTTGATCAGCGGCCCTGGCGCGCGCAGTTCGGCGTGCGGCGCGATGAGGTGCGGCTGGCCATCCGTGAGGCCCGGCCCAGCAGTTTACCGGTGGCCCGACGCACGTTCGAAGAGTGGAGCGTCATGGCCGGACTGTCCTACCGCCTGTCGCCACGCGCGGTGGTGTATGCCCACCGTGGTGATGCGTTTGAGAGTCCAACCTTTACCGAAATCAAAGACCTCTCGGGTGGCTTCGGGTTCGCCAATCCGCTGGCGCCCGCCCAAGCGCGTTCCAGTGAACTGGGGCTCCGGTGGGATGGGTCGGCCACGCGGTGGGTGGCCAGTGTTTACGACATTCAAACAAGCGACGAGATTGTGGTCACCGATGCCATTGATGGCGTCGATTTGTATGCCAATGCCGGCCAAACTGAACGCTGGGGTGTTGAACTTCGACTTGAGCAGGCCATCAATGCTTTCATGGACTGGTCGCTGGCGTGGTCGGGCACGCGCTACCGGTTTGAGTCGTTTGCCATCCAAGGGGAGCGGTTTGATGGCAATGTGCTGCCTGGGCTGCCCAAACACACCCTGCACTCTGAGCTGGCTTGGTCGGTGAGTGAGCAGTGGGTGGTTTATGCCGAGGGGCTGTGGGTGGATGGGGTGTTTGCCAACAACGCCAACACTGAGTCGGTCTCAAGCTATGCGTTGTTCAACCTCCGAGCAAAAGGCACTGGGCCCACCTGGTCGGGAGGGGCATTCGAATGGACCTTGGGGATCAACAACGTTTTGAATCGAGATTACTTTGCCAACGTCCGCGTCAACGCAAACCGGGGTGCCTATTACGAGCCGGGTCCGAGGCGAAGCGCCTATGCCAGCATCAGTTGGCGCTTTTGAGTCAGAAATACCCCACGTCCATTCGCGGTGAATTCAGATGGTCATCAATTGTCAATCCAGGCAAACTGGGCCTCAAGTCATCGGGTTGGTTGACCAATGGTCACCGGGGCGTCACCGGGGCGTCGCCGAACAAGGGGTCGCCGTCCAACGCCAGATGACCCACCTCTTCTCAGTCCAGGTGCAGCCATTGGGCTTTGAGTGAACCGACGGGGAGGGGGCCGGTGGCGGATGCCGATCAGAGGCACGGGGCTTACGCGCCCGCTCGACAAACCTCGCTTAGGCATGTCTGAGGTATCCTCCTGCCCATGGCCGCGTATCTGATCATCTTCTCGTTTATCGCCCTGGGTTTGGTGCTGCAGCAATGGCCCAAAGTGCCTTCGGGAAGCGCCCACTGGCTGAACCAAGTGGCGATCTTTGTGTGCCTGCCTGCGTTGGTGCTGATCCACGTGCCCACGTTGGAGCCCGATCCATCGCTGCTGCCCCTGGTTGCGGTGCCTTGGGCACTGCTGGCGCTCACCGTTGGGGTGGTTTGGCCACTGGCCCGCTGGTTGGGTTGGCCGCGCGAGGTGATGGCTGTGTTGCTGGTGCTGTTGCCTTTGGGCAACACCTCTTTTCTGGGGTTTCCATTGACCGAGGCGTTGCTCGGTGCCACCGCATTGCCGTTGGCCGTCGTCTATGATCAGTTTGGTTCTTTTTTGATGGTGTGCACACACGTGCTGTTTGTGGTGGCTTGGTTTGGGCAAGGCGCCAACCCAACCGTGGGTCGCGTGCTGGCTCAAATGCTTCGATTTCCCCCGTTTTTAGCGCTGGGGGTCGCTTTGGTGTGGGGTCACGACTGGTTGGGGGATTGGGGATGGGTCATCGCCGAAGGGCTTGCTGACTTGCTTTTGCCCCTTGTGACGGTCGCCATCGGTCTGAGTCTTAAATGGCGCTTGCCGGGTCAATACTGGCCGGCTTTGGTGTTTGGGGTGAGTGCGAAGTTGTTGGTGTTGCCGCTGGCTGCAATGGGTGGATTGGTGGTGACCGCCGGGGCATTAAGCTTAGATCCCATGGTGGCGCGGGTGGCGCTGTTAGAAGCGGCGATGCCATCCATGATCACGGCCTCTGCGTTGCTGATACGAGCCAACCTTGCACCCGATCTGGCGAGCGCATTGGTCACTTGGACCGTTGTCCTGTCGGTGGCCACCGTGCCGCTGTGGCACGCCCTTGGCGGCCTGATTTGGGGTTGAGCGGCTTCGTGTCAGAAAGGCGCGCTTTTCGGCGTTCGAGGATAGGGAATCACGTCGCGAATGTTGCTCAGGCCTGTGATGTAGTTGAGCAGTCGTTCAAACCCAAGCCCGAAACCGGCATGCGGGACGGTGCCATATCGGCGCAGGTCCAGGAACCACTCATAATCGCCACCGTCAAGGCCGTGCTGTGCCATGCGTTTGGCCAATACCTCCAAGCGCTCTTCGCGCTGAGACCCGCCAATGATTTCACCAATGCCTGGCGCGAGCACGTCCATGGCCGCCACGGTTTGGCCATCGTCATTCAAACGCATGTAAAACGCTTTGATGGCATCGGGATAATTTTTGACGACCACCGGCGCCTGGCAATGGTCCTCGGTTAAGAAACGTTCGTGCTCGGTTTGTAGGTCGGTGCCCCAGGCGACGGGGTGTTCGAAATCACGCCCTGATTTTTGTAGGATCTCAACCGCTTCGGTGTAGTCCAATTGGACGAAGGGTTGATCGATGACGTTTTGAAGCCGGGTGATGGCCTCGGGTTCGACGCGGTCGGCGAAAAAAGCCATATCATCGCCGCAGTGCTCGAGCACCTCAGCAAACACCGACTTCAAAAAGTGCTCGGCCAGCTGCGATAAATCCGCCAGATCTGCGAAGGCGACCTCAGGCTCAACCATCCAAAACTCTGCCAGGTGTCTTGACGTGTTGGAGTTCTCTGCGCGGAAGGTGGGTCCAAAGGTGTAGACCTTGCTCATGGCCAAACAAAAGGCTTCCACGTTAAGCTGGCCCGAGACGGTGAGAAAGGTCTCCCGACCAAAAAAGTCTTGTGCATAATCGATGGCGCCAGCGTCTGTTTGAGGCAGGTTCATCATATCCAGGGTGCTGACTCGGAAAAGCTGGCCTGCACCCTCCGCATCGGAGGCTGTGATGATGGGCGTGTTGATCCAAAAATAGCCCATGTCATCGAAAAATTGATGGATGGCGCGCGCGGCTCGGTGGCGGATGCGTGTCACTGCGCCGAACGTGTTTGTCCGCGGTCTTAGGTGCGCAACGCTCCGCAGAAACTCATAAGAGTGCTTTTTCGGCTGAATGGGATAGGTGTCTGGATCCTCGACATCGCCCAACACGTCAATAGATTGGACCTGAATTTCAACCGACTGACCCTTGCCTTGTGACTCAACCACGGTGCCGATGCACCGCAGGGCACTGCCGGCGGTGAGGCGCAAAACATCGCTGGCGTAATTGTCGAGATCTTGATTGGCCACCAATTGGATGTTGGCCAAACACGACCCGTCATTGACGTGGACAAATGAAAACCCCGCTTTCGAGTCGCGTCGAGTTCTGACCCAGCCCTCGACAGTGACGGTCTCGTTAACCGGAAACGCGCCATCGAGGAGCGCTTTGACGGACGCTTTGGGGGCTTCAGAGTGGTGATCGGTATCCATGGATGCGTCTTTTCCTGCAAGGATGAATTGGATTGCTACAATAATACTCAAGATGACCGCGAACATGACAAACCACACTCAAATCGACGCTGACATTACGCTCACCGAAGCCGCGGTCGCGCGTGTTCAGCAATTTCTCGCCAAAGAGGGGGGATGCGGCCTATATTTGGACGTGCGGCGCACCGGGTGTTCGGGGTGGGCCTATGAGCTGGAGATCGCGCATGGGCGCCCAGTCGGCGACGAGGTGCTGATCCAAGATCAGGGCATTGATGTGTTTGTCACCCCCAAGGCCTTGGGCATGATGCAGGGCACGGTGATTGATTTTGTTCATGACGGGCTGGTTGCCGAGTTTCGCTTCAAAAATCCCAATGTTCAGGCCGAGTGCGGCTGTGGGGAGAGCTTCACGGTTCAGGCGCCGGCGTCAAGCACGGTGCCCTCGGGCTGACGCCGCGGCCCGATCACGCGCCGATCCAACCGCCTCACTGTCAGTCGATTGACCCAAGCCGGTTGACCCTTCCATGAGTGGGGCGACCGGCTGATCCACCCCGATTGTGATCGCGCCCGTGGCGCGCTATAATAGCGGGCTGGCTCAGCAATGGGCCTTCCTTGCTCCACAAACGCCCTCCGAAAAGAGGGCCTTTGGGGGCTTTTAACCGAAAGGAGAACACCATTGAGACACTATGAAATCGTTTTGTTGGTCCACCCGGACCAAAGCGACCAAGTGCCAGGCATGCTCGAGCGCTACAAAAGTGTGGTCGAGGCCGGCGGCGGTCGGATTCATCGCAGCGAAGATTGGGGTCGGTTGCAGCTGGCCTACACCATCGCCAAGCTCCATAAAGCCCACTACATCATGGTCAACATTGAATGTGGCGCCGAGGTGCTCGAAGAGCTCGAAACCATCTTCCGATTCAATGACGCGATTTTGCGCCACCTGACGGTGCGCAAAGATGAGGCAGAGACCGAACCCTCGGTGATGATGAAGCGCAAAGAGAAAAAAGATGACAATGACCGTCGCCGCAGCCGTGACAGCCAAGACAGTCATGACGGCGGCGCCGAGCAAGGGGCGCCGGAGTCTGAGGACACGAGCGATGAGGCCGATGAGCCGGCAAGCGCAGCGCCTGAGACGGTGGACGCCGACGCCGAGACAGACGATGCCGAACGCCAGGTGGAGGGTTAAGCCATGTCAAGATTTATGAAAAGACGCAAGTTTTGCCGGTTCACTGCTGAAGGCATTGAGCAAGTGGATTACAAAGATGTTGATTTGCTCAAAGACTTCATTACCGAGACGGGCAAAGTTGTTCCCAGCCGGATCACCGGCACGAAAGCCAAATATCAGCGTCAATTGACCACGGCCATCAAACGGGCCCGTTTTCTGGCTTTGCTGCCGTATTCCGACAGCCACTAGGAGATCGCCACAATGAAATTGATTTTGTTGGAAAACATCTACAACTTGGGCGATCTGGGCGACACTGTTAACGTTAAGCCTGGCTTCGGTCGCAATTATCTGCTGCCCCGTGGGAAAGCCATTCCGGCCACGCCGGCGAACTTAGAAAAGTTCGAGCAACGTCGCGAAGAGCTGCAGCGCCAAGCCGACGAGAAGAGAGCCCAAGCCCAGTCTCGAGCCGAAGCGGTGGATGCCATCGGCCAGCTCGAATTCAAAGTCGCGGTGAGCCCAGAAGGGCGGCTGTATGGCTCGATCAATCCTCACGAAGTGGCCGACAAGCTCAATGAGTTGGGCGTTGTGGTCGAAAAAGCGGAAGTGGATATGCCTGAAGGCCCCATTCGTGAGCCTGGGCAATATCAAGCGAACCTGATCTTGCACGCTGACGTGCAGACAACCATTGCCCTGTCGGTTGTCAACGCCGACGACACCGCGGCGGCCCAGGCAGAAACGAGCGAAGCGCCGCAGGCGTCGCCCGACTGAGTCGTCTGACAGCCGCTGCGCGAAAAGGACGGTTGTGGGATGGGGCCCAAGCGGTATACTGGGCCCATGGTTCTTCGACTGATTCGCAGACGGCGCAGGGCGTGAAGACGTGGCTAATCCGAACGTAACAACACTCAAAAACACCCGGACACCGCCTCACTCCAACGAGGCGGAGCAGTCCGTTTTGGGTGCGCTGATGCTCTCTGCCAACGCATGGGACAAAGTCGCTGATCAAGTCGATGCGCAAGATTTTTATCGAGAAACCCACCGCCTGATCTTTCGGGCGATCTCAGAGCTGGCCAATGAGGGCCAACCCACCGATGCGATCACGGTCACCGAGTGGTTTTCTCGTCACGGCAAGCTTGATCAGGTTGACGGTGGGGCCTATGTGACGATGTTGGCCAATGAGACCCCGGGGCCTGCGAATGTTTTGGGGTATGCGCGCATCGTTCGGGAAAAATCCATTCTGCGCCAACTGACCGACATTGGTGCGCAGATTGCCGAAGACGCCCTCGGCGCCACGGGGCAGACCAGCCAAGAACTCCTTGAAGCGGCGGAAAAGCAGATTTATGCCATTGCCGATCAAGGGGCGCATCGCAGTTCCAGCTACACCGGTGTACAGCAGATCATGGCCAAGACCATGGACCTGCTCAATGAGCTGCAAGAGAGCGATGGCGATATCACCGGGGTGCCGACAGGCTTTGCGGAACTCGATGCGCGAACGGCAGGCCTGCAGCCGACGGATCTCATTATCGTTGCGGCCCGTCCGTCCATGGGAAAGACCACGTTGGCCATGAACATCGCCGAGCGCGCAGCGATTCGCCATAAGGTGCCCGTGGCGGTGTTTTCGATGGAAATGTCGGACACTCAGCTGGTGCTGCGGCTGTTTTCCTCGCTCGGTCAAATCGCGCAAGACAAGCTTCGCACCGGCAATCTCGACAACCATGACTGGGTGAACTTGAGATCGGCGATGAGCATGCTAAAAGGGGCACAGATGTTCATCGATCAAACCCCTTCGCTGTCACCCGTTGAGCTTCGCGCCCGAGCGCGACGGATGAAGCGAGAGCATGACATTGGCTTGATCGTTATTGACTACCTGCAGCTGATGAAAGTCTCAGGAAGTGCTGAAAACAGGACCAATGAAATCAGCGAGATATCGAGGTCTCTTAAGGCCCTGGCCAAAGAGTTGGACGTGCCTGTCGTGGCGCTGTCTCAACTCAATCGTGCCTTAGAGCAGCGCCCAGATAAGCGGCCCAAGATGGCCGACCTTCGAGAGTCGGGCGCCATCGAACAGGACGCCGATCTGATTTTGTTTATTTATCGAGATGAGGTCTACAACGAAGACTCACCGGACAAGGGCAAGGCGGAAGTCATTATTGGTAAACACCGAAACGGCGCCACTGGGTACTTCCCTTTGAGCTTTCAAGGTGAGTTTTTGCGCTTTCGCGATTTCACCCCCGATTTTCATGGGTTGGACGATTAGCCCCATCCCCCTGTGGCGCACTTGATTCATGCCCCGCAACACTGAAGCCTTCATCGATCCCAGTGCCGTCGAGCATAACCTCAAGCAGGTTCGCCGCTGGGCGGGCACATCAAACATTATGGCCGTGGTGAAAGCCGATGCGTATGGCCATCGATTGGATGGCTGTTTCGATGCATTGGCGCAAGCGGACCTGCTGGCGGTGGCAACGCTTGAGGAGGCACGGGCCATTCGCCAGTTGGGGGCTGCCACACCCATTGTTCTGCTTGAGGGCGTGGCCCACGCTCAAGATCTCTGCGCCGCTGAGGCACTGCGGTTGGAGCTTGTGATTCATAGCCGGTATCAGCTGGAAGCCCTTCAACAGCGCGGACAATCACCCACGCCGCGGGTCTGGCTCAAAATCAATACCGGCATGAACCGACTGGGTGTGCGTCCCGGCGAGGCCAAAAGCATGCACACCGAGCTCTCTCAGCTGCCCGGCGTCGAGACAGTCTGTTTGATGAGTCACTTTGCCAGTGCCGGCGCATCGCCTTCCACGACCAAAGACCAGATTCGCTGCTTTGATCAGGCCACTGAGGGGCTGGCTGGCCCACACTGTCTGGCCAACTCTGCCGCGTTGTTGACTGAGCCCTCAGCGCACCGCGATTGGGTGCGCGCGGGGCTTGTGCTATACGGTGTCTCGCCGCTGCCCGACCAAACGGGGGCTGATCTGGGGCTCATCCCCGCCATGTCGCTTGAGGCCGAGCTCATCGCCATTAATTCTGTGTTTGCTGGCGAGCGGGTGGGTTATGGCGGTCGGTTTGAGGCGCCTGAGGATATGGTGTTGGGTGTCGTGTCGATCGGTTATGGCGATGGGTATCCGCGAGCCATGCAAGACGGTGCACCGGTGTGGGTCAACGGCCAAATCACGCGCCTGGTGGGTCGAGTGTCGATGGACATGATCACGATTGATCTCACCGACATGCCCGATGCCGCGATTGGTGATCGGGTTCGGCTTTGGGGTCCGGCGCTCCCTGTTGAGACGGTGGCGCGCTGGGCAGAGACCATCCCTTATGAGTTGGTGTGTCGTTTAACTCGACGGGTGCGCTACAATATCAACCCATGAATTCAAAGCTTTATATCAAAACGCACGGCTGCCAAATGAACGAGTATGACTCGGAGAAAATGGCAGATGTGCTCCGTGCCTCGCATGGTCTGGAGCTCACCGATGATCCCAACGATGCCGATGTGATCTTGATCAATACTTGCTCCATCCGTGAGAAGGCTCAAGAGAAGGTGTTTTCCCAGTTGGGCCGGTGGCGCCCGATTAAGGACAAACGGCCAGATGTTGTCATTGGCGTGGGCGGCTGCGTGGCATCGCAAGAAGGGAAGGGTCTGCGCGCACGCGCGCCTTTTGTGGACTTGGTGTTTGGCCCGCAGACGATTCACCGCCTGCCACAGATGCTGGATCAGGTGAAAGCCGGTCACGGCGCAGCCGTTGATGTCAGTTTCCCAGAGATCGAAAAATTTGACCATCTGCCACCGGTCGGTAAAAAAGGCGCCAGTGCCTTTGTCTCGGTGATGGAGGGCTGTTCTAAGTATTGCTCTTTTTGTGTTGTTCCCTATACCCGCGGTGAAGAAGTCAGTCGACCTTTGGATGATGTCATTGCTGAGGTCGCCGCACTGGCTGATCAAGGCGTGATTGAGATCAACTTGCTTGGGCAGAATGTCAATGCGTATCGGGGCCCGATGCACGATGGCGGCTATGCCGATCTTGCGCTGCTTATTCGCTATGTGGCACACATCGACGGCGTTGAGCGCATTCGATTCACCACCTCCCATCCGGTCGAGTTCTCTGACAGCCTCATTGAAGCCTATCGCGATGTGCCCAAGTTGGCGAACTACCTGCACCTCCCGGTTCAGGCCGGATCAGACCGCGTGCTGTCGTTGATGAAGCGGGGCCACACGGTGCTGGAGTACAAGCAAAAAATCCGAAAGCTCCGACAGGCGCGACCGGACATCGGATTGTCATCGGATTTTATTGTTGGCTTCCCAGGCGAAACAGCGCATGACTTTGAGCAAACCATGGCGCTGGTTGAAGAGCTCAATTTCGACCAAAGCTTCAGCTTTGTGTACTCAGCGCGGCCAGGCACGCCGGCGGCCTCCTATCCTGATAACGTCACGCTAGAAGAGAAGAAAGCGCGTCTGGCGCGGCTGCAGACGTTGATCAATGCACAGGCGCAATCGTACTCAGAAGCCATGGTGGGGGCGGTGGAGCGAGTCGTGGTTGAGGGCCCCAGCAAGAAAAACCCCAAAGAGTTGGCGGGCCGGACTGAAAACAACCGAGTGGTGAATTTTCAGGGGCCTGAGGCATTGGTCGGTCGTATGGCCGATGTGGTGATCGTTGAGGCGTTGCGAAATTCACTTCGTGGGCGGTTGCATGACCCCCAGAGCCAGGTGGCCTGATGGCTGCATCACCATCGCCGGAGGCAGGGGGGCATTCTCAGACCCAAACCGTCATTCTAGAACCCGTGGACAATGAGCGACTGGCCAATCTGTCTGGTCATCTGGATGAGCACTTGCACATTATTGAGAATCGCTTGGGCGTTGACATTGCCGCCCGCGGCGAACTGTTCCAGGTCAAGGGGGCCCCAGCGGCGGTGAAATCAACCGAGCGGGTGCTGCGTGCGCTGTATGATCAAACCGCCTCAGAGACCGTCACGCCCGCTGCCGTGAACCTTTATTTGCAGGACGCTGGGCTCAATGAGGAAGACTCGCAAGTGGGTGTTGGGATTAAGACCCGCCGCGGAATGATCCGAGGGCGCGGCCCGAACCAAAGGCGCTACTTAGAGAGAATTGCGGCGTGCGATGTCAATTTTGGGGTGGGACCAGCCGGCACGGGCAAAACGTTTTTGGCGGTGGCCTGCGCCGTGGAGGCGCTGGATTCCGAGCGTTGCCAACGCATTGTGTTGGTTCGACCCGCGGTCGAAGCGGGGGAGCGGCTGGGATTTTTGCCGGGCGATTTGGCGCAAAAAGTGGACCCATATCTGCGACCATTGCACGATGCACTGTTTGAAATGCTTGGGTTTGAAAAGGCCACCCGTTTGGCTGAGCGGCATGTCATTGAAGTCGCCCCGTTGGCCTATATGCGAGGTCGAACGCTGAATGATGCTTTTGTCATTCTTGATGAAGCGCAAAACACCACCTCCGAGCAAATGAAGATGTTTTTGACGCGCATTGGTTTTGGATCGAAAGCAGTGATCACGGGGGATTTAACCCAGATTGATCTGCCTTCCTCGTCGCCGTCGGGGCTAAAACAAGCCGTAGAACTTCTCAAAGACGTCGAGGGTGTGAGTCAAACTTACTTTGATGCCCGGGATGTGGTTCGCCACCCCATCGTGCGTCGAATCATCGAGGCCTATGACAACGCACCATAAACTGGACGAGGGCCCTTATGGGGCGGCCATTGAGATCCATCGAGACGGCGATGTGGTCAACAGTCCTGACGATGCCTCGGTGTCATTATGGGTGAGCACGGCCCTTTCTGATTGGAGCCGACCCGAAGTGCTGGTGCCTGAGTTGCCAGTCGTTGGCATTCGGATCACGGGGGAATCGGAGGCCAGAGCGCTCAATCATCACTGGCGCGGCCGCGATTACCCCACGAATGTGTTGAGCTTCCCATCGGAGGTGGCCGGATTTTTAGGTGACATCGCACTGTGTGCACCCGTGATTGAGCAAGAGGCCAAAACGCATAAAAAGAGCTCGCAGGCCCATTGGGCCCATTTGGTGATTCATGGCGTGTTGCATTTGCGAGGCCATGATCATGAGACCAAAGCCAGTGCGAACGTCATGGAGCGTCAAGAGATTGAAAAATTGCAAACGCTTGGCTTTGACAATCCCTACGTCATGGAAGAGGGAACAGTGGACAAATGAATGACGATAGCGTTGACGACCGAGCCGCTTCGGTCGGCTGGTTAGAGCGCCTCGGGCGTGCGTTGGGTGGAGAGCCCAAAAGCCGGGAGGGGTTGGTCGAGTTGCTGGGTGAGGCATCCAAGCAGGGGCTGATTGATGCCGACACCCTGGCGATGTTGATCGGCGCGTTGGGCGTGGATGAATTGCAAGTCAGAGATGTGATGGTCCCGCGGTCGCATATGGTCGTTTTGCCAAGAACGGGCAGCCTCGACGAGATCTTGCCGCTGATCATGGAATCTGGGCACTCTCGCTTCCCGGTGGTGGGCGAGGATCGTGATGAGGTTGAAGGCATCTTGTTGGCCAAGGATCTGCTTCAGTTGGTGTCTGGAGGTCAGGCACTTGACCTCAATGCCCTGCTTCGTCCGGCGGTGATCATCCCAGAGTCTAAGCGCTTAAATGTTTTACTTAGAGAGTTTCGCGTCAGTAAAAACCACATGGCCATTGTGGTTGATGAGTACGGTGGCACCTCGGGCTTGATCACCATAGAAGATGTTTTAGAAGAGATTGTGGGCGACATTGACGATGAGCATGATGTTGAAGCGGTCGATGATGTCCAAAAATTGGAAGGTGGCGGGTTTTTGGTTCAGGCGTTGGCCACGATTGAGGACATCAACGACCGGCTTGGAAGCGACTTTAGCGATGCCGACTATGACACCATCGGTGGGCTCGTGGTCGCTCAATTCGGCCGGGTGCCTGAGGTTGGTGAGACAACACAAATCGGGAATTGGGCTTTTGTGGTCCAAAGCGCTGATGAGCGTCGACTGCATGCCATGGAGATGCGATCTGTTGAGTAGTTGGCGAGTGGTGATCGGCGTTGCTTGGCTCGTCTTGTGTGGCGGGGCACAGGCGCAACTCTCCAACAGCTCAGAATTGAGCAGCACCCCTCAAGCGCACCTGGTGACCTATGGGCAAGGCAGTGAGGTTTGGGAGTGGTTTGGCCACAATGCGCTGTGGCTTCAAGACCCCTCTCGCGGCCTGAATCACACCTTCAGCTTTGGCTATTTTGATATTGAGCAGGCCGGTTTTTATCGGCGCTTTATTCTTGGAGACATGCAATATTTTGGGACGGCCGTTCCGGCCGAACAGGAGTTTGCATTTTATCGTCGTGCCAATCGATCCATTCGGGTCCAAACGCTCAACCTCAGCGCCGCTGAGTTTACGCGTTTATACGAGCTGCTCACCAATGCCATCGAACCTTACCCCCGCTACTACAGCTATGACTATTTCTTAGCCAACTGCTCCACATGGCTTCGTGATCTGCTTGACCAGACGCTTGATGGGTTGTTATCCAATCAACTCAAAACCAGTCCGGCGGCGGACACATTTCGATCTCATACCCACGCCCAAACCGACCGTCAGCCTTGGGCGCAGCTGGGTTTGATGACGCTTTTAGGTCCTGCCGTTGATCAGCCGATAACGGCTTGGGACGAGGCTTTCTTGCCTGCTGTGTTGGCCGAGCAGGTCGCGACACTGCACCGAGGGGAGGGACCTTTGGTGGTGAATGATGAATGGCGGTATGCGCCTGAGCGTGCTTTGCCCGTCGAGGCCAACGCGGGACTTTGGTCGACGCCGCTTTGGGGAGTGCTGCTGGCAGGGTTGGTGCTGGGTGCATCCTGGCGAAGACACTGGCTTGGCATTGGCGTCCAAGCCGGGGTGGTGGTGAGTTTGGCTCTCGCTGGGCTGGTCCTCATCGGTATGTGGACGCTGACAGCGCATGAGGTGGTGGCACACAATCCAGCCCTGGCCATGCTTCATCCACTGTGGTTGGGCCTGGTCCCGGGGTTGGCCCTGCGCTGGCAGGCCAGGGCGTGGTGGGGATGCCTTGGGGTCCTGGCGCTGGGCAGCTTGGTTTGGGCCATCGGTGGCTTGTGGCCACATCAAGACGTGCTGATCTGTGTTTTGCCTGTGGTGTTGGCGACGCTGTGGGTCACTCGCCCCAATCGACGATCCGATCAGCCTGTGGGGCGTGCTTCGGTTGATGGGTAATAATCAATGCGGTTTTGTTGGCCAGCCACTGATTGAGGGTTTGATTCAGTGCTGCGTTGGTCGGCGCATCAAGCCCCGTGTTGGGCTCATCCAAGATAACCAGTTCAGGATCCGCGAGGATTAATCGGGCCAAAGCCACTCGCCTGGCCTCACCGCCAGATAGATTGCTCGCATTTTCTTCGATCCACGCCTCAAGCCCGTCCTCAAGTTGCGCATAGCGCTCGGCCAGGCCGGCTGAGGCTAGGGCATTGATCAGCTGCTGGTCGGTGGCGTCAGGACGGGCCATGCGCAAATTGTTGGCCAAGGTATCTGAAAACAACACCGGATCTTGGGACAAATACCCCACGCGCGCAGGCGCGTCTGGATCAAACGCGCTGGGCTGGACCGACACCGTTCCAGCGCTGGGACTGAGCTCGCCCATCAGCAATCTGGCCAAGGTCGTTTTGCCACAGCCGCTGGGTCCGATCAGAAGGACAGTCTCGCCCCGATCGATGACCACGCTGAGATCTTCAACCACTTTGATCTCAGTTTGGGGGTAGGCAAATGAGACGTGATCCAGCCGCCAGGCATGCTCGAATGTGAGCGCTCGCGGTGTGGGCTGTTGCTCGGCATGCCCCAATGAATCAATCCGTCCGCCGGCTCGACGCGTCTCGCTCAAACGGCGCCACGCGCCGGGTATGGGCTGCCAGATTTCACTCAGCCCGAGAATCAGCAGCACCACCAAGCCAAGCCATGGACCATCAATGACCCCGGCATGATAACGATCAATGCCCACTGCCAATACCAGCCACAATGCCGCGGCACTGATGAGCATGGACACGCCAGTGCCGACACTGTCCCAGATCTGTGTGTTTCGCTGCGCTTTTATCAGTGCCGTCGATTCTGCGCCAATTTGCTGGGCCACCTCAGTGACTCGGTCTAACGCAAGGACGCTTTCGATCGTCTCAAAAGTCTCGGTCAATTGGCGGCGCATGGTGGAGATGCGATCAATCACGCGGCGGCTGGTCGCCGCACCCTGATTGGCGATCCAGCTCGACGAGGCGGTTTGGAGCACCAACATGAACGCCAGGACGATCAGGGCCAAGGACGCATCCGCCCACCAAAAAAAGACGGCCGCAAGCGTGGCCGTAAGTCCCCACGCCGCCACGCTGGGTCCAATCACCCCCAAAAAGAGATGATCAAGTTGGTTGATGTCGTGAACAAAACGATTCAGGGTTTCACCCTGAGCCAATCGACGCTGCTGAGTGGCGGGGAGTCGGAGCAGCTGTCCAAACAGTTGGTCTCTGATGTCTGCCAACGCCCGAAAGGTGGCCTCATGTGTCACCAAACGCTCTGCATAGCGCGACCCTGTGCGCACCACTGCCGCCATGCGAATCCCCGCCCCGGGCGTAAAAATATCCAAGCCCAGCAGCAAACCAGCACCGGCCAATGCGCTGGCGGTGATGAACCATCCAGATAGGCCCAGCAACACCATGCCAGCCGCCAAGCTCAGCCCGATGAGCGCAAGCCCCAAAAGCATCCAGCCGGGGCGTTGGAACACCAATCGGTGATGCCACTTGAGAGAAGTCATGTGCTGCATTGCATTAACCCGCCTGATGAGTCGATGTGCCAGTGGACCTCTGCCCAGGCATCAGCCAATTGACTGTGGCTGGCGGCAATGAGTGTCATATTGTGCTCGTGGGCCAGCGTTCTAAAGGTCGCCCACAAGTGCGCTTCCGTGTCCGCGTCCAGCCCCGTGGTGGGTTCATCTAAAAATAAAATCGGGCAACCCGTAAGGAGCACTTGGGCGATGGCCAGTCGTTGGGTCTGTCCGCGTGACAACCCCAAGCCCTGTGGGCCCAGTTGAAGATCAAGCTGTTGGGGTTGTGCTTTAACCCAAGCCCAGAGCCCAGCGCCTTCGAGTGCCTGCATCAGCTTGTCGTCATTGGCCTCACCGACAAGCGTAAGATTGTCCCGCAAGCTCCCTTCGATCAGCAGCGGCCGCTGTCCGAGCCATGCCCGACATTGAGCAAGCTGATGACGCGTCAAGTGGTTGATGTCGGCATGGTGATAGTGAATGTGTCCTGCTGGGACCGGATGAAACCCAGCCAGCATGCCAAGAAGCGTGGTTTTGCCTGACCCGCTGGCACCACTGATCAAGTGGCATCGCCCCGGGGCACAGGTGAGGTTGACCTCCGAAATCAGCGTTCGGCCGGTGGGCGTTGTCACTTCCAAATCTTTGACTGTTATGGCGGGAGCGCCGGTGAGCGTTGCCGTCGAGACTGGCTGTGTCTCACTGGGTTCAGGCCGGCCAGGAGGGGCGCGTTCAAGGCGCATGAGCGCGTCAGCGGCCGCCAAAGCATTGGCGCGGTCATGCCAGAACTGGCCAAGCGTTCTCAATGGGTTATAAAACTCAGGCGCCAACAGCAGCATGAATAAACCCCAGCGCAGCGTGATGTCTTCGCTGGGCCCCAACGCGATGAACCCGAGCAAAGAGAAGCCGATATAAATCGCCATCACGGCAATGGCCAGGGCGCTAAAAAACTCTAAAACGGCAGAAGACAAAAACGCCACGCGCAATACGCGCATGGTTCGCTGTCTGAATGCTTCACTGAACGCGCGGAGTTTCGTTTGTTCTTGAGCGCCCGCACTTAATCGCGTGAGGGTGGTCAACCCTTGCACACGGTCATAAAAAATGCCGCTGAGGCGGTCGAGAGCACTTTGTTGCTGCTGGCTGAGCTGTTGGGCCCCCATCCCAATGAGCGCCATAAAAAGCGGAATAAAAGGCGCACTGAGAACAAGCAACGCCCCGGCCAGCCAGTTCGCGCTGACAATGGCCAAGCCGATGGCCAATGGAATGATCGTCGCATTCATGAGTTGAGGTTGATAGCGCGCGAAATACGGCTCAAGCGCCTCGACTTTCTCAACCAGCGTCGTGGATAGCCCACCCAGTGAATGACCGATGCGAAGGGCAGGGCCGGCGGTTAAGGCGTGACTGAACAGGCGATGGCGCAGATTGGCCTTCAAACGGGCTGAGCTGTGCGCACAGTAAACCCCGCGAGTGGAGACCGCCAAGGCTCTGATCACAAGGGCCGCTGCCAGTCCCGCAAGCCAGGGCCCCACCTCCGGTCGGAGGGCCTGCTGTAAGACAACCCGATCGAGGATGGTCGCCAGGCAGAAGGCCTGGGCAATCACTGCCAAGGCTTCCAGTCCGGCCAAGGCGGCCGAGACAGGCCTCAGCCAGCGAGGCGTTAAAGCACTGAGCCAGTGCTTGGGTGCAAGCGGGGGTGCCTGCGATTCATCAGTGCCCAGCGTAGCCTGCTCCTGCTTTTACTTTGCCCCGGAATACCCAGTACGTCCACGCCGTGTAGGTCAGGATGATGGGAATCAAAAAGAGCACGCCAATCAGCAAGAACAGCTGTGACCCAGAATCGGACGCCGCGTCCCAAAACGTATGGTCGGGTGGCACAGCCAAAGGCCACTGAGTGATTAAAAGGCCAATATAGAACAGGGCAAACAGCACCAACGAACCCACGAATGGAAGTGCTTCAGCGCGTTTTTTGAGTTGGGTGTGTATCCAATACCCCGTGGCGACGGTTGCCGCTGGGAAGGCCCAGATCCAATCGATTTTGTCGAACCACCGCTGGGCAGCGCGTTCGCTTGCCAAAGGGGTCCAGATGCTCACGATGACGAAAAATGCAAACACGCCAAGAAGCAACCAGGGCGCAAGGCGGTAGGCCCAGGCTTGCGTGGTGCCTTCTGTTTTTAAGATGGTCCAGGTCACCCCCAGCAGCGCGTAGCCCGTGACAACACCCAGACCAGTCATGACGGTAAATGGCGTGAGCCAGTCAAACGGGCCGCCGACATACTGAAAATTGACGACGTTAAAGCCTTGGATATACGCGCCAACGACAGCACCTTGAGCAAATGAGGCCAGCGTGGAGCCGATAAAAAAGGATCGATCCCACCAGTGTCGAGCCGCTTTGGCCTTAAAACGAAACTCAAAGGCGATGCCGCGAAAGATGAGCCCGGCAAGCAACAAAAAGACGCCAATATACAGCGCGGGCAAAAAGACGGCATAGATCAATGGAAAGGCCGCCAGCAAGCCAGCGCCTCCGAGAATGAGCCAGGTCTCGTTGCCGTCCCAGACAGGCGCGACAGAGTTCATCATCTCGTCGCGGGCATCGTCATTGGGGGCAAACGGAAACAAAATGCCCACGCCCAAATCAAAGCCGTCCATTAAGACGTACATAAACACGCCCAGGCCAATAATGCCGACCCAGACCAGTGTGAGATCAATCAATTCCATCGTCTGTCACCTCACTGTTGCGGCTGTGGCTCATCGTGACTGATGGCAGACCAAGGTCGCTTGGGCCGCGCCACCGGATCCAACCCAGCTTGCTCGCCAGTGTCGACGGGGCCTTTGCCGATCACGATTCTCAGATAGTGCAAGCCCGCTGCAAACACCACCGCGTAAACAGCCACATAGCCAATCAGTGTTGACAGCGCCATGCCACCGCTCAACGATGGCGTGACGCCTTCGCTGGCGCGCAGCAGCCCATGGATGATCCAGGGCTGGCGCCCAATTTCGGTCACAAACCATCCTGCCAGTACGGCCACAAACGGCATCGGGATCATCCAGCTCAACGCGCGTAAAACCTTAGGTGATTCATAAAGCCGCCCCCGCCACAGCAGGTAAGCGCTGAGCAAAGACAGTCCAATGAATAAGATCCCGAGTCCGACCATGATTCTGAACGACCAAAATACGGGGCCAACCGGCGGTCGATCCTCTCGGGGCACCTCCAACAGGCCAGGCACTTCACCGTCCATGCTGTGGGTGAGGATCAGGCTGCCCAAGTAAGGAATGCCGATTTCAAAGTGGTTGGTCTCGTTGGCAGCATCCGGGATTGCAAATAAAATCAGCGGTGCGCCTTGCTTGGTTTCCCAGTGGCCTTCCATCGCCGCCACTTTCATGGGCTGGTTCTCAAAGCTGTTCAAGCCATGGAGGTCACCGACCACCAACTGTAAAGGCGTGGTGACGGCCAACAGCAACACGCACATTTTCAGTGCCTTTTTGCTGGTGTTGGGGTGGCGACCTTTGAGCAGGTAGTATGCGCTCACGCCGGCCACCACAAATCCGCCGGTGATGAACGAAGCCAGCGCCATGTGGGCGAACCGATAGGGCAAAGATGAGTTGAAAATGGCCTCGGTCCAGGAGGTCATGTGAATCATGCCCTCGCGCATTTCGACCCCCCCTGGCGTTTGCATCCAACTGTTGGCTGCCAAGATCCAAAACGATGAAATGAATGTGCCAAGGGCGACCATGCAGGCCGCAAAGAGGTGGATGCCCGGCGGCACTTTGGAGCGGCCGAACAGCAAAACGCCCAAGAAAGTGGCTTCCAGAAAGAAGGCCGTGACCACCTCGTAGCTTAAAATGGGTCCAAGGAAATTAGACGCGCTGAAAGAAAACGCGCTCCAGTTCGTTCCAAATTGGAACGCCATCACAATGCCAGAGACAACCCCCATTCCGAAAACGATCGCAAAAATCTTGATCCAAAACTGCGACAGGCGAGCATAGACGGGGTTTTGCGTCTTGTAATAAATCCCTTCGAGCACGGCGATGTATGAGGCCAAGCCAATGGTGAACACCGGGAAGATGGCGTGAAATGACACCACAAAGGCGAATTGGATGCGGGATAAAAGCAGCGGATCAAGTTCCATGTACACACCTCGAATGAGTGCAGCCAGACTTATATTAGATAATACCAAATTACGCCCGCTTATGGGGCGGATTGGGCTGTACACGTCCAGACTGATGCGGGTCAGTGCTCTTGGGCGATCTGGGCCAGGAGGTCGGTTTGGTGGGCTTGCTGCAGCGGTTCGATCAGCGCATCCAGTTGCCCGTCAATCACCGCATCCAAATCGTACAAGGTCAGATTGATGCGGTGATCGGTCACCCGGCCTTGGGGGAAGTTGTATGTTCGGATGCGCTCTGATCGATCCCCGGAGCCCACTTGGAGCTTGCGCTCATGGGCAAGCTCGAGTTGCTGTGAGTCCACCTCGGCCTGGAGGAGTTTGGCCGACAGCAAGCTCATCGCGCGCGCTTTGTTCTTGTGTTGTGAGCGTTCATCTTGACACTCAACAACAATGCCCGAGGGCAGGTGGGTGATTCGGATGGCGGAGTCGGTGGTGTTGACATGCTGTCCGCCGGCGCCGGATGAGCGGTAGGTGTCAATTTTGAGATCATTGGGGTTGATGTCGACCTCGCTGATCTCATCAATTTCGGGCAGGATGGCCACGGTGCATGCAGAGGTATGAATGCGTCCTTGGGATTCAGTGACCGGCACCCGCTGGACTCGGTGGGTGCCTGACTCAAATTTTAAATGAGAGTATGCGCCTTGTCCGATCACTCGGGCGATCACCTCTTTAAACCCGCCCGATTCACTCTCATGTGCGGACAAGATCTCCACTCGCCAGCCGTGCCGCTCGGCGTATCGGGTGTAGGCGCGAAACAAATCTCCCGCAAACAGTGCGGCCTCTTGACCGCCGGTGCCGGCGCGGATTTCCAGAAATAGATTTTTGTCGTCGTTGGGGTCTTTCGGCATCAGCCATTTTTGCAGCGCCCGCTCAGCGGCCTGATAAGCGTGCTCGGCAGCGGGCAGCTCATCTTGACCGAGCGCGCGCAGTTCGGGGTCATCATCACGGGTCAACTCTTGGGCCTCAGTGAGGCGTTGCTCTGCCTCCTGGCGCGTCTGCCAGGCTTGGATAATGGGATCAAGGTCGGCGTATTCCTTGGACAAGGCCTGGAATTGTTGCCTGTCACCAATCACATCAGGGTCGGCCAGCAAATGCGTCAGCTCTTCAAAGCGCTCTTTGAGCTGTGTCAGTCTTTGATCCAGCGCGCCGCTCATTTTGGGGGTAAACCAAGGTGCGTGTTCATAGGCCTCATGATAGGCTATTTGAATGCAAAGAAAGCTTCATAGGTTCGCATTGCCCGCGCGGCATGTGCATCGGTGGCGGATCGTTAGGGCCGGGGCGATGGCGGGGGTCATGGCGCTTGTTTTGGGGCAGTTGAGTCTGGCGTCATCTGAAATGGACCCTGCCCATCCCGACGCAGACTGGCTCAGTCACCTCCACCCGAGTGAGGCAAAAGAACATGTCAAGGCCTACGAGGCGTATGTCGAGCGTGTTTTGGCCGGTGACGATGTGGCCAAGCTTCGGCAGCTGGCTGTGATGGCGGGCTATGCGCAAGATTGGGCCATTGCCGGCGCCGCGGCCGCGCGCTTTCGAGTGCTCCACGGCATCAATGAAGTGGTCGCCATCGAGCTTGATGCCTGGACCCGTCTGGGTGAAATGGACAGAGCTTATGCCACGTTGCTTCGATTGCTCCATCAGCAGCCCGCGGCCTGGACCGGCTGGGCGCGGCTGGGCAAAGTGCTGCGTTTCATTCCCGAGCAGCAACGAGCCCTTGAGCTGCTTGATCGTTTGGATGAGGAGTTGACGCTCGAGGGACAGCGAGCCATCTGGCTCACCGCAAGGGCTCAGGTGCTTGAGCGAATGGGGCGAGCAAACGAGGCGCTGAAGGCCATTGGTGCGGCGTTGGACATCGAAGTCTCCGCCAAGCGTGTGGCCTATGCTGTGGATTTGGCCACCCAAGAAAAGGCATTTGATCGCGCGCGGATGTGGGTCAAGCGGTTGCCGATTGACGCCCAAACACAGCCTGCATTTGGACTGGCTCACGCCGAGCTGCTGATGGCCATGGGGGATCATCAATCGGCCATGGATGTTTTAACCCGCACCACCGCCACCCCCGAAGTGCTGTTTCGCCGGGCCGAGCTGGCTCAGATTCTGGGCGATGCCGATCGCCTCCATCGGGTGTGGGCGCAGATGCCAACCACAGGACAAGATCTGTCCTCAAAAGACGCCTATTACATCGGCCACACCGCTCAGCTGATGGGGAATTACGGACAAGCCTTTGCATGGTTTGGGCGAGTGACAGAGACCCCTTGGCTGCATGAGGCGGCGTTGGCCCGCGGGCATCTTTTGTTGGAGTTTGGTCGTGCTCAGGGCTGGGAGACGCTGGCGGGTTCTTTGGACAATGTTCAAGCGTCGCTGTCGGCCTTGCGGCGCGGCACTTTTGATGAGGACGACATACAGCATGCATGGGCCTTGGAGATTGCTCTGCTTCAAGCGGCGGGATTGCCCGAGCAGGCCATTGCCAAGATCACAGCCTCGCTGTCTAAACAACCTGATGATGAATTTTTGCTGTACACGCGCGCCATGGTGGCCATTGAGGCGCAGCGGTCTCAATTGGCCGAGCAAGACCTCAGGCGCTTGATTCGGCTCGATCAAGACAACGCCGATGCGCTCAATGCGCTGGGGTATTTGCTGATCGATGAACAGCCTCGGTTGCGCGAGGCGTATCGGCTGATTCATCGGGCGTGGCAATTGATGCCCAACAGCCCCGAGATTTTGGATTCGATGGGGTGGGTCAATTATCAACTGGGCCGCGTGGATGTTGCCCACGGCTTTTTGCGCAAAGCCTACGCCATGCAACCAGATCCCGTTATTTTGGCGCATTTGGTCGAGGTGCTGGAGGCGCGTGGTGAGCTGGCCAAGGCCGAGGCGTTGATGGCTGAGGCCGATCAGATGGGCTCGACGCGTTGAGTCCACTGCAACGGCTCAATCGCGGCGGTCTTGCTTGGATCAGCCGTGTCATGGTTGTCCTCGCGCTGACAGGCTGCGCGGCGCCGATGGAGCGGCCCACAGGAGCGGATGTCATTTCACCCCAGGCCTGGTTTGAGCAGCACCCCGTTTGGTCGGTGAGCGGACGCGTGGCCGTCTCAAACGGCGAGACTGGTGGTCAGCTCAACCTCACCTGGGCCGATCGGGCCAACCGCGTGGAGGTGGTGCTGAGGTCTCGGTTGGGCGGCGGCTGGTGGCGCCTTTGGTTTAACGATGCCGAGGCTGAGTTGAGTGCGCACGATCGCCCCACGCAATTCGCCCGTGACGCCGATGCGCTGATCGCTCAGGCCACCGGCTGGCCGATCCCAGTGACCGCCATGCATGATTGGGTGCGCGGATTGGGGGGCGAGCAGGCGGGTTCGGGATCCGCGCTGGGCGGCGGAGTCATTGAGGATGCGGGCTGGCAGATTGAGGTGACCGAGCAGCAGTGGGTCACGGATGAAGGGGGACAGGCGGTGTTGTTGCCCAAGCGGTTCGAGGCCCATCGGCCACCGCACCGGATCCGGGTGGTCTTTGGTCAATGGGAATGGGGAAAAAACCGGCCCAATGGTTAATTTGGCGTTATAATTACGTCGTTACAGAGTCACTGGGACGTCGCCAAGTTGGTTAAGGCACGGGGTTTTGATCCCCGCATTCGCAGGTTCGAGTCCTGCCGTCCCAGCCACTTTCCCAGTTCGCTTAACTGACGGGCCCGCGTGTGACAAACTCTTCTTTGATGTTGTTTTCGGGCAATGCCAACCATCCGTTGGCGGAGTCAATCGCACACAGCCTGGGCGTGCCCATGGGCAGTGCAACCGTTGACCGGTTCAGTGACGGCGAGGTCATGGTTGAAATCACCGAAAACGTGCGAGGCCAAGATGTGTACTTGGTCCAGCCCACCTGTCACCCCGCAGCTGAAAACTTCATGGAATTGATCGTCATGATTGACGCACTCAAGCGGGCGTCTGTGGCGCGCATCACGGCGGTGATGCCGTATTTTGGGTATGCGCGACAAGACCGCCGTTCTCGATCTTCACGAGTGCCAATCACCGCCAAAGTCGCTGCCCGTATGATCAGCTTGATGGGGGCCGACCGCGTGGTGACTTTGGATCTGCATGCCGATCAGATCCAGGGTTTTTTTGATGTGCCTGTTGACAACGTGTATGCCTCGCCCTTGATCCTGGCCGACATTTGGAAGCACTACAACATGGCCGACGTGGTGGTGGTCAGCCCCGATGTGGGTGGCGTCGTGCGTGCCCGCGCCATTGCCAAGCGTCTGGATACGGAGTTGGCCATTATCGACAAGCGCAGGCCTCGGGCGAACGAGTCCACCGTGATGAACCTCATCGGTGATGTGTCAGGTAAGGTTTGTGTCTTGGTGGATGACATGGTGGACACGGCGGGCACTTTGGCAGCAGGTGCCGACGCGCTGAAAGCCAAGGGGGCCGAGCGCGTAGTGGCCTACTGCGTTCACCCCATCTTGTCAGGGCGGGCCATTGAAAATATTGAAAACTCAAGCCTTGATGAAATCGTGGTCACCGACACCATTCCGCTGACCGAGGAGGCCAAGCACTGCGTCCGGGTTCGGCAGCTGTCGGTGGCACAAATGCTTGCCGAGACCATCCGCAGGATGTCAGAGGGCGAATCGGTCAGCTCGTTATACGTGGACTGACCTCAATCTCTGCCAGGCGCGGTCAGCTGTAGCCCAGCCAAACTGCCCCCACCAAGGCCAAGGCGCCGGCCAGCAAGAGCTTGATAATCAGTGGCGCGATGAATCGAAACCATCGATCATATGGGATGCCGGCCAGCCCAATGATCCCCATTAACACCGGGTTGGTGGGCACGAGCATATTCATCAATCCATCCCCAAATTGAAACGCCAGAACGCTGACCTGGCGCGTGATGCCCACCAGGTCTCCAATCGGTGCCATGAGCGGCATGGTGACAAATGCTTGGCCACTGCCTGAGGGAATAAAGAAATTGAGCACGCTTTGAATGACCAGCATGCCCACGGCGGCGAGCTCGGCAGGCCACGTGGATAACGGGCTGGCCAGTGCCATGACGATCGTATCCAGCACTTGGCCATCCTCCAACAACAGCGCAATCGAGCGGGCAAAGCCAATCAGCAGGGCTGTCCCAGCCAGCTCAGCGGCCCCTTTTGAAAATTGATGGGCAATCGAATCCAGTGACAAACCACCGATCATGCCGCCGATGATGGCCAAGGCGATGAACACCGCGCCAAGCTCGGTCAGATACCACTGATGAGCGATGATGCCGTAGACCAAAATCGACAGCGACAAAGCCATCGCCCCGAGCACGGCGACGTGCGCGCGGGTCAGTTGTGGCGATTCATCTGGGCTTGGGGGGACGGCCTGGCGCACGTCGTAGACGAGGCTTTGGGTCGGATCGGCCTGCACTTTTTGGGCATACCGCCAGACGTGGTGAAAGCCAATCGCGAAGAAAGGAGCCCAAAGCGCCACTCGATAGGCCATGCCGGACCCAGGAGGCAGTTGCGCCACTTCCTGCGCGATTAAAAGGGTGAAAGGGTTGATGATCGCGACCCCATAGCCGATGCCATAACCGACCACCATGATGCCGATCGCCGTCACCGCGTCCATCCGCATTGCGACGCACATGGCGATCAAGATGGCGGCCAGGGGAATGTACTCCTCAGCCATGCCCAGGGTGGCCGAAGCCACCCCAAAGCTCAACATGCCCAAACCGATCAACGCTTGCGGTCGGTTGCCAAAGCGCTCGACAATGCGATGGAGAACCGCGTCAATGGCGCCGGTGTGACGGATGACCGCCAGCGCGCCACCAATAATCAAAACAAAAAAGATAATGCCCTGCGCATCTGCCATGGCGCGCGGGACCACCGTCAATACCGATGTGATGGGCAGGGCACCGACCCCATCGATGGCCTGATAGGACCCGGCCACGACAACATCGCGGCCGGCGTCGTTGGTGACTCGATCAAAGGTGCCCGGCGGCACAACCCAGGTCAGGCCCCAAGCCAATACCATCATGGCAAAGAGCAAGACCAGCGTGTGCGGGACTTTCGTCAATGCATGTCTCAGGCCGCTGCTTGCGCGCCTGGCCGCGGACCTTGGCTTGCGATTTGGCGAAGCACATAGTGCAAGATGCCCCCGTGCTGGTAGTACTCCACTTCTTTCGGGGTATCCAAGCGAACGCGCGCCTCGAACTTAATTTGCTCGCCGTCGGCACGGGTCGCGGTGACGCTCACCGTTTTTGCGTGGCCATTGTCCAAGCCATGAATATCAAAGGCCTCGGTGCCATCAAGGCCCAAGCGCTCAGGGGTATCCCCCGCCATAAAGTTCAGCGGCAACACGCCCATGCCCACCAAGTTGGAGCGGTGGATGCGTTCAAAGCTCTCGGTGATGACTGCTTTAATGCCCAACAGTCGGGTGCCTTTGGCCGCCCAATCACGCGACGATCCTGACCCGTATTCTTTGCCAGCGATCACCACCAGCGGCGTATTGTCGGCCTGATATTTCATGGCCGCATCGTAAATGGGCATCACTTCATTGGTGGGGAAATAGGTGGTGAATCCCCCCTCGGTCCCAGGGGCAATTTGGTTGCGGATGCGCACGTTGGCGAACGTGCCTCGCATCATCACCTCGTGATTGCCGCGCCGCGAGCCGTACGAGTTGAAATCCGATGGGTTCACGCCATGAGATTGCAAGTAGTGCCCCGCCGGCGAGTCTGGCGCGATCGCGCCGGCCGGCGAAATGTGATCCGTGGTCACAGAATCACCGAGTTTTGCCAGGACGCGCGCGCCTTCGATGTCTTGAATCTCTGGCAGAGTCATGTCCATCCCCTCGAAATAGGGCGGGTTCTGGACATAAGTGGAGTCATCGTCCCACGCGAACATTTCGCCGGTGGGCGTATCCATGCTTTTCCACCGCTCGTCGCCTTCAAACACGCTGGCGTAGTTGTCCTTAAACATCTCTGATGAGACGTTGTCTTCAATGAAGTGTTGAAGCTCGATCGGATCCGGCCATATGTCTTTTAGATAAACGGCGTTGCCTTCATGGTCGTGGCCCAGTGGATCATTCACCAAGTCGGCATCCATGCGACCGGCGATGGCGTAAGCCACCACCAAAGGCGGGGAGGCCAAGTAGTTCATTTTGACCTCGGGGTGGATGCGGCCTTCAAAGTTCCGGTTGCCCGACAGCACAGACACTGCCACCAAGTCGTTGTTGTGCACAGCAGTTTGAATCGGCTCGGGCAGTGGGCCGGAGTTTCCGATGCAGGTCGTGCACCCATAACCGACGGTGTAAAAACCCAAGCCCTCCAGATCATCAAGCAACCCGGCAGACTCCAAGTAATCGGTCACCACTTTTGACCCAGGGGCCAGCGAAGTTTTGACCCAGGGCTTGACCTGAAGGCCCTTGGCCAATGCATTTCGAGCGAGCAGTCCAGCCCCGAGCATGACCGCGGGGTTAGACGTGTTCGTGCAGCTGGTGATCGCGGCAATGACGATGGCGCCGTCGCACAGGTCGAATTGCTGCCCGTTGTAGTCCACCGTGGCCCGGCCCTCAGACCCGGTGCGCTCTTCGATTAGGGCATTGGCATGCTGGGTGTACTCTTCAGCCGCATGGCTCAGCAAGACTCGATCCTGCGGACGCTTGGGGCCGGCAATGGAGGGCACAACCTCATCCAGGCTCAGTTCGATGACTTCGGTGTAGACCGGATCGGCATCGCCGTCTTCGCGCCACAGACCTTGCGCTTTGGCATAGGCCTCCACCAATCCCAGTCGCTGCTCGTCGCGGCCGGACAGCTTAAGGTAGCGAATGGTTTCTGCATCGATTGGGAAAATGGCGCACGTTGAGCCAAACTCCGGCGACATATTGCCAATCGTGGCGCGGTCGGCCAAAGGCAATTTGCTTAAGCCATCGCCAAAGAATTCGACAAACTTGCCGACCACTCCGCGATCCCGAAGGATGTCGGTGATGGTCAGCACCAAATCGGTGGCGGTGGTGCCCTCGGGCAGCTGCCCGGTGAGCTTGAATCCAATGACTTGTGGCACCAACATCGAGATGGGCTGGCCGAGCATCGCCGCTTCGGCTTCAATGCCCCCAACGCCCCAACCTAAGATGCCCAGGCCGTTGATCATGGTGGTGTGGGAGTCCGTGCCCACGATGGTATCTGGCCATGCCATCAATGTGTTGCTGTCGCCTTCGGCTGAGCTGTCTCCGAAAACCACCCGTGAGAGATGCTCCAGGTTCACTTGGTGGACGATGCCCGTGTTCGGCGGCACCACTTTGAAATTATCCAAAGCGCCCTGTCCCCAACGTAGGAAGGCGTAGCGTTCTTTGTTGCGCTCAAACTCGATGCGGTTGTTCAGATCGAGTGCTTCAGCACGCCCATAGGCGTCGACTTGGACAGAGTGGTCGATCACCAGCTCGGCAGGTGAGAGCGGATTGATGCGATTGGCATCGCCCCCGAGCTGTTTCATCGCATCGCGCATGGCGGCCAAGTCGACAATGGCGGGGACCCCAGTGAAATCCTGCAGCACCACCCGGGCGGGCACGAAACCGATTTCCTGAGACGGCTCTGCCTGAGGGTCCCAGTTGGCCAGCGCTTCAATGTCATTGGCGGTGGTGTTGACCCCGTCTTCATGACGCAGCTGGTTTTCGAGGAGAATTTTGAGCGAGTAAGGGAGTCGCTCGACTTGAGGAATCTTTGCGGCCAAGGTTTTGAGGCTGTAAAACCCATACTGTTGGCCATTGACTTGGAAGTGGTCGAAGCAGCCCAAGGCGTCGCGCATGTTGTTGTCTCCCGTATGCTCACATCGCGTAGTGCGGATGCTTGAATTTTATCACGGCCCAGCTGGGTTCATTCAAATCAGTCGCTCAGCCTCATTCACCATGGCTTTGCGATCGATCAGCAATCGCCACTGATTGCCGCCCAGCTGACGCCACAAGAACACTGATCGAATGCCTGCCAAGAGCAGGGCGCGGATCAGTGCGATCTTGTCGTCGTTTTTTAAGATGGCTGGATTGCCTTGGACACGAATTCGGAAGCTCAGCGTTGAGATGTGGCGCTGATAGGCGTCGGCCAGCTGCGCGGTCACCGACGGATCCAAAGGCTCATCACTCTGCGTCCAGGCGGTTTCGATCAAGGCGATGGCTTCACCCAGCGCGCGCTGGCGTTTGGGCTGGCGCATCACTCGACTGCCCAGTTTCAGCAATGCCAGCGCGTAGTGCAGGGTGCGAATGTTGGCGCTTTGCGAGCTCGGACCGAAGGTCTCGGCCAACAGCGACAGCCCCAAGCGAACCCCTGTGACGCCTCCAAAAATGGACTCGGTGTCCCCAGGGCACATGGCGAAGACGCTGCCCAGACTGGCCTGAGCGGCGTGCTGACTGCACTGGCCGTTGGTCGAAATTTGATGAACAAGCTCGGCCGACTGCATCACGCCTGCCAGCGCCAGCGTGCGTTCTTTCAGTGAATGCTGATGCCGATTCGGTGGGGTCATGCCTGTGCGGTCGCCTCGATCATGCGCTCAGGTTTCACCGCGTTGGTTTCGGTGATCACAGCGCCGCCGAGGCATTGTTCGCCGCGATAAAACACGATGGATTGGCCGGGTGTGGCCGCACGCTGAGGGGCATCAAATCTCACCGTGATGGCATCGCCGTCGATGGCGGTGATCTGGCAGGGTTGATCGGCCTGCCGATAGCGAATTTTGGCGGTTAAGGGCCTGCCCAGCGCAGGTGGGGTGGCGGCGATCCAGTGGGCTTGATGCGCCTGAAGTTGGGTGCTCATGAGCATCGGGTGATGGCTGTCTTGGGCCGCATACAGGGTGTTGTGTTGGAGGTCTTTTTCAACAACAAACCAAGGGGCTTCGGGGTGATGTTTGAGCCCGCCGATGGCCAGCCCTTTGCGCTGCCCGAGGGTGTAGTGCATCAGGCCCGTGTGCGTGCCCACCACGGAGCCATCGTCAGCGCAAACGATGGGTCCGGGCTGACCGGTGAGGTAGTCATCAATGAACGCATCGAATCGACGCTCACCAATAAAACAGATGCCGGTGGAGTCTTTTTTGTGGGCGACCGGCAGTTGGGCTTGTTCTGCCCAGCGACGGACTTGGTCTTTTGTCAGCTCACCCAGCGGGAAGCGTGCTTTTTCAAGCTGAGCCTGATCAAGGGCATGCAAAAAATAACTTTGGTCTTTGTTGTGATCCACGCCTTTGAAAAGCGCCACACTGCCATCATCCAAAACTCGCCGTCTGGCGTAATGACCGGTGGCGATGCATGCGGCACCCAACTCTATGGCGTGGTCGAGGAATGCCTTAAATTTGATTTCACGGTTACACAAGATGTCTGGGTTGGGGGTTCGGCCTGCCTTGAGTTCGGCCAAAAAAGTCTCGAAGACATTCTCCCAATATTCGGTGGCGAAGTTGCGGGCATAAAAGTCAATTCCCAGCTGCTCGGCCACCGCGCGAGCGTCCGCCGCGTCCGCCTCGGCGGTGCAGCCATCGACGTGGTCGTCGCCTTCCCAGTTTTTCATAAACATGGCGGCAACGGACTCACCTTGGCGTTGCAACAGCCACGCCGTTGTCGCAGAATCAACGCCCCCCGAGAGGGCAACCATGGTCTCAGCGCTCATGCCGGTAGTGTAGCGGATGGCTCGTGGATGGGCGTGTCGATGCCACCAAACAAGTCGCGATTCATGAGATCGACAAACCGCTGCGCTTGGGGCGACAGGTAGGCGCCTTTTCGCATGACCACGCCGTAGCTTCGGGCCGGGAAAAATGTGCTCATGTCTCGGACAATGAGTCGCTCACGGTCAGCATCGGTGATGCAAATCGATGTGACGATGGACACCCCCATTCCCAACGACACATAGCGTTTGATGACTTCCCAACCGCCAATTTCTAAGTTGACTCGGTAGGGCAAGTTATGCCGCTGAAACACCAGGTCAATGAGCTGGTAGGTGGTGCGGCGTCGGGGCGGAAGGATCAACCCATGGGGGCTGATGTCCGACAGTGCGATCGATTGCCGCCGGGCCAACGGGTGATCGGGGGCGGCGATCAACACAGGCTTGAAGTGATAAATGGGTCGGTAGTCGATGTCGGGGGGCACATCAACCATCGAGCCCACGGCAAAGTCCACTTCTGATTGCCGGATTCTGTTCAACCCCTCCGTGCCGCTGACGTGCTGCAGGTCCGTGCCGATCCCAGGGTGAAGCCTTCGAAATCGCGTCAGAAGCGGCGGCAACAGATGCATGATGGTCGATTCACCGGCAGCAATCCGGACGCTGCCGGTCTCCAATGAGCCATACAGCCGGCTGAATTCATCGGGCAGGGCATCCAACTGCTCGAGCAATGGCTGACCGAGCTCAAGCAGTGCTTGGCCGGCGGGGGTCAGCCGAAGCTGCGGTCCATTGCGCTCGAACAGGGTTTGGTCCAGCGCCTCTTCAAGCGCGCGAATTTGTTGGCTGACCGATGGCTGACTCAGATACAGCGCCCGGGCCGCCGCCGAGACGCTGCCGGTCTGGGCGGTTTGGATGAAGGCGCGCAGGTGCTTGGGCAGGTTGCCTTTATACATGGCACCGTCACTGTATCATTATTTAAAAAACCAATGGTAAATATCAAAAGATTTAATTTGATAAATACTCTAGGGCAAGGCTAGTCTGAGGCCAGCATCCAAGGCAGCACTCAAAAAAAGGGAGGTCTCATGACATCAACATCAAACGAGCAACCCGGACAGCCCACCGATGCGCCATCTGAGGTGGCTTTTCAGGCCGATTTGCCCAGACACGCCCAGGCCCTGTTTCCGGGTGCGTTGCTGGGTTTGCTGGCCACCCTGACAGCACGTTACCGAGACTCGGTGGATGCGCGACTGGCTGATCGCCAGGCGCAGCTGGCCAAGTGGCGGGCCGGCGAGCTGCCCGACTTTGATCCAGACACCCAAGCCATTCGGGACGGTCAATGGCAAGTGGCCCCCATCCCTGCGCCACTCCGGGACCGACGTGTGGAGATCACCGGGCCTGTGGAGCGCAAGATGATCATCAATGCCCTAAACTCCGGCGCGCGCGTGTTCATGGCCGACTTTGAAGACTCCTCATCGCCCACCTGGACAAACATGGTTGAGGGGCAGGTCAACCTTAAAGACGCCGTGGATGGCACCATTGAGCTGACCACAGAGGCGGGCAAGCACTACCGCCTGAATGATGAAGTCGCCACCCTCATCGTCAGGCCACGAGGTTGGCACTTGGACGAGGCGCATGTCACCGTGGGTGGGCGAGCCGTCCCGGCGGGGATTTTCGATGCCGCGGTGTATGTCTATAACAATGCACACGCGCTCATTGAGCGGGGTGCGGGGCCTTATTTGTATCTTCCCAAACTCGAGTCCTGGCGTGAGGCTGAGCTGTGGGCGTCGGTGTTAAGCGACATCGAAACCGCCCTGGGGCTGGATCCCGGCACCATCAAAGTCACCGTGCTGATTGAGACCTTGCCGGCGGTGTTTCAAATGCACGAAATCTTGCATGCGCTGAAAAACCGCATCGTCGGGCTCAACTGTGGACGTTGGGACTACATTTTCAGCTACATCAAATGCCTCCAATCCCACCCCGATCGAATTTTGCCCGATCGCGCCCAAGTGACCATGGGCGTGCCGTTTCTTAAGGCGTATTCAGAGTTGCTCATTCAGACCTGCCACCAGCGCGGCGCGTTCGCAATGGGTGGCATGGCCGCACAAATCCCCATTAAGGGCGATGACGAGGCGAACGCTCAAGCGATTGAGAAGGTGCGTCTTGATAAAGAGCGCGAGGCGCACGCGGGCCATGATGGCACCTGGGTCGCGCACCCTGGGCTCATGGCGGTGGCCTACGAGGTCTTTAATGAGAAAATTAAAAATGACAATCAACTCAGTGTTTTACGTGAAGATGTGAATGTGTCGCAAGAAGATTTGCTGGCGCCTTGCGAGGGGACGATCACCGAAGCAGGGGTTCGCGGCAATCTGGCGGTGGCGCTGGGTTACATGGCGGCGTGGTTCCGTGGCCAGGGCTGCGTGCCGATCAATCACTTGATGGAGGATGCGGCCACGGCCGAGATTGCCCGCGCCCAGGTGTGGCAGTGGATTCATCACAGCGACACGCGTTTGGACGATGGCCGCGTGTTGGATGCGGCGTTGGCTCGCCAGTGGCTGGGTGAGGAGATTGACCAGATTAAAGCCACCCACGGTGAGGCCGCGTTTGAGTCACAGGGCCATGCCCAGGCGGCGGCTTTGATTGAGCACGTGGTGTTTTCTGATGAATTCATCGAGTTTTTGACACTGCCGGGGTATGGGCAGCTGGCTGACAACGACTGACGAGGGGAAGGAGACAAGCATGAACGACGTCAATGGCATCATCGAAATTGAGAAAGATTGGCTGGATAACCCGCGCTGGCAGGGTGTGGAGCGGCCCTATGATGCGGCCGAAGTGGTCAAGCTTCGGGGCAGCCTGCAGGTGGAGTACACGCTGGCCAGGCGCGGTGCAGACAAGCTGTGGCGGGCCATGCACGAGCTGGATTATGTCAACGCTCTGGGCGCATTGACGGGCAATCAGGCCATGCAGCAAGTCAAGGCGGGGTTGAACGCCATTTATTTGTCGGGCTGGCAGGTCGCCGCTGATGCCAATCTGGCCGGGCAAATGTACCCCGATCAAAGTCTTTATCCGGCCGATTCAGTCCCGGCGGTGGTTCGGCGCATTAACAATGCCTTGATGCGTCAAGACCAGATCCAATCGGTCGAGGGGCAAGGCTCAGTGGATTGGTTTGCGCCGATTGTGGCGGATGCAGAGGCGGGCTTTGGTGGCGTTTTAAATGCGCACGAGCTGATGAAAGACATGATTGCAGCCGGTGCTGCGGGCGTGCATTTTGAAGACCAGTTGGCGTCGGCCAAAAAATGCGGGCACATGGGCGGGAAGGTGCTGGTGCCCACCCAAGAGGCCGTGCAGAAGTTGGTTGCGGCGCGTCTGGCGGCCGACATTTGTGGGGTGCCCACTTTGCTTGTGGCGCGCACGGATGCCATGGCAGCCGATTTGCTGACCTCAGATGTCGACGACCGTGATCAGGCTTTTGTCACCGGCGAGCGAACGGTGGAGGGTTTTTATCGGGTCAACCCGGGCCTCGACCAAGCCATTGCCAGGGGATTGGCGTACGCGCCGGTGGCCGATCTGATTTGGTGCGAGACCGCCACCCCGGACCTTGAGCAGGCCAAGACCTTTGCAGAGGCCATTCGCACCCAATATCCAAACAAACTGTTGGCTTACAACTGCTCACCCAGCTTCAACTGGCGCAAAAACCTCACTGACGCTGAGATTGCGCGTTTTCAAAATGAGTTGGGCGCCATGGGCTACAAATTTCAATTCATCACGTTGGCGGGCTTTCATGCCTTAAACCACTCGATGTTTCAGCTGGCGCGCGGCTACAAGCAAAACCAAATGACCGCCTACGTGGAGCTGCAAGAGGCTGAATTTGCGGCTGAGAGTCAGGGCTACACGGCCACGCGCCACCAAAGAGAGGTGGGCACTGGGTATTTTGATCAGATCACCCAGCTCATTAGCGCCGGGGAGTCATCGCTGTCGGCGCTGTCGGGCTCGACCGAGGAAGATCAGTTCAAGGCATGACGCTCACTTGAAATCACCCCAGTTGTGCCACAATCTTAGACATTGTGCACGGAATTGAATGGCTGGGAATTTACCGAATGCGGATGAGCGACGATCGGTCACAGGACGATCCACAGATTGATTCAGATGAGGGTTTGGCCCTTGAAGAGCAGGGCCCAGCGCTCAAGCGCCCGTCGATGTATCGGGTGATCATTCTCAACGATGACTACACCCCGATGGCTTTCGTTGTCGATGTGTTGAAGCGTTTCTTTGGGCTCAGTGAAGACCAAGCCACCAGCGTGATGCTGCATGTTCATACTCGTGGGCGTGGGGTGGCAGGGGTGTATACCCATGAAATTGCAGAGACTAAAGTGTCGATGGTGAATGATTTTGCGCGCGAGAACGAGCATCCTTTGCAATCGACGCTCGAGCCGGCGGAGGGCTGAGTGATGTTTTCTAAAGAGCTTGAAATCTCAATCTCGCAGGCATACCACAGTGCGCGAACCCGCCGGCACGAGTTTTTGACCGTTGAGCATCTGCTGTTGGCGCTGTTGGACAATCCTTCAGCCAAGGAGGTGCTGGATGCGCTGGATGCCGACATCAGCGCGTTGGGCTTCGAGCTCACTGCCATTTTGGATGAGACCACGCCTATTTTGGCAGAGGGTGACCAGCGCGATACTCACCCCACCATTGGCTTTCAACGGGTGTTGCAGCGGGCGCTGTACCACGTTCAATCGGCTGAGCGCCGAGAGGTACTGGGCGCCAATGTCCTGGTGGCCATCTTCGCTGAGAAAGACTCGCAGGCGGTCTATGCGCTGGCTCAACAAAACATAGTGCGATTGGATGTGGTGAACTACATCTCGCATGGGCTCCGTCGCAATGAGCAATCTGATGAAGAGGCCCCTGCCGAATCGGCCAAGGGAGATGAGGCTGAAAGCTCACCGCTGGCTCAGTTTGCCATCGACCTGAATGAGCGAGCCCAGCAAGACCGCATTGACCCCCTCATCGGACGCGGCGATGAGATTGAGCGGACGGTCCAGATCTTGTGCCGGCGACGGAAGAACAATCCTTTGTTTGTGGGAGATTCTGGCGTTGGCAAGACCGCGCTGGCTGAGGGCTTGGCCCGGCGGATTGTTGAAAATGATGTCCCTGAGATTTTGCAAGACGCCCGCATTTTTTCGCTGGATCTGGGCGCGTTGTTGGCCGGCACCAAATACCGAGGGGATTTCGAGAAGCGGCTCAAAGGCGTGCTGAAGGATCTTAAAAAACACGATAAAGCCGTTCTGTTCATTGATGAGATCCACACGATCATTGGTGCAGGGGCCGCATCGGGCGGGGTGATGGATGCCTCAAACTTGATCAAACCGGTCTTGGCCAACGGCGAGCTCCGTTGCATCGGATCCACCACTTTTGATGAGTATCGCTCTGTCTTCGAAAAGGATCGAGCACTGGCTCGACGGTTCCAAAAAGTCGATGTTGATGAGCCCTCGGTGGCGGAGACCGTGGAGATTCTCAATGGCTTGAAGCACCGCTTTGAAAGCCACCATGGCATTGCCTATGATGCGCAGGCCCTGCAGGCGGCTGCTGAGCTGTCCGCGCGGCACTTGAATGACCGTAAGCTGCCCGACAAGGCCATTGATGTGATTGATGAGGCCGGCGCGAAAGAGCGCTTGAAACCGGCCGACCAACGGTCCGCTGTCATCGGCGAGCTCGAGATCGAGCAAGTGATCGCGAAGATGGCCAAAATTCCTTCAAGGCAGGTCTCGCGCTCTGATCGAGACGCGTTGAAAACTTTGAATCGGGATTTGAGCATGGTCGTGTTTGGTCAAGACGATGCCATTGAGACGCTGAGCGCGGCAATTAAAATGTCTCGCTCGGGTTTGGGGGATCGTGATCGACCGATTGGCAGTTTCTTGTTCGCGGGCCCCACCGGTGTGGGTAAGACGGAAGTCACGCGCCAGTTGGCACTGACGCTGGGCATTGAGCTCGTTCGATTCGACATGTCAGAGTACATGGAAGCGCACACGGTCTCTCGGCTGGTTGGGGCGCCACCGGGCTACGTGGGGTTTGATCGAGGTGGGTTATTGACCGAGGCGGTTTCGCAAAACCCACACGCTGTGATCTTGCTCGATGAGATCGAAAAAGCACACCCAGATGTTTACAACATACTGTTGCAGATTATGGATCACGGCAAACTCACTGATGCCAATGGCCGGTCGGCGGACTTTCGCAACGTGATCTTGGTGATGACTTCAAACGCCGGTGCCGCGCAAGTGAATAAGCGCAGCATTGGCTTCAAGCCAGGCGACCAAAGGCCTGAAATGATGGAGGCCATTCGCCGTCAATTCACGCCAGAGTTTCGGAATCGACTCGACGCTGTGATTCAGTTTCAGTCGTTGCCCTTTGAGGTCATATTGCAGGTCGTGGACAAGTTCTTGTTGGAGCTTGAGAACCAGCTGGCGGATCGCGGCGTGACCTTGGAGGTCGAGCCCTCAGCCCGGCATTGGTTGGCCGAGATTGGCTTTGATGATCAAATGGGCGCGCGCCCCATGAAACGCATCATTCAAGACCGGATCAAGCGCCCGCTGGCCGATGCGTTGCTGTTTGGCGAGTTGGCTGACCGAGGTGGGGTGGTTCGTGTCTCTCGCCAAGACGAGGCGTCCTCTTTGAGCATCGAGGTTGAGCCCAATGCGAAGCCAGATTCTGCGGTGGGTGACGATGCATCCTCGACTGAGGCAGCACACGGCGAATCGTAAGTGAGGGGGCGCAGGCTGAGTCTGCGGCCGGGCATTACTTCATGCGGTAGGTGATGCGACCTTTGGTGAGGTCATAAGGGGTCATTTCGACTTTGACACGGTCGCCTGTGAGAATGCGGATGTAGTTTTTTCGCATGCGGCCTGAGATGTGCGCCGTGATTGTGTGTCCATTGTCCAATTCGACCCTGAACATGGTGTTGGGCAGGGAGTCGAGCACCTTGCCTTCCATTTCAATATGATCGTCCTTTGCCATAGCGTCCCTGTCGGTGAAAGTGTTAAAACGGCGTTATTGTGCCACAGTTTGCGCGGGCGCGTGATGGCCAGCCTGGATGGCGTTCCTTTCGCTCCGGCGGGGTAAACGCTCTACAATAGGCTCGTGGACGAGCGAAAAGGTCAATCATCGTGTTAGAGGGCTTGGCCATCGGGTTGGCGTTTATCGGTGGCTTGTTGGTGCGCTCTGTAGGTTTGCCACCCCTGGTGGGGTTCTTGCTGGCGGGCTTTGGACTGAACTACATTGGCACTGAATTTGGGATTTTGCCCGAATTCACCGGTGAGGTCTTGCACTATGCGGCCCACTGGGGGGTGTTGCTGCTTTTGTTTAGTGTGGGCTTGAAGCTTCGTCTCGGCCAGATCACCCAGTCGCATGTCCTCGGCGGCGGACTGATTCACTTCGCTGTGTCTGTGGGGATCTTTTCGTTGGGTTTGAGGGTCTTTGCCTCCCTTGATTGGTCCACAGCGATCTTGTTGGGGTGTGCGTTGGCGTTTTCCAGCACGGTATTGGCCGCCAAAATTCTGGAAAGTAAGCGCGAATTGACCTCATTTCATGGCCGAACCGCCATCGGCATTTTGATCATTCAAGATTTGTTGGCGCTGTTGGTATTGAGCACATGGGGTGGGCAAACCCCCTCGGTCTACGCGCTGGGCGTATTGTTTTTACCGCTTCTGCGGCCCCTCTTTTACTGGCTGCTGGATGTGTCTGGTCACGATGAGCTGTTGGTGCTGATGGGCATGTTGCTGGCGTTGGTCATTGGCGGGCTTGGTTTTTCGAGCGTGGGGCTGTCGGCCGAATTGGGCGCTTTGGCAATGGGCATGATGCTGGCCAGTCACCCTCGTTCAAGCGAGGTATCGGAGTCGCTTTGGGGGCTAAAAGAGCTCTTTTTGGTCGGATTTTTTCTCCAAATCGGCATGTCGGGTTTGCCGTCGGCATCGGACTGGCTGTTCGCGGCCTTCTTTGTTGTCCTGCTGCCACTCAAGGGATTGCTTTTTTATGCGATTTTGACGCTCTTTCATCTCAGAGCGCGCAATGCATTTTTGGGCGCTTTAAGCCTGACCGCCTACAGTGAGTTTGGTTTGATTGTGGCCGCTGGTGTGCCCATGCTGGATGCGTTCTTGGTGCCGCTCGCCCTCACTGTTGCCTTGTCTTTTGTCGTGGCCGCGCCTTTGAATCGATCAGCGCATACTTTGTTTGAGCGGTTTGAGTCGGTCTTGTGCCGCTGGCAGACCAAAAAAACCCACCCCGATGAAATCTCACCTGATCTGTCGAACGCGAGGGTGGTTGTTTTTGGGATGGGACGCACTGGGCAGGCGGCCTATGATGTGCTGGCCGGTGGCGTTCCTGAGATCGCGGGGATCGACTCTGATCCCTATCAAGTTGAGCGCCATCAAACAGAGGGGCGTCACGTGGTGTTAGCGGACGCGGAAGACGCTGATTTCTGGTCTACGGTGGCGCTGGATTCGCTTGAGGCGGCCATTTTGGCGGTGGATCATATTGACGCAAAGCTGATTGCGACCCGCAAGCTTAGACAACGAGGATTCGACGGACCAATCATCACGCACGCCATGTATGCCGAGCAGGCCGAGCAAGTCCGACAGGCGGGCGCCGATCGGGCCTATCTGACGCTGCAGGAGGCAGGATCCAGTTTGGCAGGACATGCGATTGACTGCTTGCAGCGTCGGCTGGGCCAAACGCGCTCAGGGCGACCATTGGCGGACAGTGGCGAGGGGTCTTGACATCATGGGCGGTCGGGATAAAATGAAGGGCTGAACGCAGCATGGATGTTCAAGCGGGAATAGCTCAGTTGGTAGAGCACAACCTTGCCAAGGTTGGGGTCGCGAGTTCGAGTCTCGTTTCCCGCTCCAGATTGACTCAGCCTCGGTCTCGGCCGGGGCTTTTTTGTAAGTGACTCTCGTGGCTTTAATCCCTGTATGGAGACGTTGGGTTACAATTTACGAGCGCTTCAGCTCAATCACCAAGGCTAGATGGCAGAGTGGTGATGCAGCGGCCTGCAAAGCCGTGTACCCCGGTTCGATTCCGGGTCTAGCCTCCACACCCACTGACTGGCCCGGGTGGCGGAACTGGTAGACGCAAGGGACTTAAAATCCCTCGAAGGAAACTTCGTGCCGGTTCGATTCCGGCCCCGGGCACCAACCCAATTTGGGACGCCTCTCGTCTCTCGGCGTTGACCGAAGCGTTGGCAGGCTTCTGACACCAGGTTTGATACATTCTGGGTTTTTACGGAGCACTCCGAATGAATCCAGTCCTATTGGTCGGCGCTTTTCTCGGGTTTTTGTCTGTGGTGATCGGGGCGCTCTCCGAGCACCTTTTACAGCATCAGGTAAGCCAGGAGGTCTGGCGCTGGGTTATGACCGCCATTCGATACCATCAAATCGGCGCTGTGACCATCACTGCGATTGGCCTGGCGCTGTCGGTGACAGCGCAACCCTCGACCAGACTCACCCGCGCCGCGTGGGTTTTAAGTGCGGGGACCGTTTTATTCAGTTTCAGCATATACGCTGCCGCTGCCAGCGGGTTCGAGCCATTGACCTATATCACGCCTTTTGGCGGCATCACCTTGATGGTGGGATGGGGGCTGCTCGCATGGGCCGCATGGCGCCCATCTGACCATTGATGGCAGGAGGTCTTGGGCTTGCGCCACGGTGGCCTGTTTCAAATGGCCATTCATTGCGCGCCCGGTTCGGCCTGTGCGTGGCCTGAGATGGGACTTTAAATCCTGGATAAACAATGACTTATCAGATGTTTGAGTGGCCTTTTCTTAAATCTTTATTTGGCCGCTTGGGCGGCCGGCAGTGCTGACCGCCCAAGCTCAATTGTCTCAAGGCCTCACTCGCTGGATGCAAGATCCAGCACAGCCGCAATCATGGCGCGGGTGCCGACAGTAATGCTTTCACGGGGCGCAATCTTAAACAGCGGCGAATGGTGGGATGGAACAGGCGGCCCGCCTTCCGCGGCCGCATCAAAGGCGGCCTGCGGCGTCCCGCCCACAGCAAAGTAATAACCTGGGACACCAGTGTCCTCAGAAACGAAATACGCAAAATCTTCTGCACCCATGCCGCGTTGCTCGTACGGGGGTGTGGCGTCCTCACCAAAAGTTGTCCGCATGACACCATTGAGTCTGCGCGCCAGTGCTGGGTCGTTGTAAGTCACCGGTGTGCCCTCACTGACGGTGACCTTCGGCAGGTTGTCCTCAGACAAGCCATGGGCACGCCCCACATTGACCGCCACACGTTCAATGGCGGCGAGCACCTGCTCGCGGACACGCTCATCATTGGCGCGCACGGTCAATTGAAGATCGGCGTGGTCGGAAATGATGTTGTGTTTGGAGCCGGCATGAAAAGCCCCGACGGTGATGACACTGGGGGACAATGGCATCACCTCACGGCTGACAATGGACTGAAGCGCTGTGACGATCTGTGAACCGATGTAGACCGGATCGCGTCCGGTGTGCGGACTTGCACCGTGTGCACCGACGCCCGGCACCAAGATGTCCACCGAATCCGCGCTCGAGTATTGAATGCCCTCCGATGCGGTGACCACACCGGTCGGCAGCATTGAGGCCACATGGAACGCGAGTGCATAGTCAGGCGTGCCGAAGCGCTCGTAAAGCCCATCTTCGAGCATGGCCTTGGCGCCACCGACACGCTCCTCAGCGGGTTGAACCACAAACATCAAGGTGCCCGACCACGCGTCACGCATCGCCATCAATTGGCGTGCGGTGCCCACCATAGAAGTGATATGAACATCATGACCACAAGCATGCATGACCGGATACTCGACGCCATCTAGCCCAACCTGTGTTGCGGTTGAGGCATAGTCGAGACCCGATTTTTCCTCGATGGGCAGCCCATCCATATCGGCACGAAGCAAAATTAAAGGTCCGTCACCGTTTTGAACCATGCCAACAACGCCTGTGCCGCCCACGTTTTCGGTGACCTCTAAACCGGCGGCTCGAAGTTCATCGGCCATTCGAGAAGCGGTCTTGGTCTCGAGAAAAGACAGTTCGGGATTTTCGTGAAAATGAATGAAAAGCTCTTCTAAGTACTCGTCATAATCCGCTTCGATTGAGGACATCAACGCGGCGCCATGGGCAAAAGCGGGTGTCATCAGTGAAGCCATTGCAATGGCAAATACGGTGGTGATGTGGCGTGTCAGTAACATGGGCTGTCTCCAGTCGGTCCCAGCAACGAGTCAACACGAGGGCCTCAACCGGGTCTGCGTTGGGTTTGAAAACACTCACCGACTGGCCTCGAGGCTCCAATATGGCCTGGATGGTGACCGCGTGTCAATTCCGGCTCTGATGACTCAAAACCGGGCCTGGAGCCGGCGACAAGGCATTGGCCGTCGTGGGATAACGTTCGCTGCGGCTATCGAAACCATTACCATCTCGAATGATGACGGGGGTTTTAGCCGCTCAGTCGCTGGTATGGCGGTGATAAAATGGAACGCTGTATCAATGCGCGACGACAAGGTCTGGACAGGCCAATCAAACGGAGTTTAGGGAAAGCAATGAATCAGTACAACGGTGTGGTCTACAAAAAATGGACGGGCAAGGTGCCCGCCGGTCGTTTGCTCAAGCGCGGCGTAGGTATCGCAGCACTCGCCATCTTTTTGGCAGCGACGGTCCCTGATGCGATAGAGCAGGGGCATGCTCAAAGTCCAGTGATCACGGAGGGTGATCGTGAGGCTGTGCTCTTAAGCCGCACCCGTCAGTTAATTTTTGAGGGCAAGCGTTCAGGCGAAGGCTACTGGAATCGGGCCGGCGATAAGATTGTGTTTCAAAGTGAGCGTGAACCAGACAACCCGTTTTATCAAATCTATACGCTTGACTTTAACACCGGTGATATCGAGCTGATCAGTCCCGGAGACGGCAAGACCACGTGCGCTTATTTCAATTGGGCCGATGAGTCTGAAATCCTTTTCTCATCGACGCATGAAGACCCACAGGCGCAACAAAAAATGCAAGACGAAATTGATTTCCGGGCCTCAGGTCAGAGTCGCAAATATGCCTGGGATTATGATCCGAACATGCACCTGTTTGTGCGTAACACTCAATCGGGTCAGGTCCGCCAGTTGACCGATGCGTTTGGTTACGATGCAGAGGGATCGTTCTCACCCAATGGCGAATACATTGCCTTTGCCTCAACGCGCTCGGCGTATGAGGGTGATTTGAGTCCTCAAGAAGAAGCGATTCTTGAGCGCGACGTGTCTTACTTCGGTGAAATCTACATCATGAAAGCCGATGGCTCTGAGCTGAAACGGCTTACCCATACCCCAGGATATGACGGCGGGCCGTTCTTTAGCCCCGATGGCCAACGCATCGTTTGGCGGCGCTTTGACGAAAAGGGGCTGTCGGCTGAAGTGTTTACCATGAACATTGACGGCAGTGATCAGCGCCAGGTCACTGACTTGGGTGCAATGAGTTGGGCCCCGTTTTACCACCCCTCTGGCCAGTACATCATTTTCGCGACCAACAAGCTTGGGTTTGCGAATTTTGAGCTGTTCATTGTTGACGCAGATGGGCGCAAGGAACCCCAACGGGTCACCACCACGGAGGGTTTTGACGGTTTGCCAGTCTTCGCGCCCGAGGGTGAGCGATTGCTTTGGACATCCACACGCACCAACACCGGTCAATCGCAGCTATTTATTGCTCAGTGGGACCATCAAGCCGCCCTCGAGCTCCTCGCTCAGGCGCCTCAGCGTGAGGTTGCCGAGCCCGATGAGCTGGCTCAGCAGGCCATCAGCGCGCCCGCTTTGGGTGGCGCTGAGATTTCGGCCGATGAGCTTGAGGCGAAAGTGCGCTTTTTTGCCAGTGACGCATTGGAAGGGCGGATGACGGGCAGTGACGGTCTAAAAATGGCCGCCGATCAGGCAGTGGACTGGTTTCAGGCTTTAGGTTTGTCCCCTGTCGGTGAATCCGGTTTCCGACACTCATTTGATTTTGTTCGCTCGGTTGAACTCGCCTCATCGGACGGTAATCGACTGAGCGTTAAAACAGAACAGGGCGTTACCGACTACACCGTTGCACAGGCCTACATGCCCATGGCTTTCAGTGCCAATGAGACGGTTCAGGCCGAAGTGGTTTTTGCAGGGCATGGTTTGACCGCGCCAGATGAGCTGAGTGTTCAGTTTGATGACTACGCCAACATTGATGTTGAGGGCAAGCTTGTGATGGTCCTCACTGGCACACCGGAACACTTAAGCGAACAGGACAAGCAGGCGCTGGCGCAGATCGCCACGCCGCGGTTCAAAGCGGTCCGTGCGGCGCGCGCGGGAGCAGCGGGCATCATCTTTATTGATGATGATCAAAGCCCCAACGGCTATTCCACACTGGGGCGCGAAGCCATGCTCCAGCAGGCAGGCATTGTGGCGGCACGAGTGCAACCGTCGGTGGCCGATGAATGGATTTTGAGCTCGGGCCTGGAGGGCCTAGACTCCATTCGGGATCAGTTTGTGGCCTACAATCCTCACGCATCAACATCAAAACCGCTGGGGATTGACGCTGAACTGGCCGTTGATCTGAATAAAGTTGAGCAGTCCGATGTCAATGTGGTGGGTCAGGTGAGGGCGCAGAATGCGTCGAAGACCATCGTGATTGGAGCTCACTTGGATCACTTGGGCTTTGGTGAGGCGAACTCTTTGGCCACCGGGGCGAGCCGCGATCGCATTCATCCGGGTGCGGATGACAATGCTTCGGGCAGTGCGGTGGTGATCGAGCTGGCTGAGTATTTTTCGCGATTGGAGGCGAATGCGCCCGGCACCCTGGGCGCAAACCTGGTGTTTGCCCTTTGGAGCGGCGAAGAGCTTGGTTTGATTGGCTCATCTGCGTTTCTTGACTCAAACGCGCTAGAAGATGCAAGCGTTTCGGCTTATTTGAATTTCGACATGGTGGGCATGCTTGAAGACAATGCCTTGATTGTTCAGGGGTTGGGTTCTTCTACCGATTGGGCCAGATACTTAGAACGTAACAATGTGATGGCAGGATTTGATCTGACGCTTCTAGAAGACCCCTATGTGCCGACCGATGCCATGGCATTTTACTTGGCCGACATCCCAGTCTTGGCTTTCTTTACAGGGCTGCATGACCACTATCATCGTCCCAGCGACAAGCCTGATAATCTCAATTATGATGGGTTGGCACGCATTGCCGAGTTTGGTCAAGGGGTGTTGGCGGACCTACATCAGGCCGAGCCAGTGGAATTTCAAAGCGTGGCGATGTCATCATCGCAGATGGCTGCAGGGCGCGGCTTTTCTGTGACCTTGGGCACGATTCCCGATTATGCCAGTGAGGGGGACGGGGTGCGATTAAGTGGCGTCCGAGAGGGCTCTCCTGCGCAGCGTGCTGGGGTCCAAGCCGATGACGTGATTGTCGGTCTTGCAGGCGAGGCCGTTGGCGATTTGTATGACTACACAGCGATCTTAGGTGAGCTGGAGGTGGGTGTTGGCGTGAGTCTTGTGGTGATTCGATCAGGTGAGGAGCTGGAGCTGATGATCACCCCGGCGGCGCGCTAAGTCCGGATCATCCAATAACAAACGGGCGTTCAATAACAAACGGGCGTTGGGTTGAGCGAGACATATGAAGATTCAATTGAATTCGGAAGTTGATCGGCTAAGGTCTGTGTTGGTGCACACACCTGGCATCGAGATGGAAAATATGACCCCGGATTCCGCGCCCGAGGTTTTGTATGACGACATCCTGAGTCTGCCTTTGGCCTCTAAAGAGCACGCGCAATTGACCGGTGTTTTGAGTCAGGTGGCTGAGGTTTATGAGCTGAAGCCCCTCCTCACTGACGTGCTGGCCGACGCGACGGTCAAGCAGGCGCTGCTGGAGGACATCGTGGCGTTGTATCGCTGCCCCGATTATTTGGATCGCCTCATGCCTTTGGCCCCAAGCCTATTGGCCGCTCAGCTGATTGAGGGCACCCCGAAGGTGACCACCAGTCTAGAGCGATTTTTGGATCCATCGCCCTATGTGATCCCACCGTTGCCCAATACCTTCTTTACACGCGATGCCACAATGTGTCTTAACGATCGCATCATTATTGGATCAATGGCGTATCGGGCGCGCGTGGCCGAGTCCTTGCTGCTTAAGTCTATTTTTAACCACCATCCGAAGATTGAAGCCAATGGGTTTTATTTCGATGGCACCGTTCATCAAGATTCCAAAATCACCATTGAGGGTGGAGACCTGCTGGTGGTTCGAGAAGATGTGGTGTTGATTGGCTACAGCGAGCGCACCTCCGTGGTCGCGATTGATCATTTAATGAAATCCATCGCTAAACAGGGGCCTGTTCGCCACTTTATCGTTGTTGAAATTCCGCAATCCAGGGCGACCATTCATCTCGATATGTTGTTCACACTGGTCGATTTCGATCGCTGCGTGGTCTTCCCGCCCATGATTGAGGGCACCCATTCAGCGCCGGCATACCACTGCTTTTTTGATGATTCCAATCTCGATGAGATCCATGCCATCACTGAATACCCCCACGTGTTGGCGGCGGCTCGGGCCGTGGGCATCGATTTGAATCCCATTCCCTGCGGTGGTGACCAGCGTTTTCATCAAGAGCGCGAGCAGTGGGCCAGCGGGGCGAATTTTTTCACATTCGCGCCGGGTCAGGTCCTGGGGTATGCCCACAACGAGCACACCATCGCCGCCATGCAGGCGGCTGGTTTCAATGTGGCTCATGCCAGTGAAGTGATCAATGGTGAACGCCCCATTGACCCAGCTGAAAAAATCCTGGTGACCATGGATGGCGCAGAGTTAAGTCGCGGTGGGGGCGGGTGTCGCTGTATGACGATGCCTTTGGCACGCCAGCCTTCTGGCTGACTCAGCGGCAAAACGGCCAGATCTGATACCAGCGTCTGCAGTGGAATTCGTCTTGGCAACTTTGTAATTGACTGCGGTATTGTGCGGCTCGACGTTCAACTTTTCGAGCGATGGCCTGGAGCGTGCTCTTTCGCTGCCATGATCCTCGTTGATAACCGCCATGGCCTTCGTGATAGGCCAGGTACAGGTTGTAGGCGTCATCTTTTCTAAGTTTTAAACGCCGGTGACTGACGTCGTTATACCAACCGATAAAATCCACGGCATCTGAAAAGCTCGACCGCCGGGCAAACATCTGATTGGTGGCGTCCATGTAGTCTTGCCAGGCCGGGTCTTGCGCCTGCGCATAACCTTTGGCTGAAGACGGGCGTCGCCACGGTATAAAACCCAACAGCCGTGTGCGCTCTGGGCGGACGCCGGCCCGAAACGAGGACTCCTGCTGAACAAACGCCATTTGTAGCCAAATCGGCGTGCCCCAGCGTCGCTGAGAATCCAAAGTGTGGTCATACCATTTGGGGTACTGACGAAAGATTTGGCACAGGTTATCTTGCTGCTTGGGCGGGGTGGCCGCGCAGGCGGTCAGCAGGACCGCCAGCGCCACCAAAGACAGGGCCTTGGACACCGTTCGAATGAGGGGCCACGGAGCCGGTGCCGTGGTGAAACCCAAGCGTCGATGTTCCATCCCCCACCTCTTGGTCATGTGCTTAGTTCAATAGATTGCCCGAGTTCAGTAGAATTCTCAAGCCCAATCCAGCCACACGTTCTTTGCCCGTGAGGTCTCGATCGAGTTGCCTGACGCCGCCATGCACTGAGACCATGTTGTGCAACTCATAGCGGGCAGCCAAGGCAAAGTACTCGCCATCATTGGCGTTGTTGTCATCGCTGAACAATCCCAAGTTGGCCATGAACCGCCAGTCGCCTTGTTTGTAGCTCCCAGAGAGGAAAGTGAAGTTTCCGTTTTCCAGCCCTTCGCCTCGACGCTCATGCATGAGCGCGCCACTCCAGGCGCCTTCGCTATAGCGCGCACCCAGTTTCAGTGCGTCTCGATCATCGGGACCACCCTCGTAGCCACTGGCATCCAAATAAGCCCCAATCAGCTCAATGGGGCCTGCCGGCAGCCGGATCGATGCGGAGGTTAAGTGGTCATCATCGCCTGTGGCATCCGAGGCGACCTCATCGTCCAGCGAGGCCATCACTCGAATCGAGGCCCCGCCAAAGTTTTGGCGATAAGTCACCGAGCGATCAAATTGTGCGCCGTGGCCCAGGGCACCACCGGATCGCCCGCCGTTGCCACGTGCTTGTAAGAAGGTGGCGTTGAGGGGATCCCAGCCCAGGCCGGCAGCCTTGTAGGCGGTTTGGATCCGACCGGCGGAAAACTCACCGACGGCGGTATCAATTCCGGCATACACTTGACGATTTTTTGAGTCACCGTCTTTGAGGCCCTCGGCGTCAATATTAAATCCGACGTGGACGAAGGCGCGTGTCTGCGCGCCAATTGGATGGCTGCCATTGATAAAGAGACCGCCCCAATTGAGGGTGTTGGGTTTGCCAGCGCCCCAGCCGTCGGTGATGTCGAATCCGTCGGTGCCGGCAGCGTCGGCCGCATTCCCATCGACATAAACCCACTCGGGTTGGACGCGCAATAAGAGGCTGAACTCACTGCCATCATCGGTCGACTGAGCCAGCAGTGGCATCGCACAAAGCAAAGAAAAGGCCCCAAAAATAGGGGCCGTAAGACGGGGAGATAATTTCACGTTCGAGTCCTTAATGTTTCAGATTTATAACAAACCTATTTTAGCAAGCTTGCCAGGGGCAGTGACAGAATAAAGCCCGCAACGCCGACGCCCAGTGACATGCCCGCCAGCAATACCCAGTCAATGATGCGGCTGAAGTCGGCAAACGTCGATTGGGTCAGCATTGGGCCTGAGACAAACGCCACGACCATGGCGGCCACCCCAATGATCAAAGCCCACCGACGCGCTTTGGCGTGCCCAAAGCTGCCCCTGTGTAAGCCGTAAGCAGTGGCGAGCACATCCACGGCCACCAGGCCAATAAAAAATGGAAGCAATGGGCGGAATGTTTCCAGCAGCACGGCCAGAATGCCCCCGAGGGAAAAAGCCATATCAATCTCCTAATCAATCAAATGCATTCGCGCATCGCGGTTAGACTCGGCCACGCAGCATGGCGTTGTAAGCTGAGTGCAGCATCCGGTCTTTCAGCATCCACGGGAACCAGTGCTTTTCATGTGGGTTAATGAAGGGAAACGATGGAACCATATCCAGCGCATAGTCAAACTCGACCAGGATGGCCTCGCCTTTGCGCGTGACCAATGGGCAGGACGTGTAGCCTGTGTAGCGGGCTGCAAATTCGCGATTGGCAATCGACGACACCAAATTAGAGACCGCCACCGGAACTTGCGCTTTGACGCTGGCCGCGGTTTTTCCAATCGGTGTGCCAACGCAGTCGCCGGACCCGAACACATTGGTGAACCGGGGATGTTGAAGGGTGTATTGATCCACCTCCATCCAGTGCCCCGCAGCGAATGATCCGCTTTGCCATGCCAACTCGGAATTGGCCAGTGGCTCAGGCGATTGCATCGGCGGGACGACATGAATGAAATCGTAATCGATTCGCTCATTGCCGTTGGGTGTTGCAAACGTGGCGCGTTTGAGCTCGGGCTCAATGCCCACCAAGGGGTGATCCCACTGCAAGGTGATGCCGCGGCTTGGGAGTTCCTCTTTCAAGAACTCATTGATGTCTGGTTGAGAAAACAATTTTTGCCCGGGCGGGGTGTAATACATCTCACCGCGGTCACGTGTGCCTTTGCGTTCAAACAAATCCTCAGTCAACATGGTGACTTTCAAAGGTGCGCCGGCACATTTAACCGGTCCTTGGGCGCGGGTGAACAGGCCCACGCCACCTTGGTCAGTGTATTGATCAATCATGGCCCAGGTGCGTGCGGCATAGTCGGGTTTGTCGTAGACACAGCCAATGCCCATTTGTCCAATTAAATCGGGCGACATCCCCTCGACCGCGTCGTAGTTGACTTGCAATCCGGTGGTGACCATCAAATAGTCATAATTGATGCGCTGTCCGGCATCGGTCACGACCGCATTCGCACTGGGGTCAAATTCAGCCACCCGGGCCTGGATCCAGTCGACGCCGTCGGGCATGTAGCGAGCGTTTTGGTCCATGACTTTTTGTGGCTTCCAAATTCCGGTCGCCACCAAGGTCAGGCCCGGTTGATAAATGTGCTCCACCCGCGAATCGATGATGGTGATCTTCGCGCCATTCAGTTCCCGTGAGAGCCGATTGGCAGCATCCAAACCTGCGGCACCCGCCCCAACGATGACAATGTGGGCACTCGTTTGGACCGCTGCATGACTGGATGGGCTGGTCAGAACGCCGCCGCCCGCGGTCGCTGCCAAACCAAGGCCAGAGGCCTGTAGAAATTTTCGTCGACCGGGATTGATGCGCGTGGATTTAGATTGCTGCGACATGAATTCTCCTCGCCTTCAGGGCTGATCTATGCTTTCACGTAACCTTCACATTGGCCCCAGTGTATAAGTTTTGGCACATGTACGCAAATGCCACCCGCGCAATGAACTTGAGGGGGGGCAGCGCGACGCCTGTGGGCGAGGCTTAAAACAACCGGCGCGTTTTGATGGTGGCCGGGATGGCTTCCAAGGCTTTTAAAAGGCCGGCGGCGTCCTGGGTTTCCACATCCATCACCACATAGCCTGTTTCGCCTTGTGTTTGGAGGTATTGGGCCGCGATGTTGATCGATTGATCGGTGATGGCGGTGTTGATCGCTTGCAAGACACCAGGCTCATTTCGATGGATGTGCATAATCCGCTGGGTGCCGGCGTGATCGGGCAGGGCCACCTCGGGGAAATTCACCGCACCCATGGTCGATCCGTTGTCGGAGTATCGGATCAACTTCTCAGTCACATCGCGGGCAATGTTTTCTTGAGCCTCTTGCGTGCTGCCACCGATGTGGGGGGTCAGAAGGACATTGCTCAGCCCTCGCAAGGGGCTTTCAAAAACATCGTTTGTGCTGGTGGGTTCGCTTGGAAACACGTCAATCGCGGCGGACGCCAAATGACCCTCCACCAACGCTGACCGCAGGGCATCCAGATCAACAACGCGGCCTCGTGACGCGTTGACCAAGTGGGCGCCAGGGCGCATTTGTAAAAGCTTGTCTCGATCGATTAAGTGTTCTGTCTCGGGGGTGTCGGGCACGTGCAGACTCACAACATCGCTCTGGCGCAGTAGGTCCTCTAGACTGGGGTGAGGTTGGGCGTTGCCCAGAGGCAACTTCGAAACGATGTCGTGATAATGCACTTGCATACCCAGCCCCTCGGCAAGGATGCCCAACTGGGTGCCAATGTGGCCATAGCCCACAATGCCCAGAGATTTGCCTCGGACCTCATGGGACCGGTGCGCGGTCTTCAACCAGCGGCCCTGGTGCGCTGATGCGTTTTTCTCTGGGATGCCACGCATCAGCATGATGATCTCAGCCAAGACCAGCTCTGCGACGGAACGGGTGTTGGCATACGGCGCGTTGAAAACGGGAACGCCGAGTCGGCTGGCGGCGGCCAGGTCCACCTGGTCGGTGCCGATACAGAAGCATCCAATGCCAGTGAGTTTGTGCGCCATGGCAAGCGTGGCTTGGGTCAACTGCGTTCGTGAGCGGATGCCTAAAAAATGGACATCCCCAATTTGCTCTGCCAGCGCACCCGCCTCAACCGCTTGATCGATGCGTTGGATGTTGGTGTATCCGGCGGCGCGCAGGTGCTTGTCGGCATCCGGATGAACGCCTTCAAGCAGTAAAAACCGAATTTTTTCTTTGGACAGAGACAGCGCCATGGGCATCCTGTGGGTGTCATTCTTGGCCTCGATTATGGCAGGTTATCGGCCCCGGGTGAGCTCAGCTGGCCCGTGTGGTCACAAAATTCGGTATATTGAGATTGGTTGAGGGTCCAAGTCGCCTCTCACCCACCCCAAATGGCGCCGGCTTCAGCCGGTTGGCCATCAACCGTTGATGCAAGGACAGTTCGAGATGAAGTTTTTCAACCCCCTGATGTTTGTTGCCAAAGCCGTGGGTGTGCTGGCGCTGAGCTGCTCGGTGGCCGTTGCCCAAGGCATGACCCTCAAAGACATTGCCAAACTGGAACAAATTGGGCAGGTGGCCATCAGCCCGACCAACGACGCGGTGGCCATCACGCAGATTGTCCCTCGCCAGGTGGGCGTTGATGACGATGGACGCGCATGGAGCGAGCTCTATGTGGTCGATGGCGACGGTGTGAAGCACCCCTATGTGACGGGTGAGGTCAACGTCTCATCCATTGGTTGGACCCCCGATGGACAAATGGTGACGTTTTTGGCCAAGCGTGAGGGGGATGAGCACACGCGTCTATACGGAATCTCGACTCAAGGGGGTGAGGCGCGGGTGCTGGCCGAGCCCAATGGCGCGGTGCGTGGCTACAGTTTCTCGCCCGATGGCGCGCAAGTGGCGCTGATTGTGGCGCCGCCAGAGCCTGATGAGCTCAGTGAACTCAAAGACCAAGGCTTTAATCAAATCATCTTTGAAGAGCAGTGGCGGTCGAACCTTTTGGAGATTCATACGCTGGGCGCTCAAAGCGAGGTGCTGGAAATAGAGGGTTCGGTTCAGCAAGTGCAATGGTCACCAGCGGGGGATCGCCTGGCGATCTCGGTCACGCCAAGACAGCTGGTGGACGACACGCTGATGTTTCAAAAAATTCGCATCGTGTCGCCCGATGGCACGCCGATGGGTCGGATTGATAATCCAGGCAAGCTGGGCGCGATGGCTTGGAGCCCATCAGGAGAGCATCTGGCGTTTTTAGGCACCACTGTTCAACGCGATCCGAGGGAGGGTCGACTGTTGGTCGCCGGCAAAAACGGTGGCGCGTTCACTGAATTGATGCCGGGCTTGGAGGGCCATGTTTGGCATCTTGACTGGCACGGCGACGAGATCGTGTTCGTCAGTTTTGAGGGCGTTGAAACGCGTTTGGCAAGCATCCGTCCCAATGGCGACAATGCGCGGACACTGGTGCAGCTTGGTGATCTGGTCTTTCAGGACTTGAGCGTCAACAGCGCCGGTGAGATGGCCCTGGTGGCCACACGCCCAACACATCCCCGTGAGCTCTACCGATGGAGTGAGGGGGCCTCAGTGCCGCAGCGGATAACCAACTCCAATGCGTGGTTGGCGGATGTGGATTTGGCTCGCCAGTCGGTGGTGGAGTATCAGGCGGACGACGGCTTGAGATTGGAGGGGCTGTTGATTTGGCCGCTGGGCTACGAAGCAGGTGAGCGGTACCCTCTGATTCTCGGTGTGCACGGGGGTCCAGAGGCCCATTACTCGAATGGGTGGCTGACCAGCTATGCGCTTCCCGGTCAGGTGGCTGCCGCCGAGGGCTATTTCATGTTTTATCCCAATTACCGCGGCTCGACAGGGCGTGGTGTGGAGTTCACGTTAAGCTCTCAAGGCGCACCGGCCGCCGAGGAGTTCAGTGATTTAATTGATGGGGTTGATCATCTGATCGAGCAGGGCTGGGTCGACGGTGATCGCGTTGGGATCACAGGCGGCTCATATGGTGGCTACGCCACCGCTTGGGGCGCGACGTATTACACCGAGCGCTTTGCAGCGGCCGTGATGAATGTTGGTCTGTCTGACAAGATCGCCATGTTGGGGACTTCGGATATTGCTCAAGAGCTGTATCTCGTTCACTACTTGACCTGGCCTTGGGAGGATTGGGAGCTTTACCGCAAAGCAAGTCCGATTTACTATGCCGACCAGGCCGACACGCCCATTTTGATCATGCATGGGGCGGCAGACCCTCGGGTCGATCCCACTCAGTCTAGGATTTTGTACCGATATTTGGTCTTGCAAGAGGATCCGCCACCCACTCGTTTGGTGCTCTATCCTGGCGAGGGGCATGGCAATCAGCGGGCCGCCTCCCGTTGGGACTACAGCTTGCGGCTGATGCGCTGGATGAATCACTATCTGAAAGGGCCGGGCGGCGAACCACCGCCGCATGCGATTGATTACGGACTGGATGCCCGTGGCGATTGAGGTGGATGACAAGCAAGGGCTATTGGATCGCCTCAATCGCTCATCAAAAAATACGCTCATGGAGACCCTGGGCATCGTCTACACCGATGCTGGGCCGGGATTTCTAGAGGCGAGCATGCCCGTGAATGCGAGCGTCCATCAACCGATGGGTATTTTGCACGGTGGAGCCACGGCGGCGCTGGCTGAATCAGTGGGCAGTGCCGCCTCTGCTCTTTTACTGGATCTTGAGACGCACTATCCGGTGGGTCTTGAGTTGTCCATCAATCACATTCGATCGTTGCAATCTGGAAAGGTCGTTGCGCGCGCAGAGATCGTCCATCAAGGCCGCAGCACTCACTTGTGGAATATCGCTATTGTGGATGAGTCGAAGCGTCAGATGGCGTGGGCACGTTTAAGCATGATGGTGCTGTCGCGGACGAGCAAACCAGGCTAACTGTTGGGCTTAAAGCGTGCCTTTAAACGCTGATCAAGCGCAATGATGCGCGCATCCAAAGTGGCGAGGTCCTGGTCATTTTCAACCACATCCGTTGCGAGCATGCGCCGTTGGTCCCGCGACGCTTGGGCCTCGATCATCTGCCGAGCAAGAGACGAATCGATCCCATCACGCTTAATCAACCGCGCCAACTGCATGGCTTCCGGCGCATCGACGACAACGACGGCATCGGGCTTTAAGAGAGACGGGTGCTCAGCATAAAGGGGGATGACGACAACGGCATAGTCGCATTCACCATCGGGAAGCGCAGCCAGTTGGGCTTGGACTTCGGCCATGATCAAGGGATGGAGGATGGACTCTAAAGTTTGACGTTGTTTGGGATCAGAGAAAATGATCTCTCGCAGCTTGGCCCGATCGAGCGTCAATGCCTGATTGTCATCGCGGACCAAAACCTCATCGCCCCAGTGCGCAGTGATGGCTTTGAAGCCAGGCTGGCCTGGCTCGGTCAAGCATCGCGCAATGACATCGGTGTCAATGATGCATGCCCCCAGTTGTTTAAGGCCCCCTGAGACGGCTGACTTGCCGCTGGCAATGCCACCAGTTAAAACAACCACTGGGCAGGGCATCAAAGCGCCTGAATGGATCAGTTGTTGACGGGATAAATGCGATACACCGACCCATTTGGCGAATCGGTTACCACGTAAACGTTGTTGTCGGGACCCACTCGAACATCTCGAATTCGTCCCAACTGGCCTCGAAGGATCTCCTCTTCATGGACCACTTCACCATCTTCGAAAACCAGCCGTCGCAGCTGTTCGGTTCGCAAGCCCCCAGCGAGAAAATTTCCCTCCCATGGCCCAAAGTGTTCACCGTTGAGCTGAACCAGTCCCGACGGCGCCAATCCTGGGGTCCAATCGACTTTTGGGTTGACCATGTCAGGGTGCTCGCGCTGGCCGTTGGCAAACTGTTCCTCAGTGCGGTAGTCACGGCCCAAAGAGACCACGGGCCAGCCGTAGTTGCTGCCTGGCTCAATGAGATTGAGTTCATCCCCGCCTCGGGGGCCATGTTCTGTTGCCCAGATGGCGCCTGTGCCTGAATCAACGATCAGGCCTTGGATGTTGCGATTGCCGTAGCTGTAAATTTCCGGCAAAGCGTCTGAATGGCCAATGAACGGGTTGTCAGCGGCAGGCTCGCCAAGTTCAGTCAATCGCAGCAATGACCCGGCGTGGTCGCTGAGATCCTGTGCTCGCGGCGGCTCGCTGCCCCGATCACCAATGCTCATCAAAAGCGTGCCATCTGGCATCCAGGCCAGCTTGGACCCATAGTGGCGGCCAGGCTGGCTGTAGCGATTTTGAACAAAGATATCCTCTACCGCCACCAATTCGTCATTCACCAAAAAGCCTCTGGCCAATGCCGTGGCGGTGTTGTTAGAGCCGTCTGGATCTTTTTTGGCGTAAGTCATATAGACAATTTTGTTGTCTTCAAAATCAGGGTGGGGCAACACCTCGAGCAGTCCTCCCTGGCGGACGGCACTGACTTCAGGCGTGTTGGGAATGCGTTTAATGTCGCCGTCTTGGGTGATGTGATTCAGGCGTCCCTGACGCTCGGTGACCAGCATCGAGCCGTCGGGTAGAAAGGCCAAAGACCAGGGATGTTCCAATCCAGAGGCGACTTCTTCAAAGCCAATGGGTTGATACTCGGTTCTGGTGACAGTCTGAGCGCTGGCGGTGCCGATAAGCCAAGAGGTCAGCACTGTCAACAAGAGAATGGGTTTGAGTTTGTCCATGATTCGCCTCCTGAGTCGATGGCTTTATTGTACGGCTAAAAATGTCCCGGTGCTGTGCGGATCCTCAAGGTGTCTTTTCAATGATCAACAAATGTGAAGCACTGGCAATGACTTAGTCATGTGCGCTAGGCTGATTGGCAGCATGGGAGGACATTCATGATCAGAACAATGGTGATCGAGAGCGAGGGGCTCTTGCGCTGCGCGCTCCACAACACGATTGAGGCACACCCTAAATTGTCTGTGGTGGCTGGCGCCGGATTCGATGCTTCGGCCCTCGCGGCGGTGCGCGACCATCAGCCAATGATTGTGCTGATGCATCTTGATACCGGCCTAAGCCAAAGCCTGTATTTGGTGGACCGGTTGCGCCGGGGGCATCCTCAAATGGCATTGTTGGGCCTGACCAGCCAAGTGAACCATCCAATCCTCAGTCGGTTGCTGGAGATGGGTGTGCAAGGGCTGTTGAGCAAAGCCGCATCGCAGTCGCAGCTTCACACGATGCTTATTCGGCTGGCCCAAGGCGAGCATGTCATTGGCCCAGACATTGCCCAACATTTAGCCATGGCTTCACTGCCCAGCCAGTCAGGGTCACCCTTTCAGACGCTGACTGCCCGGGAGCTTGAGGTCGGTTTGTCGTTGATCGAGGGGGAGCGCATGCCCGCCATTGCCAAACGATTAAATGTCAGCCCCAAAACCGTAGCGACCTACAAGTACCGCATTTACGAGAAGCTGAATTTAGACACGGAGGTTGCCCTCCTCAAGTTGGCCCTTCTACACGGGTTGATCGAGATTGACCCACCCGTGTCGCAGGCCAGCCTCTTTTAATTTTGCCGATTGCCTGATTTATCGTCAGGCTTAGGCTCAGGCTTGGGCTCAGGCTTGGGCTCAGGCTTGGGCTCAGGCTTGGGCTCAGGCTTGGGCTCAGGCTTGGGCTCAGGTTTGGGCTCAGGTTTGGGCTCAGGTTTGGGCTCAGGTTTGGGCTCAGCTTGAGTGGCCTGTTGTGTTGGAAGTCGGTAGAGACCATCCTCGCCCTTGACCGGTGTTTCTGGGACAGTCGCCTCAACCTTGGTCTGCGGCGATTTTTGAGCGCTGGTGTCTGAAGATGGGGAACTGGATGGGGCCTCAGCGCCGGCCAGGGGGAGATCCCCCTGCTGTTGGCGTGCGTCATTGTTTTGGTTTTCCGCCTTTTGCCGTCTCTTTTTGCCTCCCCTGCGGCGGCGTTTTTTCTTCGGAGCACCGCCGCTGTCAGGATTGTCAGAGCGCGATTCCGCCGACTTTTGACCCTTATTTTGATCAGGCCTGTTTGAGGCGGCCTTTTTCTTGGTGGTTTTTGTTTTTTTCTTGGCTGTCTTTTTGCTCTGGCCGCCTCGCTGACGATTTTTGTCATCGCGCGCTGCCGGTTTGCCCTTTCCACGCGTTGTGCTCTCCGAGCCCTGGGGCGCGCTCTGGCGTTTTGCACTGGGTCGCGTGTTCTTTGCCTCATTGGAGGAACTGATAAACAACGACTTGAGCCAACCCCACAGGCCGTTGCCAGAGCGGTGGGCACCGGGCGCCGGTCCTGAGGGGCGAATGCCACTGACCGCAGCTTGATCGGCCGGCTTTGGTGCGGGCATCGGTTCGGGCGTTTTGGCCGTATTCAGTTCGCTGCTCTCGGCTTGCGCCAATTCATAACTGGTGCCTTCAACCTCATCATTGGGTCGAATCCGCTGGATCTCGAATCGTGGCGTGTCCAGATTTGCATTTGCCACGACGGTCACCGGCACCTCGGTGCGCTTTTCAAGCTCAGCCATCGCGTCGCGCTTTTCGTTTAAAAGAAAGTTGGCGACTGACACCGGCGCTTGAACAATGACCCGAGCCGTTTTCTCTTTCATTGACTCCTCTTCAGCCAAGCGCAGGATTGATAGCGCCAATGACTCAATTGATCGAATCGAGCCATAGCCATCACAACGGGGGCAGGTGATATAACTTGACTCGCCCAAAGAAGGGCGCAGCCGCTGCCTCGACATCTCCAAAAGACCAAATCGTGAAATGCGTCCAATTTGCACCCGAGCTTTGTCCAGCCGCATGGCTTCACGAAGGCGGTTTTCGACTTTGCGCTGAGCGTCTTTGCTGAGCATGTCGATAAAGTCAATAACAATCAGTCCGCCTAAGTCACGAATCCGCAGTTGACGGGCGATTTCATCGGCAGCCTCGAGGTTGGTTTGCAACGCCGTCTCTTCGATGTCCGCGCCTTTGGTCGCGCGGGCTGAGTTGATGTCGATCGACAGCAACGCCTCAGTGTGGTCAATCACCACTGCGCCGCCGGCCGGCAGTTGAACCTCTCGGGAAAAGGCAGACTCGATTTGGCTTTCGATTTGGTAGCGAGAAAACAGCGGGGTATCGTCGGAATATGCCTTGAGTTTTTTCAGGTGTTGCGGCATGACCTGCTGCATGAACTCTTGGGCTTCGCCAAATACGGTGTTGTCGTCAATTAAAATCTCGCCGATATCATCACGAAGGTAGTCACGCAGTGCCCGAATGATGAGGCTGGACTCTTGGTAAATCAAAAAGGGGGCTTGTCGAGTCTTCGCTGCTTCGCATATGGCGTTCCACACCTGGAGAAGGTAGTCCAGGTCCCACTGGAGGTCTTCAGTCTCGCGCCCAACACCGGCAGTACGCACGATGAGTCCCATGCCATCTGGGATGGTCACTTGTTGAAGGGTGTCCAAAAGCTCTTTGCGCTCTTCTCGGGTGATCTGTCGAGACACGCCGCCCGCTTTGGGGTTGTTTGGCATCAACACCAAATAACGCCCCGCAAGGCTGATGTAGGTGGTGAGTGCAGCCCCTTTTGTGCCGCGCTCCTCTTTGTCGACCTGAACAATGACTTCCTGCCCAGCCCGCACTGCGTCTTTAATGTCCAGACGCTCACCCGCTTCGATTTTTTTCTGTGCCGCCGCGTTGAAGTACTCTTTGGCGATCTCTTTCATCGACAAAAAGCCGTGTCGCTCGGAGCCAAATTCAACAAAGCAGGCGTCTAAGCTGGGCTCAACGCGCGTAATTCGGCCTTTGTAGATGTTTGATTTTTTCTGCGCCTGATTGGGCAGCTCGATGTCGAGGTCTTGTAGATGTTGCCCATCAGCAATGGCCACGCGAACCTCTTCAGGTTGGGTGGCGTTAATCAGCATGCGTTTCATGGATGACTTGTCCTCCGCTCAACCGGCTTGATAAGCCCAGGGACAAGGAAGTAAAGACCTGACGCTGCGTTTGCACTGGCAAACAATACAGCCATCGCCACCGTTCAAATGGCTCTTTCAACGCGCTCATCCAGTGCTGCGCGTTGTAGCGACCTTGCGTCTGCTTAACCGTTAGACGTTGGTCGCATTGTTGATTTGTCTTTAAAACTTGTCTGGCTTCCCATCAGTTGCGTGAACAGCTGTCACATCCAGCCGGTCTTCAGCATTAAATGGGCGCTCATCGGTCAGTGAATGCTGCTCACCGGCCGGTTATATGTTTGTAATCGATTCATGTTTCGGCGGCGCCAGACGCCACGCGTCTGCGCTGCCGGCTTCGGTTCGCAACGTCACCCGCCGTGCAGGTGTTGATGCCGAGCCGTCATTTGATTGAGGCGAGTGTGACTCGACTCAATCTTTAAGTAATCTGTTTGAACCACTGTGGTGGTGATCACGCGCTTTTTTTGAAAAATCAAAGCGTTGTGCAACCCATCCACAAGCACTGCATAATACCATCATTTCGCCCGTAGCGCTCAATCATGGCAGCTACAGGGTCTCATAGCAGGAGTTAATGGCATGTTAGGCGGGGTGCGTCACGAGTCGATTGAGGCCAATCACGTCGGTCAGCGACTGGATAATTTTTTGATGGGTTTGCCCGAAAAACCCCCTCGTGGCTTGGTTTATCGCTTGATTCGGACCGGGCAGGTGCGGGTCAATGGCAAGCGTGCCAAACCGATGTGTAAGCTTTCTTTGGGCGATGATGTCCGAATTCCTCCCATGGAGCCGGCCAATCAACGCGCCAAGCCCAGCGAGCGGACACGCCGTCAGTGGGCTGAGCGGGTCAGTGACTGGACCATCCAGCAGTCGCCGGGCTGGGTGGCCCTCAATAAGCCTGCGGGGTTGGCCATGCATGCAGGCTCTGGGGTTGGTGTCGGGCTGATCGACATGATTAAAGCAGACCAGCCGCAATGGCAACTGGTGCACCGGCTGGACCGAGCCACCAGCGGCGTGGTCCTCATTGCTAAATCGCGGCCAGAGCTTAACCGGTTGCAAGCACTCTGGCGCGAGCGGCGAGTGGGCAAGCGGTATTTGGCCTTGCTGGATGGGGAAATGGCTCAATCGCAAATCATTGTCGATCAGCCTCTAAAAAAGATTCAAGACAGCAGTGGCCAACACCGCGTGATTGCGGATCCAGCGGGGCAAACAGCAAAAACCACCTTCACCGTGAAGGCGAGGTTGGCTGGGTATACCTACGTTGAGGCGGACATTGAAACCGGTCGCATGCATCAGATTCGGGTCCATGCCAAATCGATTGGACATGCGGTGGTCGGTGATGAGCGCTACAATGAAAACCCATTGCCCAAGAGTCTTAAGCGATTGTTTTTGCATTCTCATCAATTGACGCTTCCAAGCCCGGATGCCTGCACGCTCACTGCCGCTTTGCCGGAGGAGTTGCAGCGCTTCTTAGACCAATTGAGTGAGACCTAGGCCGTGTTTCAGCCCGTATCGCTCTACATCGGTCTTCGTTATCTGCGTGCCAAGCGCCGAAATCACTTCATCTCATTTATTTCACTGATATCCATGGCGGGCATTGCGCTGGGGGTGATGACACTGATTACGGTGCTCAGCGTCATGAACGGCTTTGAAAAAGAGCTCAGAGAGCGACTGCTGGGCATGGTCTCCCATGCGACCATTCAAGACATTGGGGGTCCATTGACCGAATGGCGTGAGCTTTTAGATCAGGTTCAGGCCTATCCGGAAGTGCAGGGCGTGGCCCCTTACGTGGAACAAGAAACCCTGATTGATGGTCGTCGAACGGCAGGTGCACTGATTCGTGGCATTGATCCCAATTTAGAACCCGGGGTCTCTGATCTGGACGAGTTGATGGTCATGGGCCAGTTGTCTGATCTTGAGACAAACCGTTGGGGCATCGTTCTGGGCGTGGGGTTGGCGGGGCGTTTGGGCGTGGGCCCAGGCGATTCGGTGACGGTGTTTGCCCCTCAAATTCGAACCACACCCGCCGGCGTGATCCCGCAGGTGCGCCGCTTTGAAGTGGTGGGTCTATTCGAGGCCGGCGTGCATGAGTACGACACAGCGGTTGCCATGATGCATCACCGGGATGCACAAAGGCTTTTTCGGATGAAGGGTGGTGTCAGCGGTCTTCGGTTGAAGTTGACCGATCTGATGCAAGCGCCCATCGTGTCGCGTCAGATTGGTCAAGCGCTTCCGGGGGTGTATCAGATTCGAGATTGGACTCAACAAAATGCCAATTTTTTTCGAGCCGTTCAGACCGAGAAAACGGTCATGTTCATCATTTTGTCGCTGATCATTGCGGTGGCAGCGTTCAACATTATTTCGACTCTGGTCATGGTGGTCACAGACAAGCAGGCCGACATCGCCATTTTAAAGACCATGGGTTTGGATCCAAGAAGAATTCGTCATGTTTTCATGGTCCAAGGCGCTTTTATCGGGGTGATTGGGACGGCGTTGGGTGTGGTCGCTGGCGTTGCATTGGCATTAAATGTCCAAGACGCGGTGGCTTTGGTTGAGCAACTGCTGTCTGTTGATTTTTTGTCAGCAGAGGTCTATTACATTTCTGATTTGCCCTCAGAGTTGGTATTGAGCGATGTGATTCGGTTTGCTGGCTTGGCCTTGGTGCTGTCGCTTTTGTCAACGATTTATCCCGCCTGGCGGGCGGCCCAAACGGACGCTGTTGAGGCCCTTCGCTATGAGTGAGGCGGGTGGCGTTTTGAAATTACGCAACGTGGTCAAAACGTTTGATCAGGGTCCCATTAAGATTCCTGTGTTGCAGGGCATTGATTTTGAGCTTGGTCGCGGCGAGCGTGTCGCCATTGTCGGCGCATCGGGTACAGGCAAAAGCACATTGCTTCATCTCATGGGTGGGTTGGATCGACCCACCCAAGGTGATGTCATGATCCATAACCAGTCCCTGGCTGGGCAAAGTGAGGCGGCGTTGGCTGCCATCCGCAACCGCTCTTTGGGGTTTGTCTACCAATTCCACCATCTCTTGGCCGAGTTCAGTGCGCTTGAGAATGTTGCCATGCCTTTGCTGATTCGAGGTCAGTCAGCGTCCGAGGCGCGCAATGCGGCGCAGGCCATCTTAGAAGAGGTCGGATTGGCGGCTCGGCTTCATCACAAACCCGGTGAAATGTCAGGTGGTGAGCGTCAGCGCGCCGCCGTGGCCAGGGCCATGGTGACTCGCCCCAGTTGTCTACTGGCCGATGAGCCAACGGGCAACTTAGATGAGCAAAACTCGACACAAATCGAAGCGCTTTTGCTGAAATTAAATGCTGACTATCAAACAGCGGTGGTGATTGTGACGCATGACCGCGCTCTGGCGGATCAAATGGATCGTTGCCTCGAAATGCGCAACGGAGTGCTCGTCGAGCTGACCTGAGATGCCTCATCGCGCAATATTTGCTTTCGTGGCAGGTATTGCAGTTGTGGCTTGGTTGCCGATGCTCGTGCCCGGTCTGGGCTTGTTGTTGTTGGCGGCTTTGGCGGTGCTTGGTCTTATTCAGCGCTGGTTTGGATGGGCGCTGTTCGGTCTGGGGATGGTGTGGTGTGGCATCGCCACGCATCAAGCCATGGAGGACCGGTGGCCTGACGAGAGGGCCGGTGAGATTCATTGGGTGGAGGGCACCGTGGTGGGCTTGCCCGAGTGGTCCAATCAGTCCCTTCGGTTTCGCTTGAGCGTTGATCATCCGGATTTCCCTGAACTGATTGAAACCCGTTGGTACCGGGCACGGACCCATCTGAAGCCCGGTGAGACGTATCGATTTCCCCTGGCTTTAACGCCGCCAACGGGTCGACTGAATTTCTCCGGGTTCGATTATGAGCGCTATCTGCTGACTGAGGGCATTGGTGCGCTGGCCCGCGTTCGAACGGGTGACGGTGAGCCAACTCGGGTGCCGTCCAGCGCCCCGCCGACCTTGATGGCCCGCGTGCATCGCTGGCGCCAAATCATGGCCGAGCAGATCCAGGCCACCACCACCGATTTGGATGTCGCCGCGGTCAAGCGGGCGCTGTTGGTGGGTGACCGTCGCGCCATTGACGATGACCTTCAAACCCGGTTGCAAGCCACAGGAACCGCCCATTTGTTGGCCATCTCCGGTTTGCATATTGGAATGATGGCAGGCCTTGGGTTTTTTGTGGGCGCATTGGTCTGGGCCGCGGTGACCCTGGCGGGGCTTCGGTCGAACCGCGCGCGCCTGGCGATGGTGATCGGATGGGGATGCGCCGCGGGCTATGCGGCGCTGGCAGGGTTCAGTTTGCCGACCCAACGAGCGTTGATCATGCTCACCGTTGCGATGCTCGCCGTGCTCGCCCGCCGGCGAGTCTCGCCCGTGGATGGATTGCTGTGGGCGCTCGTGGTGGTGCTGCTGATTGATCCGTTGAGCATTTTGACCGTTGGACTGTGGCTGTCGTTTGCCGCCGTGGGATTCTTAATCTGGGGATTGGCGTGGCGAACCCAGACACCCAAACGGCGTCTGCCAGGGCGTGAGTTGATCCGCGCTCAATGGTTGGTGATGGTTGGGTTGGCCCCGCTGTCAATTGGGGTCTTTGGTCAGTGGGTGCCGGGCGCGTTCGTGGCCAATCTTGTGGCGATTCCATGGGTGAGCTTTGTTGTTTTGCCCACCACTGTCTTGGCCACGGCGTTGAGTTGGATCGAACCGAGCGCCGCCGGTCTGACACACGTGGCCGACGGCGCGCTGCTGATTTTGCTGGATGGGCTGGGCAAGCTCAGCGTCAGCGCCTGGTCTGCCGTCGATATGGCCTCGGTGGCGCCAGCGATGGTGGCGGTGGGGCTGGTGGGGGCAGGTTGGCTGTTATCACCTGCGGGCTGGCCCGCGCGCGGGTTGGGCGCGGTGCTCTTGCTGGCCGCCATGCTGACCCCGAGACCCTCACAAGAGCGCCAGTCGTTCAAAGTGACGGCGTTCGATGTGGGTTCAGGATTGGCGGTGTTGGTCGAACAGGGGGACTATCGACTGTTGTTTGACACCGGACCGGGCGATGGTCAAGGACGCGATGTGCTTGGCGATATTCTCAATCAGCAAGATCGGCGGCGGCGCGACCCCCATGCGCGTTGGGTGATCGATGATGCGGTGCTGTCTTGGAATCACCGCGCTTATCGTGGAGGGCTGGGGTCGCTTCTGAGCCAAGCTTGGATTCGTCGAATCCACCAGTCGTTTGACGCGGTTGATGAGGCGTCCAGTGCGGTGGCGAACACCCGCCGGTGTCAGCGGGGCGTGCGCTGGAGCCAAGGCGTGACGCGGTTTGAGTTTTTGCATCCAGGGCCACACTTGCCTGATTTGGGTGGCAACAGCAGCTGCGTGCTCTGGATCCAGCACCCACAAACCAGCCTGCTGTTGGTGTCTGGATTGGATGCCGTTGGTGAGGCGCATGTGCTCAAAATGAATCCACATGTTCGGGCTGATACCGTGTTGGCAGCTCGATCAGGGCATGCAAGCGCCACTTCAGCGCCTTGGATGGATCAGCTCGACCCCAGCTACGTGTTGATTTCAGTGGCGAAGCACGATCGCCACCAACGGCCTGATGTGGGGCTGATTGATCGGGCGGCCTCGCGCGGGGCTGAGGTTTTCCAAACCGCAACCTGTGGCGCCATCGAACTGACCTGGCATCGTCAACAGGCGGGCCCATCCATCCGAACCGCCGTGGATCAGCGACGCCGGTTTTGGCACGGGCCGCGGAATTGTTGAGCCCTGTGCAAAGCGGTATCATGAGGTTTTCTGGGATTGGAAGCGGCGCGGGTCGCCGCTGAGGTCTCCATCGTTTAAAAAAGGCGGTTGACTCATGTGGGATGTGATTGTGGCCGGTGGTTGGGTGATGATCCCGTTGGGATTGTGCTCGGTGCTGGCGCTGGCCATTGTGTTGGAGCGTGCGCACGCGCTGGCTCGCCATCGTGTGCTCCCGGATGAAGCGCTGAGCCGCGCGCAGCAGTGGATCTCGAACAGGGCGGATGACACGCGCGTGCCCGAACCTTTGATGGACGACTCTCCCTTGGGTCAGGTTCTGACGGTGGCCATCGACAAACGCCATCTCGGTGAGCAGGCTTGGCGCTCGGCGGTCGAGGACAAGGGGCGGGAGGTGGTTCATGGTTTAGAGCGCTATTTAAACACCTTGGGAACGATCGCGGGCGCGACACCTTTGCTTGGTCTTCTTGGCACCGTGATTGGCATGATCAAAGTTTTTCAAACCCTCCAGTTGGAGGGTGCCGGACAGGCTCAACTGTTGGCAGGTGGCATATCAGAAGCGTTGATCACCACCGCCACTGGGTTGGGCATTGCCATCCCAAGCTATTTTTTTTACCGGTATTTTAAGGCGCGCGTGGTAGGTTTGTCGCTGATGCTCGAGCGCGTCAGCCAGCAGTTGATTGAGGACATTCAAGCGCAATGAGATTTCAACCGGCCACCGCTGAGGAGCCTGAGATCAATCTGACCGCGCTGATTGATGTGGTTTTTTTGCTGCTGATTTTTTTCATGGTCTCGACCACCTTTGATCGTCAGCAGGCTTTGCCCATCACGTTGCCCGATGCCAGCCAAGGGGCGCCCTCTGTCGAGTCGGCCACCTTTGAGATCGTGCTCGGCCCGGACGGGATGCTGAGCACCTCGGGGTGGTCCGGACCGGTGGATGATTCACAGTGGCTGAATGTGGTTCGTGAGTGGCAGACGAATTCACCGCAGGGCACGGTGATTGTGTATGCCGACACACAGGCGCGTCATGGCGAGGTGGTTGGTGTGCTCGATCAGCTCGCTAACGCAGAAGTTCAGTCGGTTCAAGTGGCCACCCGTTACAATCAAGACTAGCCCTCACTGGCCTCGCTTATGACTGCATCTGCCCCATCTGCCCAGTCGATCTATCGCCGATTGGTTGGACGTATGCTTCGGTATAAGGCCATATTTGGTCTGTCGATTGTGGCCGTCGCCCTGGACGCGGCGGGGCAGGGCCTGTTTTTTTATCTGTTGCGGCCGCTGATCGATGAGACGATTGTGGCCCCCGATCCGGTGCTCAATTGGTGGTTGCCTGGTTTGGTGATGGGGGCGGTGGCGCTTCGGATTGTGGGCAATTTTGGGGGGGTGTTCGGCATGGAGTGGGTCGGTCGTCGTCTGATTGCGGACATGCGTCAAGATGTCTTTTCTCGATACATGCAGTTGCCCAGCGCGTACTTTGATCAGCACGCGTCCGGGCAAATGATTTCGGCCATCAGCTACAACGCCGAGCAGGTCGCCCAAGGGGCCACCACAGCCCTGATTGGTGCCATTAGAGACACCCTCACCGTCATTGCATTGTTGGGGGTCATGTTGATTCAATCATGGCGGTTGACTTTGGCAATGCTGCTTTTGGCGCCCGTGATTTTGTTGGTTGTCGGTGTGGTCAGTCTGCGCTTTCGAAAACTATCGACTTCGATTCAAGAGTCGATGGGTGATGTGACCCATCTGACAGAAGAGGCCGTCAAAGGCCACGAAGTCATCAAGGTCTACGGGGGTCAAGTGCACGAAGCCAAGCGGTTTGTCGACCAGACTGAGACCAATCGCAAGCTGCATTTGCGTTTGTCGGCCACCCAGTTGCTGTCATCTTCGCTGATCCAGCTCGCGGCGGGTGCCGCGGTGGTCTTGCTGTTAACGCTGGCCGTCAGCGACTGGCTGCAAGAGAGCATCAGCGCCGGTGTCTTTATGTCGGTGCTCGCGGCCATGGTCGCGTGTATTCCGCCGCTGAAACGTTTGACACGCTTGCATGTGGTCATTGAAAAGGCGGTTGCCGCGGCCATGAGTTTATTCGGCATCCTCGATACTGAGGTTGAGCCCAATCGCGGCACGTATTGTCCTGAAACCACCGAAGGTCGTGTGCGGTTTAATGCGGTGACATTCACCTATCCGGGCCAAGAAACACCGGTGCTCAATGATGTGAGCTTTGTCCTTGAGCCTGGGACGCTGACCGCCGTGGTGGGTCGTTCGGGTTCGGGCAAAAGCACCCTGATGAAGCTGATTCCGAGGTTTTATTCGGCTGAGGGTGAGATTCTCATCGATGGGGTGAATGTTGACCACTACGAGCTTGGCGCACTGCGCGCTCGGTTGGCCTTTGTCGGGCAAGACACCGTTTTATTTAACGACACTGTTGCGGCCAATATTGGCTATGGCCAGCAAGGCCGAGCCTCTCACGAGCGCATAGAACAGGCCGCCGAGTTGGCCTACGCCTCAGAATTCATCGAGCGTCTCCCCAATGGTTTCGACACGCTTTTGGGCCCTGGTGGTGTTGATCTTTCTGGCGGCCAGCGCCAGCGGATCGCCATTGCCCGCGCGTTTTTGAAAGATGCCCCAATTGTGCTCCTCGACGAGGCAACTTCCGCATTGGATGCGGAGAGTGAGCGTTGGGTGCAAAAAGCGTTGGAAAAACTCACGATGGATCGAACAGCGCTGGTGATTGCCCATCAACTCAAGACCATCAAGCGCGCAAACCAAGTGTTGGTGCTCGATCACGGTCGCCTGATCGAGACTGGCGTGCATGAGCAGTTGATGGCCAAGCCCGCCGGGTTGTATCGCCACCTTTATCATCTCCAGTTTGACGCTGCCAGCGATGATTAGGGCTCGAATTGAACGATATCTGAATGGCATTTGGTATGACCACCAGCCCATCCCTAAGACACTCATCGGGTTAAGCCGGCTGTATGCGAGGTGGGTAAAGCGCGCCAGCGCATCATCCCTCACGCAGACGACCCGGCGACCGCCGGTGCCCCTGATTGCGGTGGGCAATCTGGTGGCCGGTGGGGCAGGTAAAACCCCTGTGGTGCGCGCGCTGGCGCTGGCGCTTAAGACCCATGGCCATCGAGTGGTGGTGGTCGCGCGCGGCGTGGGCGCCCGACGGCGCATTCGCCAGCCTCGCTGGGTGAGTCTGGAGGCTCAAGCCGCTGAGGTGGGCGATGAGGCGTGCTTGTTGGCCAAATATGCTGGGCTTGATGTGGTGGTTTGTGCCAACCGTTCGTTGGCCGTGGATGCCGCAATCGACGGCGGAGCGGAGGTCATCGTCAGCGACGATGGGTTACAAAACCCAACCCTCCAAAAAAGCCACACCGTTTGCGTGGTGGATGGGTCACGCGGGTTTGGGAACGGACATCTGTTGCCGGCCGGGCCGCTGCGAGAACCCACCGAGCGGTTGTGCCGATTTGATCAGGTGTTGGTCAAAGGGGGCTCATTCCAACCGGGTGTGCCACACGTCCGGTTTGAGTTGCGGCCCGTTGAGCTGCGCCGGCTGGGCGATGAACGCTCTGAGCCGTTGGCGTCTTGGCAGGGCCATCGTGTGTTGGCTGTCTGTGGGATCGCCGATCCGGGCAGTTTCCAGGCCACACTGGAGGCGCTTGGAATGCGTGTCACTTTGATGCGGCTTGCCGATCACCATCGGTACAAACGACGTGATTTGATGCGACTGCCTGAAGGGCGGTGTATTGTGGTCACTGAAAAAGATGCCGTCAAGCTTCAATCGTTGGGGTTGCCAGATGCGGTGCTGGGGCGTGTGTATGTTCTGTCTGTGGAGGCAGACATTCACCCATCGGTGCTCTCGAGGGTCATTGAGCTTGTGAATGAAAGGGACTGTGATGACTGAGTTTCACGTTTTGATTCCTGCGCGGTTGGCCTCGCAAAGACTGAAAAAAAAGGCGCTGTTGGATATCCACGGTGCCCCACTGGTGGCACGGGTCTTCGAGTGCGCCCAGCGTGCTCAGCCCAAAAGTGTGCACGTGGTCACCGACAGTGAGGCGATTGGTCAAGCGATTGAGGTTATCGGTGGATCGGTGGTGATGACCTCTCCGGACCATCGGTCTGGAACGGATCGGCTGTGCGAGGCGGTGACACACTTGGCCTTGCGTGATGAAGACATTGTTGTCAATTTACAAGGCGATGAACCCATGATGCCGGTCGAATGCCTCAATCAAGTCGCCGAGGTGCTCGCGCAGAATCCGGCCGCGGAGATGGCCACCTTGTATGAGCCTTTGGCGTCTGAAGCCCAGTGGCAAAGCCCCGATGTGGTGAAGCTTGTCACCACAAGCAGCGGGCATGCGCTTTGTTTTTCTCGAGCCCCGATTCCGCATCCGAGAAACGGGGGTTGGCCGCGTGCAGTCGCCCGGCGGCATGTGGGACTGTATGCTTATCGGGTGGACGCCTTGAAGCGGTGGGGGACGCTGCCTGACAGCGACATTGAAGCCGTTGAAGGGTTGGAGCAGTGGCGGGCCTTGACCGCGGGGTGGTCCATCGTCTGCGCGCGCGCAGTTTGCCCCATCCCGCCTGGTGTTGACACTCAGGCGGATATCGACCGGGTGAGGCTTGAATGGTGAAGATGAGTGTCCCTCGGGTGTTGTTGGTGTGTTTGGGCAACATTTGTCGAAGTCCGATGGCCCAGGGTCTCTTTGAGCACCACGCCAGAAGACTGGGGTGCCAAGCCGTCATTGACTCAGCCGGTTTGGCTGATTTCCATGTGGGCAAAAGGCCTGATGCGCGCGCCATTGAAGCGGCCAAGGCCAGGTCGATTGACATCGCTCATTTAACCGCGCGCCAGGTGATGGATCATGACTTTTATCGGTTTGATCAAATCTTTGCCATGGACATGGCCAACTTAAGTGACCTGCGCGCCCGCCAGCCCCAAGACTCGATGGCGACTGTCGCATTGGTCATGGGCCTAGTGGACCCGTTGGGCGGGCCTGCGGCTGTCCCAGACCCTTATTTTGGGGATCGCTCAGGATTCGAGACCGTAATTGAAATGCTCGATCAGGCCGCATCGGCGTGGGCCGCCCAAGTGACGCTGGCGCACAAGGGTGGCTGACCCATGGCGGCGTTTGATGGAAAAGCGTTCGCAAAAAGTTTGAGCACCGCCCCTGGGGTGTATCTCATGCGGGATGCCGAAGGGCAGGTGCTCTATGTCGGCAAGGCTAAAAACTTGCATCGTCGCGTAGCAAGCTACTTCAATGGCCAAGACAAAGGCCCGCGGATCAATTTGATGATCAAAAAAATCGCTGCGATGGAGGTGTCATTAACCCGCACAGAGACTGAAGCCTTGCTGCTTGAAAATGAGTGGATCAAGGCATTCAAACCCAGGTTTAACATCAATCTACGTGACGATAAAAGCTACCCATGGATCCGTCTGAGCACTGATCACTCTTTTCCGTTGGTGAGCTTTTATCGCGGTCAGCGAAGACAAAAGGGCGAGTTTTTTGGTCCGTATTCTTCAATCCATGCCGTTCGCCAGTCACTCAATCAGATTTATAAGCTATTTAAGCTTCGCCAATGCCGAGACTCTGTATTTGAGAACCGGACCCGTCCGTGCCTGCAGTACCAAATCAATCGCTGCTCGGCGCCTTGCGTTGGGTTCATTTCAAAAGCGGATTATCAGCGCGATGTTGACGCTGCGAGAGCGCTTCTCAAAGGCCATGACGATACGGTCATCGAATATTTAATTGACCGGATGAACGAGGCCAGCCAAAGCCAGGATTATGAACAGGCAGCGGTGTTCCGTGATCACATCCAGTCCCTGCAAACGGTCCGAAGCCATCAATATGTCATTGGCCAGCAAACCGATGTTGATGTCATTGGGCTATTCATGCAAGCGGGCGCAGTGGCGGTGCATGTGGTGTCTTTTCGGAACGGTCGCAATGTTGGCGGTCGGACCTTTTTCCCCAGCAACGTCCGGCAAGACGATGCGGCCAGTGACGTGCTGGCGGCCTTTTTGGGTCAGTATTACCAAGACCATCGCCCACCCAGGGAGCTGATTGTGTCGACCGAGCCGACTGAGGTCGATCTTTGGGCAGATGCGCTAAGTGAAAGACGCGGCACCAAGGTCGCGATTAAGGCCCATATCCGAGGTGAGCGGCGTCAGTGGTTGGACTCTGCAGTTCGAAACGCCGAAGACGCGCTTCGCCGTCGTCTTGCTCAAAAGGATCAGTGGGGCCAAGGCTTGGATGCCTTGGTGGCGCTCTTACAGCTCGATGATCGCCCGGAGCGGATGGAGTGTTTTGATATCAGTCACTCCAGCGGGCAGGACACCATGGGCTCGTGCGTGGTCTTCGGTCCCGACGGACCCATCAAACGTGAGTACCGCCTCTATGGCATCAATGATGCACCGGCAGGTGATGATTATGCGGCCATGGCGGAGGTTTTAAAACGACGCTATCAGCGCGCACTGAAGACTGAACAAACCTTGCCGGATCTGATTGTGGTTGATGGTGGTCAAGGTCAGCTGAATCAAGCTAAAGCGGTGTTGGCAGAGTTGGGCATCACCGAAGTTACCCTTTTGGGCATGGCCAAAGGACCAGCGCGCCAAGCAGGGCAAGAGCGACTGATTTTGGGTGAGCGCGAGGTGGTCCCGGGTCCACATCATGCGGCGTCTCATGTCCTGCAGCGTATCCGAGACGAGGCCCACCGTTTTGCATTGAGTGGGCATCGACGGCGCCGACAAAAAACGGCCCATCGGTCGGTGCTGGATCAAGTTGAGGGGGTGGGGCCCACCAAACGAAAACGTTTGCTTGAGCATTTTGGGGGTCAAGAGGGACTCATGAAAGCCAGCATAGAAGACCTGACGCGTGTCCCTGGAATCAGTCAAGCGCTCGCACAGCGGCTCCATGAGAGGCTGCATGCCGGTGGTCAAACTGAACCCAAGAGTGGTGGAAAAACAACGCTGGCGCCCTGATCGACGATCGGCCCGGTCTATAATGGGTTTTTGAGCGTCGAATGTTTGGGGAAGCTTGAAGGATATGCACATCACGATACCCACGATTTTGACGTTGGCTCGAATTGGTCTGATCCCAGTGTTGGTGTTGGCTTTCTATTTGCCGGTGGCGGGGGCCAATCAAGTGGCGGTGGGGGTGTTTATTCTGGCCGCGGTCACGGACTGGGCGGATGGCTGGATTGCCAGGCGTTTCGAGATGTCATCTCGCCTGGGCGCCTTTTTGGATCCGGTGGCGGATAAGTTGATGGTTGCGGTTGCTCTCGTGCTCATCGTTCAAGCGAGTCCAACCATCTTCTTGGCGCTGTCTGCTGCCATCATTATTGGACGAGAGATCACGGTGTCTGCACTCCGTGAGTGGATGGCTTCCATTGGCGAGAGCGCCCGCGTTCAGGTACTTTGGATTGGCAAGGTCAAAACCGTTCTCCAAATGGCAGCGATTGGATTTTGCTTATACCGTGAGCCGCTGTTCTCACTGCCCATTCTCTTTATTGGAGAGGGCCTTTTGATGGTGGCTGCGGTTTTGACGTTGGTGTCGATGAGCATGTATCTCAAAGCAGCGTGGCCAGCGCTGCAGTCAAGTCAATCATCAAAAACTGGATAAATTGTTATGCGTGATCCCTCGAATAAAGTTGGCACAATGGCAGATCGTGCCGATCGGCACAAGCTCTATGAGGCCAGTGTTCAAGACACCGAGTCCGAACTTGAATTTGTCGCTGAAACGTTCCAGTCCTTGGTCGGTCGGCCATTGCGGCACTTACGAGAGGACTTTTGCGGCACGGCCAATACGGCGTGTGACTGGGTCCGACTGCACCCTGACAATCGGGCGATTGGCGTGGACTTGGACGAAGAAGTGCTCGACTGGGGCAGGCGTCATCACTTTGCTCGGCTGGATCCTGACGCTCAGTCTAGGATGACGATGGTGCATGCGGATGTGATGGGTGTCTCTGAGCCCAAAGTCGACGCCATCATCGCAATGAATTTCAGCTACTACTTGTTTAAAAGCCGCCAGAGTCTGCGCGCCTATTTCAAACACTGTTTGGATAATTTGTTGGACGATGGGGTGTTGATCATGGATTCGTTCGGCGGTTTTGAAGCCCATCGGGAGCTCGAAGAGAGCACCGAATATGACGACTTTACCTATGTTTGGGATCAACATTACTTCGATCCCATCACCCACGACACCATCTGCCAGATTCATTTTGAATTTCCTGATGGGTCAAAGCTGCCTCGAGCCTTTGAATATCACTGGCGGCTTTGGACATTGCCCGAGATTCAGGAGCTTCTTGGCGAGGCCGGTTTCAACGATGTTGGCGTTTATTGGGAGGGCACAGACAGTGATACAGGTGAGGGGGACGGTGTTTACACCCGGCAAGCCCACGGTGAGGCCGACGCCGGCTGGATCGCCTATATCGTGGCTCGCCACGTCAAATCCAACAAGGAAGGTGAACAATGAGCGGGTTCAGAATTGAGCGTGACAGCATGGGCGAGCTGGAGGTGCCCGAGGAGGCGCTGTGGGGCGCGCAGACCCAACGTGCCGTGAATAATTTTCCCATCAGTGGCCAGGGCATGCCGCCAGCGTTTGTGCACGCCCTTGGGCGGGTGAAGAAAGCCTGTGCCAGAGCCAATGTCTCACTGGGGCTCATGTCTGAGGACTTGGGTGCGGCCATTGAGGCCGCCTGTGATGAGATCATTCACGGCGTGATGGACGACCACTTTCCCGTCGACATTTATCAGACGGGCTCTGGCACCAGCTCGAATATGAATGCCAATGAGGTGATCGCTCGGTGGGTGTCGATGCACCATCCAGAGGTCACGGTCCACCCCAATGATCACGTCAACATGAGTCAAAGCTCAAACGACGTGATTCCGACCACCATTCAGGTCAGTGCGAGCCTGATGACCGCGGAGTCGCTGCTGCCGTCACTCAAGCACCTTCACCAGGTTCTGAAAGGGCGAGCGGATGAGCTTCGGGAGGTGGCCAAGACTGGCCGGACCCACTTAATGGATGCGATGCCGATCACCTTAGGGCAAGAGCTTGATACATGGGCCTGTCAGATTGAGCGATCGATTGAGCGTCTCCACAGCGTGCTCGATCGATTGAGGCAGCTGCCGCAAGGAGGCACCGCTGTTGGCACGGGCATTAACGCACCGGCTGATTTCGGCAACGAAGTCGCCAGCGCACTGGCTGAGCAAACGGGTTTCGAGTTTGTGGCGGCAGACAATCCCTTTGAGGGGATTTCCAGCGTGGATGGTGTGGTGGAGCTGTCGGGTCAGTTAAAGACTTTAGCGGTGTCACTGATGAAAATAGCCAACGACCTTCGGTGGATGAACTCAGGGCCGCTGGCTGGCTTGGGCGAAATCGAATTGGTGCCGCTGCAGCCGGGCAGTTCAATTATGCCGGGCAAGGTCAACCCTGTGATTCCAGAGGCCGTGTGCATGGTGGCGGCACGTGTCATGGGCAACGACACGACGATCACCGTGGCAGGCCAATCAGGCAATTTCCAGCTGAATGTCATGCTGCCGATTGTGGGCGCCACGGCGCTCGACAGCCTCAACGTGCTGAGCAATGCGTGCCGGTTATTGGCGGATAAAGCGATCGCTGGCTTTGAGGTGAAAACGCAAACCCTAGAGTCGGCTTTGGCCAAAAATCCCATTCTCGTCACCGCGCTCAATCGCGTCATTGGCTATGAAAAAGGGGCAGCCTGTGCCAAGAAAGCCTATCAGGAAGGTCGACCGATCGTTGATGTTGCCGAGGAAATGACGGATTTGTCGCGAGAAGAGTTACAGGCTTTGCTCGAACCGTTGAGTCTCACCAAAGGGGGCATCGCGTAAAGAGGCCTTGAAATCCACTTGTGATGGACCCATTTGTTGTCATGAGGGCGCCTGCTGGGCCCTCATTCGTTCAACACTTATTGCTTCTAAGGAGAATAAGATCATGACAACATTTGATTTGACACCCTTGTATCGGTCCGCCATTGGTTTTGATCGCTTGGCCGATTTGCTGACAAGCGCGGCGCGCAGCGATGCCAATACGGGCTACCCACCCTACAATATTGAAGCGCTCGGTGAGGACCAGTACCGCATTACCATGGCGGTGGCCGGCTTTACCGAGGACGACCTCAATATCGAGACAGAGCGCAATACGCTGACTGTTTCTGGTCGACATGCCGAAAAAGACGACGATGAGGCGGCGCCACAGTATCTGTACCGCGGCATTGCCACGCGTGCTTTTGAGCGTCGCTTCCAGTTGGCTGATCACGTTGAGGTGCGCCATGCACATCTCGAAAATGGCTTGCTGCACATTGAGCTCAAACGCGAATTGCCCGAGCAGATGAAGCCGCGGACAATTAGCATTAATCGAAATCGGTTGATTGACGAGGCCAGCGACAGCGAAGCTGCGTGATTCAACGCTAAATTGTAAGGCGATGTTGGGGTGCCCAAGGGCACCCCAACTTGTGTAGGATAGGGCCATGGACAGCGCCGTGAGTGACGCCGCTCGATCGCGGCCTTTGTATTTCCTGTATCAGTGGGGCATTTATGTTCCGGTGTGCGTGCTGGCCACCGTGGTGGGCGCATGCATTGCCGTTCCGCTGGGCCTTTTGGTTTCACCAAAGTGGGCCAATCTGTATGTCGCAGTCTGGTGGGCTAAGCTGCTGACGCGACTGTCGGGGGTGCGTGTTGCCATCAAAGGCCGGCATCACATCGATCCTGATCAGTCGTATGTTTTGGTGGCCAATCACCAGAGCGCCTTCGATATCCCTGTGATTTACGGCTACAGCGGGATGGACTTACGGTGGGTGATGAAGGCCGAAATTAAATGGATTCCGTTTGTCGCGGCCGGATGTCGGGCCATTGGACATGTCTTTGTGGAACGCGGCAATACACAACAAGCGACAGCGGCGATCAATGAGGCGGTTTCAAAATTAACGCCAGGTACGAGCGTATTGTTTTTTCCTGAGGGCACGCGCAGCCTAGATGGTCAGTTGCTGCCGTTTAAGAAAGGCGCCTTTCGGTTGGCACAAGACCAAGGGCTGGCGGTGTTGCCCGTGACGGTCAAGCATACGCGTGAGGTGTTGCCGCCCAAGCGATGGGCCATCACGCCCCAGACGGTCGAGCTGGAGTTTCATCGCCCCATTGAGCCGAACGCAGTCGATGAGGGCATTGAGACATTGATGATCGAGGCCAGGTCGGCCATCGCAGACGCCTTGTGATCACGCGGCATGCTTGACGTTCCCGACCCAGACTTCACCAGCTCGCCCCGCGCCCAAGCCAATTTTAAATTGGCCGCCGTGGTGAGCGGGTTCGTGACGATGGGGCTGTGGTTGGTCTATGGCATCAACCTTGTCGTGCCTTTCGACTTGATTGGGTTGGGGCTCTCTCCCCGTCAGGGCAGCGGCTTGCTTGGCGTGCTTTTGACCCCACTGCTGCATGCCTCATTGGAACATCTTCTGTCCAACACGCTGCCGTTGTTGTTGGGGTTGACGCTGATGCTTTATTTATATCCCAATGCCAGTGTTCGGGCCTTGCCCTGGATTTATTTAGGCAGCGGCGGTTTGGCTTGGCTGTTCGCGCGTGATGCGCTGCATATCGGTGCCAGTGGCGTGGTCTATGGCGTGTTGAGCTTTTTGTTTTTGTCCGGCGTTTTGCGCCGGGACATGAGGTCAATGGGCGTGTCTTTAATGGTCGCGTTTGTTTATGGCTCGATTATTTGGGGGCTGGTGCCCATTAATAATCAAATGAGCTGGGAGTTGCATGTCTCAGGCTCACTGATTGGGGTCGTGACGGCATGGTGGTTGAAACACTTCGACCGACCGCCGATGAAAATTTATGATTGGGAGCATGGTGAGGACGACCCGGAGGTGGACACCGATCGATGGTCATAGCGGAGCTTGTTCCCATGGCATCTCACCGACAACATGTTCGATATCCGACCAGTCCCCCGCGCGTTGTCGAGGATGGCCGCCTGAATTTTCCAAGCCGCGTTTGAGTCGATTGAGAAACGCCTTGCGGGACATATCGACTGCTCCAAGCCTGACCAAATGCGGGTTGTGCACTTGGGCATCCACGAGCTCAAAAGACGCGTCCCTCAGCGTCTGAAACAGGCCTGCTAAGGCGACTTTAGATGCATTGGTTTTGTGGTGGAATTTGGACTCGGCACAAAATATGCGCCCCGCGACGAGGCCGTAAACGCCCCCGATGAGCTGGCGCTGGTCCCAAACCTCAATGCTATGCGCCCATCCCATTTGATGAAGATGTTCAAAGGCTTTGATCATCGCTGGCGTGATCCAAGTGCCCGTTTGCCCCTCTCGAGGACCGGCGCAGGCCCGAATGACCTCATCGAAGGCACGATCGCAAGTCAAGCGCCAACTCGAGTGGCGCAGGTGGCGAACCAGGCGACGCGGCAGTTGATGATGGGCCAGATCAAACACCATGCGTGGATCAGGTGACCACCACAGCACCGGTCCGCCCTCTTCGTACCACGGGAAAATGCCTTGCCGGTATGCCGTCAGCATGAGTTGGGGCTCGCATGTGCCACCCCAGGCCACGAGACCCTCGGGATGGGAACACAGGCTTGGATCCGGGAACGTCAGGTCTCCAGAATCGCGGGTTTCAGTCATTTGGAACACTTCAGTCTCGGGCATGGTCCGCTGCAGCCTTGTAGGGGTTCAGCGCCTCCAGGTCTTGGCGGTAGTCCATTAAAGCGCGCGTTTCTCGCTGGAGGTAGTCGCCAATGCCTCGATGCAGCTGGGGCATGGAGAACCAGTGATAGGAGTGGGTTTGCTGTGGCATAAACCCGCGTTTGATTTTGTGCTCCCCCTGCGCGCCCGGCTCGAACCTTTCAAGGCCGTGACGAATGCAAAACTCAATCCCTTGGTAGTAGCACACTTCAAAATGCACATCGCGAACCTCGACCAGGCTGCCCCAGTATCGGCCATACAGGCAAGTGTCGTCTTTAAAAAATATGGCACAAGCCAACGGCTCGCTCTCCTTTGAGGCGATGCACAGCAAAAATTGCTCTCCAAAGGCCTGCGCCACCTGCGTAAAAAACCCAAGATTCAGGGCAGGGTGGTTGCCATAGCGGTGATGAGTCATCTCGTAACAGCGATGTGCAAGGGACAATGTTTGGTCATCGGCGTCCACCCCAGAGATCCATTTGAATGTCCAGCCTTGCTCAGCCGCCTTTTTGCGTTCGCTTCGGATATTTTTTCGGGGTTTTCGTTTGAGTTGATCCAAAAAATCATCAAACGTCTCATAGGCTTGGTTTTGCCAGTGAAACTGCCAATCGATGCGGTGAAGCCATTTGCTTTGATTGAGTATCTCGACGTCGAGTGGAGCACAGAAGTTGATGCCCGCGTTCGTGAGTCGGTGTGACTGGCAATACGACTCAATGCTGTCGAGTGTTTTCAACATTGCCTCAGGACGGCGATCAGAAAGGCTCAGGCGCTCACCGGTCACTGGCGAAAAGGGCGCCGCGATCAAAAGTTTGGGATACCACGGGATCCCCGCTTGATGCGCTGCACGGGCCCACATCCAATCAAACACAAATTCACCGTGCGAATGGTCTTTGAGATACGCCGGTGCGTCAATGTCTGGCACCGGGCGCCAACCAGTGGTGGGCCCCACGCATCCGTGGTCAATCAGTGCCTGGATGAATCGAGGGTCAACAAAAGGGGACAAAGAGGGCGTCACTTCACTCCCGTTGCTGGGCTCGAGCTTTGACCGAAAGGATGCTCATCCTGCAACGATTGAACGGCTCTAATGCTCAAGGCCATCGAGATATTTCTCGGCATCTAAAGCCGCCATGCACCCAAATCCGGCCGAGGTGATTGCTTGTCGATAGACATGGTCAGCCACATCCCCCGCGGCGAAGACACCTGGGATGCTGGTCTGAGTCGCCATGCCTGTCTGCCCAGATTGGATCTCAATATAACCGTCATGCATGATGAGCTGGTCTTTGAACAGCTGGGTGTTTGGATCATGTCCGATGGCCACAAAGACGGCATCGACGTCAATCGACCGTGTGCTGGAATCTTCAGTTGAACGGATCACCATCCCAGTCACGCCATCATCATCGCCGGTGACCTCATCTAAGACATGATGCCACGCAAACCCCACCCGACCCTCTGCCTCACGGGCAAAGAGCCGATCTTGCAGGATTTTTTCCGCCCTCAGTTCATCGCGACGATGGACCACGGTGACATGGCTGGCGATGTTCGACAAATACAGCGCTTCTTCAACGGCGGTGTTGCCTCCCCCGATCACAGCCACCGGCTTATCTCGGTAAAAAAAGCCATCGCAGGTCGCACACGCGGACACACCCCGACCCAAAAAGGCCTGCTCGGATGCCAGGCCAAGGTAGCGGGCTGATGCGCCGGTGGCGATGATCAGCGCATCGGCCGTGTACTGCCCGCTGTCGCCGGTCAGGAGGAAAGGCCGTTGGCTAAGTTCAGCGGTATGAATGTGATCAAAAATCACATTCGTATCAAACGCTTGGGCATGGTTTAGCATGCGCTCCATGAGCTCTGGGCCCTGCAAGTTTGGGTAGTCGCCCGGCCAATTTTCCACATCCGTCGTGGTGGTCAACTGGCCCCCTTGTTGAATGCCCGTGATCAGCGTGGGGTTGAGGTTGGCGCGAGCGGCATAAACGGCAGCGGTGTAGCCTGCAGGGCCAGAACCTAGGATCAGCAGCGGGCAATGTTGGGTGTCAGCCATGTATAATTTTCCAATTGGGCGAGCGGGCCTGTGGCAAGTATTTTAAGGAGTTCATCCATGCGCATCGGTATCCCGAGCGAGACCAAAACATTAGAAGGCCGAGTGGCACTGGTGCCTTTCGCCTGCAGCGACCTCGTCAAAGCGGGCCACGAGGTTTTTATTCAATCAGGCGCGGGCCTAAAAAGTGGCTTCAGCGATGCTGATTTTAGCAAGGTTGGCGTCAACGTGGTGGCCGATGCGGCGAGCCTGTTCGAACGGGCTGAATTGGTGGTGAAGGTCAAAGAGCCGATCGAAGGTGACCTTGCGCATTTGCGACCAGATCATCGCTTGTTTTGTTACCTGCACTTGGCGGCCGAGCCTCAGCTGACCACAGCCCTGACGGACATTGGACTGACAGCGGTGGCGTTCGAGACGGTGGAGGACGCCGACGGCAATTTGCCTTTGTTGGCGCCCATGAGCATCATTGCTGGGCGCATCGCAACCCAGGTGGGCACCCACTTGCTTCATCAGCCGCAGGGGGGACGAGGTGTCCTGCTGGGCGGTCTGGCCGGTGCGGAGCGCGGCCATGTGGTGGTCTTGGGTGCAGGCGCTGCTGGGGGTCATGCCGCCACGCTGGCGGCCGCCGGGGGTGCGCGTGTGACGGTGTTTGATAAGCGGCCGGACCGTTTGGACTCGATGATGGCTGCTGGCGCCAACATTGCCGCTTTGTACCCGTACACGGATGCCGTCGCCGAAGCAGTGGCGCATGCCGATTTGGTGATTGGAGCCGTGTTGGTCACCGGCGCGCGCGCCCCGCACGTGTTGACTCAGCGGATGGTCGAGCAGATGCCGGAGGGCAGCGTGGTCATCGACATTTCGGTTGACCAAGGGGGTTGCTTTGAGACCACGCGGCCAACGAGCTATCAAGATCCGACCTATGTCATTGACGGGGTCACCCATTTTGCGGTGACAAACATGCCGGGTGCTGTCCCTAGAACGGCATCACAAGCCCTGTCGGCGGCCATCTTGCCTTATGTCATGAAAATGGCCGACGCGAGCTGGGAAGATGATGCGGCGCTTCAAAAAGGGGTCAATGTCCGCTCAGGCCAAATCATTCACCCCGCATTGGCGGCCGCCTGAGTCAATGAGCCCGCGTCGCAGCCCATCTCAGCCCGTGGTTGATGAATCCCGGGCAATGCTGATTCGGCGTCTGGCTGAGGCGGTGTTTCTGATCCTGTTGGTGATCGCGGTGTATTTGTTGTTGGCCCTTGTCAGTCACTCTCCAAGTGATCCAGGCTGGTCACAAAGCGCACGCTCAGACGACATTTCAAACATCGCAGGGCCCTTCGGCGCGTGGATTTCGGATGTGTTTTTGCTTTTATTTGGTTACACCGCGTATGCCGCGCCCATTCTACTGGGCGTGGGCAGTGCGCGCGTGTTGACCGAAAAGAGCGCGCCCGCACCCTTGATGGCGTGGGGCGTTCGAGCAGGGGGACTGTTGCTGGTGATTTTTGCCGGCTGCATTCTGTTTCATTTGCAAGATGGGGGATCTCTTGAACAGACCGGGGGTGTGCTTGGGGACATGCTGGGCGAGCCCATGGTGGCCGCTGTAGGGCGCGCAGGAACCGTGTTGCTGAATTTTGCATTCCTTCTTGCAGGCGTGACGCTTTATACGGGCCTCTCTTGGCTGACGGTGGTCGAGAAAGTCGGGCATGGGGTCCTGTATGCCGCAAGAGAAAGTGCGCACTGGACAGCCAAAGCGCGCGATTGGGCCGCCGGTCGACGGGCCCGTGCTGAGCGTGTGGTGGTCCGCAAAAAAGACACGCAAAAGCGAAAAAATCGGGTCGAGCCCAAGATTGAAAAGCGAGTCGAGCCAGAGATCAATCCGCGCGAGGAATTTAAGGCGGCACAACAGACATTGTTCAAGAATTTACCCGAAGGTGGTGTACCGCCTTTGGAGTTGCTCAACGAGCCGGGTGAACAGCACGTGGGCTATTCTGAAGACACGCTCAAGGCGATGAGTCGCCAGGTTGAGTTGAAGCTGTCTGATTTTGGCGTGGAAGTCGAGGTGGTCGAAGTTCACCCCGGCCCGGTGATTACGCGCTTCGAACTGCAGCCAGCGCCAGGTGTGAAAGGCGCACAAATCTCCAACCTGGCCACCGATTTGGCGCGCGGGCTCAGCGTTGTGGCGGTCAGAGTGGTCGATGTGATCCCAGGCAAGAGTGTGATTGGCTTGGAGATTCCCAATGAAAATCGCGAGATTGTGACGCTCAGAGAAATCTTGGCTTCCGAGGTTTATCAAAAGTCCAGCTCACCGCTCACACTTGGGTTGGGCAAAAGCATCTCCGGAAGTCCCATGGTGGGTGATGTTGGGAAAATGCCGCATTTATTGGTCGCTGGAACCACGGGTTCGGGTAAGTCGGTGGCTTTGAATGCAATGATTTTGAGCCTCCTGTACAAAGCCACCCCCGATGAGGTGCGCTTGATCATGGTCGATCCAAAGATGCTGGAGCTGTCCGTCTACGAGGGCATTGGGCATCTGTTGACACCGGTGGTCACTGACATGAAAGAGGCGGCCAATGCGTTGCGCTGGTGTGTGGCTGAAATGGAGCGGCGATACAGCCTGATGTCGGCATTGGGCGTTCGAAACCTGGCAGGCTACAACCGCAAAGTTAAAGAGGCCAAAGACAAAGGCCAGCCCCTTAAGCATCCGGGGATTGACCCCGCGCATCTGCCGCCGGGGGAAGACGTGCCGACGCTCGAGCCGATGCCATATATCGTGGTGGTGGTGGATGAGTTTGCGGACATGATGATGATTGTTGGCAAAAAGATCGAGCAGCTGATCGCTCGGCTGGCCCAAAAAGCCAGAGCGTCAGGCATTCATTTGATTTTGGCCACCCAGCGACCGTCGGTCGATGTGATCACCGGCTTGATCAAAGCCAATATCCCCACGCGCATCGCATTCCAGGTCTCAGCGAAGGTTGATTCGCGTACCATCCTCGATCGAGGGGGAGCAGAGCAGCTTTTGGGTCACGGTGACATGCTGTATTTGCCGCCGGGTTCGGGTCTGACAGAGCGGATTCATGGGGCTTTCGTTGATGATGAGGAGGTCCACAAGGTCGTCGAGTGGCTCCGCAAGCAAGGCGAGCCGGAGTATTTGGAGGAGGTGCTCGCGGAGAGTCAGTCCACGGCAGATGGCCAAAATATCGGGTTGACTGGGTTGCCCGAGCCTGGAGAGGCGGGGTCTTCTGAAGATGAGCTGTATGATCGTGCGGTCGCGTATGTCTTGGAAAGTCGCCGTGCTTCAATATCGAGCGTGCAACGCCACCTTCGCGTGGGCTACAACCGTGCCGCACGGTTGATTGAGGAAATGGAGCAGCAAGGTGTGGTCAGTCCACCTGAGCACAATGGCCAGCGTGAGGTTCTGGCACCGGCGCCGCCAAAGGATTGATTGATGGCTCCACGGATGATTTTCGGGCTGAGTTGGCTGTGTTTGGTCGGCGTTTCAACGTCAGCGGGTGCAATCGATCTCACCCAATCCGGTGCCATTGCACAACTTGAGCGCTTCAGTGAGACAACACAAACACTCCAGGCGAATTTTGAACAAGTCACCCGTGACAGCGATGGCTATATCATTGATCGAAGTGAGGGCGTGTTTTATTTCAAAGCCCCAAATCGGTTCCGGTGGACCTACATTCAGCCATTCGAGGAGGTGATTGTCGGTGATGGAGAGCGTCTCTGGCATCATGACCCGAACCTGGAGCAAGTCACAGTGCGGGCGCAGCCCGATGCCAGTGAGTCTCCCGTTTTGGCGCTCACCGACTTTAATGTGTTGCAGGCGAGGTATTCGCTGGCCGCCGCTGAGGACAGTCCGCGCATTGACTTAACACCCAAAGCGTCCGCTACCGATGCAAATGCCGCTTGGGTTGTTCTCAACAAAGGTCAACCGAGGGTGGTGGGTTGGCAAGATGGTTTTTCTCAGACCACCCGTATTGAATTTTCCGGCCTGGAATATAACGCCGAGCTTGACGATGCGCTGTTTGTCTTTCAGCCTCCGGCAGGCGTCGATGTGTTGGAAGGCCTTTGACCGCCCCTCATCTTTTGGGGGCGGTCACCCAGGCGCTACTTGCCGTCGGGCTTATGAAACAGCCGACGCAGTCGCCCTGTCAGCGTGTCGGCATTGACGACGATGATAAATACCTTCCGGAGCCGGTCTTCTGGGCATTGCAACGCTTTGACGCCGTGCCAAGAATTGCCTTGACGCTGAAACAGCAATGAGCGGTTGCCCATCGTCTCCGCGGTCCAGCTTCGATCAAAATCATCAAAGTCGGGTGCGCTGGAGGCTTTGAACTTGCCGTGATCATCTAAGATCATGGTCTCGCCACCCCAGCTTCGATCCCAGTCTTCTTCGGTATTGAAATAAAAGATGTGCGAGCCAATCTTTCTTTTCGCATCGCAGTGCGGTGAGACTGAGGCGCCTTGTGGGGCATAGTGCCAGTGATAGGTTAATGTGAATCGATTAGTTCTAAAAAGCCGAGCCAACCACTGTTGATAGACCGGACCATTGAGTTCAGCAATAAACTGATGCCAGAGTGGATGGATCTCCAGGTCGGGGTGATACTCCAATGCGTATCGATCATGGGGCTTTTGACCATGCGAGCGCTTTCGGCCGAAGCTGGCTTTCATGATTTCAGTCGGCGGCATATTCGCCCGCAGCTCATTGAACGCCTCGCGTGTCAGGATGTCTTCAGGGTTAACCCAAGGGTAGGGGTCGGCCTGCTGAAAGCTCTCTGGGGCAATGTTCTCGAGCGTTTGACGGTTCAAGACAAAAGGGGTCGTGCTGCTCATCTCAGTCCTCTTTGGCTTTGTTGGCTGCTTGTGTGGTGGCCGGTTCGCGCGTCAACGACAGGCCTTCTATGATGCGCTCAATACTCGAATCCAAGTACTCATCGGGCACTGCACCGTCGGTGGGCCAGGGCTCTCCCAGAGGCGCTGCCAGGCGGTGATTGTACAGCCACTGGTGGAGCGCCGGTAAGTCCCTTGGGGGCAACACCCAATGCCGTTCCAAGGCCCGAGCACACAAATATTGTAACCCTTGCTGGGGGCGTATCGAGCCTCTTCGGTTATAACGCGGTCGGGTGGCGCGTTCACTGACCCAATGCGAGAAGCGATCAAAAAGGCGTCTGAAAGGCTTTGGCGGATAGAACACGGCAAACGGCTTGCCTGCAGCAACTGCATCGGCCAGCATGGACTCACTTTCGCCGGTGAGCACCAGCTTCTGAGCGTGACTCAAAGCCAGCGCATAGGGGTTGTCAGCGCCATCTGCCTCCCATCGATATGCCAGCACGGGATGAGACATGGTGTTTTGAAGCTCGTCGATCAGGGGGCCTGTGCGTCTTGATCCCACCAACAGCACCGGGCCCGATTGTTCGGCGGCCAGACGGTCGAGATGAGCCCCGAGAACCGTCATGTCTTGAGGGGTGTAGTGGTATGACTTGGTGTTGCCTCCGAGCAGACACGCCAATTGGCCGCCCTTGTTGACCCACTCTTGGCCTGGCCCCGAATGGACCGATGGTGCGTTTGGGGGCGCATTGAGTGGCAGCGGCGTGGTGATGCGGTTGGGATGCGGTGGCAGGCCAAAGTGGGCACACTGCACAATGACACCGCCATGGACGGGTGGCGGCCCACTTTTGCGCCCCGCCAGGATCAACCGCAGATGCGGGTGGCGCTTTTGATGTGCCCGGGCCAAGCGCGTGGCCATCCAGCCCCCAGCCACCACAATGGCGGCATCACGAGGCAGTTCTGGTTGGGGTGGGATGCCCACCCAGTGACGCAGCGCGAACACCCACTCTGGCGTGCGAATCTCCACCGCTGTGTGTGTTCGGTTTAAGCGTTGGGCGAGTGCGGTGGCCACAGTTTGCGTTTGCGCAGTGTGACCAGGTTTATGCTGCGATAGGCTCACAATGCTGCCTTCGTGGGCTGGGCCACCAAAATGGTGCGTGGGCCTGGCCAAGGGCGACGCTTGATGAGTCAGATGCCACCGCGAGGTTGGCCGCCACTGAGAAACCAACGTCAGGTGTTCGAGCCAAAAAGCCAGCGATCGGCGGAAACCCCCTTGACCGTGGGTCAGGGGCTCTTTGATCTTCAGTTTCAAAAAGGCGGTGGCCTGCAACAATCGATCAAGCACCCAAAGAACATCCTGGTCGGGCACATGTTCCAAAAGTGAATTGACCTCGAGGGGCTCATCTGTCTTCGGCGCTGGATGAGGCGAAAGGTAATCGAGCAGCGGGGCCGTATTGGCTTTCGACGTTAAGAAAAGATTGACTTCTGGCCAGTGGCGCGATGGCCGAGTCGCATTGAACGGCAAGAACTGCGCTCGGTTGGCTTCGTCTTCTAAATCAGGCCACAGCTGATGGGTCGGATTAGAGAAGTACACCAGCTGATCAGGGAATGGTCGCCACGGCTGCGTATGTAAGGTTGTAAAGTGAACCAGCTTGGATGCAGCGGGATCGTATTCTTTATCGCGCGCGTTCCAGCCATCGTCTAAATTGCCCCACAATGTCTGAGCACGCGCCATCGCCTCGAGTTGCTTGCGATTTTTTTGACGAACGGTCTTTTCTGTCCAGACTGCTTTCATTTTTTCGCAGTCAATCAGCATCACCGAGGTGTCACGATCATTGATCGACAAGAAGCCTTTGTCTTCCATGTCCAGATCAAATAGCTCCGCCGGGTCGGTGAGATAAATTTGATCGGCATCGTTATATATGGCACGGCCTTTGAACTGGCAAAACTCAGGTATGGCAAACCGATAATTGGTAAAACCTGTGAGCCAGAAACCTCGGCTAAACCCTTTAAGGTCGCGCATGAGGTAGATCTCATAGCTGCGACTGGGGTCGCGGTGCTTTTCAATGGACCATAAAAACGCGCGTTCTGCGCGAAACTGATGGCGCTCACTGCCCAGATAAATCCTCACCGGAGGTTTGGGGCTGGGCGTGCTTCCGTCCCGCGGACCGAGCAAAATGCGGTCAGGACGCTGTTCTGTGGCCGGGGGTCGGGTGCGGCTGAAACGCGCGGGGCTGAGGCCACCAAGGATACGTTGAGCGAGCAAAGCCATGGGGTCAGTGGGCTCCTATTTCGGGATGATCAAATGCTTCTTTTGACCAGCGGCGTTGGTGCCATGACCACCACTGGGGATGTTGCAGAATATGTCCTTCCATCAGCTCGATAAGCCTTTGATTTAAGTGCTCTATCTTACCCGAACCCTCCGGCCAGATGGGTGGGAGGGCATCAAACTGCCAGCCGCGCCCGACGTTGGTTAAAAACATCGCCACCATTGGCGCGCCGGTCTTAACGGCGAGCTGCGCGGGGCCAGTGGGCAGCAAAAATGGTTTTTCTAAAAAGCGATGGTCTGGCGTGGCCCCTTTGCGGCCCTGATCGGCCAGAATAAAGAGCATCTCGTCGCGCTTGAGGACCTTTAGACTGGCGCGCAGGCCACCATCCACTCCGTCCGTTCCGATGGCTGAGGCCATTAAACGGGTCAGTCCCTGATGGAAAAACCCCCGTGGAATCTTGTTTGATTCGCGGTAGACCACATGCGTTGGCGCCACGTGCTGGTTGAGGTGCGCCGCCAGCGCCACACCATTGCCCATGTGCATCCCCACGAGAATCACACCACGTTTTGCAGCGCGCGCCTGATCGAGCTGATCGATGTTTCGGACATGGATGGGCGGCAGCAGGGCATCAATCGGCGCGCGACTCGCGTACAGTGCAAGCACTTCAAGCAATGCACGATCGTTGGTTTGATAGGCGGTCTTTAGGATCAAAGGAATGGGCTGGTTGAGCTGAAGGTCGTCACGGCGCCTGTCGAGCTCTGTTAGGGCTTCAATGAGCCGATGCTTGAGGCGCGGTCGAAGTTGAAAATCCGCTCTTCCCAAGCGCTCACCCCAGGCTCTCACTCGATCGGGTCCTCCAATGGCGGCCACAGTAGCGAGGTTTTTGAGTGCATGGAAACCGAGCCGTCGAAGTGGCCGTTTGAGCTTCATTGGCGCTGTCCACCAACCAAATGAATATGTTGATCGGCAATGTCTATCATGGATTGATCATGACTCACCGCCAGCAGTGTTAACCGGCCTTTAAGTGCATTAACTGTCTCGATGATGGCGTTTTCTGATGCGGTATCCAAGTTACTGGTGGCCTCATCGAGAATCAGCAGCTGTGGCTTTTGGATTAGGGCACGTGCAATTGCCAGCCGTTGTCGTTGCCCGCCTGATAACCGACCGCCTCGTTCACCCAGCACGGTGTGGATGCCGTGATCCAGGCTGTCAACAAAATCCAGGGCGTTTGCCATTTTTAAGGCCTGATGGGCATCGGTTTCAGTGAGTTGCTCATCCCCCAAGGTGAGGTTATAAAACACGCTCTCATTGACCAACAGGGCCTCTTGAGGGACATAGCCAATTAAACGGCGCCACTGACGTTGATCCAGGTCTCTTAAGCTTTGACCATCAATTTTGATATCACCTGTGCTCGGCTGAAGCAGGCCGGCCACCAGATCAATCACCGTCGTTTTCCCTGATCCTGAGGGCCCAGTGATCACAGTGAGCTTTCCGGCGGGGATGGCCAGGCTTAAGCGATTGAGCGTCGGTGCTTGGTCATACTGAAACATGACATCCTCAAACTCGATGCCCTGATTGAGTGATGGCGTCTGTTGACCTTGTCCGGGTTCTCGCTGGCTCAAGGCCAGATCGGTTGTCTCTCTCAGTGACCAGTAGGCACTCTCGCTGATCGCGATATGTTGATAGGCGCGCTGTGCTTTGGCGAGGTGATTGATTGCTCGAGCAATGAGGAAAATCATCACGACCACCGTGGCCATGTTCATGCCCATCTTGACGACAAAGAAGAAAAAGCCGGTGGCCACCAGGATGGCCAGCAGTGGTTCTTGTAACGCGATCAGAGCCGCTTTTGAAAAGACTTGACTTTTCAGCGCTGTCTTAAGGTCTTTGGTTTGCGCCGACATCAAGGCATCGATGTGATCCTCACGCGCCATGGCTTTCAGCGGCTTGATCGCACCCAGCTGATCTGTCATGACAGACAGCAGCTGTTTTAACAGTGAAGTTTGGTCGCGACCGGCTCGACCGGCGATCGTGATTAAGGTATGCAATAGGCCCAGCAGCAGCCCGCCACAGGCTAAGGCAATCAGCGTGGCCTGCCAAGAGATCAACATGGCCAGCGCGCCAAAAATGGCTGCATTGATGAACTGGGTCGTCATGACGGCGCCGTGATAAAAGCCCTCGGAGGCTCGGTGCGCCTCTGTGGCCAACGCATTCGACAAGCGGCCAACCGGTTGACTGATGTAGTAGCGCCATTGGCTGTTGGTGATGGCGCGAATAAGGTTGAGCCTTAAGTCTGTCGCGACATGCGCGACGGTGTAGCCCACCTGACGATTGGCCAGCAGGACAAACACGGCTTTGACCGCAATCAATGTCACCCCCAGGCTGAGCAACACCGCTGTGCTGGGCGTCAATCCCATCCACTCGGTCAGCGATAAAGCCCACTGCTCGGGCAGTGACGGGTCGGTGGTGTCCCCCGTGGCGAGATTAAGCATCGACAAGAGCATGGATAAGCCCAGCCCATCCAAAATGCTCGCGATGACGAGGGCCACCACCACCACAGCGCTGCGGGTCGGATAGGCCTTCACAAACTGCTTGAGCATCTGCCAAGCACCTGAAGAGTGAGCGCTCATCGAAATCCCCCTCGCCGGAATACGCGCCAAGCCAGCGATAGGCCGCCAATTCGCGGATGGCGCCGCATCCAATCTTGGATGTCCATGTGCACACCGCTGTGGCGCGCCACTTTCCAGGCAATATAGTCAATGCCTTGGCTTACCGTGCTGGCCGCTTTGATCAATCTGAGCATGTTCAATAGTTTGCCCGTCAATGGCCGAATGCGCCAGCGCTGACGTAGGCTCCACTGCGATCCGAGGTCGGGCAGCTGTTCGTCGCGCAGCGCTTCAAACGCTTTGAGCCAGTAATGGTGATTTTTTTCAATTAAGCGCACAGCATGCCCCACCGGCTCTGGGCGAAGCTCACAGGCATAGGTTTTTGTTAGGCCTGCCGCCCAAAAGGCCATCGCTTCGTCGGCTGATTGATGGAGCGCTAAAGTGTGCTGATAAAAGGTCTGTAAGGCGGTTTGTTGCATCTCCACCAACCACCGGGCACTGGCGTCGGATCGGGCATAAAGCCGGGTCAGTGGTTGACAAAAACGCGCCCAAAAATACTGATCCCACTTGGCTTTTAGCTTTTGTTCTAGTGCGCGCTGGCTGATTAAGGCATATTTTGTTTTTAATCCGGCTTGTTGTGCAAAATAAACATTGGGGGGCAACACGGCATTGGCCCATTTCGACGCCCAGTTTGAATGCGCGTGATCATAGCGATCAACAACCACACATAAATCAATCAGCCCATCTTGGACATCGGTCTGCGTCCGGCAAGACCCATATAAGAAAATGGCCACGATTGCCTCGCCGTATCGAGAATGCAAGAGCTCAAGAAGCGGCTCAATGGCGGGTGTTTTCTGAGTCGGCGCCTGCGTGTTTTCGATGAGGTCGGACAAGACTGTCATGAGGTGACAAAGCGGAAGCTGGGTCCAGCGCTGACCTGAGTGAGTGCCTCAGGATTGAGTGTGTACTCTTGGCCGTCCATACACACTTGACCAAGGCCACGGATTGAAACGGTTTCACTTCTGCCAGAAAAATAGCCGTTGGCCGAGGTGAACGCCGGTGAGGCTCGACCCAAAAGCAAGTTGGGCAAATGCCGCCAAAAGCCACGGGCATCGCGGCAAACGGCAGTGAGTTTGACAGGGCCTTGACCCACGGGAAGATAGGGGTGAATGCTCACCTGCGATTCGCTCAGGGTGGTCATGACCAGCAACCGAACTCGACCCTGCATGGTGCCCAAAACGTCGGCGTGCAGCCTCATCTTAGGGCTTTTGTAGTGAACTCGGCGCAACAGACCCAACGCGGCCAGCTGTATCAGTCGCCACAGCGTGGAGTATCGGCCTTGCCGAAGACGACCCCGACCGCTGGCTCGGTATTGGTGACAATCTCGAATCACATGATCAACCAACGCGCCCCCAGCAAAAAAGCCGTAGATGTTTGAATGCGCTGCCTGTGATAGACACAATGCGGGTGTCTGGGTGAGTGACAGAGAGTCTGGCCGCATAAGGGCACGCTCTATCAAAGCCACAGGCCGGGTCTTCGTGCCCAAGTGGCTGGCAATGTAATTGGTGCGTCCGCCGCTGAGCATCAAAATGGGGGGTGGCGTCGCATCGGGGTATTGGTCAGCCAGCAGCGACACGGTGCCTTGGAGGGTGCCGTCGCCACCGACGATGATGATTAAGTCCAACCCCTCAGGCAAAGCTTTGGCCAGCAAGGGCTCAATTTCTTGAGGGCCATAGACCACGTGCGGGTGAAGGCCCAGTGCTTTGGTCTGCTGTCGGAGTTTTGAAAACGCACCCGGCAAAGACAGCCGGAAGCTCAGTGGGTTGACCAACAGCAGCACACGGTCAGGGCAAACGGGTCCAAGCGTGGCCACGGCTTCGTCTCATCGACCTTTTGTGTTCAACCGCGCAAAGGGCACCGCAAACGCCGCGCGCATTCGTTGTTTGCCACCGACCCCCGAGCACTGCCTTGAGGTCTGGCCATTGAGCTCGTCGATATGGATGGGTTGAGCGCGCCCAGCCAGACTGGTTCGCGCGGCAGGGTGGTCCACTGAGACTTGCTTGAATGCATGCATGGCGCGGGATTATACCTCGGCTTTAGTGGTATGGCACAAATCAAGGCTAGGCGCTGATGGCTTGAGTGCGCTCCGATTTCAACGCGCTAAGTGCGTGGATGATGGCGTCGATGTCCTCATCGGTATGGGCGGCACTTAACGAGAGCCGCAGCAAACACAGCCCTGCCGGTGTGGCCGGCGGGATCATCAGGTTTGCATACACCCCCTGGGCCAATAATTGTTGCCAATGGGCAAGGGCGGTCGCCTTGTCGGGCAAAATCAAAGCCGCCACCGGCCCGGGCTGGTCTGAGCCCAGGGTATAGCCCAGATCACTCGCCGCGGAATACAGCCGAGTCATGTTTTTATGAAGCTGGCGCCGGAGGTCTTGGCCTGAGGTCAGTAATTTCAAGGCCGCCCGTGTCCCCGCAATGACTGCAGGCGACGGTGAGGCCGTGAAGATGTAGGGTCGGCTTGCCAGACGCATCAACTCAGCTTCAGGGTGTGGACTCACACAAAAACCACCGATGCCGGCCAGGCTCTTGGAGAATGTGCCGACAATAAAATCCACCTCATCAAGAAGACCAAAATGCTCTGTCAATCCCAAGCCGTGGTGACCGAACACGCCAAACGAGTGCGCTTCGTCCACCAGCAGCCAAGCACCATGCCGATTTTTGACTTCCACAAAATCGGCCAGGGGGGGTTGATCGCCCAGCATTGAATACAGGCCCTCAACGACCACCAAGGTGCGCTTGGCGTCGTCGCCCAAGCGCGCCAACTTGCGGTCGAGATTGGCCACGTCGTTGTGGCGGAAAGTGATGGTTTGGGCTTTGCTCATTCGACAGCCGTCGTAGATGCTCGCATGGCTGTCGGCATCGATCAGCAGTGTCTCACCGGGGCCGACAATGGACGACAGGACACCCACATTGGCCTGATAGCCGGTGGAGAACACCATCGCAGAGGGCCAGTTGAAGGCCTGCGCTAAATCGCACTCCAGCTCGCCGTGATCAGCGTAGCTGCCGTTGGCCATCCTTGAGCCCGTTGTGCCCGATCCTAGCGTCTCCAGCGCTTCTGTCGCACGCTGGATGACTTCAGGATGAAACGTCAAACCCAGATAGTTGTTCGTGCCGGCGAGAATGACCTCTTGGCCAGCAACGGTGCCGCGGGTGGGCGAGGCGATGTCTTCAAACGGGGTGGCCACTGGGGCAGGCCCATCGAAGTCCAAAGCGCGACGTGACTGGACAAGGGGATCAAACTTATCAAAAAGGCTCATGGCAAGATCTCTCAGGGTCAGGTGGCTGCGTCCCCAACAAGCTTTTCGAGCTGTGCGGCGAGTTCGTTGAGTGTATGGGCATCCGCCAGCACATCGACCGGCACTGACACATCTAAATGATCTTCAATTTCCATGACCAGATTCATGATCTGGATGGAGTCCAGCCCGGCAGTGGCGCTCAATGCCACATCCCAATCAAGGGCTTGGTGATCGGGTAAGGCGGCCGCCAAAGACTGTTGGATGGCAGCGCGTACGGTTTGAGTTGCTTCATCCATCACTGCATTCCTTACGCTTGAGCCACTAGAGTATCACTAAGCCGTCGTTGGGGCGACCAACCCGGCAACCAAGCCGGATCATGATCCGCACAGACCCAGTTGTTGTGTCTGAGCTCGCCCAACTTGTCGGGATTCAATACGGCGGATCGACCTTGCGCACGCGCCGCCATGGCGCTGATGCGGGCGGATGTTGCGAGCACCCACGAAGGCACCGGGATGAAGCGAGCTCGCCGACCCTGAGCGGTTTGGGATGCCTCGGCCAAATCCAACCAGCCATAGCCGCGTTGACCATGCCGCTGGTGGCCATCATCAAGCTCGATACATTGCCCCCGGGCAGATGCAAACGCATTGGGCTCAATCAGCAGCGCCAATGCACGTGTCAAATCATCCACGTGAAGCAAGGAAAAGCGAGCCTCAGGCGGGCCAAAACGCGGCACCCAGCCGCGTTTAAGAAGGCCCCACAGCGGCGCCATCACGCGGTCATTGCCGCCATAGACTGCCGGAGGGCGCAGTAGGGTCCAGGGCAGTTGAGATGTCCGAACGATGCTTTCACCAGCCCATTTGCTCGCGCAGTAATGGGATAAGGTCGGCATTCGAGCGGCCAGGCTGGAAACATGAATTAAGCGCGCCCTCGGCGCCTTGGCCTTGAGCGCTGCCACCAGCTGGGTGGTCCCGGCGGCGTTGATTCTGAAATAGTCGGTCCGACGCGGGGCCGATGTCGCGCCGGCCAGATGGATCACGGCGTGTGCGCCATCCACCCATCGCTCCAGGCTGTCACGATCCTCTAATCGCCCCGGAATGTGTTCGATGTGATCGTCGGCATCCCGAATCGACGGGCTGCGCGAAAGCAGTTTGATGTGGTGTCCCCCACGCCTCAGCTGCCCCAGGAGGTGTTGGCCGATAAAACCGCTCGCCCCCGTGATGGCAATCCGGGTCACAGCAACCGTAAGCGCTTAAGGGCTGGCATCGGCCGTCGTCGCGGCGACGGCGCCTCGGTCCAGGAGGGCTTTGGACAACGTGCCGTTTGCATCGAGCGCGTTGCGTTTGAGGAAGTCCAGTCGGGCACCCGAGCGGGACAACTTGCCCGATGAGGTGCGTGGCAGGGTGTGCAGCGGGACCAGTTCAATCAAACAGGCGATGCCAAATTCCGATTGAATCCGATCTTTGAGCCTTTCGATCAGGCGGGCTTGCACAAAGGCATCGGTTTGACGGCACTGAACCACCAGCACCGCCACTTCGCTGCCTTCTTCGCTGGGCACAGAAAAAGCCGAAGCGTCCTCTGGACGAACTTCGGGCTGCTGCTCGGCAATGTATTCCAAGTCCTGTGGCCAGATGTTGCGACCATTGATGACCAACAGATCTTTGGCGCGTCCGGTGATAAAGAGCGCATCACCTGCGCGGTAGCCCACATCGCCAGTGTTCAGCCAGCCGTCCTCGCTGAGCGCCGATTGAGTGGCCTCGGGGTTGTTGGCATAGCCGCTCATTAGACTGGGGCCCTTTAAAAAGATAACCCCGCACTCGCGCTCGTTAACCACCTCTCCGTGGTCGTTTCGGATTTCGACTTGGTAATCAGGGAGCGGTCGGCCGCAGTTGACAAACTCATTGACGCGGCAGGCAGACCCGTTCGGATCGACCGCTTTGGCCTGCTTGGTTTTCGCTAAGACATCGGCATCAACGTAGTCAATGTCCAAGCCTTGAGTCAGCGGCGAAAACGACACCGCCAGCGAGCACTCGGCCATTCCGTAACAAGGCATGAACGCCTGGGGCGAAAAACCGGATGGGGCCAATCGGTTTGAAAATGCATTTAACCAACCCGACCGAATCATTTCCGCACCCACGCCAGCCACTCGCCAATGGCCGAGATCGTAACGGTCAAGGTCGCTGTCACGCAGGCGCCGCGCGCACAAAGCGTAACCGAAGGGTGGGCTGAAAGAGATGGTGGCCCGGTTGGATGAGACAATGCTCAGCCACAAGCGTGGGCGCATCGCAAATTCACGGGTGCCGAGGTAATCGACAGACAGCTGGGACACCACTGGACCTAAGATCAATCCAACCAGCCCCATGTCGTGATAAAACGGCAGCCAAGACATGAACCGATCCCCGCGACGAATTTGTACGCCGTATTGCAAAATCCCGGCGAGGTTGCTGAGCACTGCGCGTTGAGTGATCATGGTTCCACGGGGAAAACGGGTGCTGCCGGATGTGTACTGTAAGTAGGCAAGCTCGTCAGATTGCGGTGGTGCGGGCAAGCTGGCCGCGGCAGGCAGGCTCATAAAGTCAGCGAGCGCGCCGACCGCCACCAGATCGCGACCGCTGGCCGCTTCTTCTAAGAAATGCACATACTCAGGCGGCGCAAAGGCCACCTGCGCTTGGCAATCATCGAGCATCATTGCAAGGTGCTCGACAAACGCCTCGTGACCGCCCAAATGCACGGCAGCAGGCAGGGGCACAGGAACCAAGCCTGCATACTGGCAGGCAAAGAAAAACGTCAAAAACTCTGGATGGGTGTCGGCCACCAAAGCGACGGTGCTGCCGCGGCTGAGATTCAGTTGATGGAGCCGCTGGGCCAAAGCAATCGCTTGCTCGCGAAGGGTGGCGTAGTCTAGGGTCGTGGCCAGCTCACCGCGACCATTGTAAAAATTGACGCCCGTGGTGCCTTTTGCGGCATAGTCAAGCGCCTCGGCGAGACTCTGAAAGCCCGATGTTTTGAGCGGCAAAGCATTGTTGGTTGGCGTTGGCTGCTGCATTAAAACGACAGTTCCCTGCTTTGGTCTCCGGCACTGGGGCCGACTGGAGGCCCTGGGCGGGGAGCGGTTTGCGTTGTTGTTGTGGCCTATTGTTGTTGTACTGATCGCTTTGGCATCGGTTGCGATTTGGACACTGACTCGTCAAACTAGCGCGTATTATAAGGGCTTCGCGCAATAATGAAAACCTTATGACAAACGCATTATTCTAGCAAATTCCCAAAAATCAGGTATTTTGGGCACAAGCTCAAGCCATTGACCCGCCGCAAAAGGCCAATCTCCGCGATGACCGACCGCTCGACCGTGACCATCCAGCCTGTCCACAAACGCCCTCAATGGCGGGCTTTTCACGACTTTCCAAGACGCGTGTATGCCGGTGATCCTGCTTGGGTGCCGCCGTTGAAAAAAACGCTGCAAAGCCGATGGCATCGGCAGCGGCCTTGGCGTCAACACGCTGAAGTGGCTGCCTGGTTGGCGATGCGAGGCAAAACGGTGGTGGGCACAATATCCGCGCAGCTCGATGAGCGCAGTGTCGACCCCGCCCGAGGCAAGGTGGGGTACTTTGGGCAATTTGAGACGCTGAATGAGGGTGGCATTGCCCAGGCTTTGGTTGATGCAGCGTGCACATGGCTCAAGCAACGCGGTTGTCAGTGGGTGAGTGGGCCATTTGACCTCAACATCAATGAGATGTGTGGGCTTTTGGTCGAAGGCTTTGAGACACCACCCATGATTATGATGCCTCACCACCCGCGCTACTATGCCCGCTTGCTGACTCAAACGGGGTTATCGGAAGAGATGGCGCTTTGGGCCTACCGGATCCCACCCAATTTTTCACCACCGAAGACCATGGCGCGGTTGCAGGCGCGGGATGGGCAACGAATCAGCCTAAGACCCATCGATCGATCGCGCTACCGCGACGAACTTGAGTTGCTGCGGACACTATTTAACGATGCCTGGCAAGACAATTGGGGGTTTGTGCCTTTCTCAGCGTCAGAATTTTTGGCCTTGGGTCGAGAGCTTCGCCCCCTTTTGAATCCCGATTACGCGGCGATTGCCTTTGTCGATGAGGCGCCGGCAGGGTTCATCATTGCATTGCCCAATCTCAATGAGATTACTCAAGGCTTCAACGGCAGGTTGTGGCCTGCGAATGCGGTGAAACTCATCTATGCACTGGCAACGCATCAATTCACAAGCGCACGGGTCCCGTTGATGGGTGTGGCTCAACGGTTTCAACGAGGCCCGCTGGGAGCCCTGGTGGCCTTTTCGATGATCGATGCCGTACGTCACCCACTGCATGCCCATGGGGTTAAGACCGTGGAGATGTCGTGGATCTTGGAGACCAATCAGGGGATGAATCGATTGATTGACTCCATTGGGGGAGAGCGTTACAAGACCTATCAGATCTACGGCAAAAGCTTGGGATAACGCAGCATGAGTGATCCAGCACAGGCGGTGCGCGTTTGTATTCTCGCCGGCGATCGAACGGCCGATGACCCGCTGTGTCGAGCGCAAGGCGTGCCCGGCAAAGCGTTGGTGCGGGTGGGCGATGCGCCCTTGTTGGGGCATGTACTTAAGGCCATTCAGGCTTGGCCCAGGCGCGGTGACATTGTTTTGGTGGCCCACAAAACGCCGCCATTTGAGCGGGTGGTGGATGAGTTGGACCAATTGCGCGCTCGGGTGGTTTGGCGCGAACCCGCTGAGCGTTTATATGACTCAATCCGGAATGCTTTTGCTGATCAGCCCGCGGGTCAACGGGGCCTGATTGTCTCGGGCGATCATGCGCTGCTCAAGCCCGCGTGGCTTGAGCAGGTCTATCAGGGTTTGTGCGCAGGCGCTGAGATGACCGTGGCGCTGGCCTGGCACAAGACGGTGATGGCACAGTTTCCCAGCAGTCGACGGACACACTATCGATTTGCAGACGGTGCCGTGTGTGGCGGCAATGTGTTCGGCTGTCAAATGCCTCAGCTGATGAAGGTGCTGGACATTTGGCAGCGCATGGAAAGCGAGCGAAAAAAACCGTGGAAGGTATTGTCTTTGCTGGGTGTGCGACAAGTGGCGCGTTATCTGGCTGGACAACTGACCGTGACCGAGGCGTTTTCCAGCCTATCTTCAAAGACCGGCGTGGCCGTTGCGCCAATTTTGATCGACGATGGCGAAGTGGCAGTGGATGTTGATTCCATGGCCGATCTGCAATTGGTCGAGCGCGCCATGGCGCAGCGGATGTCGACCGATCAATCAGGCCAAGCATCGACGTGTTGATTGAGCGCTACCTTGCCCGTGCCATGCTCAGGCCCGCTTGGGGTGTGCTGCTTTTTTTGGTTGCGGTTGTGGCGGTGTTCTACTCGGCCCGGCTCTTGGGTCAGGCCGCCACCGAGAACCTGCCTGTTGAGTCGGTGTTGGCCATGGCCGCGCTTCGCTTGCTTTTGTATCTCGACGTATTGATCCCGGTGGCGGTGTTGTTGGGTGGGGTCATTGGTTTGAGCCGTATTCATCAAGCCAATGAGCTGACGGCGCTGCACGCTGCTGGCTTGAGTCGCTTCCAGATGTTTCGAACATTGGGCTTTTGGTTGTTGGGCGTCGTATTGTTGGTCGCGGCGTTGTCAATGGCGGTCCGGCCTTGGGGGTATGGCATTTTTTATGACATTGAGGCGCAGTTGGCCAAACAATTGGACATCACGCGTTTAGAACCTGGTCGCTTCCAAGTGGGGGATGCCGAGTGGCTCATCTATGCCCAACAGCGTGAAGGCACAACCTTGAAAGATGTGTTCGTTCACCAACGCACAGCCAGCAGGAAAACAGTATTCACTGCCGAAGAGATGACTCAGACCGTCGATCCAGACGGACTCATTCGACTTCGATTTAAAGGCGATATTTCGAGTCACACGCTGCCCATAATGGACCAGCGTGAGCGCGAGGACGATTTGGTGGCCGCCTTTGATGAGTTGACCGTGCTCGTAGAACCCAAGCCGATGGCTGCGCGCCAAAAAATCCGGCGTGCCATGTCAATGGCTCGCTTGGCAGGCGCCAAAGCGCCGATTGAAATTGCGGAGTGGCAGTGGCGATGGGTGGCTCCGCTGTCGGTGCTGGTGATGGCGCTGAGTGTGGGCACATTGGTCTCCACGAAACCTCGGGGTCACCGAGCCTGGGGGCTTTTCGGTGCACTGGTCTTGGCGACGGTTTATTTCAGTGGCGTGGGCGTGTTGGTCAATTGGGTCGAGCGAGGAACGTTGCCACCGACCCCGGGTGTGTTCCTCGCGCCAGCGCTGGTATTGATAGGCGTGGTCCTTGCAGGCTGGGTTCGGCAAAGACGGGGGCTGCTGTGACTTTATTGCGCGGCTATGTGATTCGTAACGTGTTAAACGCTTATGCGGTGGCCGGCTTTGGCATCGCGGCTTTATTTTGGTTGTTGGAGCTTTTGCAACGCTTAGAGACTGGCGTGGATGGTTGGTGGGCCGTGGCCTACACGGCCGTTGAGTCATTCCTCAGTGTGCCAGAGGCGGTGATTGATCTGTTGCCGGTGATCAGCGTGTTGGCCACGGCGATGGCCATGGGACGACTGCAAACCTTATCAGAGCTCAGCATCATGCGCGTTTGTGGGGTGTCCATCTGGCGGTTGGCCGGCCTGGCCATGGTGCCAGGCATGTTGATTGCTTTGTTGGGTCTGGCGGTGCTGCAGTGGGGGTTGCCCAACATGTATCAGCAGCCCGAAAGAGTGGTGGGGGCCTCACTGGGTGAGAGTGGTTTATGGCACCCGCAGCACGGTTTATGGCTGCGTCAAGACAATCAATTTCTCAATGTCGCCGACCTCGAGTTGGGGCGATTTCCGGTTGGAATTGATATTTACCAATTCTCAGCAACGGGGCAGATGGTGGATCACACTTTCGCGCGCAGGGGATTGGTCCAAGCCGATGGCCGATGGCTGCTGTCTGATGTGACCACCACAACCTATCAGCCCACCTTCGAGCGGCGACAGACAGACACGCTGATGTGGTCTTCTTTTTTATCAGAGCGGCAGTTGAGTTTGCTGCTGAACCCCCCAGCCAGTTTATCGCTCACCGATTTGTGGCAATACGTGGCGGGACTGAAGTCGCGCGACCAGCCGCATGCCGAGTTTGAGTTGGTGCTGTGGCAACGCCTAGCCATTCCCTTGGCCTGTGTGGCCATGATTTTGGCGGCCATGGCCACCGCCGCGGTGCCGCTCAAAAGCCGGGTGATTGGCGTGCGTATCGTGGGCGCGCTTGTATTGGGGCTCAGTTTCCAACTCTTAACCGAGCTGGGCGCTTACTTGGGGCTTTTGATGGGCTGGCCGGCGATCCCAGTGGCGTTGGGTCCGCCGGCCGCGCTGATCTTACTGTCGATTGGGCTTGTCGCAAAAGCCCGCTGAGCCCTATTTCAGGCGTTCAGGTCGTTGCTGCGGCGTTGGGGCTTAGCCTTGGCGCTGAACCCAGGCGTTGCACCAGCCCTTCTTAGCCACTTGTTTGCCCGGGAAAATGCCGCAGTTCATCCAGTCAGCGGTCACATCGCCCTGCGCCAATTGACAATTTGAGCACTGTTGGCCCGCTTCGTAACGGGCCCAGACCGCCTGATCGACATCGTCGTAATGTTCAACATAGCCCAGTGCTTTGGCTTGCGGGTCTTCAGGATCGAGTGCATTGTCTTGAGCCCATGCGCTGCCTTGATTTTTCAGGGCAAAAGTGGGGGCCAGCAAGGCCAGTGAGCCGGCACCGGCGATTTTAAAAATGTTGCGACGTGAGCATTTGGTCATGGTCTCGACTCCTTGAGGTGATATGTTGAGTTCAGTTTAGCATCCCATTTGATAGCAAAGGCCTATGGAATCTATTCAACTTCCGCCTGGTGGCTGGCTTCGATTTTGGCCTGCGTTTTTTGAGCCCAAGCAAGCCGATGCGCATATGGAAAACCTCATTGACGACTTGGCCTGGTCGCAGCGCAGCATCCGCATGTTCGGTCGCGAGATTCCGCAGCCGAGGTTGACGGCCTTTTATGGGGCGCACGCCATGGCATACCGCTATTCTGGATTGACTTGGCATGCTGAGCCTTGGGCTGGGGGACTTGCGGCCTTGGCCGATGCAGTGGCCAAGGCTGCAGGTTGTGCTTTTAACTCTGTGCTGTGCAATCTTTACCGTGACGGACAAGACTCGATGGGCTGGCACGCTGATGATGAGCCTGAGCTGGGGGTGAATCCAGTGATTGCGTCAGTCAGTTTCGGGCAAAGTCGACGGTTTGATCTTAAGCCAAAAGTCAAAAACAGCGCCGAGTCCGTTCGGCTCACGCTGGGCCATGGAAGTGTCTTGATTATGGGTGGTGACACCCAACACCACTGGGTTCATCAAATTCCCAAAACCCGACAAGACTGTGAGCCGAGAATCAATTTGACGTTTCGCTGGATTCATCCGAGCTAGACGACTCGGCCAACAAGGCATCGACCTGAGCTTTGGCCTGATCAAGATGGTTTTGACAAGTCTTGACCAAGCCCACCCCCTTCTCGAAGTCCTCAAGGGCTTGCGCCAATGGGAGGTCGCCCGTCTCGAGTTTTTTGACCAAGTCTTCCAACTCAGCCATGGTCTTTTCAAAATCTACGCGCTCATTCATGGCGACAGTGTAGCGGATTCACGCCCATGATGGATCGGTGCCAGACCAAGTGAGTCCCGATTCGAGGCGTTGGGTTTGCCATCGATCGCCGCAAGCAATCAACTCATCGTCCAGCCACACGCGCGGCCAACGGTCCCGGCGCCAGGGTGGGATATGGGCCTTGGACATCAATGATCGGATCCTACGGACTTGCGGCGACGCGCCCAGCGCAATCGTTTCGCCGGGTTGACCTGAGCACACGCGCAGAAGCAATGCCGAGCCGTGGGCTTTGATGAGGCGTTGGCGCGCCTCGGGGCTGAGGGTGAGTTGCCCCAGCGGCCGGGGCAGTGGCAGGGGTTGGGCGCCGGTCCATGTGAGCGCATAATCGTGCAGCGCTTGCCGGTGTTTCGAGGATCCGGGCTCGAGCCAAAGCTGATTTTGATAGTGATACAGACTGGCGTGTTGCCAGTGAAGAGTGGGGCATCGATCGGGGTCAGCGGTCTTGAGCTGATCAATAAAGGACCTCAGGGGTTTGCCAGGCGGTGGGGAAAGGGCATGGTCTCGGCACCACTGGCGGATCAATTCGCCTTGATGAAATGCGCTGAGCTCAGCCCAGCCCTGGGTGCTTAACCGATAGGGCGATCGCATGTTCGATTGGAGGTCTTGGCGCAAATATGTGGTCAGTGTCTTTGCTGCGTCTGCATTGAGCTGAGCACTTTGATTGAGGGCCGCCACCGCGCCGGGGAAGCGATCAACCAAACGGGGCATGATCGCCGAGCGGATAAAGTTTCTGTCCAGACTGAGCACGTCGTTGGTTGGATCTTGAAGATGCATCAGCGCATGCTGGGTCAGGTGGTCGGTGATCATTGTTTTGGACCACGCCAGCAGAGGTCGAATCAATCGCCCCGGGCCGAAAGCCTGATCCTGTTGGATGCCCGACAGGGCGAGGGTTGAGCCGCCCCTAAGAAGGCGCAGCAACATGGTCTCGGCCACATCATCGGCGTGGTGGGCAGTCACCAGAACATCGCCATGGCGCATGTGACCTTGCAAGGCCGTGTAGCGCGCTTCTCGGGCACGGGCCTCAACGTTGCGGGTGATCTGAAGCCCCAGGGTCTCCACCTGACAAGGCAAGCCCAAAGCCGCTGCAATCTTTTCAGCGTGCGCGGCGCGGTGAGCCGATTCGCTGTCTAGGCCATGATCAATGTGAATACACACCAACCGCTCAGGGTCCAGCGTCTGTGTCAGCCAATGCGCCAAACAGACCGAATCGCCACCACCGCTGAACGCGATCAAGACCCGACCCGTGGCCGGGATCAAGTCACTGGCTTTGGATGGATCCATACGACATCAAGCGATCATAACGCGCCTGAAGACGCGCTTCATTGCTCATTTTTTGCAGCGCCGACAGTTGAGCTTCTAAAGTCTCGCGCACTTTTAAAGCGACGGCATCCAGGTCCCGATGCGCGCCGCCCAGCGGCTCTTTAATCACCTTGTCGATGAGCCCATGCTGGTGGAGTTTTTGTGCGGTGAGCCCCATCGCGCCGGCCGCGTCTTTGGCTCGAGCGGCGTCTTTCCAAAGAATGGAGGCACAGCCTTCGGGTGAAATGACCGAATAAATGCTGTATTCAAGCATGTTGATGCGGTCGCCCACACCAATGGCCAGGGCGCCGCCGGAGCCGCCCTCTCCGATGACCGTGCACACGATGGGCACCGACAGTCGCGACATCTCGGCCAGGTTTCTTGCAATGGCTTCTGATTGTCCGCGCTCCTCGGCCCCGACGCCGGGGTAAGCCCCGGGGGTGTCGATCAATGTCACGATTGGCAGCCCAAAGCGCTCCGCCATTTTCATCAGGCGAAGTGCTTTTCGGTAGCCCTCGGGGCGGGGCATGCCAAAATTGTGATGAACTTTGTCTTTGGTGCTCCGCCCTTTTTGGTGGCCGATCACCATCACAGAATGGCTGCCCAACCTCGCCAGTCCACCCACGATGGCTTTGTCGTCGGCATACTGGCGATCCCCATGCAGCAGCTGGACGTCGCCGAAGAGTTTCGGCAGATAGTCAAACGTGTAGGGCCGTTGGGGGTGTCGGGCCAGCTGCGCCATTTGCCAGTCTGTGAGTTCGGAAAAAATGCGCTGGGTTTGGTCGCGGCATTTGCTCTCGAGCTTGGCAATCTCATCGTCCAAACTGAAGTTTGATTCGGGAGCGAGGCCACGAAGCTCATCAATTTTTGCTTCAAGCTCAGCGATGGGCTGCTCAAATTCCAAGTAATTCATGGGCATGAGGTCAATCTTTATGGTTGGACAACAGACCCCTCAGTATACTCGTCGCCGGGATCACAGGGAAACCGGACCTGGGGGAACGCGCTCAAGTGACCAGTGTTTCAGGGCCCAATCCCATTGAGCGGATAAGCTGATGCAGCCGGAGGGTGGCTCATGCCCCAACGCCCGCAGCGCCAAACGAAAACACTCGTTGGGTGAGTGGCGCTCGAGGGGGTCAGCGCCGTCGGACTTTGAGAGTTTCCGCCCGTTGGCATCCACGACCACAGGGAGGTGCAAGTAAGCGGGCGGGGTGGTTTTGAGGGCGTTATACACCAGCCATTGGCGCCCCACGGATGACATCAGATCATGACCCCGGACCACCTCGGTCACCCCTTGGGCACGGTCGTCTGCGACCACCGCCAGCTGATAGGCGATCAAGCCATCGCCTCGGCGAATGACAAAGTCACCGACCTCCGCATGCGGTGACTGCGTCTGAGGGCCTTGTAAAATATCATTAAATTCAATAGATTGAGGGTATGTCTTTAAGCGAATTGAACGCTCTGTTTTGCCTGCGGGCAGGCCATTTCGACAGGTGCCGGGATAGCGTTTGAGCCCGCCCAACGTTCGGTTGGTGCAGCCACATGGGTAGGCCAGCCCGGCGCGCCTAAGCCCATGGATGATCCGCTCGTGTTGCGCGCGACGCTGACTTTGATACACCACAGGCCCTTGAGAAACGAGCCCGAAGGCGCTCAAGGTGTCCAGCTGGGCTTGGGCGGCGCCCGACACTGTCCTGGGCGGATCCAAGTCATCGATTCGAACGAGCCACAGGCCATTTTGGCGGGCAGCACGCAACCGGCTGCCGAGTGCGGTGGTCAGCGAACCAAAATGCAGCGGCCCGGTGGGTGAGGGCGCAAAACGCCCCACATACGGGGCATGAAACTTGTCTTCTGTGGGCATAGGCCTCATATTACCTGGGTGGGTGAAATTGATGGCCTTTGAGTTCTGGATAAGGAGTGTGATGTGCTAAAGCGGGTGGGTTTATTCATTTTGACCAACTTGGCGGTGCTGTTGGTCTTGAACTTTGTGCTCTTGCTGATCGAGCCGTGGCTGACCGAGCAGGGCATCAGTGTCGAAAACGCTGCGATTTGGATTATTGCGCTGGTGTTCGGCATGGGTGGCGCGTTGGTGTCTTTGGCCCTGTCCAAAACCATGGCTTTGCGCTCAACCGGCGCCACCATCATCAAAACACCGCGAACCGAGCGCGAACGCTGGCTTTTGGAGGTCGTGCAACGCCAAGCCAAAGAGATGGGGGTGGGGACGCCGGACATGGCGATCTATCAGGCCCCAGAGCCCAATGCGTTTGCCACCGGCGCCAGTCGAAATCGTGCGCTGGTGGCCGTGTCCACTGGACTGTTGGAGCAAATGTCCCCCAATGAAGTCGAGGCGGTGATCGGTCATGAAATGGCGCACGTGGCCAATGGCGACATGATCACGCTGACCCTGCTTCAGGGTGTGCTGAACACCTTTGTGTTGGTGCTCTCTCGCGTGCTTGGCCAAATCATCGACCGGGCCGTGTTCAAATCCAGCCGCGGCTATGGACCGGGCTATTTCATCTCGGTGTTGGTGCTCCAGGTGGTCTTGGGCGTGCTCGCAAGCATGATTGTGATGGCCTTTTCGCGTTGGCGCGAGTACCGAGCGGATTCTGGTGGGGCGCGGTTGGCGGGCCGGGCCAACATGATTTCGGCGCTACAAACCCTGGGTCGCGTCAGTGGACGGGCGAACTTGCCCGAATCAGTGGAGGCGTTTGGGATTCGAGGTCGTGTTGGCGGCGGCTTTAAAGCCCTGTTGATGTCGCACCCACCGATCGAAAAACGAATTCGCGCGTTGGAGATGGGCAGCTAGGCGACCGGTTAAGCCCTACAAGAGGGGCACTTTATAAGGCTCGCCCGCCCGCTCTTCGACAAAGCGGGGCACCAAATAACCGCTGAGCCGCCGCCGAAGGCCATCCATGAGGGTCAAACCATCGGCGGTGTCAAGGTCGAAGTGAGCCGACCCGGCCACTCGGTCCAATCGGTGGAGGTAGTATGGCAACGCACCGGCCTGAAAACTTCGCTCCATCAGCTCGGTTAACGCGGCCAGGTTGTCATTGATGCCCCGAAGCAGCACCGCCTGATTGAGAATGGTGGTGCCGGTCGATTGAAGGGCGGCCAGCGCTTGGTCGACGCTGTTGTCGAACTCTTGGGCATGGTTGGCGTGAACCACCATGACCGACGGCCAGGGCAGACGAGTCAACCAGTCGGTCAGGGCCTGGGTCACCCGATCCGGTAAAACGATGGGCAGTCGCGTGTGGATTCTGAATCGCTTGATGTGCTCAACCTCAGACAGTTGTTGAGTCAAACGCTCAAGCCGATCGGTCGCGAGCATCAAAGGGTCACCGCCCGATAAAATCACCTCTTCGACGCTGGGCGTTTGGGCGATGTAGTCAATGGCCGCCTGGCTGAATGCGCCCGATGCATGCTCGCTGGCGTAGGGGAAGTGCTGACGAAAGCAGTATCGGCAGTGAACCGCACAGGCCCCTGTCGTGATCAGCAGCGCGCGACCGTGGTATTTGTGGAGCACACCCCGCGCCGATTTGGCGGCCTGATCACCGACGGGGTCATTGGCAAATCCGGGCATGATTTGGCGCTCTTGTTGAGTGGGCAACACCTGCTGCAACAGGGGGTCCTGCCAATCGCCTGGGCGCATGCGCTCAGCGAAAGCGCGCGGCACGCGCATGGGGAAGGGTGCGTGGCCGTCAACGATCCGCCCTTGATCATCCAGGCCCAGGTGGGCCAGCAGCGCTTCGGGTCGGCTGAAGGCCGCTTTGAGCTGATCTCGCCAGTGGGTTTGGGCTACACTGGGGTGTTTAAGTTCGCGACCAGTCATTGCGACAGTTTACCGGTGCCAAGGAGCGAGTATGGCCACTTACAGCACAAATGAGTTCAAGTCAGGCTTGAAAATCTTATTGGATGGGGAACCCCACAACATCGTTGAAAACGAGTTTGTGAAGCCAGGGAAAGGCCAGGCCTTTAATCGTGTTCGGGTCAAAAACCTCAAAACAGGGCGCACCATCGAGAAGACGTTTAAGTCAAATGAAACCGTCGAAGCGGCGGATGTTTTTGAAAAAGAAGTGCAGTATCTCTACTCCGACGGTGAGTTCTGGCATTTTATGGACCCCGACACTTTTGAGCAGCTCACCGCGGGCAAAGAGGCCATGGGGGAAGCTGATCAGTGGTTTAAAGAGGAAGATTTGTGTCATGTGACCCTATGGAATGGTGAGCCCATTACCGTGTTGCCCCCCAACTTTGTCGAGCTCAAGATTGTAGAAACCGACCCCGGGCTTCGAGGGGACACCTCCGGCAGCGGCGGCAAACCCGCCACTTTGGAAACGGGTGCGGTGGTGCGGGTGCCGCTGTTTGTCCAAGAGGGTGAAGTGATCCGTGTCGATACTCGAAATGCTGAGTACGTCTCGCGCGTGACCAAATGACCGTGTCCGCTGACTGTCAAGCCTTATTGGCCAAGTACGTGGTGCCCGTGGTGCCGGAGAACGTGCTGCTGGAAGACACCGCCATCATTATTGATCACGGTGCCATTGTCGATGTGATCGACATCTCAGCGGTCGGTGAGCGATACCCCCAAGCGACGGTCCAAGCGTTGCCGCACCACGTGGTGATGCCGGGGATGGTCAACGCGCATGGACACAGTCCGATGGTGTTGATGCGCGGCTTGGCCGATGATCTTCCGCTGATGGAATGGCTGCAAAACCACATTTGGCCCGCTGAGCAGGCGTTTGCCAGCGAAGACTTCGTGCGCGCGGGCAGTGAGCTGGCGGCAGTGGAAATGCTCCAAGGCGGGACCACCTGTTTTAACGACAACTATTTTTTCCCCAACATCACCGCCGAGGTGGTTGAGGCCGCCGGGATCCGAGCGCTTTTGGGTCTGCCGGTCATGAATGTGCCCACCATCTGGGCCGATGACGAGGCGGGCTATATTGATCAAGGCTTGGCGGTCGTCGAGCAGCATGGCGGACACGACCGGATCGGTTGGGCCTGGGCCCCGCATGCGCCATACACCGTCAGTGACGAGAGCTTCTGTCGACTGGGCGAGCTCACTGAGGCGGGTGGCATGCGACTTCACCTGCACCTTCTTGAGACCGCCGGTGAGATTGAGCAGAGCCTTCAGACCCATGGCGAACATCCCATTGATCGATTGGTCCGATTGGGGCTGTATAACGAACGCTTGATTGCCGCTCACATGACACAGTTGACGGCTGAACAAATCGAAGCCACCGCGCGCGCGGGCGTTTCTGTCTTGCATTGCCCGGCAGCGAACATGAAGCTCGCCAGTGGCTTTTGTCCCATCGACCGCCTCGACCGTGCGGGCGTGAACATCGCCATTGGCACGGACGGTGCGGCAAGCAACAACCGGCTGGATATGTTCGCTGAGATGCGCCTGGCGAGTCTAAACGCCAAGGGATCTGCTCTGAATCCGGAAGCCGCCCCCGCGGCCCGATCGCTGTCCATGGCCACCATTCAAGGCGCCCGTGCTTTGGGTCTGGACCATCTGATCGGCTCCATTGAAGTGGGCAAGGCGGCCGATGTGATCGCTGTGGATCTGGATGAAGCCGGGTCTGCGCCGATTCATAATGTGATTTCTCATCTGGTCTATGCCGTTGGGCGCCATCAGGTCAGCGATGTCTGGGTGTCCGGTCAACGCTTGGTTCAGGCCGGGGAAGTCACAACGCTTGATCGGTCCGCCATTGTGGCCAATGCGCAGCGCTGGGCGGATAAAATGCACGCATGAGCCCCGAGCACCTGAACGCCGATCAGGCCGAGATGGCGAAATTTGATGCCATGGCCGCTCAATGGTGGGATCCAGATGGTGAATGCCGCCCCCTCCATGACATCAACCCGGCACGCCTTGATTTCATTGGCCAAAGAATCGATCTGGCCGATGCGCGCATACTCGACATCGGCTGTGGGGGCGGTCTGTTGTCAGAAGGATTGGCGCGCGCTGGTGCGCAGGTGACGGGAATTGATCTGGCCAAGCGGGCGCTGCAGGTGGCCTCCATGCATGCTGAGGCCAGCGGGCTGAACATTGATTATCGACTAACTTCAGCCGAGACTTTGGCCGCGTCTGAACCGGCGCAGTATGACGCGGTGTGTTGTTTAGAGGCTTTAGAGCATGTGCCCGAGCCCAGGTCGTTGATTAAGGCGGCTTTCAATCTCACGCGTCCGGGTGGTGCGGTTTTTTTGAGCACGATCAACCGCCACCCGCTCGCTTGGGCGGGCGCCATATTTGGCGCTGAGACGGTGCTGGGGCTGCTGCCCAAAGGCACCCACCGCTACGAGCGCTTGATCCAGCCGGGCGAGTTGGCAGCGATGGCGCGTCAGGTCGGCTGGGCCGTTGAGGAAATCACCGGTCTGGCGTACAACCCCTTTTCACGCGCGGTGACAGTGGGCACTCGACCGTGGATCAATTACTTTTTGTACGCCCGAAGGCCCCACTGACCGCGACGGGCCCCGATGAGCAACCGTGGATGCGTGGTTTTATTTGATTTAGACGGGACATTGGTCGATTCTGCGCCGGATCTGGTGGCGGCTTTGGAGGCGATGCGCGCTCAGTTGGGCCTTTCGCCGTTGCCGACACGCGACTGGTCGCATCAGGTTGCACAAGGCGGTCAGGCGCTGGTGGCGAAGGCGCTCGAGGACACCGATGGCGTCGATCAGCAGGCGGCTTTGGCGCTTTTTTTAGCGCACTATCAATCGCATCCGTTTGAGCACTCAAAGGTCTATGTTGGCATGGTTGATCTATTGGATCGATTGCACCAAGCCCAACGCCCACTTGGGGTGGTCACCAACAAACGTCAGGCCTTGGCCGATCTCGTTTTGGCGCAAGCGCATCTGGCGCGGTACTTTGATGTGGTGATCGGCGGTGATGCCACCGCGCACCCCAAGCCGAATCCCGAGCCGGTGATCGCCGCCTGTCAGCGGTTGCAGGCCTCCCCCAGTCAAGCGGTCTTGATTGGCGATGACCGGCGCGATATCGAAGCGGCGAATCGGGCGGGTGCTGGGGGCATCATTGCCGGTTGGGGGTATGGGTCCTCACTTATCCCCTCGCCGATGCGGGAATCCACCCCTTGGTGCGAGAATCCCGGCGAGCTTTGGGGTTGGCTTTGCGAGGGGCCAGGCTAGAGTGATGGATGCCATTGCGTGGTGTGAAGAAAGGCTGTGGGTGCCGCACAATCCGCTCAGCGCCAGTCTTTTGTTTGTAGCGACCGAACATCAAAAGCCCATTCTCGCGCTGCGCGCCGTGCACAGTGAGCTGGCCCAGATGACCGCGCTGTCACATGAACCCGGGCTGGCCCAGGCCAAGCTCAATTGGTGGCGTGAGGCTTTTTTGCGCCAGCACACTCATCCAGCGCTTGAAGCGCTCGATCAATTGGGGCTTCGTGAGCGGATCGATGTCACCCGATTGCTGGCGCTGTGTGATGCCGTTGAGGCCAGTCTCGATGTCTCACGCTCGGCAACCATCGAACAAGCTTGGGCCCATTGTCAAAGCCTCGGCGGCGAGGCCCTTGAGCTGGAGGTGGCCATGCTGAGTCAACACACCCCAACACAAGGCGTGGCGGCGGCCGTGCGCGATCTGGGTGCGGCCGGCTATTGGCTTCGCCAAGTCCGCGATCTCAGCGCCGACGCGCGTCAAGGCCGGTGGTTTGTCCCCCTCGAGCTGCAAGCCGAGCACCAAATCAGTCGCCAAGAGGTGATTGAAGGGCCGGCTGAAGCCAAGTGGGCTCGACTGATTGAGGCGTTGGTGGCGGTGGCCTCACAGCGCCTGATGGCGGCTCAAAAGGCACTTTCTGGCCAAATCGCACCCGCGCTGGTGCATGGCTTGATCATGTCCGCGTTGGATCAGAGACTGGCCAAGCACCTGACCCAGGCCCCCGCACGGGTGTTGACCGAGCGCGTCCTGCCAGGCCATTTGGGGAACGTGTGGACCGCTTGGCGACAGGCGCGCCAATGTCGCGCTAAGGCCGGCTGAGGCCCGCGGGGCGATGGCCCGACTTGGGTGAGTCAGTCCTCTTGTCCGATCACATTGGGCCCCCGACCGGCCGTCTTTTCATAGACCCCTTGACCGATTTTTTTGTATTGCGTGAACCCGGCTTTTTCGATGTTGGAGGCCGACAGCGTGGCCTGGCCTTTGGTGGGCACATTCGGCGCGGAGATGATCTTGATCAGCGCCACACCGCAGTCAGGGCAGTGAGACAACGCCGGCGCGTTCAGTTTTTGCAAAATCACAAGCCCGCCGTGGCAACGCTGACACCCGGGTGTGTGGGCAGGACGGTACTCATAAAAAGGCATGACCGCATGATAGCCCAAGCTTGGTCGGCAATCACAGTACAATGGCGGTCAGCCCTTGCCCGAGTTTCAAGCCACGCCCGTTTAGCCAATGACACAGCATTCCAGTCAGCACACACCATCAGTTGAAAAAGCCCAGCCGGTTTGGGTGGTGACGGGTGCGGCCGGCACACTGGGGCAGGCACTGGTTCAGCGCGTGCTGGCTGACGGCGGCGAGTGTGTGGCCATCGATAAGAACCCATCTGGGTTGGAGGCGCTATCAGACCAAGCGCAGCGCGCTGGCCGGGCACGCCCCTTGATCCATCCACTCGACTTGGCGGGGGCGACCCTACAAGATCTTTATGACACCGCAGATGCCATCGGTGATGCGGTTGGATCAATCAACCATTTGGTGCATGCGGCCGGGGCATTTAAGGCGATGCGTCCGCTGTTGCATCAACCGCCCCAAGAGTGGCTGGAGCTCACTCAAGTTGGCATCCACGCCCCCTTGTTTTTGACTCAGCGCTTGACTCAATATTTTTCAGGTCAGCCCCGTGATTCGATTGTGTGGGTGGTGGATCCTGCGCCGACGTCGCAACCGGCCCATTGGGGCGCCTATGGGTTGGTTCAGCAGGCGCAACGTTGGATGGCCGCGACCCTTGATCAAGAGATTGGACCCAAAGGCCCGCGCGTTGTGACCTGGCAGCCGCCAACGTTTTACAGTCCGATCAGTGCTCAAGCGTGGCCGGCGCGCTCACAATCTGAGTATGCTGAACTGGCCCCACTGATCGAGCAGTTGATGGGTCAAATTCAAGCGAGTGACGATACCCCACCCATCGACTCACAAAACAGCAATACACAAAAGGCACGCCATGAGTGATGATTTATTTTTAAAGATCATTGACCGGGAGATCCCGGCCGAGATTGTTTATGAAGATGACGAGATCTTGGCTTTTCGAGACATTCAGCCGCAAGCTCCGACGCATGTTTTGATTGTTCCCAAACAGCGCATTGCCACATTAAATCACTTAACCCCTGATCAGGCGGCGTTGATGGGGCGGCTGGTTTTGGTGGCCAAAGACATCGCCCAATCGGAGGGGTTAGCCGAGGCTGGGTATCGGTTGGTCTTCAATTGCAATGAGGCCGGCGGGCAGTCGGTTTATCACATCCACCTGCATTTGCTCGGTGGCCGGCAGATGACTTGGCCACCAGGCTAACCGTCGCTCTCTAAAGGGGTGATCTGAACGAGCGCACCCAAGCTGGGGTGGTCAAAATACACCCATTGTTCGGTCGGTATCACCCGATCGGCGTCAAGCGTTTCAGTGAGGGCGCCAAACGGCGACAGCCAGCGCAGCGACAGGGGCCCTCGATTGTGACGGTGTGGGGTCGTTTTTTTCAGCTCCAGTTTGGCGCGCAAGAAGCGGTCTCGGGTCAGGGTCAGTTGGCCATCGATGCGCGGACGTGGGCCGCGAGCCAGGGGCGTGGGCCACGGCGGCAGGCTCAAGGAGGCGTCAGGAACCAAACGGACCGCGACGCCCGAGGCATTTTGGCGTAAGGGCTGATGCCAGCTCAAGGTCGACACCACCTCGTAGCCTCTGGCTTGTTGAAGGCGCGCTGCGGCGCGCAGCAAATCTGTCGGCGGATTGACGGGCTGCTGCCAAAGGACAGGGTGATTGAGCAAAGGCGCTTCGGGCACGTCGATCCGAGGGGGTGGCCCGACCAAAGGCTGAGCAGCACGGATGAGCGCCTGGGTCACCAGCCAGTCCAGCCATTCACCAAGCGGTCGGATGCTTGGCGCTGGCCTCGGTTGGGCTTGAATCGTCAGAGCGTGAGCCGTAGCAGGAGACGACAGCTGACGGGCATTTTCAAACACGCTGACCACCCGTTCGGCGCGGACAGGCGGCGATGAATGCGCCTGTTCAAAGACGATGACATCGACTCGGTAGAGGCTATCGGCCGCGGGCCAATTGGATTGGGCGTGGGCCATGCTCAGGCCGGTCAACACAAGCCAGCCCATCATGGCTTGCCAGCAGCGCCGGCTCATGCGGCGGCCTCTTGTGTGAGGCCCAAGCGACCGAGAATGTCCTCGGCCAGAGCAACCCGGTCTTGGTAGGCATCATAATGGCCCTTGATGCGAAGGCGATTGGGTGCGGGCAGTTCGTAGGTGTGCGCCTCGTGCTGGATCATTCGCAAAAACTCATCCACCTTAATGTCGGGCTTGTCGATAAACTCCACGCGCCCCCCATGTGGACCGATCTCTAAACGTTCAATGCCCATGGGTCGGGCCGCCAACCGAAGCCGGGCGGCGGTGAACAGCGCTTTCGTGGGCTCAGGCAACAACCCAAATCGGTCGATCATCTCCACCTCAAGATCATACAACGCCGTTTCATTTTGGGCCTGTGTGATTCTCTTGTATAGGACCAGGCGCTGATGGATGTCGGGAAGGTAGTGCTCTGGAATTCTGGCCTCAGTGTGCAGGTCAATATCAGAGCTGGTGGCCAAAGGCTGCTCGAGATCAGGCTCATGGCCTGATTTAAGGGCATTCACCGCTCGGTTGAGCAAATCAGAATACAGCGAAAAACCAATTGCCTCGATTTGGCCGGATTGATCCTCGCCCAACAGCTGACCGGCGCCGCGAATCTCTAAATCATGACTGGCAAGGCTAAAGCCTGCACCCAAATCTTCCATTGAGGCAATCGCCTCGAGGCGTTTGCGCGCATCTTTGGTCAAGGTTTTCCAAGGCGGGGTGATCAGGTAGGCAAACGCCAAGTGGTGTGAGCGACCGACGCGACCCCTCAGCTGGTGGAGCTGGGCCAGACCAAACTTATCGGCGCGGTTGATGATGATGGTGTTGGCCGTCGGAACGTCAATTCCATTTTCGATGATCGTACTGCACACCAAAAGATTAATTTTGCGCGCGTAGAAATCGCGCATGGTGCGCTCCATCACCGCCGCGGGCATTTGGCCATGCGCCATGCCGATTTGGGCATCGGGGAACAGTGCTTCAAGCTCGCGCACCGCCTTGTCCATGGTCCTGACCTCGTTGTGCAGATAATAAACCTGCCCGCCGCGTTGGAACTCTCGGCTCACGGCGTCTTTAATTGTGTCGGTATCCCACTGGTTGACGAAGGTTTTCACGGCCAGTCGTGACTGCGGCGGCGTGGCAATGATGGACAACTCTCGCAGGCCTGCCATGGTCATGTTGAGCGTGCGAGGGATCGGCGTGGCGGTGAGTGTAAGAAGGTTCACCTCGGCTCTGAGGGACTTCAACTTTTCTTTTTGTTTAACCCCAAAACGCTGCTCCTCATCAACCACCACCAAATGGAGATTTTTAAATTCAAGATCCGACTGCAGCAAGCGATGCGTCCCGATCACAATATCCACTGTGCCGTCTTTAAGCCCCTGAAGGGTTTTGGACGTTTCACCGCCGGTTCTAGAGAGCAGCGCGACGTTGACCGGCCAATCAGCGAACCGATCTAAAAATTGGCGATGATGTTGTTCAGCCAGCAGCGTGGTCGGCGCCAAAATCGCCACTTGAGCACCACTTTGGGCGACAACAAATGCAGCGCGAAGCGCGACTTCGGTTTTTCCGAACCCCACATCGCCACACACGACCCGATCCATGGGTTGTTCCGAGGCCAGATCAGCCAGCGTGGCCTCGATGGCCTGGAGTTGATCGTCGGTCTCGTCATACTCAAAGCCGGCTGAAAATCGGGCGTACAGCCCTTCATCCACGGCCACCGGCAGATTGGTCCGCGCGGCACGCCGTGCCTGAAGGTTCAATAGCTCAGCAGCCACATCGCGCGCCTGTTTGGCGGCTCTTTGCTTGGCTTTTTTCCACTGCTCAGAACCCAATCGATGAAGGCTGACGGTCTCGGGGTCTTGTCCCGTGTAGCGGCTGATGAGATCCAGATCGGTCACCGGGACATACAACAAATCCCCATCGGCGTACTCCAGGGTCAGGAACTCGCCGACATGATCGCTCGTTTGCAACACCTCAAGCCCGCGATACCGCCCAATCCCGTGATCCAGATGGACAATGAGGGCGCCGGGTTGAAGGTCCATGAGGCTTTTGATCAGCGCTTCGGGATCTTGTCCGCTGCGCCGTTGAGTGCGGCGTGTTCGCGTGTGGTCCGGGAAGCATTCGCTTTCAGAGATGACGGTGATTTCTGCCTCGGGCAGGGCCACGCCCGTGGTCAAAGGCAAGGTTGCAATGTTGAGCCGGTGGTCGGTGCTGCGAAAAGCCGCCCAATGATCCACAAGCTGAAAGCTTGCTCGGGCCGTGCGGAGTGCGCGCGTGATCAGCTCTCGTCGCGACGGTGTGTCGGCCGCAATCAGAATGCGGCCGGGCAACTGCTCCAGCGTCTCGACGGCTTGCTCAGGCTTCGATAAATCCACCACCGGTGGCCGCTTCACCGCCGGTGGGTCCGCCTGGGGCGATGCCACCCGCACGCGTGCCATCTGATGCAGCCGTGTCATGAGGGCATCGGCCGGCCAAAATAACTCACCAGGTGGCAAAACAGGCCGCTCAATGTCATGCGCACGTTGGTCAAAACGCTGATGGATATGTTGGCTGTACTCGTGGGCGGCTTTGTCCAAACCGTTGAGCACGATCACTCGGCTGGGTTCGGGCAAATAGTCAAGTAGGTTATCGGTGGTGTCAAAAAACAGGGGCAAGTATTGCTCAAGCCCAGCGGTTTGAGTGCCCTCACTGACCTCTTGGTACGGCACTGCACGGCGAAGGTCGACATCAAACCGGAGCCTAAAGTTCTGTTTAAATCGATTTCGACCCGCGTCGTCGAAAGGGTACTCGCGCGCGGGCATGAGCGAAAAGTGCTTGATTTTTTCAACGGAGCGCTGTGAGTCTGGGTCAAAGGTCCGAATGGAGTCTATTTCGTCATCAAACAACTCTATCCGATAGGGCCGATGAGCCGCGCCCATTGGCCACAGATCAAGCACTGATCCGCGTTGGGCAAATTGCCCTGGCTGCCACACCTGATCGGTGGCCAGGTAGCCGGCTTGAAGCAGGCGCTCGCGAAAATCATCCAGGGGCAATGTCTCACCGATGGCCAGGCGCACACCTGTGGCATTCAGCCAGGCGCGTGGCGGCAAACGATGCATCAAGCTGGTCAAAGGGGCCAATATGACGCCTGCGTCCCACTCAGGCAGGGTCCGAAGCACCTCCAAACGCCGTGAAATCAGATCAGGGTGCGGGGAATAGAGGTCGTAGGGCAGTATTTCTAAATCGGGAAAAAGCTCAACGGGCACCTCGCCAAGCGCTGAGAGATCATCACGCAAATATCGCGCGGTATAGCCATCGGGGACCGCCACCAACACCGGCCCGCCTGCGCGCTTGGCGTAAGTTTGGATCGCCAAGGCCAGCCCCAGGCCCTCAAGGTGAGGCCATGTGCTCACTTCACCGGTGTGATCTTGAGGCGGATTTAGGACGCTGAAAGCACTCACCGGGCAAAGTTTACCCAATTGCTTGTCAAAACGGACGCGAAACTGGGATAATATGTCACTTGGTTTAAAACATTGCTTTTTGGGCGATTAGCTCAGTTGGTTAGAGCGCTGTCTTGACATGGCAGAGGTCACTGGTTCAAATCCAGTATCGCCCACCAGTCGTTGCCAATAAAAACGCGGATCCCATGCCACAAATCACCCTGCCTGATGGCAGTCAAAAGCAGTTTGACGAAGCGCCCACTTTGGCTCAGGTGGCCGAATCCATTGGGCCTGGGTTGGCCAAGTCTGCACTGGCTGGCGACATCGATGGTCAGCTCTATGACTTGAGTCATCGGGTGTCGGGCGATGCGAATGTGCGCATCATCACCGCCAAAGATGAACAGGGGCTGTACCTCATCCGTCATTCCACCGCGCACTTGATGGCTCAAGCGGTGCAGCGCTTGTTTCCTGGAACGCAGGTCACCATCGGGCCGGTGATTGATCATGGGTTTTACTACGACTTTGCGCGTGAGGAGTCGTTCAAGCCTGAGGATTTGGAGGCGATTGAAGCCCAAATGCACGCGATTGTCTCTGAGGATCTGCCCATTGAGCGAGATGTCATGGGGCGGGATGAGGCGGTGTCGTTTTTTAAATCGCTGGGCGAGGACTACAAGGCTGAGATCATCGCCTCGATTCCCGCCGACGAGACCCTGTCGGTGTATCGTCAGGGAGAATTCATTGACCTTTGCCGTGGCCCCCATGTTCCGTCCACCGGTCGGTTGGGGGCGTTCAAATTGACCAAGCTGGCAGGCGCGTATTGGCGGGGCGATTCGGACAATGCCATGCTCCAGCGGATTTATGGCACGGCGTGGCCGGACCAAAAGTCGTTGAAAGCCCACCTTGAGCGATTGGCGGAAGCTGAAAAGCGTGACCACCGCAAGCTGGGCAAACAGCTTGACTTATTTCAATTCCAAGAAGAGGCCCCGGGTGCAGTGTTCTGGCACCCAAAAGGCTGGCGGCTGTTTCGGAATTTGGTTGAGTATGTGCGTGAACGCCAAGACCAGGCCGGCTACATCGAGGTCAACACCCCCGATGTGATGGATCGAGCACTGTGGGAGACCTCCGGGCACTGGCAGAACTATCGTGAGCACATGTTCACCACGCAAACTGAAGATGGTCGGGTGTTTGCGCTGAAGCCCATGAACTGCCCAGGCTCGCTGGCGTTATACAAGCAGGGCCTGAAAAGCTACCGTGATTTGCCCATTCGGATGTCCGAGTTTGGCAAAGTCCACCGGTACGAGCCCTCGGGCGCACTGCACGGGCTGATGCGGGTGCGCCACTTCACTCAAGACGATGCGCACATTTATTGCACCGAAGAGCAGATGGAAGACGAGTGTCGTGCCGTCATCGAGCTCAACTTGTCGGTGTATCGGCAGTTTGGGTTTGACGATGTGCGTTTGAAATTTGCGGATCGACCGGCCGATCGGATTGGAGACGATGCCACTTGGGACAAGCTCGAAGGGGCTCTATTGGGGGCACTCGAGTCCATGGGACTGGCTTACACCCACAACCCGGGTGAGGGCGCATTTTATGGCCCCAAAATTGAGTTTGTCCTGCGCGATGCCATCGGGCGGGACTGGCAATGCGGCACGCTGCAAGTGGATCTGAATTTGCCAGAGCGGTTTGATGCAAGCTATCGGACAGCCGATGGTGGAGAGAAACGTCCGGTGTTGCTTCATCGGGCCCTGTTGGGGTCTTTGGAGCGGTTCACCGGGATTTTGCTGGAGCACTTTGCTGGCCGACTGCCCCTGTGGCTGGCGCCGGTGCATGCGGCAGTGATGACGATCACAGACGGCCAGGGCGCATACGTCGACTCGGTGGCTCAGCGGTTGAGGGAGGCGGGGTTGGCGGTCGAAGTCGATCGTCGAAACGAGAAGATCGGATATAAAATCCGCGAGCACACGCTGGCAAAAATTCCGTATTTGCTGGTGGCGGGCGCAAGAGAGCAGGCCAACGATCAGATTGCGGTGCGGTTGGTTGACGGCACGGACTTGGGCGTGATGTCCGTGGAGGCGCTCTGTGACAGAATGCGACAAGAGCTCGCATCTCGCGGCGCAATGCCTGATAATGCCCTCGATACCAAAGTCGCTCGCGCATGATCGATCAGCGTCAGTGGCCTCTTCAGTGGTGATCGATCACCACCAAACCATGAACAGTTAGGAGCAGCACCCATCGCAAGTGAAAAACATACCCGGCGCAATGAAGACATTATTGCGCGTGAGATTCGAGTTGTCGGCCCCGATGGTGAACAAATTGGGGTGATGCGCGTGCCAGACGCACTGGAAAAGGCGCAAGGGCTGGGCCTTGATTTGGTCGAGATCGCCCCGCAGGCAGAGCCACCGGTCTGTCGCATCATGGATTGGGGCAAGTATCGCTTTGAGCAGGCAAAGAAAGGCCAGGCAGCGCGCAAAAAACAAAAGCAAATTCAGATCAAAGAAATCAAATTTCGGCCCGGCACCGATGAGCATGATTATCAGGTGAAGATGCGCAACCTCCACCGGTTTATCGAAGAGGGCAACAAGGTCAAAGTCACTCTGCGCTTTCGGGGCCGAGAAATGGCCCACCAAGAGCTTGGCCGAGAGTTGCTGCAGCGGATTGAAACCGAGATGGCTGATGCCACCACCGTTGAGCAATTTCCCCGCGTGGAGGGTCGGCAGATGGTAATGATGCTTGCCCCTAAAAAACTCTAGCTTCTCACCTCACTCAAGGCTATAATAGGGGGCTTAAGTCCTGGTCACAGCCGTAATAAAGCGCGGATTCATTGGCAGTGGATCAGCCGCTGTGGCGAGGTTATTTTCAACTTCGATCTGGAGTTACGTCATGCCAAAAATGAAGTCAAACCGAGGCGCCGCCAAGCGTTTCCGCGCCACAGGCAGTGGCCGAATCAAACGCAAGCGCGCTTTCCACAGCCACATCCTCACCAAAAAAGACACCAAGCGCAAACGTCGCCTGCGCTCAACCGTCATGGTGTCAAAAGCGGATGAGAAATCGATCCGACAAATGCTGCCGCATCTTTAATGCGCGCCCGATTCAATTGCGATTGAAGATTGAAGGAGAGGAACAATGGCAAGAATTAAACGAGGAGTGGTGGCGCGTCGCCGCCATCGCAAAGTCCTAAACCAAGCCAAAGGCTACTACGGCGCGCGGCGTAAGATCTATCGCGTGGCCAAGCAGGCCGTGATTAAAGCCGGTCAATACGCCTACCGCGACCGGCGCCAGCGCAAGCGGGACTTCCGTCGGCTGTGGATTGCCCGGATCAACGCCGGTGCGAGGACGCATGGGCTGTCCTACAGCCGCTTTATGAATGGCCTAAAACGCGCTGATATCGCCGTTGATCGGAAAATGCTGGCCGATCTGGCGGTCAACGATAAGGCCGCGTTCAAAGCACTGGCAGAGAAAGCACAGGCCCACTTGTCCTAACGCTGGGCGGTCACGAACCCCGGTATGGACGCCCAAGCCACCCAATCTTTGTTGGATGCTGCCCTCGCTGAGGTGACTCAGGCGGGGGATGTGGCGTCATTGGAGGCGGTGCGCGTGGCCTATCTTGGAAAAAAAGGCCGCCTGACGGCCGCGTTGAAGGCCCTGGGGCAACTGCCGGCAGAAGAAAGACAGGCCCAAGGGGCGGCCATTAACGCCGCCAAGACATCGCTGGTCGAGGCGATCAACGCGCGTGAGCAGGCCCTCAAACAGGCCGCTTTAGAGGCTCAGTTGGCCAACGAGCAGGTGGATGTCACCTTGCCTGGGCGCACGGGAGATGTCGGTGGGCCGCACCCGGTCACACGCACATTGGACCGAATTGTGGGGTTGTTTTCGCAGTTGGGCTTTGAGGTGGCCGAAGGGCCAGAGATCGAGACCGACTTTTACAATTTCGAGGCGCTGAACTTTCCCGCTCACCACCCCGCTCGGGCCATGCACGATACGTTTTATCTGCCCGATGGGCGCTTGCTTCGCACCCACACCTCACCGGTCCAGATCCGGGTGATGGAGCAGCAGGCGCCACCGTTTCGCATCATCGCACCCGGTCGCGTTTTCCGGGCAGACTCAGATCAAACTCATACGCCACAATTTCACCAGGTCGAGGGGCTGGTGGTTGATACCCACACCAGTTTTGCGGATCTAAAAGGGCTGCTGGCGGAGTTTGTGAACGCCTTTTTTGAGGCTGAGTTGGAAATTCGACTGCGGCCGTCATACTTTCCCTTCACCGAGCCCTCAGCCGAAGTTGATGTGCGCTGGCACGACAGCGATGGCAACCCCGGCGGTTGGCTCGAGGTTTTGGGCTGCGGCATGGTTCACCCCAATGTGCTGAGCCAGTGCGGGATTGATCCAGACACGCATACGGGGTTTGCCTTCGGTTTGGGTGTGGAGCGATTTGCAATGCTTCGTTACCAAGTCAACGACCTTCGGCTTTTTTATGACAATGACCTGCGCTTTTTAGCGCAGTTTCGATAATCGGCGAGTCGCATGAAACTGTCATATCAATGGTTACAAGACTGGGTGGAGTTCGATGCCACGCCGCAAGATCTCGCCGAGCAGCTGACACGTGGGGGCTTGGAGGTGGATGGCCTCGAACCCCTTGGGGCGGGACTCGAGGGCGTGGTGGTTGCACAAATCGAAAGCGCTGAGCCCCACCCAGACGCCGATCGCTTGAGGGTGTGCCAGGTCAAAGGAGACAGCGACGTTCGCACGATTGTCTGTGGCGCTCCCAATGCGCAGGCCGGCTTGAAGGCACCCCTGGCAACGCTGGGGGCAACCATTCCCAACGGTTTGACCATCAAGCGAGCAAAACTCCGTGGGGTTGAATCCGAGGGGATGCTGTGTGCCGCGGCCGAATTGGGTTTGGATGGCGACGGCGCGGCGAGCAGCGGCTTGATGGCGTTGCCGGCTGACGCCCCCGTGGGCACAGACCTCAAAACCTATCTCGATCTTGACGATGTGGTGTTGGATGTTGACCTCACCCCAAACCGTGCCGACTGCTTGTCCGTCTTGGGCATGGCGCGCGAAGTGGCCGCCCTGACGCGCGGGCGTTGGCATCCGCCTGCCATCGAGCCCATTGAGCCTGTCGCCACCACGAGTGTGTCTGTCTCGGTGAGCGCCCCAAACGATTGTCCCGTGTACATGGCTCGGGTCATCAGCGGCGTTGATGCCAGCCGTCCCAGCCCGGTCTGGTTAAAAGAGCGACTTCGTCGGTCAGGTGTCCGGCCCATATCAGTGGTCGTGGATATCACCAATTACGTCATGCTTGAGCTCGGTCAGCCCATGCATGCCTTCGATGCCCAGGCGCTCGATGGCGGCATTCAAGTGCGCCGCGCGCATTCGGGCGAGCCGCTTCAACTGCTGGATGGTCAAAGCGTCGAACTCGATGATGACTGTTTGGTGATTGCCGATCAGTCGCAAGCCGTGGCTTTGGCTGGGGTGATGGGGGGCGCTGACTCAGCCGTGGGCGAGCACAGCGACACCATCGTGCTGGAGTCGGCCTGGTTCGACCCGGCAATCGTCGCCGGACGCGCGCGCCGGTTTGGCCTCCACACCGAGTCCTCGCATCGGTTTGAGCGCGGCGTGGATCCCACCTTGCAGCGCCAAGCCCTGGAGCGCGCCACAGGTTTGATTCTTGAAATGGCCGGCGGCCAACCGGGTCCGGTCGCAGAGGCAGTGGCCTCTGAGCATGTGCCGCTGAACCAGCCGATCACGTTGAGCATTGGGCACGTCAACCGCGTGTTGGGCACGGCGTTCAGCGCAGAGACCGTCACTGATGCATTGAGCGCTCTGGGCATGGCATGTGAGCCCATAGACCATGACACCCTGCAGGTGACCGCCCCAAATGCCAGGCGTGACATTGCGGTGGCAGTGGACTTGATTGAAGAGGTGGCGCGCCTGGTCGGCTATGATGCGCTGCCCTCGAAGCCACCTGGGGGTGGGTTGACGCTGAAGGGCCATCCTGAGGACCAGATTCCAGTTCATGCGCTTCGGCATACCTTGATGGGGCGCGGGTTTCAGGAGGTGATGGGATGGAGCTTTGTGGGCGCAGGACGAGGCGGGTTCAATGGCCTGCCGGCGCATCCGCTGGAATTGGCCAATCCCTTAAGCCAGGAGCAATCAGGGCTGCGGTCAACGCTGTTGACAAGCCTGTTGGAGATCGCTCAAAGAAATCGTGCCCGTGGCTGGCAGGACATGCGCTTATTTGAGGTGGGGCATGTCTATGCCCCAGACAGTGAGCACAATCGGCTCGGCCTTTTAGCGATGGGCCGCGCGTTCCCAGAGCACTTTGATCAGCCCGACAGGGCCTTCGATTTTTATGATCTCAAAGGCGAGCTTGAGCACATGGCACAACGCCATGGGCTGGGTGAGGTGTCATTCGTCCCCACCCGCGAGCATGCATGGCTTCATCCGGGTCAAAGCGCGGAGGTTGTCCGAGGCGAGGCGTCGGTGGGCTGGCTCGGGCGGCTTCACCCACAACTGGCTGAGGCGATGGATCTGAAATCCAACACCTTCGTCGCTGAGCTTGAGTTGGCGCAGTGGTGTCAGGGCGCCAAACCTTGCCATCGGCCTGTTTCACGTTTTCCCGCCGCCAGGCGCGATTTGGCGGTGCTGGTGCCCGATTCCGCGCCGGGGGGCGCGGTGCTCGATGTGGTCACTCAAGCCGGTGGTGAGCGCCTAGAACAGGTGATCTTGTTTGATCTATATCAAGGTGAGGGCGTTGAAAAAGGCTTTAAAAGTTTGGGTATAGGCTTGATTATTCGCGACAATTCGCGCACTCTAACAGATGACGACGTGGATGCCGTCACCGAACGTGTCGTCGCGCGTTTGGGTGAGGCATTTCAAGCGAGACTCAGAGGGTAGGCACGATGACGTTAACCAAGGCAGAGTTGGCCAGCATGCTTTTCGATGAAGTGGGGCTGAACAAGCGCGAGGCCAAAGATTTTGTGGATGCTTGGTTCGAGACCATCAGTCAGGCACTCGAGTCTGGAGAAGATGTGAAATTGTCTGGGTTTGGTAATTTTCATCTGAGAGACAAAAGCGAGCGCCCTGGACGTAATCCCAAAACCGGTGAAGAAATCCCCATCTCAGCGCGACGTGTGGTGACGTTCAAGCCCGGGCAAAAATTAAGATCAAGAGTTGAGGCTTATGCTGGACCGAAGGAGTAATCAAGAGCTGCCGGTGATTCCGGCCAAACGATATTTCACCATTGGTGAAGTCAGTGAGCTGTGCGCCGTCAAGCCTCACGTTTTGCGGTATTGGGAACAAGAGTTTCCGCAGCTCAAGCCAGTCAAGCGTCGGGGCAATCGTCGCTACTATCAGCGCCATGATGTGCTGATGATTCGCCAAATTCGCTCGCTGCTGCACGAGCAAGGGTTCACCATTGTTGGGGCCCGGCAGCAGTTGGAAAGCGAGCACTCACAGTCAGATGCGACGCGCAGCCAGCAATTGGCCAAACAAATACGCGTTGAATTGGAAGACGTTCTTCAGCTGTTGCGCCGCTGAGGCATTTGACAGTTAGATGACACTTCTGCCGTAAAATATCCACCTGTAAACGTCGGAGCGTAGCGCAGCCTGGTAGCGCACCACAATGGGGTTGTGGGGGTCGGGAGTTCGAATCTCCCCGCTCCGACCATTTTTAACGGATAGGATAAAAACGTATGCCTTCTTCTCAGAACGTGATTTCAATGCCCGATGTGGCAAGCCACGCTGAGGCGGCCGTTCGTGGCCGTCTTGACTGGGTGGGGATGAACGACATCGAATTGCCCATCCAACTGGCCTCTGGGGTCGATGGCTCAATCTCAGCACAGGCCAAAGTCAACGCATTCGTTGATTTGGCCGATCCGGATAAGCGTGGCATTCATATGTCACGGCTCTACCTTCATCTTGATCAGCGGCTGTCACAGCAAACCATAACGCCGGCGCAGCTGCAGGCCACGTTGGATGACTTTTTGTCATCGCACCGCGATCTGAGTACTCGAGCGATGGTTCGGCTGAACTTTGACTATCTGGTTCGTCGCCCCTCATTGGTCAGCAACAACACGGGCTGGAAGAAGTATCCATTCAGTTTGATTGCGAGCCTAGATGAGAACGGGTATGCCTTTGAAATGTCCTTCCAGATCGTCTATTCGTCCACCTGTCCATGCTCTGCAGCGTTATCGCGCCAGCTGATCCAACAGCAGTTTGAAAAAGACTTTGACCGACAGGCCGCGCTTGATTTTGAGCAAGTGTTGGCATGGCTTGGGAGTGAACAGGGGATCGTGGCGACCCCGCACAGCCAGCGCTCGTCGGCCGATGTCCGCTTGAAACTGAGCCAAGGCAGTGAGTCGTGTGCTTTTGATGCGGTCATCGATGTGGTCGAGGGCGCGCTCAAAACCCCGGTTCAGGCGGCCGTCAAACGAGAAGATGAGCAGGCCTTTGCGCTTTTGAATGGGCAAAATCTCATGTTTGTCGAAGACTCCGCGCGTCGGCTGCAAGACGCCTTGAGTGAGGTGGACAACGTGGATGATTTTTGGGCGCGATGCCGGCACTTCGAGAGCTTGCATCCGCACGATGCGGTGGCGATCATTACCAAAGGGATCGACAATGGTTACAAACCCATCGATGGCCACCCCTCGGGTTGGAAACTATAACGATCACCGCACGGTGTTGAGACAAGTCAGCGCTGAAACTTCTTTTAACCAGGGGCACTCATTGCTCTGATGGAATTGTTCTGACAGAAGCTCAGTCCGAACGGATGCGACGAAAAACCGCCTGCACCGTTTGATTGGCCCACCCCAAGGTGTCGCTGTTGGGGTCAGACAAGGCCTGTCCGAGCACGCGATTGCTTCCGGCCTCAGAGACCATCAAGCGAAGCTTGACCGTCTGGCCGATGTACACCCGATCGATGGCCACCACCACACCCAGCGGCATGCCCGCCGCATCCGCGGCCGAGTGGGGTTGACCGTCGGTGGCCAACTCAACCGGAGGCGAGGCGCGCGTCAGCTCGCCTTCTTCGATGCCGATGGTGCCGCGGAAGCGTGCCCGTGTAAAAAACTCAGTCACTTGCGGGGCAGGGGCGTCTTGCGAGGGGTTGGGCCCCATCACTCGGTCTGCAACGCGAAGGCGCTCGCCGTCAAAGGCAATTTCTTTCAGCAGCGCCATCGGGGCTTCGGCTGATCCAAACTGGCAGGTGGTGACATCGGTCCGGCCGAGCAATACCGGTTGACGGCCCGTCCCTCGGTCAGATCGGGCCAGCTGCCAGCGCAGCGGGCAACTTGGGCTGGCTGAGGCGGGGCGACCCATCGGCGAAAAACTGCTCACCAGCTGGCCATTTTGCTCGCTTACGCGAATCAGAAAGCGGCGTTTAGAGCGGTCGTCGCCGGGGTGGGTTTGTGTCCAAACATACCTTCGTTCATTGGCGTTTGGGGCAGGCTCTCGGCTGATGGTCAACGTCAGTGGGTCTTGCTCGCCGGGCCGAGTGGGGCTTGCATACGCGCCCAACCAAAGATCCATGAGCGTGAGTGACAGTGATGTTTGATCGTTGGTTGATGTCTCCGAAATCGGCCGATTGGATGGGGCCAGGGTCACACAGGCGCTTGTCACCAGGGCCAAGACCACAACGCTGAGTGCGCGCCAGAGGTGGTGAGGGCATCCCCGATGAACGGCCCGTCCAGTCACTGTTTAGGCACCAACAAGCCGGCATCCACGCGCACGTTGCGCCAACTCACCCGCCAATCCAAGTGGGGGCCCGTGGCACGGCCCGTGGCGCCTACGGTGCCCAGGGAGGCCCCTTGGGGGACCTGTTGGCCCTCGGTGACATCGATCCTGTCCATGTGCAAAAACGCGGACATGACCCCATGGCCGTGATCAACAAACAGCGTGCCCCCGCTAAAATACATGTCCTCGTGGACCAAAACCACCCGCCCGCTCGCCGGTGATACCACCGGTGTGCCGGTGGGCGCGGCGATATCAATGCCCCAATGGGGGGCTCGAGGCTCACCATTGAGGATGCGCTGCGACCCATACACACCCGTGATGGGCCCCTTCACTGGCCAAATGAAAGCCTCGCGAAAGCCATCAAGATCGCTGACGATCTGTCGAGCCTGACGCGCCTGCCTGGCATCGTCTTTGATCCGCGCCAGGGTGTCTTTTGGCGGCGTGACCATGGCCTGATCCAGACCGTCAATGCTTTGCACCTCAAATTCTCGTTGGATGGGGAGCAGGGTTGTTTTTGCTGTGTGCCCATCGAGCCATTGCGCTTCGATCACCACCGGTTCGGTGTCGTCTTTGCCAATGCCAAAAACAAACTGGCCCTCAGAAGTGAGCGGAACTTGCAGCCCATTGATCTGGACCTTCGCCAGATTCTTCGCCTCACCCATCACTAAAGCGCCCTGAAGGGGCTCGCTGTGCCACTGGATGGGGCGCGATGACGCTGTCTGGGCGCACACCTGCGCCATCACTGACATGGACATCACCGCCAGCGCCAGCCAAAACCCCGTCATGGGGCGCCGCCGAGCTTGATGATTGCCACGTGGTCGACTGTGGACGTTGCGCATCATTCCGCACTCGAGGTTGAGCTGCCAAGGCGCAGGGTCTGCCCAGGCTGGAGGACGGTCTCAGGGGTGAGGTTATTGTGTTCAAGAAGCTCAGCGAGCGGAATCCGATGGCGTCGAGCAATCGCCCAAAGTGAATCGCCCGTTTGCACCACATAGCGGGTGGCGCCGGCCGTGACAGAAGCCGGGCCCGCCTCGGGCTCTAAAACCACGCTCAAGCGCTGGCCTGGTCGGATCAAGTGGGTCTGGCCGAGGTTGTTCCACCGCTTCAAATCGTCAATGCTGACCCGATAGCGGCGCGCGATCACCCACAGACTCTCTCCTGGACGCACCCGATGGTCAATGCGCTTGGCCGGGATCAAACGTGCTTGAAGGCCCGCCAGTTCCTCATAGCGATCGGTGTAGTCGGACGCTTTGGTCGCGGCAACCGCGGTTGGGATTTCGAGGGTCTGACCGACCCGAATCAAGTCACCCTTAAGACCGTTGTGCGCCTTTAATGCCTCGGTGGTGGTGTCGTGGCGCTGGGCCAAGGTGGACAGGGTATCGCCAGAGGCCACGCGCACGCGCGAGTAGCGGACAAACCCCGCCTCAGGCCATGTCTCAACCAAGCGCTCGGCTTTCGCGCTCAGTTCGACGGGCACAATTAAATGGTGGGGACCCGTGGGCGAGGTGAGGTGACGATTCAACCCAGGGTTCAACGCCAAAAGCTCATCCATGGTCAAGCCCAACTGACTGGCAAACATCACCACATCGGTTGGACCGGGCAGCGCCACTCGAGCAACCAAGGGCTCATAGGGCCACCGGGGGACGTTCAGCCCATAGGTCTCCGCCTGTTGGAACAAGCACGCCAGGCCGTGAAGCTTGGGGATATAGGCCTTCGTCTCTCGGGGCAGGGCCAGGGATTGCCAGTCAGTGGGTCGCTTGGCGCGCTGGTTTCGGGCGATGGCACGCCCCACGCGTCCCTGACCGCCATTGTAGGCGGCCAACGCCAGGTTCCAGTCACCATCGAAGCGCTGATTCAGTTGTTTGAGGTAGCCCAAAGCGGCTCGGGTGGCCACGTAGACATCTCGACGACCGTCGTAGTGGTCATTGATTTCGATGCCGTGGCTCCTGGCGGTGGCGGCCACAAACTGCCACGTGCCCGCTGCCCGGCCGTGAGAGTAGGCAAACGGGTCATAAGCGCTCTCCACCACGGGCAATAAGGCCAGTTCGCCAGGGAGATCACGCCGCTCAATTTCGGTGACAATGTCATACAGCCACGGCCGAGCGCGGGTCATGACACGCTCCATGTATTCAGGGCGTTCAGCGAACCACTTCGCCCAGGCCTCCGCCTTCGGGAAATCATTGCACTGAGCGAACTCAAAACGCTCAATCGTCCGTCCCCACAGATCACTCGCACCAACGCTGGACGGCGCTTGACGGGTGGCGCCCAACCGCCGGGTCGCCTGCTCAATGGCGGCAAACGGGTCATCCAGTTTGGCGCGCAAGTAGTATGGCGCCGGTGGCGGCGGTGGCGCCTCGTGCTGATTCAGCGCAAGACCGCCCGATAGGGTGGCACAGCCCGACAGCAGGGCTGCCGCGCTGATCACGCTCAGCCACGTGCGATGGCGCTTTGCGCTCAGGGGGCGCTCAGCGGGCCGGTGAGCCTGATGGGATGGATGGTGATCAAACAACGGCGAAGAACCCTCGAATCGGCGCTACAATGCGTGCTCAAACTTCCAATCTTCATTGTACTTCAGGATACCCAAAACCGTTGACAAAACCCGCTCCCGACTCAATTGCCCCTGAATCCGTTCGCAAAGCCCTAGCTCAAGCCAATCGCCCCCTGACACGGCGTGCCCTGTCAGCGCATTTTGGGCTGACCAAAGCGCAATCTGATGACATCCTCAAGCCGATCTTGGATGCGCTGACTCAAACCGGTGAGGTGATCCGCAACCGCCGGGCCGCCTATGGCCTCGCCCAGGAGATGAACCTCATTCGGGGCCAGGTGTCTGCCCACCCGGATGGGTTTGGGTTTGTGGTGCCCGAGCAAGGGGAGGCGGGCGATCTCTATCTGTCGCCTAAGCAGATGCGACAGGTCATGCACGGCGATCAAGTGATGGCGTCTGTGATCGGCGTGGACCGCCGTGGTCGTCGCGAGGGGGCGGTGGTGGAGGTCGTCGAGCGTGCGCACGAGCAGATTGTGGGGCGTTTGGTCGTCGATGCGGGCCTGGCCCACGTCGTGCCGGATGATCCAAGGCTCACGCAGGATGTCTTGGTGCCGCTGGATCGTTTGCATGAGGCCAAGCCTGGGCAAATTGTGGTGGTGCGAATCACCCAAGCCCCCAGCCTTCGACGCTCCGCGTTGGGTGAAGTTGTGCAGGTGCTGGGTCAGGCCGACGAGCCGGGCATCGCCACCGACATTGCCATCGCCTCACACCAGCTCCCGGCCATTTTTCCCGATGCTGCGTTGGCGCAAGCCGAAGCCTTGGGCGACGCCGTTGACCCCGAGCGCATTGAGCGACGCCGCGACCTTCGAGCGCTGCCTTTGGTGACCATTGATGGGGCCGATGCGCGCGACTTTGACGATGCCGTCTTCGCTGAGCCGTTGGACAATGGCGGGCATCGGGTGATGGTGTGTATCGCCGACGTGGCTGAGTACGTGGCGATTCACTCCGCGCTTGATCAGGAGGCAAAAAAGCGGGGGACCTCGGTGTATTTCCCTGACCGGGTCGTGCCCATGCTGCCCGAGGCGCTGTCCAATGGGTTGTGCTCTTTGGTGCCGCAACAAGATCGCCTGTGCGTGTGTTGCGAAATGCGTTTGGATGCCAAAGGGAAAGTGACGGCCACCCGGTTTAGCGAGGCGGTGATGCGCTCGCACGCGCGACTGACCTATCGGCAAGTCAAACAGATGCTCATCGATGGTGATGCGGCATTGAATGAGCGATTCAGCCACGTGCGTCCCCAGCTTGATGCGCTTTTCACCGTCTATCGGCAATTGGCCAAGAAGCGGGGCCAGAGAGGCGCACTGGATTTCGATTCTGATCAGGTCTATTTTGAATTTGGTGAGGATGGCCAGGTCAGCGATATCCGTCCGCAATCGAGAAACGATGCCCATCGATTGATTGAGGAGTTGATGATTTTGGCCAATGTGGAAGCCGCCAAGTTTGTGCGGCGGGCCGAATTGCCCATGCTTTACCGGGTCCATGAGCCTCCACAAGAGCGCAAACTCGAAGCCCTTGAAGGGTTCTTAAAAGCCGAAGGGATAAGAAAAAATTGGAAAGAAACGCCCGAGCCGAGTCAGTTTGCGGCGCTGCAGCAGCGTGTGAAAGGCACGGCCAATGACCATCTTTTGAATGCGGTGCTGCTGCGCTCATTGAGTCTGGCGGTGTATTCGCCAGACAACAAAGGCCACTTCGGTCTGGCCCTGGCTGAGTATGCCCACTTCACATCTCCCATCCGTCGTTATCCTGATTTGCTGCTGCACCGCGCGATCAAACACGCCGTGTCTCAGCAAAAGCCTGAACAGTTCCCGATCACATCATCAGACATCGAGCAGCTGGGCCGACGCTGCTCGATGACGGAGCGGCGTGCCGAAGAGGCGTCTCGCGATGTCGATGAGCGCCTCAAGTGTCAGTTCATGATGAGGCATTTGGGGGAGGTCTTTGAGGGTGTGATCACCGGCGTGGTGGGTTTCGGTCTGTTTGTTGAGTTGCTGGACAAGGGCGTCAGCGGTTTGGTTCATATCACTGCTTTGCCGGACGACTACTATGACTTTGATGCAACATCACACCGATTGATTGGTAAAAAAAGCCGGCGCGAGTTTCGATTGGCAGAACGAATCACCATCCGGGTGCTGGCGGTGAACTTGGATGAGCGAAAGATCGACTTTGAGTGGGTCGGCGATGAGGCGTGAGTTGATCGGCGGCGTCCACGCGGTGGAGGCCTTACTCGAGCATGCCCCTGAGCGGGTGATTCGGCTGTGGGTCAAAGCAGGCGCCACGCGCCTGGATACGCTGGTGACCCAAGCGCAGTCGGCCGGCATCCCGATTGAAGCATGCGCCGATGGCGCTTTGGATCGGCGCTTGCCCAACACCGCCCACCAAGGGGTGGTGGCGGAGTTCACCCCGCAAGCGCCTTTGGATGAGGGCCGTTTGCTCGAGCGCATTGAGCAGACGGCCGTGCCTTTAGTGATCGCACTCGATGGGGTGCAAGACCCGAATAACTTGGGGGCCATATTGCGCTCCGCCGCAGCCAGTGGCGCCAGCGCCGTGGTGACGGCCAAAGACCGAGCCTGTGGGTTAACGCCCGCTGCGCGCAAAGCCTCCGCTGGAGCGTCTGAGTGGCTGCCACTGGCGGTGGTGACCAATCTCGCCAGAACGCTGGAGCGGCTCAAAACTGCGGGTCTTTGGTCCATTGGGTTGGAGATGGGTGCCGATGAGTCAATCTTTGATGATGCGGTCGATGAGTGGCTGGTGGGGCCCGTGGTTTGGGTGGTGGGCAGCGAGAGCGACGGTCTGAGGACACTCACCGCGCAACGCTGTGATCGGCGGGTGCACATCCCCATGCCTGGCCCAATGGAGAGCCTGAACGTCTCAGTGGCGGCGGCGGTGGCGCTTTTTTCGACGGTGCGCGCCCGAGCGGGGCGAGGAAGCTGAGCCAGAGCGGCCTTTCTCAGGGACGAGGATCAGTTCTGAGACCGTTGGTGCAAGCCCGACATCCTCTCGCAATATCTCATGATCGCGCGGCGTTAAGTGTTGATAGCGGCCGCTGCGAACATGGGCAGGCAAGAACACAGGGCCAAACCGGACTCGTTTTAAGCGCGCGACCTGGGCATCGACCGCCGCCCATAAGCGACGAACTTCTCGGTTTCGGCCCTCAAGCAGGGTCACCGTCACCCAGGTGTGCGAGCCGGTGTACTCGCCAAGCACCACATCGCTGAACTTGGCGATGCCATCGTCTAACTGGACCCCCTCGACAAGCGCCTGAATCTGAGCCTCGCTGACTTCACCCCGAATGCGGCACAGGTACTCACGGTCAACCGCTCGAGAGGGGTGCATCATCTGATGGGCAAGCTCGCCGTCGGTGGTGAGCAACAGCAACCCGGCGGTGTTGATGTCAAGACGACCGATGGCAATCCAGCGCCCGTTTTGAATCGAGGGCAGGCGGTCAAAAACCGTTTTTCGACCCTCAGGGTCATCGCGCGTGGTGATCTCACCTTCGGGTTTGTGATAAATCAACGTCTGATGAGGCCCCTCGGCCGACGTGACGGTATAACGTTTGCCCTGATAGTCGATCTGGTCGCCAGGGCCCACCTGCGCGCCGAGGGTGGCACAACCGCCGTTGATCTCCACACGGCTCAGCTCGATGTCTTGCTCCAACCCACGTCGAGACCCCAACCCGGCGCGTGCCATGACCTTTTGGACGCGTTCACTGGCCACGCCCATGCTCATCATCTGGTGCGCTGTGGTCCATGGCCTCAGCGCTCGGCGCAGGGCGCGAAGGGTCGCTTTCATGCGCGTCACTGGGCGGTGCCTCAACCGGGTGGGCGTCGGCAGCTGCTGCGGCCTCGGATTGAGTCTCGTGCTCGGGGTCATTGAGGTTGAGTTCGGGCTCGAAATCATCGAGGTCTTTGATCTCGGCAAGCGTGGGCAATTCGTTGAGCGATTTGAGGTTGAAGTAATCCAAAAACTCACGGGTCGTGCCGAGCAATTCTGGCCGACCGGGCACATCGCGATGCCCAATCGTTTTGATCCATTCGCGCTCTTGCAGGGTGCGCAAGATGGTTGAACTGAGCGACACGCCTCGGATCTGCTCAATCTCACCCCGCGTAATGGGCTGTCGATAGGCAATGATCGCCAGCGTCTCCAAAAGCGCGCGCGAGTATTTTGGGGGCTTATCGGACCACAGCTTGGCCAGTCGCGGCATCAGCTGTGGGCGCACTTGAATTCTGTAGCCCGATGCCACCTCGACCAGCTCGATCGAGCGGTCCACAAGATCACCATCCAAAGCCGCCAGTGCCTCTTTAATGGCGCTGGTGCCCGGCTTTTCATCCTCATCGAACAGGGCATCCAGCCTGGCCACGCTCAGCGGCTCGTTGGTCGCAAGCAATGCGGCCTCAAGGATTCTTTTCAATTCGTCTATTTCCATGGGATCGCTCAAAAACGCCTTAGGTGTTCGTCTCACTGGGGCGACACACGTAAATGGCCCCAAACTGTTCTTGCTGAATCAAATCGATCAAATGCTCGCGCAATAGCTCCAGCAGGGCCAAAAAGGTGACCACTGCGCCGACCCGACCCTCGGCCAAATCAAAGCACTGATCAAACGCAACAAATTGATCGGCCTGGCCCACCAGCTCGGTGATCGCGCTCATTCGTTCCCTGACGGACAAAGGCTCACGCTCAATTTGGTGGTGCGCGACCAAATCGGCGCGCGCCATGACATCGCCCAGGGCAAGCAGCAGCGCCTTCAGTTCAACATCCGGCGGCGCGTGCACCACTTGCGGCTGCTCGGCCGCGGCCTGAGCCATGACAATGTCACGCTCCAATCGGGGCATGAGGTCAATGTCATCGGCGGCTTGTTTAAATCGCTCATATTCTTGCAGCCGCCGGATCAACTCAGCGCGCGGGTCATCCTCATCCGTCTCGTCGAGTTCGACGCGCGGCAGCAGCATTCTCGATTTGATTTCAGCCAAGATGGCGGCCATGACCAAATACTCAGCCGCCAGCTCCATCCTGAGCGTGTTCATCATTTCAATGTAGCCGGTGTACTGTCGAGTCACCTCAGCGATGGGGATATCAACAATATCGAGGTTCTGGCGGCGTGTGAGATACAACAGCAAATCCAGCGGGCCCTCGAAAGCATCAAGGAACACCTCCAGCGCATCGGGTGGAATATAAAGATCATCCGGCAGCTGCAGCATCGGCTGGCCTTGCACCACAGCAAAAGGCAGCTCGGCTTGCGATTGTCCCTGGGCGGCAACCGGCGCTTGAGCTGACGTGTGTGAAGGCCCCGAGGGGTGGGGCGTATCGGTGGTGGTGTTGGTCATTGCGCTCAGTTTAGCGCCTCACAACGCGGATGGGTACAATGGGCGGCATATTCCAGTTGCGCATCACACGGTCGTGGCCGGCCGAGGCGCTTTGCCCATGATCGATAACACCGAACGCATTCACCAAATCAAAGACAGGCTCGATGCCGCGTTGTCCCCCGGCCTGCTGGAAGTCATTGACGAGTCTCACCTGCACGTCGGTCATGTCGGGGCTCAGGACGGTCGGGGGCACTTCCGGGTGCGCATTCAGGCGGATGTGTTCACCGGACTGCCCAGAATGGCCGTTCATCGCCAAGTGTATCGGGCGTTGGGGGAGATGATGCGCACCGACATCCACGCATTAACCATTGAAGTGATTTCATGAAATGAACTACAAAATATTGATAATATTAGTATTTATGTTTCCCTTGCTTGTGGCTTGTGGCGATCAAGGCTCCAGTGGCCGCACGCTCATCCACCCTGACGATACGGTTTTGCTTGAAGTGGATGGCGCCCCTGTGACCGTGGCCATGTTGGAATTTATGATGGACAACCGTGGCATCGGCGAAGATGACCGTGCGGCGATGCAAGCGCTGCTGGATGAACTGGTGCGTCTACAAGTCGTTGCCAACGCCGCCAAGGCCAGCGGCCTTGCCGATCAGCCCAGGCTTCGCGCCTCACGTGCGATTCGTGACTTAGAAGCCTTACAAATGGCGTATTTTGATGCGCTCTACCGGCGCGACCCCATCACCGATGAGGCGATTGAGCAGGCGTATCAATCTCAAATCAAACGCTCCGGCGATTACCAGTACCGTCTTGAGACCGTGGCCTTCGCCTCCCAGCAGGCGGCCATGGCAACCATTGTTGAATTGTCCAGCGGCGATGGGGCACCAATCAATGATGAGGTCTGGGCACAGGCGGTCGAGTCCGGACAGTCCAGCCCGGACACCGATTGGGTGGATCGCTCGCAGCTTCCTGACCGCGTGCGTCCAGAGCTTGCCCAAGCGCCCGTCAACCACGTGCTGAGCTTGCCGTTGCCTGCCCCCGACGGGGAGCGCTGGCTGGTGGCTCGGATCAGCGATCGTCGAGCATTTGAAGCACCGCCGCTGGATCAGCTCCGGGAGGGCATCGCTCGAAGTCTGGTGCGGCAACGAATCAACGCCGAAGTGGATGCGCTTTACGACGAGGCCGACATTGTCCCCATGCGTCCAGCCTCAGCGCCGGCAGGAGCGACGGCCGCCGAGCCGTCGCCTTGAAGTCTTAGGTCGCCTTTTGTGTGTGCCCAGCCGTCAACCGGTCAAGACGATCCGGGGGTGGGTGGCAACGCCACCGGCGGCTGCGGCTCCCAGTGGGGGGCGCGGTGCTCGACCACCACGCAGGTATAAATGCCCCCGCGGACATTGAAGTCTGCGCTCAAACGCATGAAGCGAGGTTGCGCGGCAGCGACAAAGTCTTCAAGCATTCGGTTGGTGACCGCTTCATGGAATGCGCCCTCATTTCGGTAGCTCCAGATGTAGTTTTTTAAGCCTTTAAGCTCAATGCAAAACCCATCTGGGATGTACTCCAGCGTCAATTCGGCAAAGTCGGGCTGACCGGTCTTGGGACACAGGCAGGTGAACTCTGGGATATCGATGCGAATGGTATAATCGCGCTCGGGCTGGGGGTTTGGGAAGACTTCTAAATCTTTACTGGGTTCACTCGGCATGATGGCCACCTGTCGGGTCTGATAGCGAATACAATGTTGTCGACGATATTAGTATAAATAACGAACGGGCTGGCGCTTTCAATGCAATTGACTGAGATCAAACTCTCCGGGTTCAAGTCGTTTGTGGACCCCACCCACATCAAATTTCCGTCCCATATTATGGGGGTGGTCGGCCCCAACGGCTGCGGGAAATCCAACGTGATTGATGCCGTGCGCTGGGTGATGGGCGAGTCGTCCGCACGCCAGCTCAGGGGCGAGTCGATGACCGATGTCATTTTCTCTGGCTCTTCGGCACGCAAGCCTGTGACCACCGCCACGGTTGAGCTGATCTTTGACAACAGCGACGGGCGAGCCGGCGGTGAATACGCCAACTTTGGAGAGATCTCTGTCAAGCGGCAGGTCAGCCGCGATGGGCAATCGAACTATTACCTCAATGGCCAACGTTGCCGTCGAAAAGACATCACAGACTTATTTTTAGGCACGGGACTGGGCCCGAGAAGCTATGCCATCATCGAACAAGGGATGATCTCCCAAATCGTTGAGGCGCGCCCGGAAGAGCTGCGCGGGTTTTTAGAAGAGGCCGCTGGCATCTCGCGCTATAAAGAGCGCCGCCGCGAGACGGAAAACCGGATTCGCCACACCCGCGAAAACTTGGAGCGCTTAACCGATCTTCGAGAAGAGGTCACCAAGCAACTTGAAAAGCTCCAGCGCCAGGCCAAAGCAGCGAAGAAATACCGCGAACTCAAAGAGCGCTACCGAGTTGATGAAGCCAAACTGCTGGCGCTTCGGTGGCGCGAGACCCAGCGCCAGCTCGATGAGCACAACAAGCGCATCAACGCCCTGAAAACCGAGCTTGAGTCACGGATCGCTGAGCAGCGGGCGGCGGAAAAAGAGCTCGAGCGCCTAAGGCAGGCCCAGCAAGCGGCCAGCGAGGACACCCAAAAAATTCAGGCCAAGCTCTACGAGGTCGGCGCCGAGATTGCTCGTTTGGAACAGGCCATCGAGCACCAAAAAGAAATCAAAACGCGGCAAACGAAAGAGCACGCCCAGATTGAGCAACAAATGGGCGAGCTTGAGCAGCACCTGGTCTTGGATAAGGCACAAGTCTCAGAGACCTCCACGGCCATCGCCGCGCTCGAGCCCGAGCTGGCTCAGGCGCAGACGCTGGAAAGTCATCAACAAGCGGCGCTTGATGATGCCGATGCGGCCTTAAAAGACTGGCAAGACGGCTGGGAGACATTGCAAAGCCAAAAAGGCGCGCTTGAGGGTGAGATCAAACTCACCCAACAGCAGATTGCCCACCTTGATGAGGGCATGCACCAGGCCAGCGAGCGCATCGAGGCCTTAAAGGCGAGCGAAATTGACACCCAGCTGGCGGCGCTGTCTTCCGAGCAGCGCGAGCTGAGCGACCAAATCAAAGCACTGGAGGCCACCGCTCAGGCCCTCAAAGACGACGATGCCGACCACCACCAGCAGGAAACGGCTTTGGTGGCGGCCATCGAGGAGGACCGCAACGCCTTAGAATCGGCCCGAACGGAAGCCGGGCGCCTCCAGTCGAGAATGGAGAGCCTGACAGTGCTCAACGACAGTGAGGCACCGTCTGAGGAAGCCAACGCATGGTTGAAGACGCTGTTAAAAGGCGCCGAAGCGCCGGTGGTTGTCGACCAACTTAAAGTGACCGACACCGCTTGGACAGCGGCCGTTGAGCAGGTGCTGGGCGACTGGTTAAACGCCCGCGCTGTTGATGAGAGCGCCTTGGATCATGGCGCGCCCGAGACGCCTTGGGGGCTGGGCTTTGTTTTTGATCAGGACATGGCCGCAAAGCCGGGGACGTTGGCTGAGAAAGTGTCGCACTCAGGTGGCTTGGTCGGCTTGCTTAACCAGGTTCATGTGGCCGATGACTTGACCGAAGCCAAACGCATGCTCCACCAGTTGCCTGCCGAGGCCTCGGTGATCTTGCCCGATGGCACCTGGCTGGGCGTGGGCTGGCTCAAACAGCCCGTCAACCCTGATGACGCCTCGCTGGGTGCGCTGGCGCGGCAACAGGAGATCGAGGCGTTGACGCCCAAGTTAACCGAGCTTGATCACCAAATTCAGATGCTCACCGACCGATTGGCCAAGGCCCGTGAGCGTCTTGATGCGTTGAAAGACAAACGCCAAGCGCATGCCGAAACAATGAAAGCCAACGAGCGCGATCGCTCGCAAGCGGTGGCCAAACTGACGGGTTTGGATACGCGCATTGAGAATCTTCAGGCCAATCAAAGCAAACAGCGCGAGGAGTTGGCCGCGCTGGAGGCGCGTCAAGACGACCATGCGCAGGCCGTAAAACGCGCGCGTCAAACCTTAGAAGAGCACTTGACGGCCATGGAAGCGCTCCAAGACCAAGACAAAGCGCTGACCGAAGAACGCGAGCGTTTGAGAGAAACGCGGGCTGGACATCTCGAGCAGTTGAATGAGGCACGCCGTCAAAGAGAGGCTCATGCGCTGAAGCTTCAGTCGCTCCGCGCTGGTTTGGAGTCGTTGAGTCAGTCGATTGATCGCATGGACCAGCAGGTGGGTGAATTGCAAACGCGCTACGTTGAGCTCAGCGAAGTGCTTGCCCGAGGCGATGCCCCCATTGAAGCCTTGGAAAAAGATCGCGATGAGTTGCTCACTCGCCGCTTAAGCGTCGAAGAGGAGATGCGCCAAGCCCGCGTCAAACTCGACGAGATCGAAGCCAATCGCGCCAGTCACGACCAAAAACGCCAGGCCGCGGTCGCGGCCGTTGAACAGCTGCGGGAGCAAAGCACGCAAGCCACCGTCGAGCAGCGCGAGCTCGAGCTCCACGCTCAGGGGCTGATGGAGCGGATAGACGGATTGGAGGCCGACTTGGATGGCCTGTTGGCTGAGCTGACTGACGATGCCCAGACGCAGGCGTTTCAAGAGACCTTGGAGTCACTGGAGGCCCAAATCAAGCGCCTTGAACCAGTGAATCTGGCCGCCATTGATGAGCTGGAGGCCGAGTCCGAGCGAAAGACCTACTTGGATCAGCAAAATGCCGACCTTGAAGAGGCGCTTGGCACGCTGGAAAAAGCCATCGAAAAAATTGATCGAGAGTCTCGCACGCGCTTTAAAGAGACCTTTGATCAAATCAACACCAACCTCGAGCGACTGTTTCCGCGGCTGTTCGGCGGGGGACACGCGCACTTGGAAATGGTCGGTGAGGACTGGCTGTCGGCCGGCATTGCCATCATGGCCCGCCCCCCAGGAAAACGGGTGGCTCGGATTCATTTGATGTCGGGCGGCGAGAAAGCGTTGACAGCGGTGGCGTTCGTGTTTTCAATTTTCAACCTCAACCCGGCGCCATTTTGTTTGCTCGATGAGGTGGACGCACCGCTCGATGACGCCAACGTCGGTCGATTCACAGAAATGGTCAAGGAAATGGCGCAAACGGTGCAGTTTATTGTGGTCACACACAACAAAGTGACCATGGAGGCGGCCCATCAGATGCTGGGTGTCACCATGCGCGAGCCTGGGGTCTCACGCTTGGTGAGCGTAGATTTGGACAAGGCGGTCGAGATGGCTCAGGCCAGCTGATGAACGCTCGGGTTACAATCAAACCATGGATGATCTTCGTGCGGCGCTGCTGATCTTGGGTGTTTTAATTTTGGGCCTGATGGTGTGGGCGCATCGCCAGCGCATCAAGCAGCCTCGCCACCAAGCCGACTTTCGCGCGGATCCCCGCGCTCACGGGCAAGAGCCCACGCTCGACGGTGCCGACGATCGAACCGATCACTCAAAACATGCCGATGCACCCGAGCCAGATGAGCGCTACCGCGAAACACCCATTCAACCCGGGTTAAAGGGACTGTCACCGGGATTTGATGAATTTTCTCAAGTCATCACGCTGTATGTCAGAGCCAAACACGGCCAGTCCATTGCAGGGCCAGCACTGGCCGATGCCGCGACCCGAGCGGGCCTGAGCTTTGGGGACATGAACATTTATCACCGGCGTCAAGAAGGCCTCGATCAACCTGTCTTTAGCATGGCCAACCTGGTGGCGCCGGGCGACTTTAACCCCGATGATTGGACGCGCTTTCACACCCCCGGGGTGAGTTTGTTTGCTCAGCTTCCAGGCCCCATCAGCGCACTGGATTGCTGGGACTCGATGTTGGCCACCGCCACGCGACTGACCGAACTGTTGGACGCTGAGATTTTAGACGGCAATCGCGTGTTGTTGTCCAGAAAGCGCGTGGGTGAGATCAGAGAGCAGATGCGTCAACTCGATCGCGAGACCGGGTTTATCAACGATGATGAGTGAGGACAACGGCGCATCAAAGAAGCTCGCACCAATGGCGTGTGCATCCATGGATCGGGCATCCGCGCAACAGGCGATACAAACGCTGCGCGAAGAAATCAATGAGCACAACCACCGCTATTACGTCTTAAACGATCCCACGGTTTCAGACCAGACCTATGACAAAAAACTGCGTCAATTGGAAGCACTTGAGGCCGCGTTTCCGGATCTGGTGACGGCCACGTCACCCACTCAGCGGGTCGGCGCCAAGCTGTCCGATGGGTTTGCCACCGTTGAGCATGAGGTGCCGATGCTGTCATTGGCCAACGCGTTTGACACAGACGAGGTCAAACAGTGGTATCAGCGGCTTGAGAATCAGTTGGGCCGTGCCGACATCCCTCTGGTGGCCGAGGCCAAGCTCGATGGCTTGGCGGTGGCTTTGGTGTATGTCGATGGCCAACTCGTTCAGGCCGCCACTCGGGGTGATGGCACACAAGGCGAGGATGTCACCGGCAATGTCAAAACCATTCGATCCATTCCGCTGACCCTTCGCGGCGCATCGGTACCGGCGCGGCTGGAAGTGCGCGGTGAAGTGGTGATGACACACTCTGGCTTTCAGGCGCTCAATCAAACGCTGGGCGAGGCTGGCGCAAAGCTCTTTGTGAACCCACGAAATGCGGCCTCAGGCAGCCTGCGCCAATTGGATCCCGCCATCACGGCCGATCGGCCGCTGCAATTTTTTGCCTATGGCGCGGTCTTTGATGACGCACCGGTGAAGACGCAATCAGCGCTTTACGCTTGGCTGAGGGCGCTGGGCATCCCCACGGGTGAAAAGAAAGAAGTGCTCGATGGCGTGGAGGGCTTGCTCGCGGTCCATCAGGCCTTTCTCGATCAGCGCGCGCAATTGGATTACGACATCGATGGGGTGGTGTACAAAGTCGACAGCCTCACCGATCAGCAGCAATTGGGACACGTCAGTCGGGCACCGCGCTGGGCATTGGCGCACAAGTTCCCCGCCCAGGAGGAAATCACCGAGCTTTTGGGGATCGATGTGCAGGTCGGGCGCACGGGCGCACTGACGCCGGTCGCTCGATTACAACCGGTTTTTGTCGGGGGGGTGACGGTCACCAATGCCACGCTCCATAACGCCGATGAAATCCACAGAAAAGACATCCGCATCGGTGATCGGGTGGTGGTTCGCCGCGCTGGCGATGTGATCCCTGAAATCGTCCGATCGGTCAGCGCGCCCGATCGGCCTCGCGCTGAGCGTTGGACCATGCCGAGCCATTGCCCGGCGTGCGGCTCCGCAGTGGAATTCACCGAAGACCAGGCGGTGGCCCGTTGCTCTGGGGGATTGGTCTGTCCTGCGCAGCGCAAGCGCGCGTTGGCGCACTTTGTCAGCCGGGGTGCCATGGACATTGAGGGCCTGGGGAGCCAAGTCATTGATCAGCTCGTGGAGGCCGGCTTGGTTGAAACGCCCGCCGATTTTTATCGGCTCACGGTGGATCAGCTCATTGAGCTGGAGCGCTTTGGTCAAAAGTCTGCAAAGAATCTCATTGCGGCCATCAACGCCAGTCGATCGGTGAATCTGGATCGGCTGCTGTTTGCGCTCGGGATTCGAGAGGTCGGCCAGGTGACCGCCAAAGCGCTCGCTCGGCATTTTAAAAGCCTTGATGCGCTGGCCAGTGCCGACGCAGAAACGCTCGAAGAGATTGATGATGTCGGCCCGATCATGGCCGCGCACATTGAGGCATTTTTTCAAGAACCACACAACCAAGGCGTCATTGATGAGCTGCTGGCATTGGGGGTCTCGCCCCAAGTGCCTGAAACCCCCACCGAAACCCCGCTGACTGGCTTGAGCTTTGTGGTGACGGGTCGATTGTCGTCGATGAGCCGCGATCAAGTGAAGGCAGCCCTGGAGGCGTTGGGCGCGAAAGTCACCGGCAGTGTTTCATCCAAAACAAGCGCGCTGGTGGCCGGCGATGATGCAGGATCGAAGTATGACAAGGCCACCGAGCTCGGCGTTCGCATTCTCAATGAGGAGGCGCTCAAAGCGCTTCTCAACAACCCGTCTGGCTTTGCCGTAGAATAGATGGCATCGACGCGAAATCGCCCGACAGTGGGCAAGGAGCAGAGGATGACAGAGCAAGTAAAAGAAATTGTGGTGCCCGTCGACGGGTCAGACAACTCAACGCGTGCTGCGTTGTTTGCGGTCGATTTGGCCCAGTCTTTCGGCGTCGGTATCCGACTGTTTTACGTGTTTCCAGCCGCCAGTGTCGAGATCATTGGCATGGCAGGGATGTCACGCGCCGACATTGACCAAGCGGCTCAGGCGGCGGCACAAAAAGCGTTTGATCAAACACGCCAAGCCTTGGGGGAGGCCGGCGGTGTCACCATCGAGCAAGAGACCTCCATGGGTGACCCAGCCGAAGAGGTGATTCGGTATACCGAAGACACCCCGGGTGTGATGGTGGTGATCGGGCGTCGTGGCCTGTCTCGCATGAAAAGCTTAATGATGGGCAGCGTCAGTGACAAAGTGATCCGCCATGCACAAACCCCCGTGCTGGTGATCACATGACCCGGATCGCAATCGTTTGGAGGGCGGCCGTCGTGGCTTGCCTGTTGGCCGTCAATGGGGCAGGGGCGCTGGCTACCGAGGCCGGCGAGGCGCCTTGCTCGGGCGTGTTGGTTGGGGAGTATCGCCAGCTGGCCTCACAGACAAAAACGGATTTGTGTGAGGCCTTTCATGATCGCCTGGTGCTGATCGTCAACACCGCCAGCCAGTGTGGATTTGTGGGCCAGTTCGAAGGCCTGGAAACGCTGTATCAACGCTATCAAGACCGGGGCCTCGTGGTCATTGGATTTCCCTCTGATGACTTCAATCAAGAGCATGCCGACGAGGCTCAGACCTCTGAGGTGTGTCGGTTGAATTATGGAGTCAGCTTTCCAATGATGGCGACCACCACTGTGACCGGCGACGATGCCAACCCGCTGTTTCAAAAACTCAACGCAGCCAGTGAAGCGCCCAGCTGGAACTTCAACAAATATCTTGTCGATCCAAAAACGGGCACGGTGGCGCACTTCGGTGCGCGAAGCGAACCATTGGGCGGCGAGCTCGAAGCGCTGATTCAATCCCGACTGTCTGAGTGACGCCCTTTCACAATCTCAAGGCCTGCACACGGGTGTGACCACGCTCACACAGGCGCGCTGAGCCATCGACGACTGAGCGCCCTAGACTACTGATCTTCTGAACTGGAAGATGCGGGCACCAGGCGGAGCCACTGTGGGAGCCCATCGTCGCCCATCAGGCGACGTTGTGCGCTCAGCAACAACGGATGCGCGGTCACCATTGCGTGATACAGGGCGTTTTGTTCTAACACACCTTGGAGGGGAGCGGCGCCTGGGCCTTGGCTGTAAACCGGCACGTCTTCACCAGCGTGGGTGGCCGAGTACTGCCACACGCCCGCATTTTGTTTATAGTCCGGCTCAAGCGGGTCCATCTTCCGAAAGTCAATCTCGGCATCAGCGCGACGATAGCCCGGCCCGTTGGCGTAATTGAGCACGGTCATCGGCCGATCTTTATGATCGCGCATGGGGCGCTGGGGTCGATCGCCTTCGGCCGGCCGGACCGCATAGCCCATGATGGGATTGCCGCGCCGACCATAGCCATCAAAGGTCAGCGCATGGGCATGATCGGCGGTGACAATCATCAGCGTTTGTTGAGGATCGATCTGGGATGCGGCGTGCTCGATCGCTTTGGCAAATTCAATCGTGTCTGTGAGTGCTCGCCAGGCGTTGTTGGCATGGTGGGCATGGTCAATTCTCGCGCTTTCCACCACCAGCAAAAAGCCGTTGTCACTGCGATTGGACAACACTTCGATGGCCCGGCCCACCATCTCCGACAGCGCGGGCTCACCAGCGGGGTCGTTGGGCCGATCAAACTCATATTGCATGTGGCCAGGTTCAAACAAACCCAAAATTGGACCGTCCGCATCGCGGTCTAGCGCATCAAAGCCGGCTTGGTCCCAGATAAATTGACCGCTGGGATGCCGAGTTTGCCATTCTTCAATCAAATCTCGCCCATCGCTTCGGTGCCCTGTGATCTCAGGATGCTCTGGGTCGGCTTGGTCAGCGGGATAAAATGCCCGACGGCCCCCGCCCAGGACAATGTCGAGACCGCGGCCGACGTCATAGTGAACGAGCTGATCGGCGATGTCGCGACACCCTTTTTCTTTTGCCGAGGGCGGCAAACCTCGATCGCTCTCCCACCGGCGATCGGGCGACTTGGCATACAGGGCTGCGGGCGTGGCATGGGTGATTCGGGCTGTGGAGACGATCCCAGTGGCCATGCCGCTCACCGCAGCCAAATCCAAAAGGCTGACCAGCTCGTGGCCCTGGCTGGCCGCGCAGTCACCTCGATCCACTGTGGGCGCAATTGCGATCGCACCGGCAAAACTCTTCACCCCAGTCACCATGGCCGTCATGGTGCCCGCTGAGTCCGGCGTTTGTTGATTGGTGTTGTACGTTTTTGCCAGGGCCAAATGATCGAATTGCTCAAAGAAGAGCAAATTTTCCTCACCACTTTGGCCGCGCTGTTGCCCCTCCAAAATACGGGCCGCCGCCACGGTGGTGAGGCTCATGCCATCCCCCACAAATAAGACAATGTTCTTGGCCGGGCCAGAATCGCCCACTGATCGCTCCGCGATCGCGCGCTCACCGGCCTGAAACCACTCAGCGGCGGGCACTTGCGCCACAGCGCTCGCACCGATCCACGCCACCGCCGGGAGGATGATTAAACTTCGCATCACATGACCAGGCGACATCAACACTTCTCACTCCATTTCGGTCTGAATCTTACCGTAGGGCCAAAACATGTCAGTTCAATTACCAAATGCTGACCCGCTCATCGGGTGGCAAATATAAGTCATCGCCAGGCTGGACATCGAAGGCGTCGTACCAGGCGTCAATATTGCGAACCACGCCGTTGACGCGATACCGGGCCGGGCTGTGTGGCCCTCGAATCAATCGAGCACGCAACGACTCCTCACTCTCAATGGTCCGCCAGACCTGCGCCCATGCCATAAAAAAGCGCTGATCGCCCGTGAAACCATCCAGAATCGGTGATTGACCATTGTGGTGGTCATCCAGATACATTTGGTAGGCCTGATGGGCAATCGATAGCCCACCGAGGTCACCGATGTTCTCTCCCAGTGACAAGGCACCGTTGACTTGCATGTTGGGCAGCGGGCTAAAGCCATCGTATTGGGCCACCAAGGCTTTTGTGCGTGCCTCGAACTGCTCACGCGAGCGGTCTGACCACCAGTTTCTTAAAACCCCCTGGCTGTCTGATCTAGAGCCTTGATCGTCAAACCCATGACCCATCTCGTGACCAATCACGCCCCCAATGGCCCCGAAGTTGACCGCTGGATCGGCAAACGGATCAAAAAATGGCGGCTGCAGGATCGCCGCAGGAAACACGATTTCGTTTCGCGTGGGTGAGTAGTAGGCATTGACGGTTTGCGGGCTCATAAACCACTCCCAATCTCGCACAGGCTCACCCAGCTTCGACAACGAATCTTCCCAGGCCCAGTCTCGAAGCCGGGCCACGTTGCCAATCAAGTCATCCGCGCGAATGGCCACTGTCGAGTAGTCACGCCAGCGGTCAGGGTAGCCAATCTTGGGCGTGAAGGCCTCGAGCTTTGCCAGCGCCTCCGCTCGGGTGGATTGATCCATCCACTCTAAGGTCTCAAGTCTCGCCCGGAACGCCTGGCGAAGATAGTCCACCAGCGTTTGCATCTGTGCACGATACTCAGGGGGAAAGTGCTTTTCGACATACACCTGACCGATCAGCGCCCCGAGGCGACGCGAGACGAAACTCACCGCCCGATCTTCGCGCGGACGTTGGGTCTCAACGCCGCCCAGACGCTGCCGAAAAAACGCAAAATGCGCGTTGGCATAGGGATCAGACAGCAACGGCGCATGGTTGTTGATCCAGTGGAACGCGTGATAGCTTTGCCAGGTGGTCACCGGGGTTTGGGCGAAAATCTCAGCGCTGGCCTGCAGCGCCTGATCGGTGGTCACCACAACCTCGCTGATCGCAGCCAGCTCGCGCTCAGCCATGAAAGTCTGCCACTCAAACTCCGGCGCAAAATCAATAAGTTCTGAGAATGTCTTCAAGTTATAGTTGGCTTGCCGATCGCGCTGCTGGACCCGCGACCAATGAACCTCCGCCAACTGGGTTTCCAGGGCCATAATCGCCTCGGCCCGCTGTCTGGCCTGATCAATGCCCGCTCGGGCAAGGGTGGCTTCAATGTAGTCAACATAAGCCTCGCGGTGCTCTGGAAAGGGCGCGTCGTCTCGGAAGTAGTAGTCGCGATTGGGAAGGCCCAGACCGCTTTGAGTGACATGGGTGATGTAGCGCTCTGGGTTGCCGGCGTCTTGGCTGATGTAGACCCCCACGAGGCTGTTGGTGCCGTCTTTGGCCATCCAACGCGCGATTTCTTCGTGGCTTTGAAGTGACAATAACGCCTCAAGCTCACTTTTAATCGGGGCCAAGTCTCTGGCGTTCAGGGCCTCGGTGTCCATGTAGGCCCGATACAGATCGCCAATCTGCTGCTCAGGGCCGGCATCTGGATCGTTTGCTGCCGCTTGCTGCGCGGAATCGATGATGGCGCTGACGTTGTCTTCGGCTTCCAAGGCCAATTCGGTGAATGCACCAAACCGAGAAAAGCCCGGGGGCATTTCAGCGGCCTTGATCCAGCCGCCATTGACAAAGGTATTGAAGTCCACGCCGGGTCGGGTGTCTTGGGCAATGTGTTCAATTTCAACGCCCCAGTCGCCAAGCTGTGTAATGGTCTCATCGAGGGCCTGAGAGCCCTGTGGCGGCTGGCAGGCGGCAAGTGCTAACAAAATAAAGCCCAGAAGAGTTGGCGGCGCGAGGAAGAGACGAATCCGTTTCATAATTACTAGGCCTTTATCGGTTTAAGTCATTGCATCAACCGAACCTAGTTTAGCGTATTTTGAGGTGAAGACGTTGAACTGTGTTAACAGCGTTTCTTGCTCAAAGGCTTGTTTTTAGTCAAATTTCCAGATGTCTGAGGTAACGCTCTCACTTGAAATCGATAAAACACTGACTCACCGTGGATTGACACGCAATCCTAGCTTTGGAAAACTATAAAACTAGATGAGCAAACAACCCACATAATGAAAGGGAGCCAACCTTTGCGAATCATTCTATTCACAATAGGACTAATCTTAAGTGTGTCAGCACACGCGGACTCCCCATGGACTTTCACCGATGAATATAGCATCCCATTAGCTGAGGGTGCACGTGAACGCCTGCAAACAGACTACTACGAGCTTGGCCAATGGAACGTGCTCACTGGCATGACAAAAGAGAAACATGGCGAATGGATTTATGGTGGCAAAGTCAATGGCCCCGGGACCTACAATATAGACGCCCACAAAGCGGGTGTGGGAGACTTTAACGGTGATTCCGCGCAGGACATGTTGATCAATTGGACTATTTTTCCCAACCTGAGTAGCCGCGCACCTGTAGCGCCCTCGGTACTGATCAATCGAGATGGGGAGCTAGAACTTTCATCAGAAATCTGGGCCACCGAACCACCATCCAGAATGGTCTCATACAAAGTTGGCGTCGCAGACTTCAATCTTGATGGTAGCGATGATGTAGTGCTCGGTTCTTTTGGTATCGGTGAGGAGCTCCCAGACGGAACAGAGAATTGGGTCCCCGAGCGTATTTCTCTGTTAATCAGTGAGAATGGCCAGCTTGCTGATTATTCAGATCAGATTGAAGGACAGGAAAACTCTCCACTGGCGAGTTTTGGCTTCGCCCATGATCTGGCCGTTGGAGATGTAAATGGGGACGGGAATCAAGATTTTTACCAAGGTAGGCATCTATTCATTGGTGACGGAACCGGTCGATTTACATTCAGGGATGATCTTGCTCCCGTGGAGGCCGGTATAGGCGTGCATAGCTCTTGGGCAATGTCCAGCGCTATTGGTGACTTGGACAACGACGGAGTTGATGATCTGGTGATTGGTCTTGCTGACGGTCAGCCACCTGAAGTGGCGCTCAGCGGGTGGATTTTCTTAAGTGATGGCGCGAATGATCTCTCCAACGCGAGAAAAATTCCTTTGCCTGACGGCCGTTATGGACTTCTGAATACCAAGCACAATAGCATGGAAATTGCGGATGTGACTGGTAACGGATGGAACGACATTTTAATCGGCCAGACCAAAGCGGACCCTTATTATGAGGGTCGCCAACTCCAACTACTGGCAAACAAAGGCGGTGGTGTCTTCGTCGATGAAACAGATCTTCGCTTATCCGAAGGAATTAGACTGAATGCCCACGGAGAGGGAATCACATTCATCATGGACATCAATGGAGATGGCTATGTGGACATTGTTGATTCCGCAGGGGCGGGGCCAAAAGATGTTGGGCTTCTTGTAAACAATGGGCTGGGTTTTTTCGAACGAATACCGATGACGGAGCTGCCGATCGTACAGAATTACCATTTCGAGGGGCTAGAGGACTGGGAGGGTTTTGATTATGGAACTTCTCAAACTCTACAGATCTATCCCATCGATCTAGATGGAGATGGCATTGCTTCATTCGTAGTTCAAGTCAATGTACCCGCTGAATTTGCGCCAAATGATGGAGACTACGACTTAACCCGACTGTACACTATCAGGCCGACTATGCCATTTAAGCCGGTTGCCAATCAGGAGCCCCAAGTCCCAGAAATACTCGGCGCTCTGTCAGGAAGTTGGTTTGACCCAACACGAAATGGTGAGGGCTTTGTACTTGACTTTAGCAAAAATCTCAGCGGCCCAGTGGCGACGGTTTATTGGTTTACTCACCGCAATGGGAAACCCTATTGGCTGATCGGCACCACTGAATACGACTCCGATGAGTTCTACGCCAGCGGACTTCTGAAATTCGATCTCTTCGAGGTCTCTGGGACAGGCTTTGGAGATGAGTTTGATGCCAATGAGCTACGGCAAACCCTGCGCGGATCAATCAGTTTTCTCTTTAATGGATGTGACCACGCAGTCGCTTCATGGGAAGCAGAAAACAGCTCTGATTTTTTTGAGTCTCCGACGCTGGCATATGACCTTGAGAGGATCACGCTTGGTCTGGACGGCGTACCATGCAGATCTGATTCTGTTAGCCAACAAAGCAAGAAAGATAGGCGGCAGAGCATGGCTGGTGTATTGTCGGGTAGTTGGTACGACCCGGCCCGTGACGGAGAAGGTCTTGTCTTTGAATTCGCACAGAACAATAGCGGCCCTATTGCAACTGGATACTGGTTTACACATCGCGATGGTCAGCCGTATTGGATGATCGGAACGTCCGAATATGAAAGGGAAGAAAATGCCCTAGATCTGGAGTTTTTAGAGGTATCCGGAACAGGCTTTGGTGATAACTTTGACCCTAGCGCGGTTCGAACAAAGCCTTGGGGTCACGGCTCGTTTAGTTTCATTAACTGTTCTAATGCATTGGCAGGATGGAAGGCACTAAATGGCGAGGAGGGGGAACTCTCACTGAAGCGAATCACTCTTAGTCTGGATGGGGTTGAGTGTGAATCAGAATCAGAGTAGTGGACAACATCAATATGGTCCAGAACGAGTGAAACCCTGATGATTTGCCAACCTCTTCAGTCAAAGTCCAACTCACCATGGATTACCTCAAAAAAGAGGCCTGTGGGCCCATCATCAGCATAGACGCCGTCGAGAGCGTCGTAACACTGACCGAGGTCTCCCATTATTACCCGGTGAGCATCCGGTCATGCGTTGAGTTGATAAGTCGCGGTGCCACAAGCGAACCCTAATCCTCTGTGGGCACCCGCTGCAGAGCGCAGCGCACCATCGTGCAACATTTAAACCTCTGGTTTACCAATGCTCAGTGCCGGGTTCACCTTTCCATGGCCCCACCAATTCCGAAGTCACCCAACCCCCGTAATACCGACCCGCTTGAGCCGCCACAATCTCGTTGCCCACTTCACACTGCAACTTTTCGGGATAGCACGAGCACCAACCGGCAATAACTTCGGCCCCTGAGGCCGGTGTTGGATATGTCCAAACGGCGGCCTCGATGACCCCATTTGGCCCAATCACATCAAAATAATGCGCCACACCTTTCCACTCACAAAAAGTCTCGCGCGAGTTGGGTTTGAGGGCAGACCAATCAAAAGCTTGGGCGGGCAAATAGATTGCCGGTGGGCTGCCCGTTTCCAAAGCGCGTATGCATTGGTCACTTTGAGCCAAGATCTGCCCATCCACCCGCACCACCACCCAACGATCATCAGACACATAAGCCGGTGGCCTCGGGTAGTCCCAGACAGACTCCTGATTGGGGCCTGGCTCCACCGCAAAATCAGGCCGCGTTTGGCCTCGGTGTTGCCAGGAAGTGCCAAGCTTGTCTAGCTTTTTATTGTCCATTGATTCGACTCCTGAAGCATTGACTCAGCTCCTTGATGTGCTCGGGTCCAATTTCACAGCATCCACCGACAATGCTTGCCCCAGCATCCACCCAATCGGCTGCATACCGCGCGTACGCCTGAGGAGATAAGTCTTCCCGCTGGGTCAGACAATCCACCGTGCCCCCCGGCACCAGTGCCTCAATCGACTGGAACCCATTCCCATAGCCACCAAACGGCACGCCGAGCTTTGCCAGCTCATGCATAGAGGCACTGATCGCTTCAGGGGCAGAGCAGTTGACGAGCACCGCATCGGCACCGGCATCGACCGCTTTGGCGGCTGCTTCGATTAAAGGCTCTCCTGAACGCAACTGCGCGCCATCACCATCGGAGACGGTCAACGCCACCCAAACAGGCAGCCCGGTCAATTGAGCGGCCTCAGCCGCGGCGACAGCTTCACGTGTCAAAGACAACGTCTCGGCCAAAAATAGATCCACTCGTCTTGCCTGCGCCTCAACGATTCGCCGGTAGCTGTCCAAACACGCTGAATGTCCAGGCGCGACGTCACTGTGATAGCTGGCGACAAGCGGCGGAAGACACCCCGCGATTTTGACATCGGGACAGCCACTGTGATTTCGCGCTTGGTGCGCCGCATCCAACGCGGTGGTGTGCAGAGTGTCAAACCACTCAGTGGCGCCGTCTCGTGCAAGCCGTTCTGGGGTGGCGGCATAGGTGTTGACGGTGAGGACCTGAGCGCCCGCCTCAATAAAATCTCGGTGAACGGCAACAACCAGTTCGGGCTCATCAAGCATGACCTGCGATGACCACAGAGGGGAGGCGGGCTTCGAGCTTCGACGACGAAGTTCCTGGCCCATGCCACCATCCAAAACAATGGGCTTGCCGTTGCTTAATGCGTCCATCGCTGCTGCCCTCAAAGGTGGCCCTATTGCTTCGAGCATCCTACAGCGGACTGCCTCATCGTCCCGTCAACACCGACCGATTAGAAAAACAAAAACGACAAAAGCACCCGCCATGGGGCGGGTTGCACTTCGAGTGGAGCATTGGGATGGAGTTGGCTCCCCGGGTCGGACTCGAACCAACGACCTAGTGATTAACAGTCACCCGCTCTAACCAGCTGAGCTACCGGGGAATCAAAACGCCTATTATCTAACAGCTTGTCCGATGCGTCAAGAAAGGGCCTGGGTCAATCCTCATCCGGCACCGTGCCAGCAGCGACGATCGCTGCCTCAATCACGCCTTCTTCTAAATAAAGCCCCTCGGACTCAGCGATTTCCATAAAGATGCTGACCAGCTCGGTGTGGCTCTCTGCTTGGCGCAGATTTTCTCGGTGTGTCGCATTATCTCGGATGACTTGGACCAATTCGTCGAGCTGACTCATCGCGTTGCCCAGAGCGCGGAAACTTTTGTAGTGTAACAAACTCAAAATCAATCTCAATGGTTCAATCAGGTATGCTGATCATATGAATCGTCTCTGTGCACACTCAAGCCTAAAACACCGACCTCCAAGGTCCACTCAGTTACGACGGTGGCCCATTGCCAGCGTGATGCTGGGTTTGATTCTGACCGCACCGCTGTCGGCTGAGAAAAGCCAATTCACAACGCTGGAGGGCCAGGCGAGGGACCCACAGACAGGAGAGGTCATCTATCAAGAGCGCCACTCTATGGCTCAAAATGCCAGCGGTCAGTGGGTCATGGAATCTGACTATTTAGCGCCCGACGGCTCACTGTTTGCAGAACGAACCGTCTCTTTCGATCCGAAGTATCCGCAGCGCCCAAATTATCGCTTAACCGATTACCGCGACGATTTTGAAGAGGGCGCAACGACACTGGATGATGGGCGCGTAGAGCTGTTTCGAGTCGTTGATGGTGAACGCAAAAGCGAGATCATTCGCCCCTCTGAAGATATTCCGCTGGTCATCGATGCCGGGTTCAGTGCCTTTATCGCCAGCCATTGGAGTGAACTGTTGGCCGGCCAAAGGCTGACGTTTGATTTCGCAAGTGCGGCGCGGTTGACCACCATTCCGTTTCGGCTCACACACGTCGAAACCATCAGTGATTCTGGCGGCAGTGATTCAGGTTCGTCTCGACAGCAAAAATTTAAGCTGGAGCCCAGCAACTGGTTTGTTCGCATGCTGGTCAGCCCCATTGTGCTCACCTACGCCAATGACACCCGTGCGTTGATTGGCTACAGTGGACTATCCAACATTCGAAAAGAGGGCGGGGGGAATCACAACGTCGACATTCGATTCCCCCCAGACCATCAATTTTCGATGCGCCAACTCCCATCCGGTTCGCGGCAAGCCGTGCCGTAGACTTGCTCAGTTCGCCCCCCGATTTGGGCGTCCATGGTGAATTCACGGCACGGCCCTTCGGCCGTTTCGGTGGTTTCGGTGGGGGTCACGGCGTATGTGTAGCCGGTGTCCGGGTTTTGCCACTGAGTGGCCACGCCGGTGCGCGTGGTCTCCATCGCAGTCGCCAATTTCATTCGGTCCAGCTCGTCCATTGAACGGCCCACCGAACCGCCGATGGCCATCCCAGCCATGGCCCCTGCAATCGTTGCCGCCGTTTGACCCCGACCATCGCCGACCTGGCTGCCGAGGATTCCGCCAAGGACGCCGCCGATGATCATGCCCGCATCCTCGTTGGGCCCGGTGGTGGTGGCACACGCGGCCAGCACCAAGCTGGTCGCACCAATCGCAGTGGCTCTCCAACGTTTGATTCCTTGCCTCATTGCCTGTCTCCTTTTGCTTACATTCAGTGGCCAGGCGGCAACTTCCCGCGCCGCTTTTTAGTTTGGACAACTATTCTCCAAATTCGTCCTGATAATCCAACATCGAAGCTTCAACAACCTTGGCCGCGTGCTCATGGCCATAAATCGTGTCCAAGGTCACGTTAGACGGCTCACCCGGCAACTGCTTGTAAGTCAAAAAATAGTGCCTCAACCGCTCAGCCAAGGAGTGGGGGAGTTCACTGATGTCTTGGGCATCACCCCACAAGCTGTCGTTTTCCAACACAGCGACAATTTTGTCATCGGCCTCGCCATCATCAATCATTTGGAGGCCCCCAATCACTCGGACACTCAGCAGCACCTCAGAGCGGCTGATGGGTCGCTCGCTGAACACGCAGATGTCCAAGGGATCGTGATCGCCCCCGCTGGCGTCCTCACAGAGTTTGCCGACGCGCTCACCACAGTAGGTCCGTGGGATAAACCCATACAATGTCGGGGGCTGGGACGAGGTCCTTTGAGGTCGATCGACACGCAAATAGCCGGTTTTTTTGTCAATTTCATATTTGACCGTGTCAAAGGGTGTGATCTCGATATAGGCATGCACTCGATGCGGCGGTGCCTTGCCAAGATCCAAGCCATGCCAGGGGTGTGGACGCCAGCGGTAAAACGGTTGCGGAAATGCCATTCAAAAGCCCTTAAGTGATTGATATTCGGTTGAACTGACCATTATAGCGGCCCACAGCAGAGGTCCGGTCGTTTAAAGCCGCACAAACCGATAGACGCACTCGGTTAAATGGGTGAGCCCTTTGGCTTGCATCCCAGGGTGGTGAGCCAACACGTCACGACGCGTCAAGACCTCACTTGCCCAGCCTGCGCTTTGAGAAATCTCTTGACTTGTGACTGAGAAAGGCGGCCCATCCATCTGATTTTGTTCATATTCAAAGGTCACCACCAGCCCCGAGCCGCCGGGCGCGACCAACCCGTGAAGGTGGGTCAGATAAGCCGGGCGCATCGATGGAGGTAGGGCGATCAAAGCCGCGCGATCATAAAAAACATCAAAAGGCTGTTCGGAGGCGTAGCTGAAAAAATCGCCCGCCACCAGTGTGAGGCCATTGATTCGTGTCCAGCGGTGGCCTCGGCTCAGGGTGTCCCAGCGCGCAGCAGGCGTTTCACCGCCAGGCCACTCCGCCAAGAAAGCCGCCAAAGCTGAGGCATCCAACTCCACGCCGGTCACATGTCGATGGCGAGCGGCCAACCAATGTAGATCAACCGATTTGCCACACAAGGGGACAAGGACACGCGCCTCAGGGTCATGACTGACCGCTGACCAGTGCGCATCCAACGCCCAGTGGGGCTCAGGGCGGTGAAAGCCGATTTCCCCCAAGGCCCAGCGCTCATGCCAAAAAGCGGGATCCATGCCTTGCCTACCCAATAGAATTATACATAATATACATTATGCGAACTCATGCCTGATTCTGAATCCATCCATCAGACTGCGCCCGCCCTCAATCCAAGAGGTATCGCTCGAACCAAGCATTGAGCTCACCATAGAAATGTCGGCTGTTGGGCCCACTCATGATCCAATGGTCTTCATCAGGATAGACCAGCAGCCGGCTTTCCACCTGTTGCCGCTGCAGTGCGGTCCAGTACTCCAAGGTGTTGGCCAATGGCACGCGCTGATCTTTCATTCCAATCGTGACCAGGACGGGCGTGGACCAGTTTTCGGCGTAGTTGATTGGGTTCTGATCGGCCCAGACCTCGGGAATGGCCCAGTGCGGCCCACCCATCGTGGCCTCACGGTGATACACCGCATCGCTGGTTCCCCACTGCGTGATCAGATTCACCAAACCGGCATGAGAGACCAAACAGCGGTAGCGGTCGGTTGACGATTGCATCCAGTTGGCCAAATGCCCGCCATAACTGGCCCCCGTCGCGCACTGACGGTCACCATCAATGAAGTCAAACCGTGCGATGGCTTCATCCATGGCCTCATTTATGTCATTGCCGGGGCCACGCAGAGGATCACCTTGAATAGACTGAGCAAAGGATTCTCCAAAGCCGGTGGACCCTCGATAATTGGTCAACACCAGCACAAAGTCTTCCCGCGCCAACAAGTGATAATTCCAACGGATAAAGAAGTAATCCCGCCACATTGAGTGCGGGCCCCCATGCATCAGCGCGATCACGGGGTACTGCCGGTCGGGATCAAAATTGGCCGGTTTCACCACCATGCTGTGAATGGGCATGCCTTCGCTGTTATCAAACCAAAAATGTTCGACCGGGGGCATATCCAGATCGCTCATCGCTTCAGCAGTGAAGGCCGTCAAGGCCGTGTGCGCGCCGCTTTTATGGTCGATCGAGACCACCTCACCGGGCTGATGCGCAGCCTGCCAGTTGGCGATCAAACGAACCTCACCATCCGCCATGGCGCCTTGGAGTCCCGCATACATCCCACTGGTCATATCGAAACTTAACCGCGCCTGGCGCTCGGCACGCAAATCCGCTTCAAAAAGCTTGAGATGACCCGCGTCTTGCCCCAAGGCATACACCTGCCCATTGCCGGGAAGCACAAACGCGCCGACCCGTCGGTTCTCAGGCATGCCAATGACATTCACGCGCTGGCGATCTGGCCAAGACCACACCACCAACCGAGACCCGTTGAAGACTTGCTCAGTTCTGGGGTGCTCTCTGGCCACCAGATACTGACCGTCGGGCGTGAAAGCCTGCCCCGAGTAGCTGTCATCGCCTGCCAGATCGTCATCCCCAGTCAAACGCATGGGTTCACCCCCACTGGCGCTGACTTGCCACAAATCTTGATTGGTGAAATCAAAAGCGTAGCGGTGACGATTGTCTGAGGCTGAAAAAATCAAAGACTGGCCGTCAGGCGTCCAGATGGGGTTTAACCGAGCGCCTGAGCTGGCCCGCGATCCCGCAAATCCGGGCTGATCAACCAACGAGGTGCCTGCCAACACATCCACGGCCTCACCACCCTGTACTGGCAGCACGTAAAGTCTTGGCTTTTTGCTGTCAAGCCATCGGTTCCAATTGCGAATGGGAAATCCAGTGTACGTGCGGACATTCACGCCCTCCCCTTGCTCATTCTCATCGTTCGTATCGCTCACCTCTGGCTCAACGTAGGACACAAACGCCAGCCGTTCCCCGTCGGGCGAAAAAACAGGTTCAGATGCGCCATGAGGCCGGTCGGTCACTCGGCGCGCCTCGCCTCCGCGAGACAAAGACAACAGGTAGATCTGAGGCGCCTCGTCATCCCCCCGACGCGCCCTGAAAGCCAGCGTGGTGGAATCGGGCGACCAGGCAACCTGGGACTCCGAGCCAGCAGAGAATGTCAACTGTCGTGGCGGCGTATTCGATTGGAGATCCAGCAGGTAAAGATCTGCGCTTTGCTCATCGCTCTCATAGGCCGGACGGCTGACACGAACCACCGCATGCTGCCCGTTTGGACTGATCACCGGCGCCCCAACCCGGGGCATCAACCACACGTCGGCATGCGTGATCGGCCGCGCTTGTGCGGTCGATGCAACCAATACTGTCATTAAAAATAAAACATTTGCCCATAAACTCACTGCGCGTTTCATGTGTCTTGTCTCCGTCGCCCGTTGTCAATTCGTGTCAATCGATGTAGACATCATGTCACATCTTGCATACCCTAGACCAGAGGTTGATTTCTCAACTAAGGGGGTAATACGGCCATGGCCAGCTTCGATATATTCTGTGAGCCGCACATGGGCTGCGTGAAAGCCGCAGTCGATCATGTCATCGGCATCATTCCCAACCGGTACGATTGGCAAGGCACTTCAGCGGCCTATTCGCTGAAGGCCAACTCCATCGAAATGACCGCAAGCTCCTACCTTCAACTCGACCAAATGCTCCAAGAGTTGTGCTGGGCATTGCGTCGTGAGTTGGTCAGCTTGGCATTTATTTCGGTGGGGAAACCAAAAAAAGTCAACGGAGACTACACCGTTCGCCTGGGGATAGAGCGCGGGCTGACCAAGGCGTGGGGTCGATATTTAATCGACCTGATTGACAGCATGCCAATTGAGGCCAAATGCACCTATCAAAATGAGGAGGTGCGGGTTCAAACGGACAATTTAGAGGACGCCCAGCGTCTCATCGGACAGCTCAGGATGCAGCCTTTTGATATTCCGATTCACTACCGAAACCTTCAAGAGTGAGCGGCTGCAGGCCGACGGCCACCCGATCACGCCACTAGCCGCATTTTGAATAGCCGCAGGCCAGGCATGTTTGGCAACCGTCCAACAGCACCATCGCTTTGGTGTTGCACTTATGACACAAGGTGGCGCTTGCGGGGAAAGCATCGGCTGATGAACCAGTGGATGGGCCTACACCCGCGGCTGGATCATGGGCTGTTTTTTTTTCAGCCGCCTCGCTCTCAGCCACCGCGCGTTCTCTGGCCTCCACCTCGGCGCGTTTTTGCTCCAACATCAGAAGCTGCTGCTCACTGAGTTCATCGGGCTCGAGTAATCCAATGCGCCGCAGGTGATGTTCAACCACGGCCCCGATGTCCGCCACAATGGAGGGAACGAACCGGCCGCCGGGCTTAAAATAGCCGCCCTTGGGATCGAACACGGCCTGGAGCTCCTCAGACAAGAAGGTCACATCGCCGCCTTTTCGAAACACCGCCGACATCACACGCGTCAGCGCCACGATCCACTGAAAGTGGTCCATGTTTTTTGAATTGATGAAAATCTCGAAAGGCCGACGCTGTTCGTGTTCCGTGCCCGCGTTCAGCACAATGTCGTTGATCGTCACGTAAAGCGCATGGTCATCTAAGGGCGTTCTGATTTTATAGGTGGCCCCTTCCAGGCACTCCATCCCCTCGGGACGCTCCAGCTTCTCATGCATCCGAATGATTTCGGCTTTTTGCGGCGATGCCTCGGTCGAAGCCGGTACCGCCGCCGCATCGGCGCTTTTTTCTTCACCCACCTGGTAATTGATGATTTTTTTATCGATTTTAATGGCCATGCCGCGTTCTCCAGAATCTCTTAAAACTTACCGTAGTACCCTTCTTTCAAGGCATCAAACAGGTTGGCTGCGGTGTGCACCTCGCCGTCATACTCGACCTCCTCATGCCCTTTCAGCTCGACCGTTGACCCATCCTCAAGCTCAAATCGGTAAGTCGTCGACTCCAGGTCTTTATCGGTGACCAGCACCCCTTGAAAAGCCTCTGGATTGAATCTAAACGTTGTGCAGCCTTTTAAGCCCTGTTCCCAGGCAAACATGTAAATGTCTTTGAAATCTTCATATGGATAGTCTGTGGGAACGTTGGCCGTTTTCGAGATGGATGAGTCAATCCACTTTTGAGCCGCCGCCTGCACAGACACGTGCTCTTTTGGGGTGATGCTCTCTGCGGTCATGAAGTAGTCAGGCAGCTGCTCGTCTTCCTCATCCGAATACGGCATGGCCTTGGGATTGACAAGGGTGCGATACGCCAGCAGCTCGTAAGAAAACACGCTGACTTTTTCTTTGGATTTACGGCCCTCACGAATCACATTGCGGTTGTAGTGATGCGCAAAACTTGGCTCAATGCCGTTTGAGGCATTGTTGGCCAGTGACAGGGAAATGGTCCCAGTCGGCGCAATGGAGGTGTGGTGTGAAAAGCGTGCGCCAACCTCTGCCAAACGACTCACCAACTCAGGCGCCACCTCGGCCACTTTTTGCATATACCGACTGTAGCGCGCATGCAACACCTTCCCGCTGACCTGATCGCCGACCTTGTACCCATCGGCTTTCATCTCAGGGCGCTGACGGAGCATCACCGCCGTCACCTCAAACTCGTCATTCATAATGGGGGCTGGTCCCTTCTCTTCAGCCAGCTCCAACGCCGCCTCCCAGCCCGTGACCGCCATTTCTTTTGCCACACGCTCGGTGAACGCTAAAGAATCTGGCTGCCCGTAGCGCATACCCATCATGGTCATGGCAGACCCCAATCCCAAAAAGCCCATGCCGTGGCGGCGTTTATATTCAATTTCATCGCGCTGGCGCCCAAGAGGCAAACCATTAACTTCCACCACGTTATCCAGCATTCGGGTAAAAATCTTGACCGTTTTTTGGTACTCAGGCCAATTGAACGTCGCATTTTCGGTGAACGGATTGTCCACAAACCGTGTCAGGTTCACCGACCCCAACAGGCACGCGCCATACGGCGGCAGTGGCTGCTCGCCACACGGATTTGTCGCGCGGATGTTTTCACACCACCAGTTGTTGTTTTGCTCATTAATGCGGTCAACGAGCACAAAGCCTGGCTCAGCAAAGTCATACGTCGAGGTCATGATCATGTTCCACAGCCGTTTGGCCGGGACTTTAGAATAAATTTTGCACGCGACCAAACCCTCATCATTGCTGACATAGCCCTGTGATGTGGGCCACTCCCGCCAAATCACCTGCTCGGGATCGTTGATGTCAACGTCTTTGGCCTCTTTTTCCAAAACAGGAAAAACCAAAGGCCAGTCGGCGTCGTCTTGAACCGCCTGGACAAAGTCGTCGGTGATCAACAACGAGCAGTTGAATTGGCGAAGCACGCCATCTTCGCGCTTGGCACGAATGAACTCCATGACATCGGGGTGCGACACATCAAAAGTCGCCATCTGTGCGCCCCGGCGACCTCCCGCTGAAGACACTGTGAAACACATCCGGTCATAGATGTCCATAAAAGACAGCGGGCCTGAAGTGTACGCGCCCGCGCCGGAGACATACGCGCCTTTCGGCCTCAGCGTCGAGAACTCATACCCAATGCCACATCCCGCTTTGAGGGTTAAGCCCGCTTCGTGAACCTTGTCCAAAATGTCATTCATGGAATCTTCGATGGTGCCCGAGACGGTGCAGTTGATCGTTGAGGTGGCTGGCTTGTGCGCCTGAGCGCCCGCATTTGAGGTGATCCGCCCAGCGGGTATCGCGCCGCGTCTCAGCGCCCACAAAAATTCGTTATACCAGCGCTCTTTGAGCGCTTCAGTGGCCTCAACATCGGCCAAAGCCCGAGCCACGCGTTGATAAGTCGCATCGATGTCCTCATCAATGACTTCGGCGGTCTTGGACTTCAGACGGTACTTTTTGTCCCAAATGTCCAATGACGCTTCTTGGAAGTCGATCTCTGGGAGCGCTGCTGACAAGGCCTCTGCTGAAACACTCATGCCCTAACCTCTTGATTATGCTGTTGCGACAATGGTTATCCACAGGTTATGCATGCGCTCATCCACAACCTGTTGTGTATATCTTCCTGGGGCAACACAATATCTTGTGCTACGCACCTACTCTACTGACAACGATGTGAAGAATCAAGTCGGGCGACTCAATTAGGAATGAAATAGTGTTATTCGGGTTTTTGAGCGCGATCAAGCAGGACCTCAACGCCTTTGGCTGGGCGCCAGCCTCGGTGCACAATCCCGTGGACTTGTTCGGTGATCGGCATGTCGACTCCGCAGCGATCGGCCAGGCGCATGGCCTCTTGGGCGGTGTTCACGCCTTCAACCACCTGCCCGATCTCGGCAAGCGCTTCGTCCACGCCCTGCCCGCCACCCACCATCAGCCCAAAGCGCCGATTCCTGGACAGATCGCCGGTGCAGGTGAGCACCAAATCCCCCACCCCTGCCAGCCCAATTAGGGTCTTGGTCTGCGCGCCCAGCGCTTCACCCAAGCGGATCATTTCAGCCAAACCGCGGGTGATCAATGCCGCTCGGGTGTTCAAACCCAACCCCAACCCATCCGCCAGCCCGCACGCCACGGCGATGACATTTTTGAGCGCGCCACCCAATTCCGCACCAATTAAATCGTCGGTGTAGTACGCCCTGAAAGCCTCGCCATGCAGCCGGCTGGCCCACAGCGCACCAAACGTGGCATCGCTGGCGGCCACCGTCACCGCAGTGGGCAAACCGCGCGCCACTTCATGGGCAAATGACGGCCCACTGATCAACGCCATGGGCCGCTGATCGCCCCCCATGGACTGAGCCACCTCGTGCAAAAACCGCCCCGTTTCAGGTTCAAAGCCTTTACACGCCCACGCCAGGCCCGCCTCGGGCCGAAGCAGGGGCAACAGCTGGGTCAGGGTCGGGCCAAAGGCATGGCTGGGCGTGGCCAGCAGCACATCCGCCGCCGAGTCCACCGCGATGGCCATATCCGCGGTGACCATGATCTGATCAGGCAGCTTGACATCGGGCAAATAGCGGGCGTTGACGCGATCACGCTGAATCGTCTCGGCATGCTCAACAGAGCGCACCCACAGGTGCACCGAGTGACCCAGCCGGGCCAGCTGCAAGGCCAGCGCTGTCCCCCACGCACCGCCCCCAAGCACCGCCAGCGGCGAATCACTCATCTGCGGCATTACTGGGTGGGGGCGTCGCTTTGTTCTGCCTTCGCTTGCGATTCAGCCAACCGCTGGCGAAAGACCGTCTCAAAATTGATCGGCTGCATGGGCGGCATCATGAACCCGCCGGCATTGACCAAATCGGCGATTTTGGCGCGGTTGTACGGGTAGAGAACGTTCGGACAAAGCACATTGATGGCATAGGGCATCTGCTCATCGGTGAAGCCCTGGAACTGGAATAATCCGCCGTACTGTACTTCAGACACGAAGACCGTTTTTTCGCCATCTTTCGCCGTGACGGTCACGGTCAAGATGACCTCCCAGCGGCCATCGCCCATGTCAGTGGTGCGCTGAGCCAAGTTCAAATTGACATCAGGCTGCCCCGTGGCTTGGTCAAGTTCATGCGGCGATTTGGCTTCAAACGAGGCGTCTTTTAGATAAATGTGCTGCAGCGCCATGTGAGGCGCGGCTTCGGCGCCGTTGGCCGCACCTTGTGCGGCGTTGTCTTTTTCTTCAGTCATTTCTAAGAACTTCCGTCTAGGTGATTGATTTAATTAATTATCGTCTTTCTTTTTGCCGCCCTTTTTATCGGCTTTTTTGGGTTTTGACTTGCCTTGCGACACCGGCTGCTTGTCGCTCTCCCACTGCGCCAGCCCACCGCTGAGCATCTTGACGTCCTCAAAGCCCAGCTTAACGAGCTTGTTGGCCATTTGGGCGGAGACCTGCCCGCTTCGACAATAGACCAGCACCGGGCGATTCAACTCCTTGGTTAACGCTTGGCTGCCGCTGGTCAATTTCGATGGCGGCAGATGAACAGCACCGGCAATGTGACTTTTCTGGAAATCGGTGCTGTTTGAGACATCCACAATCAGTGGATCTTGTTGATTAATAAAACGCACTGCACCCAAGGTATCGACCTCTTGCCACTTCCGCGTCAACCGCGAAACCTCCCAAGCGATCCAGGCCACGAGCACGACCACAAATAAACCGCTCAACAGCAGATTGTCGGCCAGAAATTCAAACCACTGATTCATTGCTTCGGCCTCGATGCCTCCAAGTCAATCCGGCCATTATCGTTCATCTCAAACCCTGATGCCAGCACATCGAACACCTGAGAGTGTCTGTGGGATAATGAGGCGCATGTCGATCAAGGACTGAGTGTATGCCCACCCCGAAACCTGTTGTCCTATTGATTCTCGACGGTTGGGGACAGCGCCAAGCCGCACCCGACAACGCCATCACCTGTGCGCACACGCCCCGCTGGGATGCCCTTGTTGACGACCGGCCGGTTTGTCAGTTGACCACGCATGGATTGGCCGTCGGATTGCCAGAGCATCAGATGGGCAATTCTGAAGTGGGGCATATGAACATTGGCGCGGGTCGGGTGGTCTACCAAGACTTCACGCGCATCAGCCAGGCCATCACCGACGGCACTTTTCAAACCAACGCTGCCCTGCTGTCGGCCATTGAGCATGCCCGATCCACTCACACCACGCTGCACCTGTTTGCTTTGATGTCGCCCGGGGGCGTACACAGCCACGAGGACCATTTGTTTGCGGCCATTGAGCTGGCGTTGAGTCACGATGCCCCACAGATTGCCCTGCACTTATTTACCGACGGGCGCGATGTGGCGCCTCAATCTGCGCTGGCGTCCTTGGAGCGATTGGCGCCGATGTTGACCCCAAATCGAGTCTCAGTGGCCAGCCTGTCGGGGCGTTACTTTGCCATGGACCGCGATCGCCGTTTCGAGCGAACAGAACAAGCATGGCGCGCGATGGCGCTGGCCGACGCCCCCCATCAAGCAAACTCCGCGATTGAGGCCGTTGAGGCCGCTTACGCGCGGGGCGAGACCGATGAGTTCATCACGCCCACCACCATCGGCACAGGCGCCCCATTTGGCGCTCATGACGCGGGCATCTTCATCAACTTTCGCTCCGACCGCGCCCGTCAGCTTGCGCATGCTTTAATTGAGCAACGCTTCACCGAGTTCAGTCGGGACAACGACACCCGTTTAGAGACGCTGGTCACCATGACCGAGTATGCCCCCACGCTCCACTGCCCAGTGGCGTTTCCACCGCAAACGCTCAAGCATGGGCTGGGCGAGACGGTCTCCCGCGCGGGTCTGACTCAACTTCGGATCGCCGAGACAGAAAAGTATGCTCACGTGACCTACTTTTTCAACGGCGGGGACGAGACCGTATTCGACGGTGAGACGCGCGTTTTGATCCCCTCACCCAAAGTCGCAACGTACGATCTGAAACCAGAAATGAGCGCCCCCGCGCTGGCCAGCGCTTTGGCAGAAGCCATCGCCGGGCAGCAATACGATTTGATTGTGGCAAACGTCGCCAATCCGGACATGGTGGGTCACACGGGTGATCTCAGCGCCGCCATCCAGGCGGTTGAGGCGGTCGATCAGGTCATCGGGCAAGTGGTCGATGCGCTCGCTGAGGTCGGCGGTGAAGTCATCATCACCGCCGATCACGGCAATGCAGAACAAATGCTCGATCCCAGCACACAAGGCGCCCACACCGCGCATACGGTGAACACGGTGCCTTTGATCTATGTGGGGCCGAGAGCCTGGTCGCTGCAAGCCACCGGCACGCTTCGAGACATCGCACCCACCCTGCTGACGCTTCTGAATTTACGGGTGCCTGATGAAATGACCGGCCAGCCACTGCTGGAATCGGTGCACACAGCATAGGCGCGCATGCGAAAGACGCTGGGTGCATGGCTGGTGGTGGGCGCACTCCTCGCGCCGCTGCCATGGCAGGTCGCAACGGCCGATCCCACCGAACAACAGTTGGCGCAACTGCGATCGGAGATGGCGAAGCTGCAGGCTCAGCTGGATCAAGAGCTCGCCGCGCGCGATGAGCTGCTCGCGCAACTGGCGCAAACCCAAAAGGCCCTGGGCCGCACCCAGAATGCCATCGATGCAGCAGCCAATGAACAAACGCAGCTGCAACAGCAGCTGGAGACTTTGCGCAAACGCCAAAGTGAGCTGGATGCACAAGCCCGCCAAGGCCTCGTGACCTTGACTGACCTGCTCATTCGAGGCTACCCATTGGCAAACAACAGTGGCCTAAAAGCGTTATTCAATCAAACCGACCCCGCGCGTGCGGCGCGTTTATTGGCGTATCACCGCCTTTTAAGCCAACACACCGCCAAGCAACTCACCCAAATTGAAAACAACATTGCCGCGGCTCAGGCGGCGCAAGCCAACATCAACGCCAGCCTTGATCGGCTGGATGAACTCAAAGCAGAACAAAGTCAGCGATTGGCAAGACTTGAAACCCTTGACCAACAGCGGCAGGCGGATTTAGAAGCGTTAAGCACGCGGATTCAATCCGATGCCGACCAGCTTGATTCACTGAGAGAGGACGAGCAGCGCCTGGCGGAGGTGCTCAGAACGGCCGAGGCCGCGGCGCCTGACCCTCAGTTGGACGAAGACCGCCCACCTGTGACGGCATTAAAAGGCGCCCTGCCGATGCCGGTGGTGGGCGAAATTATCAAACGCTTTGGCCAGCGCCGCCAAAATGATGCGCGCTGGCGTGGGTGGCTGATTGCAACCGACGAGCCCGCCCCCGTTCACGCGGTGGCACCCGGGCGGGTCGTCTATGCCGATTGGCTCAGGGGCTATGGGCTATTGCTGATTGTGGATCATCAAGACGAACTGTTGAGTTTATATGCGCACAACGAGCGCCTATTCTATGAAGTGGGCGATTGGGTTCGGATGGGAGCGCGCATCGGCATGGCCAGCCGTCCCGGTCGAGACCCACTGCCCAATGGTGCAGGCATGTACTTTGAGCTTCGCCACCGAGGCCAGCCCACCGACCCCGGTGAGTGGCTAGACATCCAGCGATCGCCTGCCGAACCTTAGGTGGCAGGATAAGCGTAGCCCGCCTGGAGCCCCAAAGGCACCCCCAGCAACCAAAACACCATCAATGTGACAGTCCACACGGCAAACAACACCACCGAGTACGGCAACATCAAGGAGATGAGGGTCCCAATGCCTGCGCCCGTGAAGTAACGCTTACAAAACACCACCACCAAAGGAAAGTACGGCAGCAGCGGCGTGATAATGTTCGAAGACGAGTCACCAATGCGATAGGCGGCCTGCGTCAACTCAGGTGAAATGCCCAACTGCATCAGCATCGGCACAAAAATCGGGGCAATGATCAACCACTTCGCTGAAGCAGAGCCGACAAATATGTTCACAAAAACAGTCAAAAATAAAATCCCAATGATGGTCAACTGGGCCGGCAGGGCCATCGCCTCCAAGACACTGGCGCCATTCATTGCCAACAACAGCCCGATGTTGGATTGACCAAATGCGGCAATAAACTGTGCGGCGAAAAATGCCATCACGATGTAATAGCCCATCGATGACATGGACTTGGACATGCCTTCAATCACATCGCGGTGCGACTCGATTGTTTTGGCCACATAACCATAAACAATGCCTGGCACCATAAAAAAGATCAAAATAAACGGCACGATCGACAGCATCATCGGAGAACTGAAAGACCCCAGCTGCCCCTGCTCATCTCGAAGCGGTGATGATTCGGGGTACGCGACGGCCACCAGCAGGCTCGCCAGAATCACAATGGTGATTCCAGCCCACCGCAGGGCGCGCAGCTCGGTCGCCTGAAGCGGTTCCATCGTGGGCAAATCCGAGGTGTCTGCGTCAATGGGCGTCTCTTTTTGTAGACGCGGCTCGATGACCCGATCGGTCAACCACCACGAGGCGGCAACAACCACCAGGCAGGACGCGGACATGAAAAACCAATTCGAGAGTGGATTCACCATCAGCCCCGGCTCGATGACCTGAGCGGCTTCTTGCGTGATGGCGGCGAGCATGGGATCCAACGCCGATGGAATAAAGTTGGCTGAGAAGCCACCCGAGACCCCCGCAAATGCCGCCGCCACCCCGGCCAACGGATGCCGACCCGCGGCGTAAAACATCACGGCCCCCAGTGGGATCACCACCACATAACCGGCATCCACCGCTGTCGAGCTCATTACACCAACAAACGTCACCAGCGGGGCCAATACCGCCGTTGAGCTCATGCCCAGGATGTTCACAGAGAGGGTCTTTCTTAAAGCCGCGTTGATAAAGCCTGTGTGCTCAGCGACGCCAACACCCAGCATGGCCACCAACACCACGCCCAACGGCGCAAACAAAACAAAGGTGCGAACCATGTTGGAGAGAAACTCGGCCATTTGAGCCCCTGCCAACTGGTTGATGATTTGGATGGGCTCTCCGGTTTGTGGGTGAATCGCCCCAAACTCGATGCCTGACAACAACCACGACAGCCCCCAGGTCACAATCAGCAAGATAAAAAACAGCACCGCCGGGTCCGGCAATTTGTTTCCAACGCGTTCAATGCCGTTGAGGGCTCGCTCAAGTGGGGTGGTCTTTGTCGATTGTGCTGCAGTGTTCATGGTGTGTGTCCCCAAGCCATGGGTGGTGTGTCCACCGACTCAGTCAAATCAAACTTGACGCTGAAGTGGCGGTCGGGCCGTGTCAGCCCATAGGTCAGTGATTGGCCGTCATCGATGGCCAGATACCAAATGTTGTCGACGGACACATCGAGTCCTTGAGCATAAAAAAGCGATTTTGAATAGCCATCGGCGACAAAAGCCTGCCTTTGATGGGTACCGCCATCGTGGGTTTGTCCCCCATACCAACTCACCGCGTCCTCTTCGCCATTGGCATGTCGATGAATGTGCTTGAGCTCCAAGCCATTGGCTCGCCGAGTCAGCACCCATGTCCTGGAACGATCATCGCCCACCATCAGTGGGATCTTCAGCTGCTGCGAACTGCAGTCTCGCACGTGGATTGTCATGGGCTGCCCAACCCAGCGGGCATCTTCAACCGGCTCATACGTCACCAGCTCACCCGCAAACGCATTGCCGCACAGTGCGCTGAGTTGATTCCAAAACGCGGTCTGCGCATCAAAATCATGCCGATCATGCTGGGCAGTGGCCACCGACGAGGCGATCATAATCAATGCGGTAGCAAGACCACGTCCTAGCCATTGGCTGCAAATACAGTATCGGCGAGATTGAACCACGGGGTTGATCCTGTCACGTCGGGCCGAAGTGAAGATAGCACAGGCCATCCCTCGCCGTCACCCACCATCGTTGCGGCCATCGCTGTAGCGAGTGACCAAGCGGCGGTGTTCAACCAGGACTGATCAGCGCTTGGAGCGCGGTTTATCAATCGGCAACGCGGTGACTTTTTCGCCGGCGCGGCCATCACGGATCACACTCTGGCCTCGTTTTTTGACCTTTTCGACGCGAATAATGGCATGCATCGGCACGCTCATTGATTCAACATCAGCGAACTCCTCTTTGAGCCGCTCCTCGGTGGGATCGACCACCAATTCATGCGACGATTCAAAGACGAAATCCGACAGTTCAACAAACCCATATGAGAATTCAGCCCCGCTGACGCGCTGGCAAAAGACCTCATAAACTTGCTCGTTGTTGTGAAAAATCACTTTGTACATTCATCACGCCTTTTGACTTCGTCTGCGTTTGCCACTGCCCATCATCCATCGACCGACCGACCCCAGCGCCACCCCGGTCATAAAGCCAACCAAATGAACCATCGCCGTTGTGGTTGCAACAGTGGGGGCGTGGCCCACAAAAATCAACTGGACCATTAACCACGAGGCAATGATCACCCCGGTGGGGACCACCACGAATTGAGGCACCAGACCCAACGGCAGCCAAAACCCCATTTTATCGGCCGGTTTCAGCACCAGCAAAAGCCCGAGCACACCAGACACCGCCCCGCTGGCACCGATCAACACAGCGTCTGAGTGAGCCCAATTCAGCGTTGTCACCGCCATCGCCACAGTGCCCATCAATAGTGTGCTCAACACCAACGTCGTGCCACCGACAATGCGCTCAAGTTGTGTCCCAAACACCAAAAAATAGGCCGCGTTGCCCAGTAAGTGAACGCCGTCAACATGAAAAAACTGTGCGCTGAAAGCATGGAGCAGCCCACTCAAGGACCCAAGTGAGGACCCATGACCGGACAGGGTCTCGGGCGATGTCAGCGCCCACCCACTGAGCCAACGATACCAAGCACCGTTATGGCCAACATGATCGCTCAACCCCACCGCGCACCACGCCGCCAAAATCATGCCCACCCCCCATGGAACCGTCGCCCGCTTCATTGGCTGAGCAAAAACCGATAATCGTTGAAATCAATCAGCGCGCCTTCGGGGCGAATTTCTGCCAATCGCAAACCGCTGGTGTGAAAGACATCACCCTGTTGCAAACGTCGTCCGTTGATCAACACAAACCGATTCTCAGGCAAATCGGCATAGACATGAACATTTAATCTCAAAGAAGGCAGCGACTGACGCACCGACACCGGCAGCTCCCAATACTGCAGATAATCCGGCTCCTCAGGCGCCCACGCGCCGGATGATTCCTCGACGCTGGCGCCCTCGGCTGCAGGCGCCCCATTTGTGCGAGGCTCCTCAGGAGCCGCGGACTCGCCCCCGTCTTCAAACGCCTCGGGAAGCGGAATCTCAGCCAACGCTTCGGCCACCCGCGCATTGTCGACCTCCTGAGACGCTGTGTCGGTCGGTGGCCTCACCGTCTGATCAGACGACGCCGATGGATCTTCTGTCTGAGGCGGGTTCGTTGAGCGATCAGGCGCTGGGTCTTGCGCGGCACTCGCCAACGTTGTGGCCGCTGCAGGCGGCGGGCTGACTGGGGCTGTTGGCTTGGGGGATGAGGATGCCATCATCGCTTCCGATGTGAGCTCCGTTGGCTCGGCAGGTGCGACATCGTCGCTGCGCTCAGCCACCGGTGGGCGGGCATCCTCAGCCGCGTCGGGCCGAAGGCCCCACCAAACGACCGCGGCGGCCGCCACAGACAGCACGATGAGGCTTGTGACGCCCACTGCCCTGGACAAGGTCAGGGTGCGCGATGGCCGCGCGTATGGGGTGGGTGGCGGTGGCGCGGCCAGCGTGGGTCGGTCACCCGCCCGCCGCTTGGCGTCCGATTTTTTTAAAGCATCAAGGATAAAAGACATGGCCGTTACCGCTCCATCGTGCCCTGCGTAATGGAATCCGGAGCGCCCCTTTGCGCCTGCGGGTAACCCAAATGCAGTCGCGTCACCGGACCAATGATGCCATCGCTGGCAATGCCTTGACGACGCTGAAAAGCCATGAGCCATTGGGCAAAGGACGCATCGAATGTGTCATTCAAATCCCCCTGCCAAGGCTGGCTGGATTGCGCTGCAGCCAAGCCTTTCACCGCGCTGATGATCGGATCTGACTCTCCCGGCGACAGTCGAGACCCATCGTCGGGCCAAACAACAAAAAACCGTCCCGCCCACAAACGATCCAGCCGGGTCAAAGCCACCGAGTGGCGCTGCCCTCGGTGTTGGACAATGGCTTCAACATCACTCAAGCCCACCAACAACACGTGCGACATCGGTGGCCCGGTGAGCTGAATCACCACCGGCAGGTTCAACGCACTCACCGCCGACCAATCGCCCTCAACCAACAAACATGCCGTGCGGTTTTGGACTTCGGCGCGTGGGGTGTCACAAGCGGTGTCGATACTGGCCGCATCCAGCTCTGCCCACAGCGTCGCCAGTTCTTGCCAGGCTTGCTCAGCCGGGGCGGCTTCAATCGCTTGTTGCCACATGGGCTGGGCGCTGGAGGCATCGAATGGATCGATTCGTGCCATCAGCCCTGCCAAGCCCAAGCCAAGGGCCATCAACAGCACCACCGAGCCAACAGCCAATGCCCCTCGCAACGGAGATGCCTTTTGCTCGATATGCTCACCGGCCACCTCCTCGGCGGCTTGCAAAACCAAAGGCGCATCAATGCTTGTCTGGTCCATCGAATACCCCGCCAAAAGCGCCCGGTCGGCGATGATGTTGATCAACCTGGGCACGCCGCCCGATTGGGCATGGATGGCATCGATGGCCGCATCTGAGAATGGACAATGCTCGGCCCCCGCCACGCGAAGCCGGTGATGAATGTAGTGATGTGTCTCATCCTGAGTCAGTGCATCCAAGTGATAACGCGCGGTGATCCGCTGGGCCAACTGTCTGAGGTGGCGTCTTTTGAGCACATCACGAAGCTCAGGCTGACCAATCAAGATAATCTGCAAAAGCTTATCGGTCGAGGTCTCTAAGTTGGTCAGTAACCGCACTTGCTCCAGCGCATCGCGACTTAAGTTTTGGGCCTCATCGATGATCAGGACCACGCGCTCACCCCGCGCGTGGGCCTCCAGCAAGTACCGATTCAAAGCGCCATGGATTTTGAGAATTCCTTGTCCAGACTGCGCCTGATGGTCGATCTGCAGCTCATCGCAGATCGCCTCCAATAGCTCGCGCGGGCCCAACATGGGATTGAGGATCAAGGCAACGCGCGTTTTGTCGGGTGCTTGCTCCAGCGCGAGCCGACACAGGGTTGTTTTGCCGGTCCCCACCTCACCTGTCAGCTGGACAAACCCCCCTTGGCCACCGCTGCCAAAGCCGTACAGCAAATGTGCCAAAGCCTCTTGGTGCCGCGCGGTCAAATAAACAAACCGCGGGTCTGGGGTAATGGAAAATGGTCGCTGTGTCAGCTGATAAAACGCTTCGTACATCTAATCATCCGACAACGCAAGCAGTGAGGCATTGCCGCCGACAGCCGCTGTGTTGGTGGTCCGCACGCGCTCGACCACAAAGCGATTCAGGTAGTTCGGCCCACCCGCCTTGGGCCCGGTCCCTGACAACCCCTCACCACCAAAGGGTTGCACCCCGACCACCGCGCCGGTCATGTTGCGATTGACATAGCAGTTGCCGACGCGCGCGCGACGGGCAATGTGGTCTTGGGTCTTTTCAATGCGGCTGTGAATGCCTAAAGTCAGTCCATAACCGGTGGCATTAATTTGATCAATCAGTGCATCCAAATCCTTGGCGCGGTAGGTCACAATGTGCAGCACCGGCCCAAAGATTTCCTCACCCAAGTCGTTGATCGAGTCAATCACAAACGCTTTGGGAACACACCAATGCCCAGGAGGCAAGTCATCGGGCTGGGGCGCTTGTGCGACACAGCGCGCATTGGACGCTAAGCGCGCGGCGTGCGCGTCAAGCATTTTCTTTTGATCGAGATCGATGATCGGACCAATGTCTGTGGTCAGCTGATCGGGCAGGCCGACGTTGAGCTCAGCCATGGCCCCTTTGAGCATGTCGATCATCCCTTCAGCAATGTCCTCTTGCAGGCACAACACCCGAAGTGCGGAACAACGTTGCCCTGCGCTTAAAAAAGCCGAGCTGATGACATCGGCCACCACCTGCTCCGGCAACGCTGACGAATCCACCACCATCGCATTTTGACCACCCGTCTCGGCGATTAAGGTGGGCAACGAGGCATTGGGCCGATCCAACAACGTCTGTGCGATCGACCGCGCCGTGGCCGTTGAACCGGTAAAAGCCACACCAGAGACCGCAGGATGCTCGGTCAGCGTCCGGCCCATCACACCATCGCCCGGCACAGCATGCAAAACGTCTTTTGGCACGCCGCTGGCGTGAAACAACTCAACGGCCCGAGTGGCGATCAAAGTGGTTTGCTCGGCGGGTTTAGCAAGCACCGCATTGCCAGTCACCAACGCCGCTGCGACCTGACCCACAAAAATGGCCAGCGGAAAATTCCATGGGCTGATACAGACAAAAAGCCCGCGCCCACGGTACGCCAACACATTGTGCTCGCCGGTGGGCCCAGGCAACTCGACCGGCTCAGCCATGCCCGCCCGCGCCTGGGCCGCGTAATAGCGACAAAAGTCAGCCGCCTCTCGAACTTCTGCAACCCCATCGCGCAAAGTCTTACCGGCCTCTTGGGCACACAGCGCGATCAACTCCATACGATGCGCCTCCAAAGCATCGGCCATGCGCTCCAAAACGTCCGCTCGATCATGTACGTCTGCCGCGTCCCAGCTGACCTGGCCGGCCAAGGCCGCTTCGATCACGCCATCAACATCGGTCGCTTCCATCGGGCTGATGTGGCCAACCACGCATTGCGTATCGGCAGGCGAT
>CAJXNL010000003.1 GCA_913057195.1 uncultured Wenzhouxiangella sp.
GTGGTTATGGCCTGCGTTTGGTGGGACAAGACTCGGGGCGAGGCACTTTTTTTCATCGGCATGCCGTCCTCCACGAACAATCCACCGGCGAGGTCAAAATTCCGCTGGCCGAACTGTCTGAGCAACCCAATCAAGTCACCGTCATCGACTCGTTGTTGTCTGAAGAAGCCGTTTTAGGCTTTGAATATGGTTACGCGACTGCCGAGCCGAACACGCTCACGATTTGGGAGGCGCAGTTCGGTGACTTTGTCAACGGCGCCCAGGTTGTGATTGACCAATTCATCACCTCCGGCGAAGCCAAATGGGGTCGCTTGTGCGGCCTGGTGATGTTTTTGCCTCACGGCTATGAAGGCCAAGGACCCGAGCACTCATCCGCGCGGCTTGAGCGGTTTATGCAGTTATGCTCACACAACAACATTCAAGTCTGCGTACCGTCACTGCCTGCGCAAATGTTTCATATGCTTCGCAGACAAATGATTCGTCCGCTGCGTAAACCCTTGGTGGTGATGACGCCAAAATCACTGCTGCGGCACAAATCATCGACATCAACCCTCGATGAGCTCAGTTCCGGGACATTTCAGTTGGTGCTCGACGACCCCACTCAGCCCAAACCCAAATCGGTCAAACGGGTGGTGTTCTGCGCTGGAAAAGTCTACTTTGACTTGGCGGCGCATCAAGCCGAGGAAGGCATTGATGACATCGCGCTGGTGAGGGTTGAGCAGCTTTATCCCTTCCCCAGAGAGGAATTGCAAAGCACGCTCAAACGTTACAGCAACGCCGTCGAGGTGGTCTGGTGTCAAGAAGAACCAATGAACCAGGGGGCCTGGTTCCAAATCAGGCATCACATTCAAGCCTGCATTAGTGAAAACCAACAGCTTTGGTACGTTGGGCGTGAAACCTCAGCCTCTCCCGCGGTGGGCTATTACCAAATCCATCTGCAACAACAAAAACAATTGGTCAGCGAAGCCTTAACCTTGGGTCAGGGTTATCGAGAAGGAGCAACTGCATGAGCATAGAGATCAAGGTCCCCAATCTGCCCGAGTCGGTCAGTGATGCCACCATTGCCAAATGGCATAAAAAGGCCGGTGATGCCGTCGCCCGGGACGAGAACCTGGTCGATCTTGAGACCGACAAAGTGGTGCTCGAGGTCCCTGCCCCTGCCGATGGCGTGCTGAAAGACATCACCGAAGACGAGGGCGCCACCGTCACGGAAGGACAAAAGATTGGCCTGATGGAAGAAGGCGAAGCCCCTGCCAGCGCCCCCGAGAACACCGAGCCCTCAAAGGATGCGCCAGCGAACACCGACGACGACAACGAAAAAGCCGCCGCTGAGCCTGCGCCAGCGCCGGCTCCCGAAGCAAAGGGGGGTGACGGTTGGCCGCCGGCCGCGCGACGTGTGGCGGCAGAGAACGACGTTGACCCTGAGTCTGTTCAGGGCAGCGGACGCGGTGGGCGCGTCACCAAAGGTGACGTTCTCAAACACATTCAAGGCGGCGGCGCCCGACCGGCCGAACGTGTCAAGATGTCGCGCCTGCGTGCTCGGATTGCTGAGCGCATGAAAGATGCCCAAAACACCGCAGCGATTCTGACCTCTTTTAATGAGGTGGATCTTAAGGCTGTGATGGATATCCGCGCGCGCCACAAAGACGCTTTCCTGCAGCGTCACGGTGTGAAGCTTGGGTTCATGTCGTTCTTTGTCAAAGCCGCCTGCGAAGCCCTTCAAAAACATCCGGTTGTCAACGCCTCAGTCGATGGCGACGAGGTCGTGTATCACGGCTATCAAGACGTGGGCATTGCGGTGTCGACCGAGCGCGGCCTGATTGTGCCCGTGCTTAAAAATGCTCAAACAATGGGCCTGGCCGAGATCGAGGCCGGCATTGCCGACTATGCTGAGAAAGCTCGAAATGGCACCATTGCCCTGGAGGACTTGCAGGGAGGCACATTCACCATCACCAACGGCGGTGTGTTTGGCTCACTGCTGTCGACTCCGTTGCTGAACATGCCCCAAAGCGCGATTCTTGGCATGCACACGATCAAAGAACGGCCCGTTGCGATCGATGGTGAGGTGGTGATCCGACCCATGATGTACATCGCGCTGTCTTATGACCATCGCATCATTGATGGCAAAGACGCCGTCCAATTTTTGGTCGCGATCAAAGAATCACTCGAAGATCCTGCGCGTTTGCTGCTGGATCTGTAACTCAAGGAGCTTTTCATGGCCGAATCGGCGCCAGACAAACAGTTTGATCTCGTGGTCATCGGCGGCGGGCCCGGCGGATACGCCGCTGCGATCCGAGCGGCACAGCTTAAGATGAACGTGATGCTCATTGATGATCGTCAGTCCGATGACGGCAGCCCCGCGCCTGGCGGCACTTGCCTCAATGTGGGGTGCGTGCCATCTAAAGCGCTGCTGGATTCCTCCAAGCATTTTCATCATATCCAACACGATTACAAAGACCACGGCATCCGTGTGAAAGACGTGGAAATGGATGTCGAGCAAATGCTTAAGCGCAAACAAGGCGTGGTCAAGCAGTTGAACAGCGGCCTCATCCAGCTGTTCAAAGCCAATAAAATCAGCTTTGTCAATGGCCGAGGTCGACTGCTGGCTGATCGACTTGTTGAAGTCACCACCCATGAGGGCACTGAAACCGTTGCTGGAGAGCACGTGATCCTGGCCGCAGGCTCGGTGCCATTCACCATTCCCGGCGTGGACATTGATAACAAGTATATTGTTGACAATGAAGGTGCCCTGGCCTTTGGCGATACGCCCAAAAAACTCGGGGTGATTGGGGCTGGCGTGATCGGGTTGGAGCTGGGCAGCGTGTGGCGCCGATTGGGTGCAGAGGTCACTTTGTTCGAGGCGGCCGAGACATTCTTACCCGTGGTTGATGACGACATGTCGCGTGCAGCCGCGCGTGAGTTCAAAAAACAAGGTCTCGATATCCGGCTGGGCACCAAAGTCTCGGGTGCAAAGGTCAGTCGCTCAAAAGTCAAAGTCAATTACACCGAGGGTGACAAAGACCATGAGGCGACCTTCGATCGGCTGCTGGTGGCCGTGGGACGCCGCGCCGCCAGCGATGAGCTGCTGGCTGAAGACTGTGGCGTTGCGTTGACGGACCGAGGCCAAGTTGATGTCAACGAGCAGTGCCAAACAAGCGCACCGCAGGTTTGGGCCATTGGTGACTTGGTTCGCGGCCCGATGCTCGCGCATAAAGCCTCTGAGGAGGGCATCGCGGTGGCAGAAACCATTGCCGGTCATCATGGCCACTTCAACCTCGACACTGTGCCGTGGGTGATTTATACGGATCCTGAGATCGCTTGGGTGGGACACACGGAAAAAGACCTGCAGGCGGCTGGAATTGACTACCGCAGCGGCAGCTTCCCGTTCGCTGCCACAGGTCGAGGCCTGGCGATGGGGGATGCCGCGGGACACGTGAAACTGCTGGCCGATGCTGAGACCGATCGCTTGTTAGGCGCCCAGATTATCGGCCCACAGGCCTCCGAGCTTATTGGAGAATGCGTAGTGACCATGGAGTTTGCTGGATCCAGTGAGGATTTGGCACGCATTGTTCACGCGCACCCCACCCTTTCTGAAGCGGTCCATGAGGCTGCGCTTGCGGTGGATCGCCGCGCCATTCACAAAGCCAACTGAGTGGGTTGAAATGCCATCCATGTCCGCACCCGACATCTTTCATGCGTTTCGCATCAACGACGATGAAGACGGGTTCCGTGCTCAGTGGCAAGAGCAGACGGTCCACGAGCAAACAGATGGCGATGTCATCGTTGAGGTCCACTACTCCAGCATCAACTACAAAGACGCCCTGGCCGGAACCAACCGCGGAAAAATCCTGAGACGTTTCCCCCTCAACGGCGGCATCGACATGGCCGGTGTGGTGGTTCACTCTGAGCAAGCTCCATTCCAGCCGGGCGATCGGGTGTTGATGACCGGCAGTGGACTTTCTGAGACGCATGATGGAGGCTACAGCGAATATCTGCGGGTGCAATCGGCGCAACTCATTCCCTTGCCCAAGTCGATGACCTTACACGAGGCCATGATCATCGGAACCGCTGGCTTCACCGCGGCTTTGGCGCTTTACCGAATGGAACTCAACGGTCAAACGCCGGACATGGGCTCGATCGCCATTACAGGCGCCACTGGCGGCGTGGGCTCTCTGGCGGTGGATATTTTCTCAACCGCCGGCTATACCGTCAGCGCGATCTCCGGAAAACCCGATGCGTTCGAGTGGCTGCATGAGCTGGGCGCGGCGCAATGCATCGACCGTCATGGCCTGTATTGGCCAGAGACACCGCTGGCCAGCGCGAAATTTGCCGGGGCACTGGACAACGTTGGCGGCGACATGCTGGCCGGCCTAACGCGCGTCACGCAGCCATGGGGCAACATTGCCGCCTGCGGCATGGCGGGTGACATCGCACTAAACACCACCGTGATGCCTTTTATCATCCGGGGCGTCTCGCTCATTGGAATCAATTCTGCCGGCACACCTCGCCCTATCCGGGACGTCATCTGGCACAAATTGGCGAACGAGTGGCGCCCGCGCCACCTCGATCAGATCCACCAAGACACCATCCCACCCGAAGCCCTGTCAGAGCGATTTGACGCGTTCTTGCAAGGAAAAAGCCAAGGGCGCGTGGTGGTCCAAATAAAATCTGAACTCGATCCTGAAGTCGATCCTGAAGACGACTCCAATATCAACCCCACCGAAAACGAGTGAGCGCATACGATGATTGAAATTGGTCAACGCCTACCCAGCACGCCGGTCATGACGATGACCGCCAACGGACCCACCCCTGTTCAAGCAGACGAGTTGATGGGGCAAGGCCTGGTGGTCTTGTTCGCAACGCCAGGGGCATTCACACCAACGTGCTCGGCGCAGCACCTGCCCGGCTTCATTGAGCGGATTGACGACATTAAAAGCCACGGCGTTGACCAGGTGGTCTGCATGGCCGCCAATGATATTTTTGTTGTCCATGCTTGGGCGGCGGCTTCCAAAGTTGACGACCGCATCACCATGATCGCGGATGGCAATGGCGATTTCGCTGAAGCCATGGGCTTAGGCATGGATGTCAGTGCTTTTGGAATGGGCCAAAGGTGTCAGCGTTTTGCGATGATTATCCAAGATGGACAGATTCAATCGCTGATGGTCGAAGCGCCTGGGGAATTTAAAGTGTCCAGCGCGGAGTCTGTGCTTGCAGCCCTCGAGCAGCTCAATCAGTAGCGGACGGGTAGCGGACGGGATTGACGCCCTGGGGCTCAATGACGCCAAACTGGAACCCTGCCCACAAAAGCGCCAACAATCCTAAAGACAGCCCCACACGCCAGCTGAGTCGCCGGACAGCCCGATCGCCCTCGCCTCGGTCTGTCACCAAGTAATAAAAACTGGATGCAAGCGTGTAGAGAATGGCCAAAAAGACGCCGATGATGAAAACTTTGCCGAGCACAGTGATGGATCTCCAGAACAAGCTGAACTGTCAGTATAAAGGTTTTGCGTGATGGCAATCACCTTCACCACCATGGTGGGTCGAGTGTTGCCCCATCTGGTCGCCATCGGTTGCATAGTGGCATGCATCCAGCTGGGTTTTTGGCAACAACAGAGGGCAGACTACAAACAAGCGCGGCTCACGCAGTGGGCGCAGGCACCGATGTTGGTCTCTCCAAGCACACAACAAATGCAGACCGCGCCCCCTTTTTCTCAGGTGGAACTGACTGGTCGATTTGACCCCCAACGCCACATCCTGTTGGACAACCAAACGCGCAACAACCACCCCGGCGTTCACGTTTTCGTTCCTTTTAGACTCAGCGGCGGATCAACCATTGTCATGGTCAATCGAGGCTGGCAGCCGTACTATCGCCACACTCAGCAATGGCCAGAGTACTCAACCCCCGAACAGACGCTGACCATCACGGGGCGACTGAGCCCGCCACCGCGGGTGGGATTACAACTGGGTCAGGCGGCCCCCCTGGATCCTGAGCAGTGGCCTAACCTGATGACATATTTTGATTTGGGGCGGATTCAAACCGTGTTTGGACCCGAGGTATTCGAACAGATCTTGCTGCTCCACCCCGATCACCCCGCGCACCTCAGCCAAGACCCATGGCCAGAGGTGAATATGGGCCCAGACCGCCACACCGCGTACGCATTTCAGTGGTTCACCATCGCCGGTGTCATTTTTTTGATCTGGCTGGGCTTAAGCTACCGGTTTTATCGGACCAAGAGCCATGAATAAACAAACCATCGTTCTCGTATTTGTCATATTTGGCGTGCCCGTTATTCTGGCAACGCTGATGCACAGCAAATGGGTTGATTGGCGCCCAGGGGCCACACGAAATCACGGCGAATTGATTTCTCCTGTCATAGAATGGCCGCCATTGGAGGTGGTTGATGCTTCAGGCGATGCGGTCTCAACAGCCTCACTGGAGGGTCAGTGGCAACTGGTGTACTACCGTCAGACAGCCTGCGATGAGGCGTGCCTAGAATCGCTGTACTGGCTTCGACAGGTTCGTTTGGCGCAGGATCGACACGTCACAGACATCGGCCTTTTGGTGATTCAAGAAACGCCCATGAGTGATGATGTCGTCGATGAGATCGAAGCCTTGTCTGACGCCTTCGTTGTCATCGATGGTGAAGCCGCAACAAAGCTCGCCAGTCACCTGCCCCGTCCAGCAAAGAGTGGGGAGCGGTTCATTATGGATCCCATGGCCAATATAATGATGCGTTATCGCCCTGAGCAAGACCCAGACCATATCCGCATTGATTTGGGGCGACTGCTGACATGGACACAAACCCAAGCCGGACCAAGCAACTGACCGCCCACATTGTAGAGTAAGGACAAAACACGCCGACATGATCACGAAAGAACGTTACAGCCAAATGAGTCTGTTTGCCGTGGGTTTGACGCTCATTGTCATCGTCTTGGGGGCTTGGGTTCGATTGACCGACGCCGGCCTGGGCTGTCCTGATTGGCCCGGCTGCTACGGAGAGCTCACCTGGCCCAAAACCGAAGACCAGGTACTGGCGGCCAATGCTCGATGGGCGGAGCGGCCTGTGGAGACAGGCAAGGCCATCCGGGAAATGGTCCACCGGTATGCAGCCGGGGCACTTGGGTTGTTGGTGCTGTTTCTGACCATCGTTGCCTGGCGGGCACGCCGGTCGGACCCGTCTTTTCCGATTGTCCTGCCCAGTGCCATTTTGGCTTGGATTACATTTCAGGCCGCTTTGGGCATGTGGACCGTAACGATGCTGCTCAAGCCCGCCATTGTGCTGGCCCACCTGGGCGGTGGGATGCTGACCGTGGCTCTTTTGTTCTGGCTGTATCTGGCCACGCGAACGACGCAGACAAAGCCGTCCCTGCCCGAGCGTGGATTGAAATGGCCCGTTCGACTGGGGCTTATTGCCATCGTTGCCCAACTGCTCATGGGCGGCTGGGTGTCAACCAACTATGCCGCTTTGGCCTGCCCCGACTTTCCGACCTGCATGGGCCAGTGGTGGCCTGAGGGCAACTACCGAGAGGGCTTTAAACTCTGGCGGGGCGTGGGCGTCGATTACGAAGGGGGCATTCTCGATCAAAATGCTCGCGTGGCAATCCATATGGCGCACCGCGTCGGCGCGGTGATCGTGACCGCCATTTTTGGGTGGCTGCTGTGGCGTTTATGGAAAGTGCACAGCCTAAGGGTGCCTGCCACACTGGTTGGCGGGTTGCTGGGGGCACAAATTACACTCGGCATTTTAAATGTTGTCCTCGGTTTGCCCCTCTATGTCGCCGTGGCGCATAACGGCGTGGCCGCCTTGCTGGTTTTGTCAATGGTGTTCCTCAGCTACCGAACGGGGCGCAGCATCAATCGCTGGGATGCCGTCTAAATGATCGCACGAGCGATTGAGATTCAGCAAAGCTTGAGTGAGCGGCTCAGCTTCTATCTGGGCCTGTGTAAACTCAAGGTGGTCAGCCTCATTGTGTTCACCGCGATGGTTGGCATGGCGCTGTCGCAACCGGGCATGCTGCCGCTTGGCACGCTCATTTTTGCGACATTGGGCATCGGCATGGCCGCATCCAGCGCTGCGGCCATTAATCATCTTCTGGATGCCAAGGCCGACGAGATGATGGCACGCACCCGAAACCGCCCCCTGCCCCGTGGCCAACTGACTGAGAAAGATGTCTTGATCTTCGCGTTGGCGTTGGGGGCCGTGGCGATGGCCATCCTCGTTGCTTTTGTCAATCCATTGACCGCGGGCTTGACCTTTTTGACTTTGATGGGGTACGCGGTGATCTATACGGCATTTTTGAAGCGGGCCACCCCACAAAATATTGTCATTGGAGGCGCAGCCGGCGCTGCTCCCCCTGTGCTTGGCTGGACAGCCATGACCGGTGAGCTGCATGCGCATGCCTTGCTTTTATTTTTAATCATTTTTGTTTGGACACCTCCGCACTTTTGGGCGCTGGCCATTGCCCGCCGGGATGACTACGCCCGGGCAGATGTGCCCATGCTGCCGGTGACTCACGGGGTTGCGTTCACACGCTGGCAGATACTTTTTTATACCATCATGCTTTGGTTGGTGACATTGCTGCCGTGGCTGACTGGGATGAGCGGCCTGCCCTACTTAGCAGGTGCCAGCATCCTCAATGCGGGGTTCTTGGGATATGCAGTCGCACTGGTTGTGACAAAAAGCGACAAATTGCCCATGCCGATGTTCCGCTACTCCATCATTTATTTGATGGCCCTGTTCGCTTTTTTATTGCTAGATCACTACCTAATTTGATGCCATTTGCGAGGAAGATGGGATGTCTGAGCACAACAACGCTGTAATTGACGGACTGCTCGAACCAGATGCATTCGTTCGGCGCCACATTGGGCCCGATGATGCCAGCATCAAGGCCATGTGTGAGGCTGTGGACACCGACACGCTGGACACGCTGATCGCGGAAACCATGCCTGATCAGATCCTGCAGCGCTCCGAGTTGGACGTCCCCGATCCAGTCAATGAGCACCAAATGCTCGAGGAGCTCAAACACATCGCGCAGCAAAACAGCATCCAGCATTCGATGATTGGGCTTGGCTATCACCCCACGGTCACACCACCCGTCATCCAGCGCAATGTATTAGAAAATCCAGGCTGGTACACCGCCTACACGCCCTATCAGGCCGAAATTGCGCAGGGTCGGTTGGAAGGCATGCTCAACTTTCAGCAAATGGTGATGGACCTTACGGGCATGCCTTTGTCTAACGCCTCCCTGCTGGATGAGGGCACTGCGGCGGCAGAGGCCATGGCCATGCTCAAGCGCGTGAACAAAAAGAACAAGAGCAACGTGTTCTTGGTTGATGCCAATTGCTTTCCCCAAACGATTGATGTCATTGAAACAAGAGGCGCCCACTTGGGTCTGGATGTTCAGGTGACCCACGACCTGCTCAATGCGCTTGAGACTCAGGCGTGCTTTGGGGTGTTTGTTCAATATCCTGGCAACAATGGCCAGATTGAGGATCTGAGCACGATCATCGACAAGGCACACAGCATCGATGCGCTGGTGTCTGTGGCGACCGACTTAATGGCGCTGGTGATGCTTAAACCACCCGGTGAGTTTGGCGCCGATGCCGTGGTGGGTTCAGCGCAGCGGTTTGGTGTCCCCATGGGCTTCGGCGGCCCGCACGCGGCCTTCCTCGCCACCCGCGAGGAGTATCGCCGGAATGTGCCCGGCCGAATCATTGGCGTCTCCAAAGACCGCCACGGCAATAATGCCTTCCGAATGGCGCTGCAAACTCGGGAGCAACATATTCGCCGAGAAAAAGCGATGAGCAATATTTGTACTGCTCAGGCGCTGTTGGCTGTCATGGCAAGTTTTTATGGCGTCTATCATGGCCCAAACGGCCTTAAGACCATTGCCTGCAGAATTCATCGCTTGACGCAAGTTCTGGCAACCGGATTGGCTCAGGCGGGCTTTCGTCTGGAAAATGAGACGTTCTTTGATACGCTGACAGTTCTCGTTGAAGAACCCAAGCGAGCCGCCCTCATCCAGGCCGCCTGCGATGCCGGCATCAACCTCAGAACCGATCGGTCAGAAGCCATCGGCATATCGGTCAACGAGTGCACCACCCCCGATCACATCAATGCTCTACTTTCGATATTCGCGGACGATCCCGCGTCGACAACGCATCTCGATGCTGCGCTCTCGCCCGATGCGCTGGGATTTGGGCAAAGCCTCAAGCGAGAAAGTGCATTTATGACTCACGAGGTGTTCGAAAATTTCCACTCGGAGACCGAAATGCTTCGGTATCTCAAGCGCCTTGAAAATAAGGACCTCAGTCTGGCGCATGCCATGATCCCGCTGGGCTCATGCACCATGAAACTTAATGCGACTGCCGAGATGCTGCCCGTCTCATGGCCCGAGTTTGCCGAGGTTCACCCCTTTTGCCCCCACGAGCAAGCACGCGGCTATCATGCTCTCATTGCACAGCTGGAGAATTGGCTGTGTCAGATCACAGGCTTTGATGCAATATCCCTGCAGCCCAATGCCGGCTCTCAGGGGGAGTATGCCGGCTTGCTGGCGATCAAAGGCTGGCACCATGCCAGGGGTGAACACCATCGAAACATTTGCCTAATTCCGTCGTCAGCGCATGGCACGAATCCTGCCAGCGCGCAAATGACCGGAATGGACATCGTTGTGATCCGGTGTGACGAGCAAGGGAATGTCGATTTAGATCATCTGGATCAAATGATTGAGCAGCATCGCGACAATCTGGCCGCGCTGATGGTGACATACCCATCGACGCATGGCGTGTTCGAGGAGTCCATCATTACTATTTGTGAAAAAGTCCGACAGGCAGGCGGGCAAGTCTACCTCGATGGCGCCAACACGAACGCGGTCGTCGGCTGGTCCCAAGTCGCCGATTATGCGGATGTGTGCCACTTAAACCTACACAAGACATTTTGTATTCCACATGGTGGTGGCGGGCCTGGCGTTGGGCCGATTGGGGTGCGGGCTCATCTGGCACCACACCTCCCCGGCCATTTCACCGGCGCATTGGGCACGAAAGCCCAGACCGAAGGTGCGGTTGCCGCCGCGCCCTGGGGCAGCGCGGGCATCTTACCCATTTCCTGGGCCTACATTCGGTTAATGGGCCCCAAAGGCCTGTCCCGCGCAACACAGGTGGCCATTCTCAATGCCAACTACATTGCCACACAGCTCAAAGGTCACTACACGATTCTGTATACCGGACGAAACGATCGAATTGCGCATGAATGCATTGTTGACCTTCGTCCATTCAAAGACTACGCGGGCATCAGCGAAGAAGACGTGGCCAAGCGACTCATCGATTATGGCTTTCATGCACCCACCATGTCCTGGCCGGTGTCGGGCACACTGATGATTGAGCCCACCGAAAGCGAGTCAAAACAAGAACTCGATCGTTTTATTGAAGCGATGATCGCGATCAAAAAAGAAATCGACTGGGTGGCGCAAGGTCAATGGCCGGCAGACGACAACCCGCTGGTGAACGCGCCTCACACCATCGACGAACTGGCCGCCGATGACTGGCCACATGTGTATTCGCGCCAGCAGGCGGGCTGGCCAGTGGAAGCGTTAAAAGCCGATAAGTTCTTCCCCACCGTGGCACGTGTGGATAACGTGCACGGCGACAGGAATTTGGTGTGCACGTGCCCACCTTTGGACGCTTACGCCAAGGCCAGTTGACAGACAGGAATTAAGTCAACACGCCTCACGCGCTCGCAGCAACCCACTGGTTGCCCTGATTGGGCGGGGCCTCAATCAGTCTTCCGGTATCGAGTCTGAGACGTTGTCTTGCTCAGCGGCTTGCTCATCGTCATCAGATGCCGCCACCCTTGCCAGTCCGATCAAATGCTCATCCTGGCCAAGGCGAATCAATGTCACGCCTTGTGTGTTTCGACCGAGCACTGAGATCTCCGATACTGAGGTCCGCACAAGCGTCCCCCCATTAGAGGTCAGCATCACGTCATCGTCATCTCGAACAGAGAGCGCCGCCACCAAAGCGCCGTTGCGTTCAGAGGCTTGGATGCCAATCACCCCCTGACCACCTCGCTTAATAACGGGAAACTCAGCCAATTGGGTTCGTTTGCCATAGCCATGTGCCGTACCAAAGAGCACATCGCCGGCCTCGTCATCGGTCACCAGCATGGAGACCACGCTCTGGCCCGGCTTCAGCTTGATGCCGGTCACGCCTCGGGTTTGTCGACCCATTGGCCGCACGTCCTGTTCATTGAATCGGATCGCTTTGCCTGCCGATGAAAACAGCAGCACATCACGGGTTCCGTCAGTAAAGGCAACATTCACAAGCTCATCGTCATCTTCAAGCAACACTGCCCAAATCCCATTGGCTCGAATGTTGGCAAAGTCACTGAGCGCTGTCTTTTTCACACGACCGGACCGCGTTGCGAAGAACACATACCAATCTGGCGGGAATTCCCGAGTCGGCAAAATGGCATTGATGCGTTCGCCCTCATCCAACGGAAGTAGGTTGACCATCGGACGACCTCGGCTTTGCGGACCCGCCAGCGGAAGTTCATAAACCTTGGTCTTATACACTTTGCCTGCGTTGGTGAAGATCAATAGCGTGTCGTGGGTATTGGTCACCCAGAAGCTCTCAACAAAATCCTCGTCTTTGGTCTTGGCAGCGCTTCGACCTCGGCCGCCTCGTTTCTGCGCCCGATACCGTCCCAGCGGCTGGTATTTGGCATAACCTGCGTGCGACAGTGTCACGACAACATCCTCGGGCGTGATGAGATCCTCCATCTTTAGATCGAGGTGCGTTTCTACAATCTCTGATCGGCGGGAATCCCCAAATTGCCCCTTGAGCGCGGCCAGCTCATCTTTGATCACTTGCATCAACGCATCGGGCTCAGAGAGGATGCGCATCAGCTCTTGAATCTGGCCCAATATCTCTTTGTACTCATCGGACAGCTTGTCCTGTTCCAGGCCGGTAAGCTTTTGCAGGCGCAAGTCAAGAATGGCCTGAGCCTGAGCTGGCGACAGCTGATAGCCGCCCTCACCGAGGCCAAATTCAGGCGCCAAATCTTCTGGGCGGGACAATTCCGCCCCTGCCTGGCCGAGCAGCGCTTTCACGATGGAGCCATCCCAACGCTTGCCCTGCAGCGCCTCTCTGGCCTCAACTGGCGTTGGAGAAGCTTTGATCAACGCAATGACTTCATCGAGGTTGGCCAGAGCGACGGTCAGACCCTCCAAGATGTGGGCGCGCTCCCTGGCTTTTCGGAGCTCGAAAAGACTGCGACGCGTCACCACTTCCCGGCGGTGCGCCAAAAATGCCTGAAGCATCTCTTGAATATTCAAAAGCTTGGGCTGACCGTCGACCAACGCCACCATGTTGATACCAAAAACCGTTTGCAAAGGTGTCAACTGATACAGGTTGTTGAGAACAACCTCCGCAACCTCGCCCCGCTTGAGCTCAATGACCATTCGCATGCCGTCTTTGTCAGACTCATCGCGAAGCTCTGAGATGCCCTCTATGCGCTTGGCACGAACCAAATCAGCAATTTTCTCCAGCAACCGAGCCTTATTTACTTGATAAGGCAGCTCCGTGATCACAATCCGGCTGCGGTTTGAGCCTTCATCGTTCTCAACATGTGAGCGCGCGCGGATGTAAACCCGGCCCCGCCCTGAGCGGTAGGCCTCATGAATCCCAGCGACGCCATTAATGACTCCGGCGGTCGGGAAATCTGGACCTGGCAGGTACGCCATAATGCCCTCAATGTCCAGATCCGGTTGGTCCACCAAGGCCAACAGAGCATCGATGACTTCACCGAGGTTGTGCGGCGGAATATTGGTGGCCATGCCCACAGCAATGCCGGAGGCCCCGTTCACCAACAGGTTGGGCACGCGGGTCGGTAAAACCACCGGTTCATTTTCTGACTCGTCGTAATTGGGAATGAAATTGACGGTCTGCTTGTCGATATCGGCGAGCATTTCATGGGCCAACCGATCCATCCGCACCTCGGTGTAGCGCATCGCCGCAGGCGAGTCACCATCGATTGAGCCAAAGTTTCCTTGTCCATCAACCAGCATGTAGCGCATGGAGAAAGGTTGCGCCATTCGAACGATCGTGTCATACACAGCGGTATCACCGTGGGGGTGATATTTACCAATCACATCACCCACGACACGAGCAGATTTTTTGTAGGGTTTGTTGTAGTCATTGCCGAGCTCATGCATCGCATAAAGCACGCGACGATGAACCGGTTTCAGGCCATCTCGAACATCGGGCAGCGCTCGACCCACGATGACGCTCATGGCGTAATCGAGGTAAGATTGCCGCATCTCGTCTTCCAGGTTGACCTGGAGCACTTCTCGTGCCAATTCTGCCATCTGGAGGGTCCTATTGCTCGCTTTGCTAATTATTATAAGTTCCTGACTTTAATATACTTTTTCGGGCTTCGCGCCAAGGCCGCTCAGCCGGGCAACGCCTGTCAGGAGTATCCCTAATTTTACCATATTTCCCAGTCTCGAAACGACCTGGCAGCCGCTTCTCACCCGACGCCACGACCCGCCCGTCGACAATCTGGAGTATCATTTAATCTCGGCTTCAACGGGTGGTTTGACCCACCAAAATAAGGATCGATGTAAATGCGAGCAATGACCTGGCTGATAACTTTCGCATCGTTTGCATTGATGACAAGCGCTGCTGCACTACAGACTGAAACGAGTACCGATAACGCCACTGAAATACCAAAGGACAACCCCACCGTGATCATGCAGACCAACTACGGGCCAATCAGACTTGAGCTCTTTGCCGACCAAGCACCTCAGTCCGTTGCTAACTTCATCCAATATGTCGAATCCGGCCACTACAACAACACGCTGTTCCACCGGGTCATCCCCAACTTTATGATTCAAGGGGGCGGGTTTGATCTGGACTTCCAACAAAAGCCCACGCAAGAACCCATCACCAATGAGGCCGACAACGGCCTGAGCAATACCCGCGGCACATTGGCCATGGCGCGAACCATGTCGCCACACTCCGCCACCGCCCAATTCTTTATCAATGTCCAAGACAACACTTTTCTTGATCATCAAGGCACCTATTCTGGACAAGCATGGGGGTATGCGGTGTTTGGGCGAGTCACCGATGGCATGGAGGTGGTTGACGCCATTCGTCAAGTCGCCACAGGCCCCAAAGCTGGCCATCAAGACGTCCCAATAGAACCGGTGGTGATCGAACAAGTGACATTAAGCGAAGAGGGTTGATTGACCCCGCTGACGCCTCGGTATCCCGTTGATGTGGTCTCCGATGTTCATCTGAGCCGCCAAGACCCCGCCACGGTGCAGGCCTTTTTAAGCTTTTTGGCCGCGGAGGATTCACCAGCGGCGACGCTGATCATTCTTGGCGACCTATTCGATGGATGGATGGGTGATGATGCGACTGATGAACTCGCCGAGACGGTCGCCCAGTCGCTGCGACAACGCCATGAGCGTGGCACAGCGATCTATTTCGTGCCCGGCAACCGTGACTTTCTTCTTGCACATGCTTACTGCGAGCGCGCTGGCATGACGCGGGTCGACGAGCCCATCATTTTGCGCAACACCAATCCGCCCACGGCGCTGATCCACGGCGATCGACTGTGCACGGATGATGACGCCTATCAACGCTTCCGAAAGAAAACACAAGACCCCCAGTGGCGAGCGAAAATCTTGAACTTACCCATCTGGCTCCGCCGAGTACTGCGGGCTTGGGCTCGCCATCGCAGCCAGCGATATGGCGCGCATCAGACCAAGAAGCGTCCACAAATCATGGACGTCAACCAACAATCCGTCGATCGCTACTGTGAAGCGCTCGGCGTCACCCGTCTCATTCATGGTCACACCCATCGACTGGGCACTCATCGCCCTAAGGATGGTGCAGCGCTCGAGCGTTGGGTGCTGGGCGATTGGCATACCGCCCAAGGCTCCTATCTGCGTCTCACCCCCGATGCATGCCAGCTCTTTTCAGTGGCTCATTCGCCCGGATTTCCCCTCAGTCAGCGAGCGATAGAGCAGCCTCCAGGCCACTGAGCCACGCGCCCTCCACGCGGTTGCCATGACACCAGTCACCCGCAATCCACAAGCCGTTGGCCGGATCTGAGAGGTGACCCACATCGAGCGCTTGAGCGCTTTGGGCATACCGCCAACGATGAAGGAAATGCGCATCCGGCAAGCTTCCACCCAATCTCCCCGCTTGTTGAAAAGCCTTCCACATGGCCTCCGCCACCGCCGTCGGTTCATCTTCAAGATGCGCTTCCGACCAATCGGCGCTCGCGTGGACCACCCATGCCTCGCCGTCGCGACCGGGCTTTGAGCTTTGTCGACAAATCCAAGACAGCGGACCTTCATTGACAAATGCCGCATCCCAGTCCAACGCTTGTACCGATCGGAAGCCCAACATTAACGTCCAGCACGGGCGCATCGGGTGATCGGTGAGCATGGCATAAAATTCATGATTATGACCGAGCAACGCGGCCGCTTGTTGGGGTGGCGCGGTCAAAATCAAATGCTTGGCTTCCCAGCGCTGAGTCTGCTGATCAATGCTCACATCAATCTGCCACCGATCCCCAAGGCGGTTGATCTGATCAACCCGATGCCGATAAAGCACGCGCTGCGATGAAGCCAAGTGCTTTAATACAGCGTTGTTGCCTGGCACACCCACCCAACGGGTCCGGTCGTTCGGCTGCCGTGGTGTGCCCAGTGTGTCGGGCCTGGGCCCAATGACGGCGATGCGGGGTGTCCACGTGGCCACCAGTCCAAGCTCGCGCCAATGGCTCAGTTGCTCTTGAAACGGCGCTGAGTCAGCGGTCATGTATTGTGCCCCATGATCAAAGGCCCAACCCGCCTCACGCCGAGTGGCAGACCGGCCGCCTGGTCCTCGGGACTTTTCGACCACCACCACGTCTCGCCCTCTTTGACTGAGCGCTTGAGCAGCAGACAAGCCAGCCCAACCGGCCCCGACCACCACAACGTCGGCAGTATTGCGCATCACTCTTCGCTGCTGGCCTCAGGTCGAAGGTAAGGGAACAGCAGCACATCTCTGATCGACGGCGAGTCCGTCAACAACATGACCAGTCGGTCAATGCCTATGCCCTCACCGGCTGTGGGCGGCAACCCATACTCAAGCGCTCGGATGTAGTCGTGATCAAAATGCATGGCCTCGGCATCACCGGCATCTTTGGCCTCAACCTGTGCACGGAACCGGGCCTCCTGATCTTCTGGATCATTGAGCTCAGAGAAGCCATTGGCAATCTCGCGCCCAGCGATGAACAGCTCAAACCGGTCGGCCAACTCAGGATCGTCGTCATTGCGCCTCGATAAAGGCGAGACCTCAATTGGATAACCCACGACAAAAGTTGGCTGAATTAAATTGGGTTCAACGGCGTGCTCAAACAAAGCCATGACCAACTGCCCCCAGCCCCAACCGGGATCATGGTCAATCCCAACGCCATCACACACTGCCCTCAATCGGGCCTCATCGCGCGTTTGATCGACCTCCAGCTCATCAAAATGCTCAACCACTGCAGCTTCAATAGATTGGCGCTGATAAGGTCCTTTGAGGTCAATGACGTGACCTTGGTACTGGATCACGCCATCACTGCCCGATTGACAAACCTCTGCAATATCGGCCAACAAAGCCTCCGTAAGGTTCATCAAATCTCGATAATCGGCATGTCCCCAGTAAAACTCAAGCATGGTGAACTCCGGGTTATGCCGTGTGGAGACGCCTTCATTTCGAAAGTTTCGATTGATTTCATACACGCGCTCCAGACCACCGACAACCAGCCGCTTTAGATACAGCTCAGGCGCCACCCGAAGATACAAATCCAAATCCAGCGCGTTGTGATGCGTGACGAAAGGTCGCGCCGTGGCGCCGCCGGGGATGTAGTGCATCATCGGCGTCTCCACTTCCAAAAACCCTCGTGCATCAAGAAAGTCACGGATTGCACGAATCACCCGCGAGCGCCGCTCAAAGGTGTCTCGGACCTTGGGGTTCACAATTAAGTCCACATACCGCCGCCGATAGCGGGTTTGTTGATCGGACAGGCCATGCCACTTTTCTGGCAAGGGACGAAGCGATTTGGTGAGCAGGCGCAATTGATTGGCATGGATACTGAGCTCGCCTGTTTTGGTGCGCATCAAACGTCCTCGAACGCCAAGAATGTCGCCAATGTCCCAGTGTTTAAAATCAGCGTATTGACCTGCCGGCAGATCGTCCCGACGGGCATACACCTGAATGCGAGCGCCCGATCCATCTTGAATATCAAAGAAGCTGGCCTTGCCCATGATGCGTCGGCTCATTATTCGCCCGGCCAGAGAAAATTCTGTTTCAATCGCGGCCAGCGCGTCGGCATCATACTGATCCGGATCACCGTACGCATCCAGCAGTGATTGCGCATCATCACTCGAGCGCCAGTCATTGGGAAACACCGGTCGGCCTTCAGCCTGTTCACGCAAATGGTGCAGCTTCGAGCGCCGTTCAGCGATTAAGTGATTATCGTCGACTGGGATGTCGTCTTGGTTGGGTTGATTGTCGTCACTCATAGGGAAGATGGTCCGTGGAATTGGGCTAAGCCAGCATGGCGGCAGGCGCTAATCGAGCCCCATTTTAAGGGATGCTTGGATAAATTCATCCAAGTCGCCGTCTAAAACTTTCTGGGTGTCGGTGCGTTCGACACCCGTCCTGATGTCTTTGATCCGAGATTGATCAAGCACATAGTTTCTGATCTGGCTTCCCCAACCAATGTCTGCTTTCTGAGCTTCGGTGGCTTGAGCCTTCTCACGCTGCTTGAGCATCTCCAGCTCATAGAGCTTAGCGCGCAACTGCGCCATGGCCCGGTCTTTGTTTTTGTGTTGTGACCGATCGGTTTGACACTGAACCACGACACCGCTGGGCTCGTGTGTGATTCGAACCGCTGATTCAGTCCGGTTGACGTGCTGCCCGCCCGCACCCGAAGCACGATAAACGTCAATGCGAAGATCGGACGGATCGATATCGATCTCAATGCTGTCATCAATTTCAGGAGACACAAATACGCTGGCAAATGACGTGTGGCGTCGGTTCCCGGAATCAAAGGGTGACTTTCTCACCAGTCGATGCACCCCAATCTCTGTCCGACACCAACCGTAAGCAAATTCCCCCTCAACCCGAATCGTGGCGCTTTTGATGCCGGCCACCTCACCTGCTGAGACTTCCACCAACTCGACCGTCCAACCCCGGTGCTCTGCCCAGCGCAAATACATTCGGAGTAGCATTTCAGCCCAGTCCTGAGCCTCGGTGCCACCTGAGCCTGCTTGGATATCAATAAAACAGGGCCGGTCATCCATCTCACCGGAAAACATTCGTTGAAACTCGAGCTCGGCAACGGTTTGCTCGATGGATTGCAGATCATCCGCGACCGCTTGAAGCGTTTCTGCATCCCCCTCAGACACAGCCAGACTGAACAGCTCTGAAGCCTCTTTTATGCCTTCGATTGCCCTCGACTGCGCCTCGACCGATTTCTCCAGGTCAGCGCGTGACTTGCCCAGGCGTTGGGCATGCTCAGGGTTGGACCAAACGTCTGGTTGCTCCAGCTCGCGGGTCAATTCCTCCAGCTGTTCACGCTTGCCATCGTAGTCAAAGATACCCCCTCAGCGCCTCGATTCGGCACTCCAGGTCATCCAAAATACTTTTAATTGCGGTCTGTTCCATCACTCAATTCCCATCGTCAACCCACCATCTGCCTAGTGTAGCTTCCATGGCCCTGTGAAAGGCCCAAAAAGCCAATAATGGCGGGATTTCAGAGCAGATATCGACAAAATTTTCACATTCGCCCGAACTGCGAGCGCTTTTTCTTCAATAACTCGTTGATTTCCAAATTAAAACCCCCGTATTCACCCGGCTGAGCCAATCTTGACACTTTGGCGTCACAGGCGTATCGTGTGCAACCAAGGTTCGCGGAATCCGTGGGCCGAATTGGACAACTGGCGATTCCAACTTTACGCGTAAGTCATCCGGAATCCCCAGCTCACAATAAGCCTGTTAACGGGAGATTGTTTTATGGAACTTACATTTGGCCAATACGAGTTAATTTACAACTCGTTCTCATTTGGTGTAGCAACATTCTTTGCTGCCACTTTGTATTTCTGGCTGGGGTTATCACAAGTCGCGAAGGAATACAAAACGGCAGTGATCATCACCGGCTTGGTGACCTTCATCGCAGGTTATCACTACTGGCGAATCTTCGGCAGCTGGGGCGATGCTTATGAAGCGGTGAACGGAACCGTGACCGCGACTGGCGTTGCTTTTAACGTTGCCTACCGTTACGTTGACTGGCTGTTGACCGTACCTCTGCTCTTGATCGAGCTGATCTTGGTGATGGGTCTGTCAAAGTCAGAAACCGTTCGCAAGAGTGTCTCGCTCGGTGGCGCAGCTGCATTGATGATCATCTTGGGCTACCCAGGTGAGGTCTCTGGCGGTATTGACGGCACCCGCATGCTGTGGGGCGTCTTGTCCATGATTCCGTTCTTGTACATCGTCTACAACCTGTTTGTGGGTCTGTCCGACTCCATTAACAGCCAGCCCGCCGAGGTGCGTGGTCTGGTCAGCGCTGCACGCTGGATTGTCGTCCTGTCTTGGACGTTCTACCCAGTCGTGTACTTCCTGCCGTTCGCAGTCCCAATGGACGGTGGCACAGCCAAAGCCGTGATCGAAGTGGGCTACACAGCCGCCGACATCATCGCGAAAGCTGCCTTTGGTGTGCTGATCTTCACCATCGCTGTGCGCAAATCGCGCGGTGCTGCATAAGGATCCACAGATCCTGTAAAGCACAAGCATCACCTTCGTGATGTCAAAGACCCCGGCCAGTTCCTGGCCGGGGTTTTTTTATGCGCATTCACCCCCCTGCCGTGTTGGCCAAGAAGATTCAATCAACACCACACATCCTCATCGATGCGGCCATCACACCCCTCAAGCTACAGTTTGTGTCAAGCATGCGGTATCCTTAAAGGTGGCGTAGTCCACATCGCCAAGACAGCCCCATTCGTCTCAATCAGGTGGATGGCCAAGAGCCCCAGTCAGCGGAGAGACAAGTCAACCAATGAAACAGTTCGTGGTAATCGGCGCAGGATTTGGTGGGATGGCAGCAGCGCTGCGGGCGCGCGCCAAAGGATATGAAGTCACCCTGATCGATCGGTGTCCGCGCCTGGGTGGACGTGCGCAGGTGTTTGAGCGTGGAGGTTACCGCCACGATGCAGGACCAACAGTCATTACCGCGCCTTTTTTATTTCAAGAACTTTTTGAGCTGTTTGACAAACGAATGGAGGACTACATTGAGCTGGTTCCTTTAAAGCCGTGGTATCGGTTCCGCTTTAACGACGGTGAGCATTTCGATTATGGCGGGAGCATGGAGGACACCCTCAACGAGATCCGTCGTCTCAGTCCTGACGATGTCAACAATTATCAAAAGCTCCTAGCTGACTCAAAGCGCCTATACGATGTCGGCTTCACGGCGCTGTCCGATGCTCCGTTTCATAGCCCAGCGTTCATGTTCAAACAAGTCCCCCACCTCATTCGACTGGGCGCATGGCGCACCGTTTGGCAAATGGTCTGCCGCAGAATCAAAAACGACTATCTCCGGCAGGCATTTTCGATCCAACCGCTTCTGGTGGGAGGCAATCCTTTTGATACCACAAGCATTTACGGCCTGATCCACTTCCTGGAACAAGCCCATGGCGTGCATTTTTCCATGGGTGGCACCGGCGCTTTGGTTGATGGCCTGGCCCGTCTGATGGACGAGGAAGGAATTCGCGTTGAGCTGAACACCACTGTGGAAAGAATCGAAACCCGTGGAAACTCAATCACCCGAATCAAAGTGTATGATGACAACCACAACACACGTGAGATCGCATGCGATGGTGTGATTTCAAATGCAGATCCTGCGCACCTCTATGGCGAGTTGCTGCCTGCTGAGTCTGTTAAAAAGTCGGCTCACTTCAAAGTGCGCCATGCCAAAAAATCAATGGGCCTGTTTGTCTTGTTTTTTGGAACACGCAGACAATATCCAGATGTCGCTCACCACACCATCTGGATGGGGCCGCGCTACAAAACGCTCTTACAAGACATCTTCAAAAAGAAAATATTGGCCGAGGACTTCTCCATTTATCTACACCGACCGACAGCGACAGACCCCAGTTTTGCGCCCGAGGGCTGCGACAGCTTTTACGCGTTGGTCCCAGTTCCAAACCTCGAGGCAGAGTTGGACTGGGAAAAGGAAGGCCCTCAGTTAAGTCGCCGCGTGATCGAGGCTCTGGAGGAAACAATGATGCCAGGCCTGACAGACTGCATCGAGGCAGACTTTTTTATGACCCCGGAAGATTTCGAGGAGCGTTATCTCTCGCCTCAAGGCGCGGGGTTCTCAATCTCTCCCTACTTCAGTCAGTCGGCTTGGTTTCGCTTTCACAATCGCTCTGAAGGCCCGGACAATTTGTATCTTACAGGCGCTGGCACGCACCCTGGCGCGGGGCTTCCGGGTGTTTTGTGCTCAGCGAAAGTGGTTGATCATCTGCTGGAACCAGCGCGATGAGCAACAAAACCCCTGACATGGTGGAACAACCATTGGCCATTTTGGCCGAGCATGGACGGACATTCCACTTTGCCAGTCATTTGCTTGGGAAGACGTTTCGCCTGCGGGCTGCCAAACTCTATGCATTTTGCCGCTACATCGATGACTTAGCAGACAAAACTCAAGATCCGCAGCTGGCAAAAAAACGGCTGCAGAGCCTGCGCCGAGACTTGAGCCTTCGCGCTTCAGCTCACGAGCGATGTGCGCAAATGCTGGCATTGGCAGAAGAAACCTCGATGCCCATGACACCGGTGCTGGCACTGATTGATGGTGCAATGCAAGACTTGTCACCCGTCTCCATCCCCGACGAGCGGGCATTAATCCAGTACGCCTACCAAGTGGCGGGGACGGTTGGGTTGATGATGTGTTCTGTCCTGGATGTTAAAGATGCCCAGGCACTGCCCTACGCCATTGACTTGGGCATCGCCATGCAATTGACCAATATTGCTCGAGATGTGGGTGAGGACGCGGAACTTGGGCGGGTCTATCTGCCGACCGAGTGGACCGGTGGGCTTCGCCCTGACGATATTCTTGATCCGTCTCCGGTCCATGCCGAAACGCTCAAGGTGGCAACGAGGCGAATGCTTTATTTGGCTGATGAGTACTACTACAGTGGGCTGCAAGGCCTTTACTTTTTGCCCCGCGGCGCCCGCTGGGGGATCTTGGTGGCCGCTCAGGTCTATCGTGACATCGGCACACTGATCGCTGGGGCCGATTATCGCTCATGGGATCGGCGCGCGATCGTCTCAAAACAACGAAAAATTCAAAAGGCAGGCCTGGCCATCACGGCCCATGTCTTACGCAATCGATTCAAACCCCACCGTCCTGTCCACAATCCCAATTTGCATCGCCACCTTGACGACCACTATGGGGCCAATGAAACAAAAGCGGCCTGATGAGCTCAGGCATGAAGCCGACGATTGAAAGTGATGTTTTGATTATTGGCGGGGGCCTATCGGGTCTGTCATTGGCCGTGGCTTTGATTGAAAAAAACACCTCACTGACCATCTCCATCGCCGAACCTCGGCGGGAATACAAAAACGACCGCACCTGGAGTTTTTGGCAATCTCATGATCATCGTTGGGCAAAGGCGGTCAGCCACCGTTGGTCCCGTTGGTGCTTTGGCTTAGAAAGTCAGCCGCAACAGTCCATCTATTCTCCCCACCGACCGTACCAAAGCATTGAAAGCCTTGATTTTTATCGGCTCGCCACCGAACGTATCGAGGCATCGGATTGTGTTTGTCTTTATCTGGGAGAAGCCATTGAGCGTTGCGAGAAAAGCCACTCAAAATGGCATGCAACCGCCTCTCAACGACAATTCATCGCGCCGGTGGTGATCGATACACGTCCACCCCCCATAGAGCAGCTAAATACCAGCTTACTCCATCAGTGCTTTATTGGGCACGTCATCGAGCACCCAGCGGCATTTAAACCAGATCGGCTGGAATTGATGACCGACATGGCAAGCGATGAGCACGGCTTTAAGTTTACTTACTGCCTGCCCTTTGGCGCAGACCTGGCCCTGGTTGAGTTGACTCGATTTGCACCGCATCCAGTGGACTGGGCCGTACTGGACGCCGACCTACACGAACTCAAGCGCCAGCGCGGCTGGCTGGATGCACCGATTCATCGAACTGAGCGAGGTCAGCTGCCGATGGGCATGGCACCGCGTCTTGCCAGCGAATCGGGCTATGCCTACGCTGGCACCAGCGCTGGCGGATTACGCGCTGCAACCGGCTACGGGTTTTGGCGAATTCAAAACTGGGCCAACGCTTGCGCGGAGGCGCTGAATAAACACCTGGATCCCCTGGCGCACCCGCCAGAGCCGCCGCTTCAGGCTTGGATGGACCGTCTTTTTCTTCGCGTGCTGCGTCATTATCCCGATCGGGCACCGGAGCTGTTTTTTCGACTGTATCAGCGGGTGCCACCTGAAGCACTGATCCGATTTTTGAGTGATCAATCCAGCATAAGAGACAAACTCAAAGTGGTTCTTTCACTGCCCAAACGTCCGTTTTTGGCTATACTAACGAAGCGATGAACTGGTCTGTTGAAAGCAGAACATTTGTGCCGGTCGCCTTCTTGGCCGCGCTGGTCTTGGCGGTCGCACCCACCCTGGTTCCCTGGCCTTTGCAACTGGCGCTGCTGGCGCTGGGCGTGGTGGTTCTGGGGCTGCCTCATGGCGCCCTCGACCCTGCCACAGCCGAAGAGGCCAAGCTGATTCACTCGCGCACATCTTGGCTCATTTTCAATACGGCGTATACCTTGGTTGCGGTAGCGGTCATTGGTTTGTGGTGGCTGTTCCCAGTCTTGACCCTCGCTTTATTTCTGGCGGTGAGCGCCTGGCATTTTTCGGGTGACTGGCGCTTTGTTCTGCCCAGCTGGGCGCAATGGATCGGAGGTGCAGGCCTTTTAATGATGCCAATTGTGATGCACACACCCGCTGTGGCCGACATTTTCACCGTTTTATCGGGGCCCGGAGGTGGCGCCCTGGCCGAATTCTTGGCCCAGGCAGGCTGGGCGGTGCCCGCATTGATGCTTGCCGCGGCCGTCTATGCCGCAGCACAAAAGGCCTGGGCGAGTGCTTTGGAGTTGTCTGGTTTGGTGGCGCTTGGTTCAGTCGCTCCACCGCTGGTTTTTTTCATTGTGTATTTTTGCCTGTTGCACAGTCCGAGACACCTTCGGGAACATTTTGAAGCAACGGCGCGCGCGCAACATCCCCGATTGTGGCGAATGCTGGTGATGTACACATTGGCCACACTGCTGCTGGCGTTCCCATTGCTGTGGCTGTGGTCTGGCGGTGAGCTGGGTGAAACCACCCTTCGACTGGTCTTCATCGGTCTGGCCGCAGTGACGGTGCCCCATATGCTGCTGATGCTTTACGCGGAGTCCAAAACGCGCTCCACCCAGTGCTGAATAATCAGCTGGACCCGATGCTGACCACGCCATCGGTTAACATCCAGCCGATAGGTCACATGCCAAGGCTGAGGCAAGTCAAAAGACATCAACGCCCCGGCGCGAAAAGCAATGCCATCAAACAGCTGCTGAGTGCCAGGCGCGCGAAGCGTCAATTTCATGTGCTCACCACCCACCAGCCGGCGTTCCACAATGTCGAATTCGCCATCAAACAAGGGCTCAGTAAAACCCTGTCCCCACGGCCCCGCCCGTTCAATCGCAAGCGCCAGCTCAGAGGTGAGCACATCAGGCGGTAAGCACCCATCCGATGACACCACCGCCTGGCTTATCGGGAGGCTTTCCACCGTTTGGTAAAACACCTCTTCAAACCGGGCCAGTGCGTCCTCGTCAATGGTCAGGCCAGCCGCGCCTGCATGACCACCAAATTGCCGCATCAAGCCTGGGGCTTGCCGGTCTATCGCCACCAAAAGATCTCGCATATGCACACCCTGAGGCGCCCGCCCGGATCCTTTAACTTGGGTGGGATTTTGCTCATCAGTTGCAAAGGCGACCACGGGGCACTGAAGCTTATCAGCCACCTGCCCCGCCACCAATCCCACAACACCTTGATGCCAGCTGGCATCAAAAAGACACATCCCGCGAACAGATTCTTGCTGACCCGCCATGACCCGTTCAGCCTGCTCCTGTGCCTGGGCTTGCATGCTGGCCTGGAGTGTCCGACGCTGCTGATTAATCTCATCGAGCGTCTGCGCCCAGTGCCTCGCCGTGGGCTCATCCGCAGCCAGTAAGCACCGCACGCCAACACTCATCTCTTCTAAACGACCCGCAGCATTCAGTCTCGGCGCCACCGCAAATCCAAGATCAGCGGCTGTGCAGTGGACGAGATTGCGCTTGGCCACCTCTAACAGAGCTCGAACACCAGGACGTGTTTGACCAGCCCGAATCCGAGACAGCCCTTGCGCCACCAATACGCGGTTGTTGTGATCCAAGTTGACCAAATCAGCCACCGTCCCCAACGCCACAAGATCCAACCATTGATCCAGACGAGGCTCAGCGCGTTGCGCAAAGTGGCCGGCTTGCCGTAAAGCCGAGCGCAACGCCACCATCAGGTAAAAAACCACGCCTACCCCAGCCAAGTGTTTGGACTCAAAATCATCAGCGGCCAAATTGGGGTTAACAATGGCATCAGCCCCCGGCAAGGTGTCCGTCGGCAAGTGGTGATCTGTAATGATCACACTCATCCCAAGCGCTTGAGCCGATGCCACCCCCTCATGAGCGCTGATGCCTTGATCCACTGTCAGGATCACGTCGGGTTGTGGCGACTCAATTTCATCAACCAACTTTTGACTCAAACCATAGCCGTGACGAAAACGATCGGGAATCAGCCAGTCGACATGCTTTGCACCCATCGCGCTCAGCGCATCCACAGCCAAAGCCGTTGCTGTGGCGCCGTCAGCGTCAAAATCACCGACAACCAGAATGCGTTGATTTTGACCGATGGCTTGTTGCAGCCGACTCACTGCCGCATCAATGCCCGATAAGGTTGGGGGCAACATCGCCCGGAGCGTGTAGTCTGGAGGCTCTGACAATCCGCGATTGCCCCACACCAGGGCCAAGACGTCGTCATTTGAGCGCAGCGGCGCCGATCCGCTTGCAGACCGGCTGATCACCACCTTACGCACGCGACAGCCTCAGCGCGCTTCGCCACAGCGCCTTGGGTGTGAGGCGCCAACGTTGGTGGCGCGTGGTCAGTTCCAAACCGCTCAGACGGCCCAGGCCAACCCGCCTTATCAACGTTTTGAGACTTGCATTGAGAGCGTGCAACGCCGCTTCCACATTGCCTGACGAGGGCGGCATGAATTCGATCAGCTCACCTGCTCCAATGGCCTCAACGCCGTGTTGATGTGGAGAGCGTCGATGAATTTTCAGTGCTTCAGCCAAACCATTGAGTTCTGGCGTCTCGGCCGCGACGGTGTGTACCCGCGGGCTCAGGCGGGTCGGATCCGGCATCGAGCCTGCCCCCCAAAACCACAAACCTTGCGGGACTGGCGGTCCGCCATCGGTGTGCTTGGCGCGATGATGCAACAATATTTGACTCTCACTGATGAATTGAACCCAACGACTGGCTTTTTCACCTTGGGGCATCAGCGCATCCAAACTCAGGCCATCCAGCGCCCAAATCGGCTGCAAACGAGCGCCCAGACGCCGTGGCGCCACCAAAAAAAGCCCACTGGCATCCTGCTCCAATGCGAAATCGGTTGATGCAATCAGCTCCTCACAAACCGCGATGACATCGCCCAGAGAAAAGTCCTCCATCGGTCGGGCCCACACCGCATTCAGATCCGGCCGTAGGGCGAGTGGTGTGACATTGATCAGCACCTCATCTGTCCGGGGCCGTTGAGCCAGCGCGCGCCACAGCGGCGCGGGCGAAATCGCGTGATCGACAAGCCACTGCCCCCCGAAACCATCGTGATCCACCCAATCGTGGAGACCCACGCGCCTGAGTTTTTCCAAGGCAGTCAACACGCCCGGGCTGGCAGCCAACCAGCGCTCTAAGTCCGGAACAAAAACAATGGCGGGGGCGTTAGTGGCCGTAGCTGACTTCCACAATTTCATAGGCGCGCATGCCGCCTGGGGCTTCAAACTCGACCACGTCGCCTGATTCTTTACCGATTAAAGCGCGTGCCAGTGGCGCACTGATGCCCAGGCGTTGCGATTTCGTATCAGCCTCAAGGTCACCCACCAGCTGCCATCGAATTTCCTCGCCGTCACCCGACTCATCGACCAAGACAACTGTAGCGCCAAACACCACTTTGTCGCCTGGCTCTAAAGTGGCGACATCAATCACACGGGCGTGGCTTAGTGCCGACTCCAACTCCTTGATCCGGCCCTCAATAAAGCCTTGCTGCTCGCGAGCGGCGTGATACTCGGCATTTTCTTTCAGATCGCCATGTGCACGCGCCTCCGCGATGGCCTCGATCACGGCAGGACGGTCCACTTTCTTTAACTGGTTCAGCTCTTCTCGAAGCCGCTCAGCACCTTCTTTGGTGATGGGCACCTGACTCATGGGGCCTCCTTTTTTGAATACAGCTCGTTCAGACTACGGACATCGGTCTCATCCCAATGTGCAAGCGCTCTCAGTGTGGCTTTGGCGCCTGCAATCGTCGTCGAATAATTGACTTTATTTTGTAATGCCTGGCGCCTGATTGAGAAAGAATCAGCGATCGCCTGACGACCCTCGGTCGTATTCACAATGTAGTCAATGTCGTGATTTTTGATGGCATCAACAATGTGTGGTCGACCTTGGGTCACCTTGTTGATGTATTCACATTCTACGCCATGCGCAGTCAACGTTTCATAGGTGCCCTGTGTCGCCACCAAAGAGAACCCCCTCTCTTGCAGCGCCCTGGCTATGGGCACTAAACGGGTCTTATCAGCATCACGCACACTTAAAAAGGCGCGCCCCGAGCCCGCCGCGTTGATTCCAGCGCCTTTTTGACCACGCGCAACTGCGGCACCAAAGGTCAGCCCCACCCCCATGACTTCGCCAGTCGAGCGCATCTCAGGCCCAAGAATGGGGTCAACCCCTTGAAACTTAATGAAAGGATAGACAGGCTCTTTGAGGGCATAAAATTTGGCCTCCAAGTCTGAGTCGATGCCTTGTTCGGTCAATCGATTGCCGATCATACATCGCGCGGCGATCTTTGCCAAAGGCACGCCGGTCGCCTTGGCAACAAACGGGACAGTCCGCGATGCTCGAGGATTGACTTCAATCACATAAATGTCGTCGCCTTGAACGGCAAACTGAACGTTCATCAGCCCCACCACATCGAGCGCCTTGGCCATTTGACGCGTTTGCTCGGCAATATCCCTGGTAATGGCTTCATCCAGCGAAAACACAGGCAGGCTGCATGAGGAGTCTCCCGAGTGGACGCCAGCCTCTTCAATGTGTTCCATGATGCCCCCGATGACCACCGAGTCACCATCACATACGGCGTCCACATCAACCTCAATTGCATGATCCAAAAACCGATCCAGCAACACAGGTGAGTCATTGGACACCTTCACCGCCTCGGTCATGTACCGCCTAAGCTCTGATGCATCGTACACGATGTCCATCGCTCGCCCCCCCAACACATAGGACGGCCGCACCACCAACGGGTATCCAATTTCCTCGGCCAGCTTCAAGGCTTGGTCATGCGTGCGTGCCGTCCGGTTGGCGGGCTGTTTTAAGCCAAGCTGATTTAACAGCGCTTGGAACCGTTCTCTGTCCTCGGCCAAATCAATGCAGTCGGGAGTGGTGCCCACAATCGGCGCGCCGTTGGCCTGTAACGCCCGCGCCAGTTTGAGGGGTGTTTGCCCGCCGAATTGAATGATCACCCCATCGGGCTTTTCAAGGTGCAATATCTCAAGTACGCTTTCAAGCGTCAACGGCTCAAAATACAGCCGGTCTGAAGTGTCGTAATCGGTGGAGACTGTCTCAGGGTTGCAGTTGACCATGATCGTCTCATAGCCCATCTCTCGCATTGCCATTGCAGCGTGAACACAGCAGTAGTCAAACTCAATGCCTTGGCCGATCCGATTGGGTCCACCACCCAGCACCACAATCTTTTTGTGGTCATTGACGTTCGCCTCGCAGGCTTCGCCCCAGGTCGAATACATGTAGGCCGTGGTGCTCTCAAATTCGGCCGCACAGGTATCCACACGTCTATATGCTGGATGAAGGCCAAACTGATGACGCAGTCCACGAACTTTGTCTTCTTCAACCTCGAGCAGCGAGGCCAGCCGCGCATCGGAGAAACCCTGACGTTTTAGTGAAAGCAACCGAGAGGCATTCAGCTCAGACAGTCCCCCGTTTGCCACATCGAGCTCAACCTCAACAAGTTCACTGATTTGATCGATGAACCACGGATCAATGTGGGTGAGCTGATGGACTTGCTCTGCCCCAAGACCCACACGCAGCGCTTGAGCCACATACAGCAATCGATCCGGTCCCGCCTGCGACAGCTCGCGCTTTAAAAGATCAAGCTCAGGGGTTTCGTGTTCCAAGACAGGCGGCGTGTCCAAGCCGGATAATCCAGTCTCCATGCTGCAAAGTGCTTTTTGAAAAGACTCTTGGAACGTCCGGCCGATGGCCATGGCCTCGCCGACAGACTTCATTTGGGTCGTCAAGCGGTCATTCGCCGCGGGAAATTTCTCAAACGTGAATCGGGGGATTTTTGTGACCACATAATCAAGGCTGGGCTCAAAAGATGCCGGCGTCTGTCCCCCGGTGATCTCATTTTGCAACTCATCCAGGGTGTACCCAACTGCCAGCTTGGCGGCCACTTTGGCAATTGGAAAGCCGGTGGCTTTGGAGGCCAACGCCGAGGACCGAGAGACTCTGGGGTTCATCTCGATGACGACGATACGGCCATCATCGGGGTTCACCGCAAATTGAACGTTGGAGCCCCCTGTATCCACCCCAATTTTACGGAGCACAGCAATCGCCGCATTTCGGAGCATTTGATACTCACGATCAGTGAGTGTTTGCGCAGGCGCCACAGTCACCGAATCGCCGGTGTGAATGCCCATAGGATCGATGTTTTCGATCGAGCAGATAATGATGCAGTTGTCTGCGTGATCCCGAACCACCTCAAGCTCAAACTCTTTCCAGCCCAGCACCGACTCTTCGAGCAGCACCTCTGTCGTGGGAGAAAGCTCAAGCCCATGGCTGACAATCTCATGGAACTCTTCTTTGTTGTACGCAATGCCGCCGCCTGAACCGCCCAGCGTGAATGATGGCCGAATAATGGTGGGGAATCCGATGTCCTCTTGAATTTTGACAGCTTCATCCAGCCCGTGAGCCACCCGTGCCTTGGGGACCCCCAGACCGATCTCACCCATGGCCACGCGAAATTGCTCGCGGTCTTCGGCCATATCAATGGCGAGCTTGGATGCACCGATCATCTCAACGCCATAGGTTGCCAGCACCCCCTCACGATCGAGATCAAGCGCACAGTTCAGGGCGGTTTGTCCACCCATGGTGGGCAAGATGGCATCGGGCTTTTCTTTGGCGATGACTTCTTTGACGGTCTCCCACCGAATCGGCTCAATGTAGACAGCATCGGCAAGATCGGGGTCGGTCATGATCGTGGCCGGGTTGGAATTGACCAGGATCACACGATAACCCTCCTCTCGAAGGGCCCGAACAGCCTGCACACCCGAGTAGTCAAACTCGCAGGCTTGTCCGATCACGATCGGGCCGGCGCCCACGATGAGAATCGAGTGAATGTCTTCTCTCTTAGGCATGATCAGACCTCACCCAACGCATAAAAACGGAAAACAGCGGATACAAATCATGCGGCCCGGGGCTGGCTTCGGGGTGGCCCTGAAAGCCCATTGCACGTTTGCCCTCGATGCGAATGCCCTGAATACTGCCATCAAACAGTGATTGATGGGTGGGGATCACATGAGGGGGCAAATCCGCTGAATCAACGGCAAAGCCATGGTTTTGACTCGTAATAAACACCTCACCAGTGTCAAGATCGCGCACTGGATGGTTCGCCCCGTGGTGGCCATGTTTCATCTTTTGTGTTCGAGCACCTGCGCCCAGGGCCAGCAGCTGATGGCCAAGACAAATACCAAACGTCGGTACATCACGCGCCAGCAGTTCGCCGACAAGTTCGATGGCGTATCCACAAGGCTCGGGATCGCCTGGTCCGTTCGAAAGCAACACGCCTTGAGGCGCCAGCGCCAACACATCCTCGATCGTTGCCTGACCTGGCACCACGGTCACACGGCAACCCGACTCGACCAGCAACCTAAGGATATTGCGCTTGGTCCCAAAATCCACGCAAACAATATGCGGCCCGTTCGCAGGCGATTTTGACTGGGCCTGGTCTGGCTTCAGTTGTACCAGGCCCTCAGTCCACTCATAAGAGGTTTTGGCGCCCACGCCCTGAGCCAGGTCCAAACCCGCCATGGAGGGGCAGGCTTGAGCGCGCTTAATCGCCTCGCCCGCATCGATGTCCTCACCGACCATCAGACACCCATTGCGTGAGCCGTGCTCGCGAAGGTGCTGAGTCAGCGTCCGAGTATCCAATCCAGAAATACCCGGTCTTTGGTGATCTTTTAAAAATCCGTCCAGCGACTGCGTCGCGCGCCATGAGGAGACGCACCGAGGGTAATCTCTCACAATCAGGCCCGCGCAATGCATTTGATCAGATTCTTGATCTTTTGGATTCACGCCGGTGTTGCCCACATGGGCCGCGGTGAGGGTCACCAGTTGCCCGGCATAGCTCGGATCGGTGATGATTTCCTGATAGCCCGTCATGGCGGTGTTAAACACCACCTCACCTGTGGCGATGCCGGGCGCACCAAAACCCTCACCAGAAAACAGTTCCCCGTCTTCCAGTGCCAGTATTGCCTGCAAATGGGACAATGTCTTAAGGACCTCCGGTTTTAGGGCACACAATGTGCTCCGTCCGGAGGTCAATTGTAACGAATCCCCCGGCGCTGAACCAGCTAAATACTCAAAAACTCAGGAATTTCATCCATCGGGCGGAACGTGGCGGCGCCGTGGCCTTGATCAAGCAGGTAGTCCAACCATTTGACCAACGCCCGATTTAAACGCCAACTGCGAACCACCTGCCCATGGACGGGAAGTCCAGGCCCAGCCAAGCGCTCAATGCCCTGCTCTGGACTGAACGCGGTGGCCTCGGCCATGTGCGCATCGTGGTAAATCCGGATATAGGCGTTGGGGTTTTGAACACGCGAGCCGGAAAAAACATACGTCAGCTGCAAATATGACGTGTAGTCGTGTCGCTCCAAAACGTTAAGATACAAATCCGCACTGCCCGGCACGCTGGAGATCAAGCAATCGGCGCGCGCCAAAGCATCAGGCAGCAGCAGATGTAAGGCCCGATAGATCGTCGCGTGCAACTCAGGCAGCTGGCGGGCACACCGCTGCACCTGGGGTCTTTGTGTATCGACGCGGGTCAACATCCGAGCACTATACCAAATGCTTTGTATTCGGCTGCTCAATCAGCTCGTTGCAGCCCCTGGCTCAGCAAAATGCGACTGGCGAGCTCCTCAATCGACGATCCCGTCGAAGACAGCTGCGGAACGCCTTCGGCGCGAAGCATGGCCTCAGCCGCCTCAACCTCATAACGACACTGCTTGATCGACGCATAGCGGCTCCCGGGGCGCCGCAACTCTCGAATCTTACTGAGGCGATGAGGTTCAATCGTCAACCCAAACAGCTTGTGTTTGTGCTTTCTCAAAAACTCTGGAAGGCGCGGTTGCTCCAAGTCCTCTTCGGTCAACGGATAATTGGCGGCTTTAATGCCGTAGTGCAATGCCATATACAAGCAAGTTGGCGTTTTACCCGACCGCGATACCCCCACCAAAATGACCTCAGCCTGATCAAGCTTTTGTGAGATGCCATCATCATGGGTCAAGGCATAATTGGTGGCCTCCATTCGATCCTCATAGACGCCCCGATCGCCCATGCCGTGTGCTTGGCCCACACTGGGTTTTCTTTTCTGACCGATGGCTTTTTCAATGCGGTCTATAAAATGATCAAAAAGATTAAAAACGTGCGCATCAGCGTCTGAAATGATCTGGGTAACGTCAGGGTCCACCGTGGTTGTGAAGACCAAACTGGGTTCCCCGCTCACTTGGCTGGCTTGATTGATCAGCCCAAGCGAGTCGCGCGCTTTAGAAGGCGTGTCGACAAAAGGCAGACGGATTTGGCGAAACTCCAGCTCACCAAACTGCGTCAGAAGGCTGTGACCAAAGGTTTCTGCGGTGATGGCCGTGCCATCGGAGACAAAGAAAACGGTTCGTTTCATGACACCCTCTTGGGTTTACAATACGAATCGGGCAACATCAACAGAGGACGACTGACCCGTGAGTGAGTATATCTTGTGGCTTGATCAACTGGGCATGAAAGACCTCGAAAAGGTCGGGGGCAAAAACGCGTCTTTGGGGGAAATGATCAGCCAGCTGGCAGGGGCTGGGGTCAAGGTTCCCGGGGGATTTGCAACAACTGCAGATGCTTTTAAAGCCTTTTTGGATCAATCCGGCCTCGCGCGCCGCATCCAGGAGCGACTGGCCGATCTCGATACCGAAGACACCCGCGCTCTGGCCAGTGCAGGCAGCGATATCCGCCGATGGATCATGGAAACCCCACTCCAAGACGAATTACAACAGGCGATCGTGACATCATTTGAGACCATGCAAAGTCGCTACGGCGAGCACCTTGCGGTGGCGGTGCGCTCATCCGCGACGGCAGAGGACCTGCCTGATGCCTCTTTTGCCGGTCAACAGGAGACTTTTCTCAATGTGGTCGGCATCGACGATGTCTTAGAGAAAATCCACGCGGTTTTTGCCAGTCTATATAACGATCGCGCCATTGCCTATCGCGTCCACCATGGTTTTGATCATCATGATGTGGCGTTGTCTGCTGGAGTGCAGCTGATGGTCCGCTCGGACACCGGATCTGCCGGTGTGTTGTTCACCCTAGACACCGAGTCAGGTTATCGCGGCGTGGTGTTTGTGACATCAAGCTACGGCTTGGGTGAAAGCGTTGTTCAAGGGGCTGTCAACCCCGATGAGTTCTACTTATTTAAAGACAATTTACGGGCCAACCGTCCAGCACTGCTTCGTCGAACGCTGGGCACCAAAGCCACTCGGATGGTGAACCAGCCCGACCGAGGCGTGGTTGTTGAAGACACACCCGCTGAGCTGGCCTGTGAATTCTCACTGACAGAAGACGAAGTGACCCAACTTGGCCACATGGCTCTGGCCATCGAAGATCACTACGGTCGCCCCATGGACATCGAGTGGGGCAAAGATGGCCAAACCGGCGAGCTGTTTATCCTCCAAGCCCGCCCTGAGACAGTTAAAAGCCGACAGGATCAAACGCTTGAACGATTCCAACTTGAGCAAACGGGCTCGGTGTTGGCTCAAGGGCGGGCCATTGGTCAGCGCATCGGCACCGGACTCGCGCGGGTTGTGGACAATCTTGACGCCATTCATGAAGTCCAAAGCGGCGATGTCTTGGTCACGGACATGACCGATCCAGACTGGGAACCGGTGATGAAAAGGGCTTCGGCGATCGTCACCAACCGAGGCGGACGAACCTGCCATGCGGCCATCATCGCCAGAGAGCTTGGAATTCCTGCCGTGGTGGGCTGTGGCGATGCCACTGAGACCATCGTCGCAGATTCTGAGGTGACGGTTGCGTGTTCTGAGGGCGATACCGGTATTGTCTATGCAGGCCGATTGGCATACACCGTCGCAGAAGATGCGATGGACGAAATGCCCACAGCCCCGCTGAAAGTCATGATGAACGTTGCCAACCCAGACCGCGCGTTTGATTTTGCACAAATTCCCAACCACGGCGTTGGGTTGGCAAGACTGGAGTTCATCATCAACCGGATGATCGGGATCCACCCGCTCGCCCTTTTGAACTATGAAGAGCAGCCAGAGCTCATCAAAACAGAAATTGACCAACGCATCCAAGGTTACCCAGATCCGGTCTCTTTTTACGTCGATCGTTTGGCCGAGGGCATCGCAACCATTGCCGCCCCCTTTGGCCCCCACCCTGTCATCGTTCGACTGTCAGATTTCAAGAGCAATGAATATGCCAACCTCATCGGAGGCCGTCGGTATGAACCTGAGGAAGAGAACCCGATGATCGGTTGGCGGGGCGCGTCTCGATATGTGGATGAGCAATTCAAGCCAGCCTTTGAGTTGGAGTGTCGCGCGCTCAAAAAGGTCCGCGAGACCATGGGGCTTGAACACATTTGGGCCATGGTGCCTTTTGTGCGCACCGTAGATGAGGCCAAAGCCGTGGTTGATGTCATGGCCCAGTTCGGCCTCAAGCGTGGCGATCACAATCTAAAAGTCATCATGATGTGCGAGCTGCCATCAAATGCGCTGAATGCCGAGGCGTTCTTAGACCACTTTGATGGCTTTTCGATTGGCTCGAATGACATGACGCAGCTGAGCTTAGGCCTGGATCGCGACTCCGCATTGATCGCTCATCGCTTTGATGAGCGCGATCCCGCGGTTAAATCGCTTTTGAAAATGGCCATTGATGCGTGCCGACAAAAGAACAAATACATCGGTATCTGCGGCCAAGGCCCATCGGATTACCCGGAGCTGGCTGCTTGGCTAATGGATCAAGGCATTGAGAGCATGTCACTCAACCCAGATACGGTGGTGGCCACTTGGCGGCAGCTGGCAGGTTCAACTTAGTTGGGCGCTCATCGCTCGGGCGTGAGTTGACCGCCGAGCATGCCCATATGCGCTCGATAGTGTCTAAGCTCTTCAATGGACTCTCGAATATCGTCAAGCGCTCGGTGGCTGCCTTTTTTTTGGAAACCCTTCACAACCGAGGGCGCCCAGCGCTTGCCCAACTCTTTAAGCGTGCTGACATCGAGATTTCGATAGTGAAAAAAGGCCTCCAACTGTGGCATTTGCCTGGCCAGAAAGCGACGATCCTGACAAATCGAGTTGCCGCACATGGGCGAACAGCCTGGAGCAATCCATGCACTCAAAAACGCCACGGTCTCGTCTTGTGCCTGCGCTAAGCTCACCTCACTGTCCAGGCAGCGTTTCACCAAGCCAGATTCTGTATGCGTTTTGGTATTCCATTCATCCATGGCCTCTAATTTTGCCGCGGGCGTTTGGACTGCCAACACCGGCCCTTCAGCCATGACATTGAGCTCAGCATCAGTCACAATGGTCGCAATTTCGATAATCGTGTCGTTTTGGCAGTCTAATCCGGTCATTTCCAGATCAATCCAAGCCAGCCAGCTGGGGTTGAGGTTTTCAGTCGTCATGCCATGGCCTCTTGCTCTACACGCTTCTCAAGCGTGTGACTATATCAGCCTTCGGTGGAATGATGAAGCTTGAGCAGGCGCGGGTCATTGTGAGTCACTCCGACCATGGCGTGGCCCTCAACGACCAAAGCCAGCCCACCGGTTTGCGTTATAAACGGGGACTGATGCGCCCCTTGCCTGGGGATCTTGTTGATGTTGATGATCGTGGGCAAGTGACCACCATTCATCCGCGCCATGCCGTATTCGGGCGCGGCGATCACAAAGGCCAGTTCAAACCCACTGCGGCCAATGTGGATCAGCTTCTGATCGTCATCGCTCCCGATCCTGCACCCAGCCTTGATTTGTTAACGCGCTACCTGGCGATGGCTGAACTCAAGGGCATCAAAGCCAGAATTGTAATCAACAAAGCCGATATTGAAGCACCCCAGAAGCCCCCGTTCACTCAACTGGCAAGCCTTGAGCGGTTGGGCTATGCGCATCATTGGGTGAGCCGTCATGATCCAACGTCCCTGCCGCCATTAATGGCCGCGATTCGGGGGCAGATCAGTCTTCTGGCAGGTCAAACCGGTGTTGGCAAATCGTCGCTTCTAAACGCCTGCGTTCCCAACTTAGATGTGTTGACAAACAGCCTCTCCGCGGCAACGGGCAAAGGCAAACATACGACCACGACCACCCGACTCTATCCCCTGCCCGAAAGCGGCTTTTTGGCCGACTCCCCTGGGGTCTGGGAGTATGGACTGTGGGCTTTGGATACCTCGGAGCTGGCCCAGGCCTTTGTCGAGTTTCGGCCGTTTTTGGGCCGCTGCCGTTTTCGAGACTGCAGCCACAATCACGAGCCAGGCTGCGCGGTGACTGATGCCGTGGCCAAGGGCCAAATTGAGCATTTTCGATTGGCGGCGTGGCACCGATTGTTAAAAGAGCAGGCGCGTTACAACCGAGAGACTTAAAATCACCAGGGCAAGGGCTCACCGTTGGCATGAACAAAACTGCCCGTGGTGGATAAATCCAGTGCATTGATTCGCTCAATCAGCTGAGCGGCCGCCGCATCAGGATCGATGTGACCGGTGTGTTTTGTCATGCCGGTCCGAACATAGCCTGGATGAAGCAACCCCACTGCAATCCCCCTCGGGGCCAACTCATGGGCCAAAGACACCCCCGCGCTGTTCACACCCGCTTTAGAAATCCGATAGGCGAATTGGCCGCCGCTGGTGTTGTCTGCAATCGAGCCCATTCGCGACGTCACGATGATGACTTTGCTGCCCTCCGACAAATTGGCCAACAGCGCCCGAGTCACGCGCAGTGGTGCGAGTGTGTTGACCTCAAATTGCTGGCGATAGACGGCCAGCTCATCCTCCAACTGGTCAAACTGCGTACCAATCAGCAACCCCGCGTTGTTAATCAAAATATCCACCGGCTGACCGCTCAGGCGATCGCTCAGCGCTTGAATGCCATCGGCCTGGGTGATGTCTATGCCCGACTCAATGTCAACATCAGCCAAGGCATCCAAAGCCGCACTGGTGTTTCGACACACGGCAATGACGCGATGCCCAGCCAGCGCCCACTGCTTTGTCAACTCAAAACCGATGCCCCGATTCGCACCCGTGATCACCACCGTTCCCATGGCCTCAGCCCTCCGTCGTTGTCTGGTGTCATGCCATGATACAAGGCCCGGCGGGGGACGGTGTCACGTGAGCGGCTGATATACTGCCCATCATGATCCGATCCGACACTGCCGGCGCTGCCCGTGCCACCGATTGGCGTTTGCCGGGGGAGTTTGAACCTCAGCTCGCGCTGATCATTGCCTGGCCTCACCGAGGCACTGACTGGGCTGATGTCATCGACGCCATCCGTCAAGAAATCATCGCTTTAATCCAGGCGGTGCTGGCGCATGAACCGGTGGTGCTCTTGATCGATCCAGCCGATACTGATCCGCTGCCAAATGGGCTCGCTCGCTCCCCAAAACTCTATGTTGTGGATGTCCCCTTTGACGACACGTGGTGCCGGGACTATGCACCAATCACCCTGGTGCAAGCCCATCAGCGCCGCCTGCTGGACTTTCAATTCAACGGATGGGGCAAATACCCCGCGCATTCAAATGACAACGCGGTGACCGCAGCCCTTGTCCAGCATCCCGTCTTTCGAAAGGTCGTCTCTTCGATACAACACATGCCCAGTGCCTGGGTCCTCGAGGGCGGCGCCATCGAATCGAATGGCCACGGGACAATCTTGGTGAACATGCATTGTTTGAGAACACGCCTGCCCGAGCTGTCCCCAGACAGCATCGTGGAGGCACTCAAAACCCACCTCAAAGCCCATCAAGTGCTGGCCATCGATGTCCCACCATTGCCCGGCGATGATACGGATGGCCATATCGATACGCTGGTGCGCTTTGTCGATGAACAGACGCTGCTGGTTCAAAAGCACCCCAACCCAGCGGCTCATCAAGCCCTCATGGACCAGATATCGGCGTTCTCCATTGACCGCCCAGAAGGCGCAGTCAAACCGCGCCTTTTCGAGCTGCCCTGCCCGTCTTATCCGGACCAAGGTCCCAAAAATTACGCCAACTTCGTTCTAATCAACGGCGCGGTCTTGGTCCCTCAATATGGTGGCCCCAATGATCAAGCCGCCTGTGCCGTCATGAAAAAAGCGCTGCCCAAGCGCGCTGTCATCCCCGTGGATGCGTCCATCATGGTGACACAGCTCGGCGGGCCGCACTGTGCGACCATGCATATCCCACACACCGATCAACCGAGTACAAGCCTTGATGGATAAACGCCTGAACGTGGCGCTCGCCCAGCATGAGATGAGCGCCGATGACCAAGACAATTTACAGACCAGTCTGAGCCTGATCACTCAGGCGGCGGCGTCTGACGCCCAAGTGGTGGTGTTGCCAGAATTGCATCGTCACCCCTACTTTTGCAAGTCGCAAACAGAGGCCTTTTTTAAGCTTGCCGAGCCACTTAAAGGCCCCACATATGATGCCCTCTCGTTAGCCGCTCGCCAGCATCAAATGGTGATTGTAGGCAGTATTTTTGAGCGCCGCCAGGCGGGCATGGCATCCAATACGGCGATCGTGGTGGACGCCGACGGGTCGCTGGCGGGCATTTACCGGAAAATGCATATCCCTGATGATCCCGGATACAACGAGAAATATTATTTTGCGCCAGGCGATGGCGGGTTTCGGCCCATCGACACATCCGTTGGCCGGCTGGGCGTGCTGGTTTGTTGGGACCAGTGGTTCCCTGAAGCCGCTCGGCTGATGGCCCTGGCCGGGGCCGAGCTTTTGGTCTACCCCACCGCCATCGGTTGGGACCCGAAAGACGCCTCTGAGGAACAGCAGCGCCAGCTCAATGCCTGGCAGGTCATGCATCAAGCGCACGCCATCGCCAATGGTCTTCCCGTGGTGGCGTGTAACCGCATCGGATTCGAAGATGATCCCGTGGGCGACCATCCCGCACAGTTTTGGGGACACAGCTTAATCCTGGGCCCTCAAGGGGAGGCGCTGACAGCCACATTGGGCACGGATGCTGGGGTGATGCAAGCCACGCTTGATCTCGAGCGGACAACAACCATTCGCCAGCAGTGGCCTTTTCTGCGCGATCGTCGGGTGGATGCCTATCAAGGACTCACCGAGCGGTGTTTGGACGACCCGACATGACACAGGCACCCGGCCCTGAAGTGACGGTGTATACACCGTCTCAGATCAACCAAGAAGTGAAGCATCATCTCGAGGCTGGGTTTGGGCGAGTTTGGGTCCAAGGCGAGATTTCCAATCTGGCACAACCGGCCTCGGGCCACCAGTACTTTAGCCTCAAAGATGGTCAGGCCCAGATGCGCTGCGCCTTATTTAAACCCCACGCACAAAAACTGGCTGCACAACCGCAAAATGGGGACGAAGTGCTGGTTCGGGGCCAACTGACCCTGTACGCACCTCGAGGCGACTATCAGCTGATCGCCGATGCGGTTCTCGGTGCCGGTGTCGGTGCGCTGCACGCTGAGTTCGAGCGGCTCAAACAACGCTTGGATCAAGAAGGCCTGTTTGATTCGGCTCGAAAAAAAGCGCTGCCTCAGTGGCCCAGCGAAATCGCGGTGGTCACATCAGCCACCGGAGCAGCGATCCAAGACATCCAAAACACGTGGGCGCAGCGCTGGCCGGTGAGCAAGCTCAAACTCTACCCCGCCACGGTGCAAGGTGAGCAGGCGCCGGAGAGCATCATCGAAGCCCTGTCCCAGGCCGATCAAAGCCCCGACACAGACGTGATCATCCTTGCCCGCGGCGGGGGAGCCCTTGAGGATTTATGGGCATTCAATAACGAGGCTTTGGCCCGAGCACTCGCTGCCGTGAAAACGCCTGTGATTACCGGCGTTGGGCATGAAACCGATGTCACAATCGTCGACTTCATCGCCGATCATCGGGCGGCCACGCCGACGCAGGCCGCCGTGATGGCCACCCCCGACGGCACCGAAATTCGGGCCCGCCTCAGTCAACAGCTGATCCAACTTGATTCCGGTGTCAGACGCACGCTGAACCAGCACGCCCAGGGGCTGGACATGCTCAGTCAACGCCTGGCGCGTGTTCACCCCGCCCAGCGGCTCACGGAGCATCAACGCCGATTGGCCGATCACCAGCGACGGCTCTGTCTCAGCGCGACGATGGTGATTGACCGCCACCAGCAGCGGCTCTCCGGCCTGGGACGACTCCTGGATCAGTTGAGCCCATTGAACGTGCTTGAAAGGGGCTTTGGCATCGTCCAAGACGAGAGGGGTCAGCCCATTTACCCCGAAAATCCACCTAAAATTGATAGCATCATCAATATTTTAACAAGAGATTTTGAGATCACGTCGAAGGTTGAAACCATCAAGCCCCGACCCGGCGCCCAAACTCGCGACGACTAAATCGCGCGCGCCACCACCGATGCCAACTCAGCGGCCACCGCCTCGATCTGTTGAGAGTCCTCACCCTCAACCATCACCCGCACCACCGGCTCTGTGCCCGATGGCCTCAGCACCACCCGACCGTGCTCACCCAATTTGCGTTGGGCATCGGTCAAGGCAGTGGCAATCTCGGGAACGGCTTCAATGTCGCCTTGACCGGGCGCCTGAATGGGCACGTTCACCATGGTCTGCGGATACTTCACCATGCCCTTGACCAAATCAGCCAATGAGCGCTGCTGCTGCACAAGTTGCTGGCAGACCTGCAGCGCGCTGACAATGCCGCAGCCCGTGCGAGACTGATCTAAACACAGGATGTGGCCCGACGCCTCGCCGCCGAGCGTCCATCCATTGCGTTGCAACGCTTCATGGACATAGCGATCACCCACCCGGGTGCGCTCAAACGCGATGCCATTGGCCTCAAGGGCCTGCGCTAGGCCAAGATTGCTCATGACCGTGCCCACCACGCCCCCGTGAAGTTGGCCGGCCCGGTGCCGCGACAGCGCCAAAAGATAAACAATCTGATCGCCGTCGACCACCTCGCCGGTGTGATCGACCAGCACAACCCGATCACCATCGCCATCAAATGCCATGCCCACATCCGCTCCATGAGCCACCACCGCTTCTGAGAGACGCTGTGGGTGAGTTGAGCCGCAGTCGGCGTTGATGTTCAGCCCATCGGGCTGATCGTGGATGGCCACCACCTCGCACCCCAGTTCTCGAAAGACCTCGGGGGCGATTCGATAAGTGGCGCCATTGGCGCAGTCCAAAACACACTTCAGCCCGGTGAGTGTCGTATCGGGTTCGATGGTGGCCTTGCAAAACTCAATGTATCGCCCCACCGCATCATCCATGCGCAAGGCTTTGCCCAGACTCTGCGCCTGGACCATGGTCATGCCTCGGGATAAGCCCTCATCAAGCTTCTGTTCAATTTCGACTTGAAGCGCCTCATCCACTTTCTCGCCGCTGGCCGAGAAAAGCTTGAGCCCATTGTCGTGGTGAGGGTTGTGCGACGCGGAGATCACAATGCCGGCAGCCGCATCGAGACTGTGGGTCAGATGCGCGACGGCCGGTGTGGGCATGGGACCCAGCAAAATACTGTTGGCACCGGCGGCAGACAGCCCCGCCTCAAGTGCCGATTCGAACAAATACCCTGAGATGCGGGTGTCTTTCCCGATCACCACCGGTCGAGGCGCTTGAGGTTGCCCCAACACAGTGCCCACGGCCCACCCAAACTGCAAAACAAACTCAGCGGTCATGGGGTGCTCGCCGACGCGGCCCCTCACCCCATCTGTTCCGAAATACTTCATGGTCTCATCCCCTTGGATTCAGTGTGGCTGATGAAACGCCGAATCGCTCAGCGCCAACCAGACCTTCAGCGCATCCATCGTAGGCCCAACATCGTGAACCCTCAAGATCGCGGCACCTGCCTGAGATGCGAGCAAAGCGGCGGCCACTGAGGCCGAAACCCGCGCCTCAGGCGCTTGGCGCCCTGTCAGTGTGCCAAGCATCGATTTGCGCGATAACCCGGCCAATACCGGTAAGCCAAGGTCCACAATCTGCGCCAAGCCTCTCAGCAAAGCCACATTATGCGCCAATTTTTTGCCAAACCCAAAGCCAGGATCCAACACCAAACACGCTTCATCGATGCCCCCACGTTGGCATGCGCGGACCCGATCAATTAAAAAGTCGGATACTTCGCTGAGCACATCGTCATAGCTCGGCTGATCCTGCATGTTTTCAGGCTGGCCTTGCATGTGCATCAACACCGCAGGCACTCCGGCCTGAGCCACAACATCGACCGCACCGGGGGCTTGAAGCGCGTTGACATCATTGACCAAATCCGCACCCGCCTGAATCGCTTGTGCCATCACCTCAGGCTTGCTGGTATCCACCGAAATAAAGCCGCTCGTCTGGGTTCGAAGCGCTTCAATCACCGGAATGACACGCTGAAGCTCTTCATCCAGCGTGACCGGTGCTGCCCCAGGCCGAGTGGACTCACCGCCCACATCAATGATCGACGCACCGGCCTCCAGCATCGACAGCGCATGCGCTACGGCGTCATCCTTGGCCGCATGCTCGCCACCGTCTGAAAACGAATCGGGCGTCACGTTGAGCACGCCCATCACCAACGGCTGGCGCTGGCGATGGGCATGAGTGATGGCGTCGCGCAGTGGGGTGGCGCTCAAAGTCAGCTCGGTGCAGGCTCCCCCGAGGGGGCATCGCCAGATCCCGGCGCGTCTGACTCAGGCTCATCGGTGCTCGGGGCCGATGGGGGCGGCGTTGAGTCATCACTCCAGCCCCGCGGCGGCCCAGGCTGCTCGCCTGCCATGATCTGATCAATTTGGTGGACGTCGATGGTTTCGTAACGCATCAGGGCATCCGCCATGACCTCGAGCTTATCTCGATGGGTCTCCAAAATCGTTTTGGCTTCCGCGTAGGCATCATCAATAAAATGCCGCACTTCCTGATCCAGCTGCCGGTGCGTGTCATCTGAGATGTGCTTGTGCTGCGTGACAGAACGCCCCAAAAAGACCTCATCTTCATTTTCACCGTACGCCAGAGGGCCCATGGTGTCCGACAGACCCCATTTGGTGACCATGTTGCGGGCAATTTGTGATGCACGCTCGATGTCGTTGGACGCGCCCGTGGTGACATGGTCTTTGCCATAAATCAGCTCTTCTGCCACACGCCCCCCAAATAAACTGGCCAATTGCGACCGCAACTGCTGTCGCGTCATCGAATACTTGTCTTCCTCGGGCAAGAACATGGTGACGCCCAGCGCACGCCCTCGCGGAATGATGGTGACCTTGTAGACAGGATCATGATCGGGCACCAACCGACCAACGATGGCATGGCCGGCCTCGTGGTAAGCCGTCAGGCGCTTGTCGTCTTCCGACATTGCCATTGATTTTCTCTCAGCCCCCATCATGATTTTGTCTTTGGCCTGCTCGAAGTGATGCTGCGCCACCGTCTTTGAGTTGTCTCGCGCCGCGAACAGTGCCGCCTCGTTGACCAAATTCGCCAAGTCAGCCCCTGAAAAGCCCGGCGTGCCGCGGGCGATCACCCGAGGATCCACATCCTCACCGCTTGGCACCTTCTTCATGTGGACCTGCAAAATGTGTTCGCGGCCTTTTAGATCGGGCAGCGGCACAACCACTTGGCGATCAAACCGGCCCGGTCGGAGCAGCGCCGGGTCCAACACGTCTGGGCGGTTGGTGGCGGCAATCAAAATGATCCCTTCATTGCCCTCAAAGCCATCCATCTCGACGAGCAGCTGGTTGAGGGTTTGCTCGCGCTCGTCATGGCCACCACCGAGACCCGCGCCTCGGTGACGGCCGACAGCGTCAATCTCATCAATGAAGATAATGCACGGGGCGTGTTTTTTTGCCGTTTCAAACATGTCACGCACCCGCGACGCGCCGACGCCCACGAACATCTCCACAAAATCAGATCCTGAAATTGAGAAAAACGGGACTTTCGCTTCACCCGCGATGGCTCGCGCTAAAAGCGTCTTGCCTGTTCCCGGTGGGCCAACCATCAAGATGCCTTTGGGAATATGCCCTCCCAAGCGCTGAAACTTGGCTGGGCTTTTCAAGAAATCCACCAGCTCTGTCACGTCATCTTTGGCCTCATCACAACCGGCCACGTCCGAGAAGGTCACCTTGACCTGATCTTCGCCTTGCAATTTTGCTTTTGATTTGCCAAAGCTCATTGCGCCGCCGCGGCCGCCCATGCCCCCCTGCATTTGGCGCATGAAATAGACCCACAGCCCCACCAAAACCAAAACAGGCAGCAGGCTGATCAAGATATCAATGAACAGCGAACGGCCTTCGGGCTCTTTGGCAATGATCTCAACTCGATTGTCCAACAAGTCTTTAATCAACCCATCATCCGACGGCGCCACCACGGTAAAGGCCTGACCGTCACGGCGGGTGCCTGTGATCGTCTTCGCCCCCGGAGACTCTTCAATCTGCACCGAGCTCACTGAACCGCTTCTGACCTCTTCGAGAAACATCGAGTAGGTCATCTCCCGGGTCTGTTCGGCATTGGGCTGAGAGTAGTAATTGAATACGCTCATCAGCACCATTGCGATGACAATCCACATCAATAAATTCTTTGCAAAATCACTCAATCTCTTCTCTCCCGGCGCTTGGCCGACTAGTTTACCGCAATTGACCGGATCACCGCCTGGCTGTGGTCATGATGCCGTTGTGTTTAACCCCCGAGCGACCAGATACATCTCCCGACTCTCAGCTCTTGAGGCTTTGGGCTTTTTGCTCTTAACGCTTTGAAAGGATCGCCTAAGCTCGGTGAGGAAGGCGTCAAAACCGGCCCCCTGGAAGACTTTGACCACAAACACCCCTTGGGTGTGCAGCCAGTCGTGTGCAAAGGCGAGTGCAAGCTCTGCCAGATCCATGCTTTTGGCTTGATCCGATGGCCCAATACCTGAAATATTGGGGGCCATATCCGATAAAACAAGGTCCACCTTTTCACCCGCCCCTGATCCGCGCAGGGCATCTTCGAACGCCGTTAAGACCTCAGGTTCTCGAAAATCGCCCTGTACAAACACCACGCCCTCAATGGGCGCCATCTCCAGCACATCGAGTGCATACACTTGACTTTGGGATCGACAGCGCGCACGGGCCACCTGACACCACGCACCCGGCGCCGCGCCCAGATCAACAACGCGTTTGGCGTTGTCAAAAAGCTTTTCGGTGTCGTCAAGCTCAAGCAGTTTAAAAGCCGACCGGGCCCGCCAACCCTGCTCCTGGGCTTGTTTGACGTACGGGTCTTGGCGTTGACGGTGAACCCAGTTCTTTTTTGACAAACCACTTCCTTTGTCGTGCGAATAAAAGCCATCAGTTACAATGGCGCCATGTCATTAAGCATCGCACAAAAAAAGTATCTTCGGGGCCTGTGCCACGACCTTTCGCCCGTGGTGACGGTCGCCGATAGGGGTCTGAGTGAAAGCGTCATGAAAGAGATTGAGCTCAACCTAACCCACCATGAGTTGATCAAGATCAAACTTCGCCACGACAAAGCGCGTCGTGCCCAAATAACTGAGGCACTGGTCTCCGAAACCAATGCCGACCCTGTGATGACGATCGGTCAGGTGGTCTGTTTGTACCGGACCAACCTCGATAAGCCTGCCGACAAACGCATTACCTTGCCCAATCGGTGATTCATGCAGCTGACTGAACATACGCCTGGCGATCACTATTTCATTCGATCGGTCACACCAGACGCGGTGCAGATCAATGACGATACCCATCACACAAGCCTCATCTTAGGCGCACACTTGCTCGTTCCCGACTGGTCAGTGACCTCTCTGTCCGAGCTTGATGAACACACCACCGCTCCACTTTTGGAGCACTCACCCGAGCTTGTGGTGCTGGGGGTGGGCACTCAACAATCCTTTCCGCCCACCGAGGTCATGCGCCTATTTTTGGCCCAGCAGGTGGGCCTCGAATGCATGACGCTGGATGCGGCCTGCCGCACGTTTAACGTGCTGATGAGCGAAAATCGTCGGGCCTTGCTGGGGCTCATTTTGCCCACACGTGATAAATAAAAGAAAACCAAAGCTCGCGATCAATAGCTTTTATATATAATGGCGGCATGAACTTACGGGCGTTGCAATACTTCATCGCGCTGGCCGAATTGCGCCACTTTCGAAAGGCCGCCGAGCGCTGTCACGTCAGCCAGCCGACGCTGAGCACGCAGATCCGAAAATTAGAGCAGCAGCTCGGCGCCGATCTCATTGAGCGAAACTCACGGCAAGTGCTGCTCACGCCCCTGGGTGAGCGCGTGTTGGAGCATGCCAAAAAAGCCGTCAGCGAAACGCAAGCCATTCGTCAACTCGCACGAGACGCCGACGATCCGTTTGCGGGGACCTTGAGCTTGGGCATTTTCCCCACGCTGGCACCCTACCTTCTGCCGCACGTCATCCCAAAACTGCGCACGCAATACCCCAACCTCACGGTCCGATTGTTTGAAGAAAAAACCGAGCGCGTGATGGCCATGCTGCTTGAGGGACAGCTCGACGCCATCTTATTGGCGCTGCCCCTCGACAATGAGCAGCTGCACGTTGAGCCACTGTTTGATGAGCCCTTCGTGCTCGTTGCACCTGAAACGCATCGATTCTGCCGTGCGCGCGACGTGGCCTTGGAAGACCTCCAGCGAGAGCAAGTCTTACTGCTTGAGGATGGACATTGCTTGCGCCAACACGCGCTTGACGTGTGCCAATTGGCTGGCGCTTTAGAAAACCTGGATTTTCAGGCGTCCAGCTTAGAAACGCTCAGGCACATGGTCGCCGCGGGAAGCGGCATCACCCTGCTGCCGATTTTGGCCACTCAACCGCCGCTCACCACAATGGATGGTTTGATCGCCCGGCCGTTCCGACCGCCCGCCCCTCAGCGCACCATCGCCATGGCGTGGCGAAAGAGCTCACTGCGTGAGGAGTTGCTCAACAGCGTTGCCTCCTTGTTCAAGGGCATCAATCCAGCCCTGTTACGCGCCAACGGATAACAGCCAGACCCCTGAGGCTGTTGCTCAACTTCGGCGGGCTTTTGGCCATCGACGCATAAGCATCCAGACCACCACCACCAAAGGCATGAACAAAAGGTTGATCCAAATGATTCGCTGCTCAAGCGATCGGATGTCTTGATCCAGCTCACGCCTCACCTGTCGAAGTTCTTGGCGAAGCCTCATTCGCCGCTCAACAAAACGTTCAAGCTCCTGACGCTGTGCATCGGTCATGGCATCAGGCGCCTCTGCTCTGAGCGCTGTCAACGCCTGATCAGCCTCTTCAAGTGCCGACGATAGGCGGTTTTCGGTGGCCAGCAGACGCGCTTCGGCCAAACGCCTGAGCTCATCAACCAGGGTAAATGGCCGGAAAGCGACATCCCGACTGCGAATGCCAATCAACCGCTCATCGCCGATTAAGTGATCAACCGCGTTTAATACGAACGCGCCGTTGCTTGCAAAAGCTTCGGTCAGCTCGGTCCCAAGAAACTGCTGACGCGCCACCCAGTAGCGATCATCTAAAAAATCAACGTCGCCAATGACAATGGCATTCACCCGCCCAGTGATGCGCGCCGCCACCACTGAACGTTCGCCTTGAAGGGGGGTCTCTTGGCTCAGCTGGGTCACCCTCTCCTCGCTGCTGATGTCGGTCTCAAGCCGCGTGGTTGGGAGTCGGGCTGATCGCTCAGACGACCACATCAAAGGCTCAAAAAAGGGCGCTGTCTCGCTGTTCGCTTGCCAGTGCCCCGCCGTGGCCACATGAACAATGTCAAGTTCAGTCGTCACGACGTCCTCACGGCTCAGATGCTCGCCATCTATACCCAAAATGGCGGGGTGTCTCACAGGAGAACTTTCGGGGGAGAGATTGACCTCCAAACCCAACAGAGGGTCATTGACAAAATGGGTCAAGTCAATGCTGACCCCAAGGGCCTCAAACACCGCGGACAACTCAGCGGCCGGTGGACCTGGACGACCGACCGACTGCACAAACGGATCGACCGCAAGCAACAGGCCGCCTCCGTTGTGGATGAACTCAAGCACATCACTGACCAGCGAGGGTGTCATTTCGGTGGGTTGGGCGATCATCAATGCATCGAGCTCACTGGCCAACTGTTCAGCGGTGGCAGGGTGCTCAATCAGCTCAAAGCGGGCACTGAGCTGCTCGTAGATCAGACCAGATTGGATCGGCAAGTCACTAATCAAACCGAGCCGCGGCTGGGTGTCGCGCTGAACGCGCTCAATGGTTTGAATCAGCATAAATTCGAGCAGCGGCTCACGCTGGGGTGATATCAGCGGGATACTCTGAGTCTGACCACCTTCGGCCGTGGCACGAATGCCAAAGTAGACGTTGGTGTCTTGCGGTCCGATCGCCAGCCCAGTCAAGCCCGCCAGCAAGGCCTCATCCTCCGCCTGCGAGAACGGGATCGGATCGACCCAGTCCACCACCAACTGACCGTCAGATGCCAGCACCATCTCCTCGATTAAATCGCGCACGCGATCGGCAAAAAACCGCAGGCTCGGCAGATCACGTGTGGCCTCATCACTGAAATACACTGTCAATGTCACAGGTTCATCTAACGAACCCAAAATCTGATGGGTGCCGCTCGAGAGGGTATAGAGCTGATTTTCTGTGACGTCGAAGCGAACAGATGAACCGAGCAGCCAAGACGACCCCCCAATCAATGCAACAAACAGGAGGGGCGCAAGCACCAAGATCGCCATTAGCCTGCGACGGGTCATCTCAAGAGGCCTTTTTCATTTCGACGCTTGCCCAGGTCATGATCAGGCCCAGAAACATTAGGGCTGTGAAATACAACACATCGCGACCGTCTAAAACGCCACGTGCCATCGATGAGAAGTGAACGAGCACACTCAGTCGAGCAATGCCATCGATCAGCCATTGGGGTGCCAGCAAAGCCACGGGCTCAAGCACCAAAGGCCACCCTGCCATCAACAACATGAAACACAAAACAGCGGACACAATAAACGCAACCACTTGGTTTTGGGTGCTGGCCGACACGCTTGAACTGATGGCCAAAAATGTGCCGCTGACCAACCAACTGCTGACATAGCCGGTCAAAATCACGCCGTTGTCGGGGTCGCCCAAGATATTGACACTGATCCACATCGGAACAGTCATCAATAACGCACATCCAAGCAACAGCCAGCCGGCCAAAAATTTGGCCAGCACCACTTGAGCGGTGGTCACCGGAAGGGTTAACAACAGTTCAGCTGAGCCTGAGCGATACTCCTCTGACCACAACCGCATGCCCACTGCAGGCACCAAGAACAGATAAATCCATGGGTGAAATTGAAAAAAAGGCCTTAAATCGGCGATCTCACGCTCAAAGAAATTGCCAATGTAAAACGTCAAAGCCACACTCAACACCGAGAAAATGACCAATAAGAACATCGCGATCGGCGTTTGCAAGTAGCCCTGAAACTCTCGCCTGACAAGCAACCCCGTTTTAGTGTTCATCCGGTGTGGCTCCTGTGATCTGAGCAAACACATCGTCCAAGCGTCCAGACTCGAGGTGGAACTCTGAAATCGACCAGCGCTCGCGCTGAGCTAAGGCGTACACGGCGGGGCCAATGGCCTCCGATTCGCGTGGAAACGCAGTGATGCGGCCTCGGCGAACCTCAACGTGGGCAATCTCTGCCAGGGTGCTTAGCTTTGAGGCCGCCGCTTGAGGCTCATCAACGACCAAGCTGACCGCATTGGCATAGCGCGACAATCGGCGAACCCCATCGGGCGTGTCGTCCAGCTTCAACTGCCCTTGAGCAATCACCATGATTCGATTACACAGGATCTCAACCTCTTCTAAGATGTGCGTTGAAATCACGATGATCTTGTCTTTGGACATCGCCTGGATTAGCTGTCTGACCTGGATCTTTTGAGTGGGATCCAGGCCATCTGTTGGCTCATCTAAGATCAACACATCGGGGTCATGAATCATCGCCTGGGCAATGCCCACGCGGCGCCCAAAGCCCTTCGACAATGTGCCAATGCTTTGATCCATGACCGCGCCCAGATCCAATTGGCTGACCACCCGCTCCAACGCCGCGGTCAATTGATGGCCACGAAGCCCTCGAATTTCGCCAATGAACGTGAGAAACTCTCCGACCCCCATTTCCGGATACATTGGCGCGCCTTCTGGCAAATACCCCAACGCCTGACGCGCGGCCAGCGCATCAGTCTCGAGGTTGTGGCCATTGATCACAGCCCGCCCTGCACTGGGTCTCAAAAATCCAGTTAACATCCGCATGGTGGTGGACTTGCCGGCCCCATTCGGCCCCAGAAATCCCAAGACGGTGCCGCTGGCCACCTCAAACGACAGCGCGTCCACGGCCTTGTTCGAGCCGTAGAGGCGGGTCAATGAGTGTGCCACAATGGATGCCATCGGCGTTAAGGATACCGCATGACCCCTGCTGTTCTCGACCACTTGCCCAATGCGCTTCTGTCATTGCCCGCCGAGAAGTTGCATCGTCACTTAGACGGCCCCACGGTGATCCATTTGGCGGGCCAGCACCCTCAGCCCCTGGCGGTCTCTGTATTGCAACACGGCAACGAGACCTCAGGTTGGGACGCCGTTCGACGCTTACTCAAAGGCCGATACCAACGAGACCCCCTCCCCCGAAGCCTGATTCTATATATCGGCAACCCGAAAGCCGCTGCAGTGAATGTGCGCCACCTCGATCATCAGCCTGACCTGAATCGATGCTGGCCAGGCTCAACCACTGAGCGCACCCCTTGGCACGGGCTGATGCAAGCCGTCACCGATCACATCCAACAGTGTCAACCAATGGCGAGCATCGATATTCATAACAACACCGGTCGCAACCCCCACTATGCAGCAGTGAATCGGCTTGAGCCGACTCATCTGTCCTTGGCCTGTGAGTTCTCCCGATCAGTGATCTTTTTCACAGAACCCCGCGGCGTCCAATCCCAAGCCTTTGGACGGTTTTGTCCTGCGGTCACCCTCGAGTGCGGACTGGCCCAGGACAGCAATGGCGCAGACCATGCCATGGCTTACTTGGAAAGAATGCTGCATTGTGAGGAAGTGCCCAACGTCTTCCCACGCCCCAGTGCGCTGGAGCTTTTTCAGACCCACGCCACGCTGAAACTGGCGCCCGATGTGACGTTTCGCATTGGCCAACGAGACGAGCCGGCAGCGTCCCGAGCTGTTTTGGCCTTGGCGGATGATCTCGATACGCACAATTTTGAAGAGCTGCCCGCGGCCTTTGATTTGGCCAAGATCAATGGCCAGCATCCAAAGCCACTGGTGGCAATGGGCCCCGATGGCCAAGACATGACCGAGCGCTATCTTCGTTTTGATCAAGGCGCCGTTCGCACCGTCCGCCCCATCACGCCCGCCATGATGACACTCGACCCTTTCGCCATCCGGCACGACTGTTTGTGCTATCTAATGGAGCGCATCCCACTGGATGAGCTCAAAACCGGTGAAGGCGTTCCCCTGGCCGGGGTCACGCTTCCCGAAGCTTATGCCGAGTCTGATTAGCGCTCCGCCAACGGCGGCACTGGCCGCGCGCTCGGCCCAGTGTATTCTGCGCCTGGGCGAATAATGCGATTGTTGGCGCGCTGCTCCATGACATGCGCGCACCAGCCTGTCACCCTCGACATCACAAATATGGGCGTGAACAGTGGGGTCGGAATGCCCATGAAATGATACGCGCTGGCGTGGTAAAAATCAGCGTTGGCGAACAGCCTTTTCTCATCCCAGAGCATCGCCTCGACCGTCTCTGAGACCGGATACAGCGTGGCGTCACCGACCGCCTCAGCCAACTGACCAGCCCAGTGCTTGATGATCGCATTGCGAGGATCGCGCTCGCGATAGACCGCATGACCGAAGCCCATGATTTTTTCTTTGGCAGCCAACTTGGCCTTGACATCGTCTCGTGCAGCTTCAACTGAGGCGTACTGCTCAAGCATCGCCATGGCCATCTCATTTGCACCCCCGTGTAGCGGCCCACGCAAAGACCCAATGGCGCCGGTGATGCATGAGTGCATATCCGACAGCGTTGATGCGCAGACTCGCGCGGTGAACGTGGAGGCATTGAACTCATGCTCTGCATACAAAATCAGCGACACGTCCATCACCCGAGCGAACAGTTCGCTGGGTGAGGCATCATGAAGCATGTGCAAAAAATGTGCGCCCACGCCAACTTCACCGGTGTCGGTGTCAATTCTGACATTGTCGTGGCTGAAGCGATACCAGTACGCGATGATGGACGGGCAAATCGCCAGCAGCCGATCGGCGCAGTCTTGTTGGCTTTCAAAATCAAGTTCAGGTTCAATGTTGCCCAAAAAAGAGCAGCCTGTTCTGAGCACATCCATTGGATGAGCGTCTTTGGGGATCTGCTCAAGCACCGACCTCAGCGGCGCAGGCAATTCGCGCAGCGATTGCAAACGCGCTTGATAACCTTCAAGCTCCTTGCTTGTCGGCAAGTGTCCTTTGAGCAACAGATGGGCCACCTCGGTGAAGCTGGTCTCGGTGGCGAGCGCTTCGACGTCGTAACCTCGATAGCGGAGACTGTTGCCTGTGGCTCCAACGGTGCATATGGCGGTCTCACCGGCCGACTGGCCGCGAAGACCCGCGCCTGAGTTGCTGGCTGTCATGGTTTCTCCCGATCGTTGAGCGCATCGAGCTTGCGCTCGAAGGCATGGTAATCCAACACTTCATATAAGGCCTCACGTGTCTGCATCTGATCGAGCAACGCACTTTGGGTGCCCTCATTGGCAATGGTCTGATAAACCGAAAGCGCCGCCTGGCTCATCGCGCGAAATGCCGATAGCGGGTACAGCGCCATCCCCACGCCCGCTCGCTTGAGCGTCTCGGTGTCCAGCAAGGGCGTGCGGCCAAACTCGGTGATGTTGGCCAACACAGGCACCGGACAGGCTTGGCAAAACACCTCAAAGTCCTCAACACTGCCCAGGGCCTCAGCGAAAATCATGTCGGCACCGGCTGCCACGTAGGCCAGGCTGCGATCAATCGCGCCTTGCATGCCCTCATTGGCAAATGCGTCTGTGCGTGCCATGACCACAAAGTTGTCATCTGTGCGAGCATCAACCGCCGCCCGAATGCGGTCGCACATTTCTTGGCTGGGCACAATGGCTTTGTTGGGCCGATGGCCGCAGCGTTTGGCCTGCACCTGATCTTCAATGTGAACCGCCGCCACACCGCAACGCTCCATCACCTGAATGGTCCGGGCGATGTTGAGCGCCCCACCGAAACCGGTGTCAATGTCAACCAACAGCGGCAACTCGCTCACTGCGGTGATCCGCTGGGCGTCTTCGGCCACGTCCCGAAGCTGCGTCATGCCCAAATCAGGCAGGCCAAATGAAGCATTGGCCACGCCAGCGCCAGACAGATACAAAGCCTCGTGACCCGCATTCTCGGCCAGCAACGCGCAATAGGCGTTCACCGCACCCACCACCTGCAGTGGTTGGCGCTCAGCCACCCGCTGTCGAAAACGTTGACCAGGTGAGGGTGAAAAGACAGAACTTGACATGGTTTGAGTCATCCATTGATGCGCGCGCGGGCCCTCCGCGCCTGAATTGGGGCCCGTTCAAAACAGCCAAAGTTTAGCATGCGTTATTGCTCTCAGTGGTCCGCTGAACCGCCCCCGAACGCGCTCACGGCCCCGTGTAGCTGTCACCGCCGCCGCTTCAACGGCCGTGGCGGCGAATGATCCGCTTGCAGCGCCACAACAAGTAGTTGACCGCCATCCACAGGTGCCTAAATTGGCGGTTGGTTGTTTGCTTGTGGTGGTAACGGTAATAAATTTGCTGCGCGATCACGGCCAATCGAAAAAGACCATAAACCTCATAAAAGGCCCACTGGGCCGGTGACAAACCGCGCTGAGCGCAGTAATAATTGACGATCTGATCACGACGCCACATGCCGTCGACATGTGTGGGTTGCCGGCGAAAGTTTTTGAAGTAAACATCATCGTCACCTTGCACCCAGTAAGCCATGGCATTGCCGAGATCCATTAGCGGATCACCGACGGTGGCCAACTCCCAATCGAGTATGGCCTTAACCTCGATGGGCGCGCGGTCATCGTCCAAATTGGGTGCAAGAACCAGGTTGTCCAGTCGATAATCCCCATGGATCATGCACAACCCAACCTCTTCAGGGCAGTGGGCAGCCAACCAGTCCATCACTTTCTCGCCCTTGCCGACGTTCCAAGTGCGGGCATTTTGATAGCGCTTCGACCAGCCCTCGATTTGGCGGCGGTTATAACCCACGCCCTTGCCCAACTGATCGAGCCCGGTCTGATTGATGTCAACCGAGTGCAATGCGATGAGCTGATCCACGGTGGCCTGGCATAAGGCGTCGGCCCTGGCGGGCGTAAGGGAGAGGCCCTCTGGCAAACGCGAGCGCAAGATCAGCCCTTCGACATGGGCCATAACGTAGAACTCGCTCCCAATGACGCTGTCGTCTTCGCACAGGGCCAACATCTCCGGGACCGCAACCGATGTCGCCGAGAGTGCCTGTTGGATGCGATACTCCCGCCCCATGTCGTGCGCCGACCGGGCCTTATGCCCCATTGGGGGGCGCCGCACGACCAGTCGTCGATTGGGATAGTTCAAGACATACGTCAGGTTAGATGCCCCTTTCGGATATTGCCCCACGGTCGGCAACCCCGCATCCAAGCCCTCGACATGTGCACGAATCCACCGATCCAGCGCGGACACATCGATGGCGTCCTCCGAGCGCACGGTTTGGGCTTGATCCAACCAAGGTCGTTGCTTAGCCGTCATTGGTCGGCCAAATGGTGCTTGATCTCGAGTTTGGCAATCAGCTGGCGGTGCACCTCATCGGGGCCATCCGCCAAGCGCAGGGCACGCGCGGCGGTCCAGGCCATCGAAAGGGGGAAATCGTCACTCAATCCCGCACCACCGTGGAGTTGCATCGCCATATCAATGACACTCAACGCCATGTTCGGCACCGCCACTTTAATCTGCGCAATCTCGCTCATCGAGGCTTTGACGCCTCGATGATCCAGCGACCAAGCCGCTTTAAGCACGAGCAATCGCGCTTGCTCAATGGCAATGCGCGCATCGGCCAAACGCTCTTGATTGCCACCCAAATCAGCCAACCGACGGCCAAAGGCCTGACGTGATGTGGCCCGTGCCAACGCCAAACTCAAGGCCCGCTCGGCCAGGCCGATTAAGCGCATGCAGTGATGAATTCGACCGGGCCCCAGGCGCCCTTGAGCAATCTCGAAACCGCGCCCCACCCCAGCAATCACCGCGCTGGTTGGCAATCGCACGTCTGTAAAACTGACTTCTCCATGGCCGTATGGCGCATCGAACTGACCCATGGTCTTGAGCATGCGCTCAACCTTGACGCCCGGCGTATCCATTGGGACCAGCACCATAGAATGCCGGCGATGGCGATCGGCCTCAGGATCACTCAAGCCCATAAAAATCAACACTCGACAATCGGGATGGCCCACCCCAGTCGACCACCACTTGCGGCCATTGAGCACAATTTCATCGCCGTCGAGACAGGCGGTGGCCTCCATGTTGGTGGCATCGGAAGAGGCCACGTCAGGCTCGGTCATACAAAACGCTGAGCGAATCTCACCTGCCAGCAGCGGCGCCAGCCACTGGGCCTTTTGTTCTTCTGAGCCGTAGTGATAGAGGACCTCCATGTTGCCAGTATCGGGGGCATTGCAGTTGAACAATTCCGGAGCGATGAGTGAGCGCCCCATGCGCTCGGCCATCGGCGCATAGTCAAGATTCGACAAACCCTGCCCCAGGGTTTCATCGGGCAAGAACAAATTCCACAGGTGCGCTTTGCGGGCTTTTTGTTTTAAAGCATGGACCTCAGGCAGCACCACCCAAGGGTTGTCCGCCTCGGCCAACGCTCGATGCCAGTTGGCCTCCACCGGCTCGACCTCCTCGCACATAAACCGATCGAGTCGAGCGCTGAGCTCCTGGGCTTTCGCCGACTGTGAAAAATCCATGGCCCTATCCTATCAGCGCGGCTCGCGACTTGCGCGTTTTCTCTCGTGCTCTTTGAGCAGTCGCTTGCGCAATCGAATATGACTGGGCGTGACCTCCAACAGCTCATCATCACCCAAAAACTCTAAAGCTTGCTCCAAACTCATCTTCACTGGCGGCGTTAATAACAAAGCGTCATCTTTGCCCGCCGCCCGAACATTGCTCAGCTGCTTCTTTTTCAGTGGATTCACGACCAAATCATTGTCGCGGTTGTGCAAGCCAATAATCATGCCCTCATAGACATCCTCACCCGCACCGACGAAAAGCTTTCCCCGCTCTTGCAGATTAAACAGGGCATAGGCCACCGTGGTGCCCACATCCATGCTGATCAATGTCCCGTTGACGCGGGGACTGAAACTCTCTGTTGGCTCGCCCCAGTGATCGAACACGCGAAAAAACAGTCCCGTCCCAGCCGTCATGGTGCGGTATTGGCTTTGGAACCCAATCAAGCCACGTGCAGGTGCGAGATAATCCAACCGCACACGACCACGACCATCGGGCTGGATGTCCTTAAGCTGGGCCTTGCGCTCGCCCATGGCTTGCATGACCGCGCCCTGATAATCCTCCTCACAATCCAAAACGACCTGCTCCCAAGGCTCCCTGACCTCACCGTCAACCTCGACCTTGCGCACGCGAGGCCTTGACACCGCCAGCTCATACCCTTCTCGGCGCATCGCTTCAATGAGAACCGACAGGTGAAGCTCACCTCGACCGGCCACTTCAAACTGCTCGGGATCAGCGGTATCGGAGACCTGCAAGGCCACATTGTGGCTGGCCTCTTGAAAAAGGCGAGCTCGCAGCTGACGGGAGGTTAAATACTTCCCCTCGCGACCAGCAAAAGGCGAGTCATTGACCTGAAACGTCATATGAATCGTTGGCTCATCCACCGTCAGCGCCGGAAGCGCATCCGCGGCACCGGGATCACAGAGCGTCGATGAAATGGCCAAGTTCTCAATGCCAGAAACACCAATAATGTCGCCCGCGCTGGCTTTAGGGATCTCTTCACGATTGAGCCCGTTAAAGCCCAACACCTGAAGTACGCGACCGGCGGCCTGGTTGCCTTCACTGTCAATCACCGTCACCGATTGATTGGTCGACACCTCCCCGCGACGGATTCGACCGATTCCAATTAAGCCCACGTATGTCGAAAAAGCCAGTGATGAAATCTGCATTTGAAACGGCGCATCGGGATCGACATCGGGCGCGGGCACTTTTGAAACCAAGGTTTCAAACAATGGGTTCATGTCGCCGGATCGAGCATCAGACTCATGGCTGGCATAGCCATTGAGCGCTGAGGCATAAAGCACCGGAAAATCCAATTGCTCATCGGTGGCGCCCAGCTGATCAAACAGATCGAACGTTTGATTCAGCACCCAATCGGGCCGCGCCCCATCGCGGTCGATTTTGTTGATCACCACGATCGGCCGAAAACCCATCGCAAAGGCCTTTTGGGTGACAAACCGGGTTTGCGGCATGGGGCCATCGACCGCATCGACAAGCAACAGCACCGAGTCAACCATCGACAACACCCGCTCAACCTCGCCCCCAAAATCCGCGTGCCCGGGCGTATCGACGATATTGATTCGCCAATCGCGCCAGGTGATCGCTGTGTTCTTGGCCAAAATGGTGATCCCGCGTTCGCGTTCTTGATCACCAGAATCCATGACCCGATCGGTCAGGCGCTCATGTGCTGCGAATTGACCCGATTGACGCAGCAGCTGATCGACAAGGGTGGTCTTCCCATGGTCAACATGGGCGATGATGGCAATGTTTCTAAGTTTCATACAGCGGCGGGCCTAAAAAAAAAGAGCCCAAGTATAACGCCATGTGCACATCGGGCATGGCCTAGACCGCCCTCATGGTTCCTCGCTGCTGGCCCGAGGCAGGTATTGTTGTGAACTGCCCTGACGCTGCAGCGCCGTGCGATAGTAATGCGCCGCCTGTTGGGCTTGCCCTTGGCGGTCCATCAATCGGCCCAGCGCTGAATACACCTCTGCAGACGCGTTGTGCTCAACGGCTTGTTCCAGCAGCCCTTGGGCTTTGTCATATTGACGGTCATCAAGATAGAGCAGCCCAAGAGTGGCCAGCAACTCGGGGTTTGTCGGCGCCAGCGACAGCCGTTTTTCTAGATCTTCGATTCGCCTCGCGCGCTGGGTGTCGTTGCTGTTCCGACACGCAGCCAATGTGTCCTGATCCAGTGACTGGTCCAACAAACGCGTCAAAAGCGCCTCGGCTCGGCTGTGATGCCCAAGCGCTTTTGCCCGCTCGGCGTACGCCAGCACGATGGCTTTGTCTTGCCGCTGACGACGCGGCAACGCCTTCCACTCGGTGTCCAAGGCGTGCTCATCCATGGCCTGAGACAGCGCACGCTGCGCGGCCAATTGGTTCAGCGATTCGGCTTTCGAGGCATCCAACATGCCGGCCCGCTGCAGTGCCGGCGTCAACTCTCGAAGCTCCCGCCAATGCCCGGCATCTTGATAGGCGCTCAACAGCAAGCGCAACACCCCCAGGTGCTTGGGCTTTTTCAAGTGCAGCGCTTCAAGAATTTCGATCGCTTCATCCATTCGACCCTGTGATAACCAAAGCCGAGCCCGCGCCAACTGCGTGATGAAATGTCTGCGCCCGAATCGACTGTCGGCCATGGCCAGCCATTGATCGCGTCTTTCAAAATCGCTCAAGCCCTGAGCTGCGCGCGCCGCGCCCAAGAGCCCCGCGGTGGAGGGATGCTCGGCCATGGCGCGTTCGAACAAACCTTGTGCCTGCGCCCACTCGCCCGCTGTGAGGGCCAAAAACCCATCCTCGAGCTGTTTTCTTGAACGTCGCTCGCGGCGTTTTTTTAACGCCCGGCCCGGCCAACGAATCAGCGCCACCCCCAGCGACAAAATCAGCCACACCGCGACCAGGCCAATCGCTCCGACAAGCAGCGGCATTTCGATCCACCAAGGCCCAAGGCCCACACTCACCGTGCCTGGATCGTCCATCAGACGTGGCGCCACCCACGCGGCCGCGATCACAGTGGCGGCCACAATCACCGTGATCAGCAGGCGTTTCATGACCGATCAAGCATCGCCCGAGCCATGGCGATCGCCTCAGACGGCGGATCCTGATCGTCCGGCCAACGGAGCGTCTCCAGCGTTTGTAACGTCGTCAAAGCGCGATCACTGATCGTTGGCGAAGAATCAAGGCCCAGCGTTCGCAGGTTGCCCAGCACATGGCTCGCCAGACGCCGAATGCTTTTCACATCCCGACCGACAAGGGCACTTTCGAGCAGCAGCACACGCTGCTGGAGCATCACCCGCATCAGCCGGGTTTCGGGCTCAGACAGCTTGGCAGGGTCACGAGGCCGCACTGTCACCAAGCGCTGAGCGGCCTGTTGGAGGCGTCTCCAAAGTGATCCCCTGATCGGCTCGGCGTCGCCTGAATTGGACACCGGCGGCTCTTGAACACCCTGAGCCCGTTCGCTTTGTCGAAGGGTTTCACCCAACTCAACGACCCCGTCTCGATGAGCGCGCCAGTCAATCAGCGGCCATGCGGCCACCGTGGCGCGCTCCTGGATCAGCTGATCGGCCAGGGCTTGGGCACTTGGACGCGTTTGCCCTGCCAAGCGCTCCAAGGCAAGATCGTATTGCTGCAAGGCGCTTTCAACGTCGTATTGCGCCATGGCTCGCTCAGCCTGGATCAAGGCGCTCAACACCTCAACGACCACGCCTTGCTCACGAAAATGGGCCTCAACGGCGGCTTCGCGGGTCGATTGGGGCAAGGCACCGGCCTCCCATTGATCGATGGCCTGTGTCAAACGCTCCGACAAGGCGTCAATCGCTCGCTGGTTTTGCCGCCGAGCCCGCTGGGCCCGCTCGTCGACGGGTGCGCGCGCTTCAAGGGCCTCCGCGTTGCTGCGCACCTGGGATTGCAACGCCGCCATGGCCTGTGACTGCGCGTCCACCGCCTCCGTCAACGCGTCCAAGCGTGACACCGCATCGTTGAGTGTCTGTTCAGTGCGATCTGCTGAATTGGCCTGTTCCGCCGTCAGCGCCTCAAGCTGCTGGCTCAGGGCATCCACACGCTCGCCCATTGACGATGACGTCCATGGCCACTCAATCGGCGTGTCAAAAAAATACATGCTCGCGCCCAACGAGCCGGCTCCAATGACGGCAACCAGCACGCCCACCAAGCCAGCGCGCCGCCACCTTGGCCGCCGCTTTGGCGATGTTGAGTCCGATGAACTCATTGCTTTGGGGGTTGACTCATCACTCATCCAACGGTCCTTATCGAATCCATGGGCCGATTGCGACAAACGCCCAAGGCACGATGATACTCACGGCTTGGCTTCATCCCATCGAGCGTGTTCAGCACTCGATACACACTCGTCCAAAAAATGATCCACGGCCTGGATTTCATCCAAACACACCTCGTGGCCCATGGGCCACGTCTGCCAGCGAACCGAGACACCGGCATTCATCAGCGTTTGGTGGCTCGACTGCCCCAGACTCATCGGCACAATTGGATCCGACTGGCCGTGACCCATGAAAACAGGCACCGCCTGTTGCACCGGTGAGCACCAATCACTGAGCTGAGGGGCGTCCAACAAGTAGGTCGACAAGGCCACGATGCCCCTCAACCGGTGGGGGCCACTCAACCCCGCGCGCAACGCAATGGCACCGCCTTGGGAGAACCCCGCCAGAACCACGCCGTCGGTCTCGGCCCGATTCAGTTCATCGGATATCAGGTGGTGGACCTTGCTCACCGAGGCCATGATGCCCGACTGATCTTGGTCTCGAGACACATCGAAGCCGACAATGTCATACCACGCCGGCATCACCGCGCCTTGATTGATGGTCACGGGAATCTTGGGCGCGTTCGGGAAAACAAACCGCATCGGCACGCGCTTGGCGATCGTCAGCTGCGGTACAATCGGGACAAAGTCGTGTGCGTCCGCGCCCAGACCGTGTAGCCAAATCACGCTCACCTGTGGCGCCGGGCTGGTCTCAATAACGACACAATCCATGCCGGCCAAGGTCTCTTCTTTCATGTCTTACAGTTTAACCCCTTATCTGATTGATCAGGCAAAAAAGGGGGCCCGAGCGTTGACGGCCTGTTGGGTGGCGGGCGCGCTGGTGGGATGCGGTCTCAAAGATGATCTGATCTTGCCCGAGCCCGATCGCCCCGAAGCCCAGACATCCATTGAGCCCACATGAAACGCGTGCCAGAACCGGAGCTGATGGATTCGGTTGAACAAACCACCGCGTATGCGGCCGCTGACTTTTCTGAACCCAACGGATTGTTTTGTGAGCACCTGCGCTCGACTTTGACCTCCAGGCCGCCAGGGCGTTTGCTGGATTTGGGATGTGGTTCGGGGGGATTGCTTGTCGACATGGCGCATGCCCTCGATGAATGGACGCTCATTGGAACCGACGCCGGCCCAAACATGCTGTCACTGGCCGCAGAGCTCATTGAGACCCAAGCCCTGGCATCGCGAATCGAGCTGATCAAAGCCCACTTGCCTGGCGATATTGGTGCGCTTCAAGCCCAAGGCCATTTTGCCGCCATCACCTCGAACAGCCTGCTCCATCATTTGGCTGACCCCATGACCCTGTGGCAAAGCGTGGCAACATTGGGGGCGCCCAAGACCCAGGTGGTGGTCATGGATCTTAGCCGCCCTTCCAGCATCGAAGCGGCCGAAGCATTGGTGGAGGCGCATACCGAGGGCGCTGATGATGTCTTAAAACAGGACTTTCTCAACAGCCTATGCGCCGCGTGGCGTGCTGATGAAGTGCTGGATCAATTGCAACAGATGGGATGGCACGATTGGACACTGACTGAGCCATCCAATCGCCATTGGTTGGTGACCGGCCAACTGTAACGGGTGCATCAAATGTCTGTCCGATCTGCCATCCCCTTTGATCGACTCAGCGCCCAAGGCAATGTGTTTTGTGTGGTTGGGGCATCCACATTGTCCAGACCCATCGAATCGATTGATGTCATCCGCTGGGCGGGCATGAGCAAGTTCCGTGACGAGCGGCCGCGCGTCGGCCCTAAACGGTTGTTTGATCAGTTGCTCGTCATCGACCCCGCTGGGTCATCCCACGAACACCATACGGTGCGCATATACAACGCGGATGGCTCAGCCGCGGAACAGTGTGGCAATGGCGTGCGGGCATTGGCGTTTTGGCTCAAACGGCGTGGCCTGGACACGAGCCTGCCCTTGAGACCGCCCGCCGGTCCGGTCGAGATTGTCACCATCGCCGACGATGCAACGCGCGTCGATCACGCACATGTTTCAGTGCGCTTGCCTGGGGTTCAATCGCATCAACGACAATCTCTGTGGGGCGAGACCGATGCCACAGCGGCCATGTCTGTGTCGCTGGGCAACCCGCACTTGGTGCTGCACTGGCCTCATCCACCGCGATTGGACGAGTGCATCGACGTCGGGCAGCGACTTCAACATCACCCCAGCTTTTGTCACGGCGTCAATGTCGGGCTGGCCCACCCCGCAAAAGACGCCGTTCACTTGCGCGTCTACGAGCGTGGTGTGGGGCCCACCCAAGCCTGCGGCAGCGGCGCCTGCGCGGCCGCGACGGCCATGGCAGACTGGGGGTTGAAGCGCGCGCCCGTGACGCTCAATCAGCCAGGCGGATCGCTTGTGGTAGATTGGTCAGGCGAGGCGCTGGCCGCTCCCCACCTCGAGCTGACCGGCGCGGTCGAGTGGATCGAACAAGGCCAATTTCAACCATGAACTCAAAAGACACCGCCTCCGTGGCAGCGCTTTCAAAAGACGACGTCATTGCCTGGATTCGAGCCCATCCCAATTGCCTGATCGATCACCCGGAACTGGTCGCCATTTTGGAGTGGCCCGACGATGCCCAAGATCGCAGCGGCACGACCTCTTTGGCCGACTTTCAAGCGCGTCGTTTGCGTCAGCAGGTCAGCCAGTTGCAAGATCAACTGAAAACGCTCACCCAGATTGCGGTTGATAATGAAGCACTCATGCACCGGCTCCATCAAGTCACGTTGTCGTTGATGTCCATTGATGCGCTCGACGACTTCATTGCCGAGCTGATTGCCAAACTAAAATCTGAATTTAACGCCACAGTGGTGTGCTTGCATCTCAAGACCCCACCCCCCGATTTTGAACACCAACCGGGCATCGTTCATTTGGACGACGAACGCTTGTCTTGGCTCATGCACGATGGCCCATTGACCCGACCGCAGTGCGGCCGATTCACCCAAGAGAAACTCAAATCGCTCTTGCCCATCCCACATGATCCAAAGTGTCAGTCCGCTGCCGTGGTCCCAATGGCCGACCTGGGCGTGTTGGTCATCGGTGCGGTGGATCAGGGCAAGTTTCAGCCTCATATGGGCACCTTGTTTCTTGAGCTGCTTGCGGCAACCATTGCCCACCGCCTCCTTCCCGCCTCGCCAGAATCGGCCAGCGAATGACCGCCCCATCCATGTCAATCCGAGACGCCATTGAACACTTCCTCGAACAGCTGGCCCAGCAGCAAGCACTTGGAGTGGCCACACAACAGGCCTACCGACGCGACCTCCTGGCCTTTGCTCAGTGGGGACACGCCCAGCAGATGACCGCGCTGGACGACGTCGACGTGGCGGCCGTTCGGGCTTTTGCTGCGGCCGAACACCGTCGAGGCCTGAGCCCTCGCTCCATTGCGCGGCGGCTCTCCGCACTTCGGCGGTTTTTTAAACACGCTCGGCGACAAGGGTGGAGCGATCGCGATCCGACCCAAGGCGTTCAGGCGCCCAAAATTCAGCGTAAACTGCCCGAGACGCTGGACATGGATCAGGTGCTGGCGCTTCTGGATTTACCGACAGACACCCCACTGGCCATCCGCGATCGAGCCATGCTGGAGATGTTTTATGCCAGCGGGCTGAGGGTAAGCGAGTTGGCTCAGCTGTGTTGGCGGGACCTTGACCAGGCGCAAGGCTTGGTCCGCGTGTTAGGCAAAGGACAAAAACAACGCCTGGTGCCCGTCGGGCGACACGCACTCAAGGCACTGGCCCAATGGCAAGCACACCAAGCGCCGCAGGCCGAACGCGTCTTCACCAACTTGGCTGGCCGGCCATTAACCACACGCGCTTTGCAAAAACGCGTGGCGCATTGGTCACAGCGCCAAGGCCTGGACCAGCGGGTCCATCCCCATCAACTTCGTCATTCATTTGCATCTCACATTTTGCAATCATCGGGTGACTTGCGGGCGGTTCAAGAGCTTTTGGGACACGCCAACCTATCCACCACTCAGATCTATACCCATCTCGACTATCAACACTTGGCGAAGGTCTACGATCAGGCCCATCCCCGCGCCAAAAAATCCACCTAAACAAGATACAATGGACAGGTTCGGGTCGACGCTTGCCCCAAGGTGGGGTGGGGTTGTGCCCGATACGGTGCGCTTCCAGATAGCGCGCACCACAGGCGTCAACCATTCACCTCACGTTAAGGGCATTTGCATGGACCAATTCCACGGCACCACGATCGTCTCAGTGCGCCGCGGCAATGACGTTGTTGTCGCCGGTGATGGCCAGGTCACGCTAGGACAAACGGTGATGAAGTCGACTGCACGAAAGGTACGCAAGCTTTATCACAATCAGGTGATCGGCGGATTCGCCGGCGCGACCGCCGATGCGTTCACTTTGTTCGAGCGCTTTGAAACCAAACTTGAAATGCACTCGGGGCATTTGACACGCGCGGCGGTGGAGTTGGCCAAGGATTGGCGAACTGATCGCCTGCTGCGGCGACTCGAGGCGCTGCTCGTGGTGGCAGACCCAACCGCGTCTTTGATCATTTCAGGCACCGGCGATGTGATTGAACCTGAAAACAGCTTAATTGCCATTGGCTCGGGCGGGCCATTCGCTCAAGCCGCGGCCAGCGCACTGATTAACCACACTGAACTCGATGCTCGAACCATTTGCGAACAAGCGTTGTCCACCGCAGCCGACATTTGCATCTATACGAACCACCATTTCACCGTTGAGACGTTAACCCTGGATTGAATCGATGTCAGACCTCACACCCCAAGCCATTGTCGAGGCGCTCGACAAACACATTGTTGGTCAAGCCAACGCCAAAAAAGCGGTCGCGATCGCGCTCCGAAACCGCTGGCGACGGATGCAAGTCGACGAACCGTTGCAGCGTGAGATCACGCCCAAAAACATCCTCATGATTGGGCCCACTGGTGTGGGGAAAACAGAGATCGCCCGGCGCTTGGCGGGCTTGGCAAAGTCGCCGTTTATCAAGGTCGAGGCCACTAAATTCACCGAGGTCGGCTATGTCGGCAAGGACGTTGAGGCCATCATCAGAGATCTGGTTGAAACCGCGGTCAAAATGGCCAAAGAGCAAGCCATGGCCGATGTCCGCGCGAAAGCAGAGGATGCCGCCATTGAGCGCGTTGTCGACATCATGCTGCCCAAACGCCAATCCTCGGGCTTTGCCAATGCCCCAGAAGAGCCCGATGGTCGTGGCGAAGCGACACGCCAAAAATTACTGGATCGCCTGTTGGCGGGCGAATTTAATGACAAAGACATTGAGATTGATGTGGCGCTCAATATGGGTGTTGAAATCATGGCGCCTCCGGGCATGGAGGAGATGACAAGCCAACTCCAGCAGATGTTTTCGAATTTTTCTGGTGACAAAAAACAAAAGCGCACACTCAAAGTCAAAGATGCCATTCCCGTGCTGATTGAAGAAGAGGCCCAAAAGCTCATCAACGATGAAGAAGTGAAACAGCACGCCATCGACATGGCTGAAAACAATGGCATCGTATTCATCGATGAGATTGATAAAGTGGCGCGCCGTGCTGAGGGCGGAGGCAGCGGCGAAGTTTCACGAGAGGGCGTCCAGCGCGACCTTTTGCCTCTGGTTGAAGGGTGCACGGTGAACACCCGCTACGGCGCCATCAAGACAGATCACATCTTGTTCATTGCCTCAGGCGCGTTTCATGTCTCTAAACCGGCCGATTTGGTGCCCGAATTACAAGGCAGGTTGCCCATCCGTGTTGAGCTTCGGGCGCTGAACGTGGACGACTTTAAGCGCATTCTCACCGAGCCTGACGCTTCCTTGATCGCTCAATATACCGCCCTACTCAAGACCGAGGGCATTGAGGTTAATTTTAGCCCTGAGGCCATTACTCGGATTGCTGAAATTGCCTACTCCGTCAATGAGTCCACCGAAAATATCGGTGCCAGGCGCTTGCACACCCTCATGGAGCGCCTGCTTGAAGAGATCTCCTATCAAGCGCCCACATTGGCCGAGTCCAACGTGATGATTGACGCGGCCTATGTTGATCAACATCTCAAAGCTTTGGCAGCTGATGAGGACCTCAGTCGGTATATCCTATAGCCATGACCTCTGACCGTCACGACACTGGCCACTTTATTGAATTTGACAAGGTTCACCTGTCACTGGGCGGACGAACCATCCTGGATGAGCTCAACTTGTCCATCCCACACGGACAGGTCACCGCCATCATGGGTCCCAGCGGCGCTGGAAAGACAACCCTGCTTCGCTTGATCACGGGCCAACTCAAGCCCGACAGTGGACGTGTGGTGGTCAATGGCGAGGTTGTCAGCGACATGTCCACGAAAGCCTTGAACCAGTATCGAAAAAACGTGGGCGTGCTTCTCCAAAACGGTGCGCTGTTTACGGATCTGACCTGCTTTGACAATATTGCCCTGCCCCTTCGAGAGCACACAAAACTGCCCGAGCGATTAATTCGCAAAATTGTATTAATGAAACTTCATACTGTCGGTTTGCGTGGTGCCGCCCAGATGTATCCGCGCGAGCTGTCAGGGGGAATGAACCGGCGCATCGCCATGGCCCGCGCGATGGCCATGGATCCGAGGCTCATGCTGTACGACGAACCTTTTGCGGGCCTTGACCCCATCTCGATGGGCATTTCGCTGCGATTGATCAGACAAGTCAACGAAGCGCTCAACATGACAAGCCTTGTGGTCACTCATGACATCAATGAGGTGGTTAAGTTGGCGCACTTGGCGTGCATCATTGCCCACGGCAACGTGATTGCCGCTGCCAGCCCCGATGAATTGTTTCAATCTCAAGAGCCTCTCGTCGCGCAGTTTATGCAGGGGCTGCCTGATGGTCCTGTGGCATTCCACTATCCAGCACCCGATTTGGCGAACGATCTACTGAGTGGGCCCAGCCGGCATGCGTGAAGGCCTGGTTAAAATCGGCCGCGCGGTGGTTTTCTTAGGCCAGCTGTTCAGTCGCGTGCGCGCAACGCCGTTGCAGGCGCGCGAAACACTCCGTCAGATTTATTACGCGGGCGCGCGCTCATTGGTCATTATCGTCACCTGCGGGTTCTTTGTCGGTCTGGTGCTGACCTTGCAAACATACGATACCTTGACTCGGTTCGGAGCCGCCGATGCCGCCAGCACCGTGCTTGCACTGTCACTGTTTCGAGAACTTGGACCCGTTCTCACGGCCATCTTATTTGCCGGTCGCGCGGGCACATCCATCACTGCAGAAATCGGTCTCATGCGAGCAACCGAGCAACTCGATGCCATGGATTTGATGGCCATCGACCCGATGGAGCGCATCGTTCAACCTCGCTTCCTGGCCAGTCTGATTGCCGTGCCTGCCTTGACGGTTATATTTAATTTGATGGCTTTGCTCGGCGGCATATTTTTTGCGGTCTTTGTCATGGGCAACGACGTGATTTCTTTTTGGGGGAACATGCAGGCCTCTGTTGAGCTTGGCCGAGACTTTCTGCATGGCATGGGCAAAGCAGTGGGCTTTGGGTTTTTAGCCGCATGGCTGGCAGTTTACTTCGGCTGGTCGGCCCGAGCGACCAGTGAGGGCGTGGCTTTGGCAACCACACAAACCGTGATCGCAACAGCCATCGCGGTTCTCATTCTTGACTTTGTCTTGTCAGCATTCATGCTGTAATTGGAGTCAGCATCATGAAATCAACAAATCAAATTGAATTGACCGCGGGCGTGTTTCTGGCTTTGGCCATCGCGGCTTTGATTTTTTTGGCTTTGCAAGCCACAGACCGTGGCGTTGTCTCCGGCGGCAGCTACGAAATCACCGCCACATTCACGAACGTCGGTGGCTTGAAACCCAAAGCCGAGGTGAGCCTGGGCGGCGTGACCATCGGATTGGTTGAACGCATCGAGCTCGATCCGGTGACTTTCGATGCCAGAGTGCATATGCAGATTTCTGAGCAATACAATGACCTCCCGGAAGACACATCCGCCGCCATCTTGACCGCGGGGATTTTGGGAGATCAGTATGTGGGTCTGGAACCGGGTGGCTCACCCGTTGCATTGGAAGACGGCGACGAGTTGATGATCACGAACTCGGCGATGGTCTTAGAACAATTGATCACAAAATACCTGCTTAACGGAGATGACGCACAGCAATGAGGGGCAATCGTTTCTTTTCTTGCCAGTGTTTGAAGCCACCCGCCTTGGCGGTCGCGGCTACGCTCGGGGCGATTGTCCTCGGCACTTTCAGCCTGGTCTCAGCTTCGGTGCAGGCACAAACACCGCCCGATCGCTTAGTGATTGAACTGACCGAAGACTTCCATGAAACGCTTGAAGCCAATCGTGAGCACTATCGCAACAACCCCGAAGCTCTGAAGTTAGAAATTAACGAGCGAATGCGCAAGCACATGGATGTTGAATATGCCGCGCGACTCGTGCTGGGTCGGCACGGCCGGGGGCGCAGCCGTGATGAAATCCAACGTTTCGCTGACGCCTTGGCCAGCAATTTGATGAACCAATATGCCAGTCGGGTCCTTGAATTTGACACCCAAAATACGGTCAAGGTCTTGCCGATCGCACCCGATCAAGATCCCCGGAGAACCCGAGTGCGCACCCGACTCCGCTTAGACAACGGCTCGATCATGCCGATTGACTTTGTGCTGCGCTTGCAAGGCGAGACGTGGCTTTTCTTTGACGTCATTGTCGAGGGCATTTCGTATGTGGCCACGTACCGAACCCAGATTGGTGAGCAGATCAACCAATTGGGGTTTGAACAGATGGTGGAAGGTTTAGAGCAAGGTGACGTGGCGCTCGAGGCAGGTCCGTCATGAGTCAGCTCAGATCAGAAGCGTTGCACCACGCGCTGACCATGGCTGATGTGCCGGAGGTCTTCGCTGAGCACACCCGGCTGCCGGCCACCGAGCGACCAGCGGTCTTGGATTTAACCGATGTCGAGCGCGCTGACTCCAGCGCTTTGGCGATGCTTTTGGCGCTCAAAGCGGACGCGACAGCGGCCAGCAGGACCTTCTCTGCAATCAACCCGCCGGCAAACTTAATCACCTTGGCCGAGCTTATGGGGGTCAGCGCACTGCTGGATTGGCCCAGCAGCATTGATGCCTCGTCTGAAAATAAGGACGAAAACGATGAATCTGAGCAGTGATCTCAAACAAAAAATCCGGAATCTGGCCGTCATCACGGCCTGTGCCGCCCTGGTGGGGTGTGCAACCACCGCGCCCCGAGAACTCAGCGCACCCTCGCCCAGCGACCCTTGGGAGTCTGTTAACCGGTCAGTGTTTGCTTTTAACAAGCAAATCGATGCGGCCGTTTTACGCCCCACGGCGGTGGCGTATGCTGAGATCACCCCAGACCCCGCCCAGCGCGGCATCAGCAACTTTTTCACCAACCTTAAATCCCCATGGGTTGTCAGTCAGCTTCTACTTCAAGGGCGCTTTCAAGCCAGTTCTGAACAGTTTGGCCGGTTTGTGATCAACACCGTCTACGGCATTGGCGGCTTATTTGATGTCGCCGACAGCGCGAACTTCGCAGAATACGATGCGGATCTGGGCAGCACCCTGGCACGCTGGGGTTGGGCCGACTCCCGCTTTGTGATGCTGCCCCTCCTTGGCCCCTCCACCGTCCGGGATGGGCTTGGCCAAATCACAGAGATTGTCGCTGAACCTGTGGATCAAGAGCTGCAGCGGCGAACGCACTCGACGATCACGGCCTTTGACGTCATCCAAACGCGCGCTGCTTTCCTCGAATTCGATGACAACTTCGACAACGCGTTTGATGAGTACGCGATGGTGCGCGACAGCTGGCTACAGCGGCGGCAGTATGAGCTCTACGGAGAAGCCTCTGAGCTGCCTGATTACGACGCTTTCATCGAAGAAACCACAGAGGACAACGATGGCACACGCAACCCCCAAAGCCAGTGAACAGCACTGGCAGCAGACGCTGGACCAAATTCATACCGATGGACTCTTCAAGCGCGAGCGCCAGCTGACGACGCCACAACGCATTGAGATTGAAACAGACCAAGGCCAATCGGTTCTCAATTTCTGCGCAAACAACTACCTCGGCCTGGCTGACCACCCTGCCCTCATCGCTTCGGCCAAAGAAGCGTTGGATGAGTATGGCTTTGGCTTGGCCTCGGTGCGCTTTATCTGCGGGACACAGACGCCGCATCGCAAGCTCGAGCACACCATCGCTCGTTTTTGCCATCAAGAAGACAGCATTTTGTATGCGGCGTGCTTCGATGCCAATGGCGGACTGTTTGAGCCTTTGCTTGGTGCTGAGGATGCCATCATCTCGGATCAGCTCAATCATGCATCAATCATTGATGGCATCCGGCTGTGTAAAGCCGAACGCCATCGTTATCCCAATGCTGATATGAATGCGCTGGAGGATGCCTTAAAAAAGACTCAACACGCCCGCACTCGCATGATCGCCACCGACGGTGTTTTCTCCATGGACGGCACCATCGCTCCGCTCGATGAGATCACTCAATTGGCTGAACGCTATGATGCGCTCGTCATGGTCGATGATTGCCACGCCACCGGCTTTTTAGGGCCCACCGGGAAAGGCTCTGGTGAGCATCACGGTGTGATGGACAAGATTGACATTGTCACGTCGACCCTGGGCAAAGCGATGGGTGGCGGCATGGGTGGGTTCACCGCAGCGTCAGCTCAAGTGGTGGAGCTTTTGCGTCAACGTTCTCGGCCTTATCTGTTCTCAAATTCACTGACACCCTCGCTGGTCAGTGCCACACAAACGGCGTTCGAATTGGTCACCGAGTCCGACGAGCTTCGGCAGCGGTTGGCGGACAACACCCTTTTCTTTCGTCAGGCCATGAAAGCGGCCGGATTTGAGATCAAAGGTGAAGAACACCCCATTGTCCCAGTGATGCTGTATGACGCTGAATTGGCACAGACCATGGCCCAAGCGCTTCTCGATGAGGGCATCTATGTCATTGGGTTTTTCTACCCAGTGGTACCTCAGGGTCAGGCGCGGATACGAACTCAGATCTCTGCCGCGCATACTCGAGCGCACTTGGAGCAGGCCGTGGCCGCCTTCACCCGTGTCGGTCAGCGCCTGGGCGTGGTGTGAAACCTGAGTATGATGTGCTCATCATCGGTGCCGGCTTTGCCGGCATTGCGATGGCCTCTGAACTCAAACGATCCCCATCAAAACGCTTTATCGTCCTGGAAGCCGAAGCTGGCATTGGCGGGACGTGGTGGCTGAACCGCTATCCCGGGGCCGCCTGTGACGTCCAGTCACACCTTTATTCGTTGGTCGGCGCACCCAATGCGAACTGGTCGAGCGAATTTGCTCGACGAGGTGAAATCCAAGCCTATCTAGAGGACATTGCTCAACGTGAGGCGCTGTGGCCGCATATCCTTCTCCAACGCCGTGTCGAGTCTGGGCATTGGGACGAGGAGGCCAAGCATTGGTCCGTCACTGACAGCGCGGGTGTGACCTACACCACCCGGTGCCTGGTCAGTGCCGTCGGCGGTCTGGCGCGCCCGCAGTGGCCAGACATACCCGGTCTTGGCAACTTCCGTGGCCAAACGGTGCACTCACAGCAATGGCCCAATGACCTTGTGCTGACCAATAAGCGTGTTGGCGTGATTGGCACTGGGGCATCCGCCGTCCAGTTCATCCCACACGTGGCCAAACAGGCACAATCGCTGACCGTGTTCCAGCGAACGCCCAACTGGATTCTTCCAAAACCGGACCGTTCGATCGGCCCAGCTCGTCGCTGGGCGTATCGAACCCTTCCCTGGCTCCGGCATATAAAGCGACTGGGCCTTTTTTTACTGCATGAGGCGCGCCTGCCCGCGTTTACACGCTGGCCTGCGCTGTCTGTCTTGCATCGCCACCGCGCCTTGCGTCATCTGAGAAAAACCATTCAAGATCCGACATTGCGACAAAAACTCACACCCAGCTACGCCATGGGCTGCAAACGGGTGTTGATGTCCAATGACTATTACCCCGCGTTGAATCAGTCCCACGTCGCTCTGGTGACAGCGCCGATTGCGCAAGTGACGCCTGACGGCATTGTTGATGCATCCGGCCGCCATCATCCACTGGATGTGTTGATTTTGGGCACGGGTTTTCAAGCCACCTCGCCGGTGCCTCATGGGCTTGTGATCGGGCGCAAAGGTCAGGACTTGGCTGCGGTGTGGGAGGCCGGGCCCAGCGCTTACAAGGGCACCACTGTGGCCGGCTTTCCCAATTTTTTTACGCTGCTGGGACCCAACACCGCCTTGGGTCACAACTCAGTGCTGTTGATGATCGAAAGCCAAGTTCGCTATGTGAGGGCAGCACTGACCGCCATGGACGCCCAGACACTGCAATCGATTGAAGTGCGCGCCGAGGCTCAACAAGACTGGCAAGAAAAACTGGAGAAAAAGCTGCAGCGCACGGTGTGGAGCCAAGGAGGCTGCCAAAGTTGGTACCTTCACCCCAAAAGTGGGAAAAACACCACCCTGTGGCCAGGGACCACGCTTAGATTTAAAAAACAAACGCGCCACTTTGACCGCGCCGCCTATCGATGCGAACAATGCTAGGATAAGCCGCTCATCACGCGGTTCAAAGTCTCAGATCATCATCCACCCAAAACGCGCCATGGACTCTGTTATACACGCCCAGCAGATCAGTTTTCATCGCCACGGTGAGCGCGTGTTTGTGCCCACCAATGTTGCCCTGATGCCGGGTCAACTGTGCTTAATCCGCGGCCAAAACGGCTCAGGCAAAACCACTTTGTTGCGGCTATTGGCCGGCATCGTTCACCCCAGCGAAGGCACCATCGCGCGGCACGGGAGCGTGGCGTTTATTGGTCATCGTCCAGGGGTCAAAAAGGACCTCACTGCGCTCGATGTGCTCAAATTCTACGCCGAGTTTGCAGGCGCGGACCCGCTTTATGGCGCCATGTCACCGCAGGCGGCACTCCACGCAGCAGGCCTGGCGCGTCAGGCCCGACAGCGGGCTGGCCAACTCTCAGCCGGGCAGCGGCAGCGGTTGGGACTGGCCCGATTGTTGGTGGCACCAAAAACCATTTGGTTGCTTGATGAACCCTATACCAGCCTGGATGCCGACGGGTGCGCATGGGTTGATGGTTTGCTTGATCAACATCTGGCCCTGAACGGGAGCGTGGCCGTGGCAGCACATGTGTACCAGCCCAAGCTCAACGCTCCAACCGATGTCCTTGACGTCCAACCCGGCGCGCAGCACGCATGACCAAGCGCCATCCTCTCCGCGCACTGCTGCGCCAAGACTTACAACGCGCCTGGCAGCATGGCGGTCAATCTTTATTGCCTTTGATTTTTTTATTCGCCGTCATTGCGATGATTCCTCTGGGTTTGGGGCCTGGCCCGAATTTGTTGGCCATGATTGCACCCGGGATGATCTGGGTCGCTGCGCTGTTGGCCAGCCTACTGGCGTTGGAGGGTGTGTTTCGGCCAGACTTGGATGACGGCACCCTCGAGCAGTGGTGGGTGGATGACCAGCCTGTCCTCGCCTTGATTTGTATTCGCCTTGGCTCCCACTGGCTGATCAGCGCACTGCCGATCATTGTTGCGACCCCCATTGCCGGCGAGATGCTCTATCTCCCAGCAGAGGCGCTTGGGCTCTTGATGCTCACCTTGCTCATTGGGACACCCATTTTGTCTTTGATTGGTGCGCTGGCCGCCGCTTTGACCATTCAAGCCCGTCAAGGCAGTGCACTTTTAGGCCTTTTAATCTTTCCGCTGACAGTGCCCGTGCTAATCTTTGCCACGGGTGCGGTGTCCGCCCATCTGGATGGCTTAACAGCCCGCCCCTATGTGCTTTTGTTGATTTCGCTTTTTGTGCTGGCGGCCACCTTGGTGCCGCTGGCGATCAAAAAGGCGTTGCAATTGAATCTCGAATAGCGATGTGGAAACGACTGAAACTTGCATTTCATAAACTGGGGTCACCACCGATTTTTTATCGGTTCGCGCAAACCCTCATCCCTTGGCTGTGGTCACTCACAGGTGTGGGACTCGCGGTGGGTCTTTATCAGGCGTTGTATGTGGTCCCGCCTGACTATCAGCAAGGTGACAGTTATCGTATTTTGTATGTCCACGTCCCGGCTGCATGGCAAGCCATGGCAACGTATTTGATCATGGCCATCCTTGCGATCATTGCACTTGTGTGGCGCATCAGAACCGCTGAGATCATGGCGATGGTTGCGGCCCCGATTGGAGCCGGCTTCACTTTGATCTGCCTGGTGACCGGCGCCATTTGGGGTGAGCCCATGTGGGGCACTTGGTGGGCTTGGGACGCGCGCCTGACATCGATGCTGATTTTGCTGTTCATCTATCTTGGCATCATGGGGTTATATGCGGCATTTGACGACCACCGCCAGGGGGCCAAAATGGCCAGTGTTTTGGTGTTGGTTGGTGTGGTGAACATCCCGATCATTCACTTCTCAGTCGACTGGTGGACCACCCTACACCAGGGTTCGACCATCAATCTTTTTGGGCCCTCCAGCATGGATCCGACCATGCTCCCACCCCTCATTTGGATGACAGTTGCGGTAAAATTCATGTTCGCAGCCATGCTCCTTCAACGCGCCCGGAATGAGCTTTTGGCGCAAGACCAACGAAAACAGTGGACCAAACGCCTGATTGGAGACCTGATCGAGTGATTCCTGAATTCAGCTATGCCAACTACGTATGGTCAAGCTACGCCATTGCCATGGCGGTGGTCTTGTGGCAGGCACTCGGGCCCATGTTCAAACACCGTCGTCTGCTTTGGCAACTGCGCGAGGATCAGCTCTTGGAGGCTGATCAGGGCAACACCGCAAAGTCGAATCACACACGGGAGCACGCATGACGCCACGACGCCGCAAGCGTTTAACCATGATTGTGGTGCTGGTCGTTGGCATCGGCACGGCGGCTGCCATCGCCATCTCGGCGTTGCAGGAGAACATGCTTTACTTTATCGCCCCCAGCGATGTCCAAGCACAGCCGTTGCCCGCCGATCGAAACTTTCGCCTGGGTGGCTTGGTGGAAGCCGGCAGCATTGAGCGAGATGCTGATTCACTCCACGTTCAGTTTGTGGTGACCGATGGTGTTCACCAGGTGCCTGTGACCTACGCCGGGATTCTTCCTGACCTATTTCGCGAGGGTCAAGGCGTGATCGCGCAGGGCCGACTGGATGAATCCGGCGTGTTTCACGCACGAGAGGTGCTGGCGCGTCACGATGAGACCTACATGCCCCCCGAAGTCGCCGCCGCGCTCGAGCGCTCTGGTGCGCCTCACGGAGTGGTGGAATGATCGCTGAACTTGGCCAAGTGTTCCTGAGCCTGGCTTTGATCCTGTCGCTGGTTTTGGCGACGGTTCCCCTCTACGGCGCCCACCAGAACAAACCTGAACTGATGCGCATGGCGCACACTTTGGTCATCGGGCATTTTGTGTTCGCCCTTGCAGCCTACTTGGCCCTGACAGCGGCGTTCTTAAATCACGATTTCACCGTGGCCTATGTCGCCACCAACTCAAACCTGCTTTTGCCGTGGTTTTATCGAGTCTCTGCCGTTTGGGGTGGGCACGAGGGTTCACTGTTGCTGTGGATCTTGATGCTCGCTGGCTGGATGGTATTGGTCAGTGTCTTCTCAAAAAACCTGCCGCGCGCTTTTGTCGCTCGCGTCCTTTCGGTGATGGGCATGATCGCGGTGGGGTTTTTGTTGTTCACGCTGCTGACCTCCAATCCGTTTGATCGGCTGTTGCCCGGTCCACTCGATGGCCAAGATCTGAATCCCCTGCTCCAAGACCCCGGAATGATTTTCCACCCGCCCCTGCTCTACATGGGCTATGTGGGTTTCGCGGTGGCCTTTGGCTTTGCCATCGCCGGATTGTTGGGCGGGCGAGTTGAAAGCCAATGGGTGAAGTGGTCTCGGCCCTGGACACTCATGGCGTGGGCTTTTCTCACTGTCGGCATCGCCTTGGGCTCTTGGTGGGCCTATTACGAGCTCGGCTGGGGCGGCTGGTGGTTTTGGGACCCCGTTGAAAATGCCTCCTTCATTCCCTGGCTGATTGGCACCGCGTTAATTCATTCCCAAGCGGTGACTGAAAAGCGGGGGGCATTCCCCGCCTGGACTGTGTTGCTCGCCATCGCGGCTTTTTCAATGTCGCTGTTGGGCACGTTCTTGGTACGTTCAGGGGTGCTGACATCTGTCCATGCATTTGCCAATGATCCAGAAAGAGGCATGTTCATTCTGGGCTTTATGGTCGTGGTTACAGGGGGCGCCCTGTTGCTGTATGCCCTGCGAGCTCCTAGGATCATGACCGGCAAGGGTTTTGACTTCATGAGCAAAGAGACCATGTTGCTCCTCAACAATGTCTTTTTTGCGGTGTCGGCTGCGATGGTTTTATTGGGCACGCTCTACCCTCTGGTTATCGATCTGATGGGCTGGGGCCAAATCTCGGTGGGGCCTCCCTACTTTGGTGCCATGTTCATCTTGCTCATGACCCCAGTGGTGATGCTGATGCCATTGGGGCCATTCTCTCGATGGGGACAAGACAACCTCTGGCGCGTGATGTTTCCCATGCTTGCAACGCTCGCCGGCGCTTTGCTGGCGGCGCTCGTCATTGTGGCCTGGCTTGACGCGTGGAGTTGGCGCGCAGTCACCGGCTGGATGGGCGGTTTGTGGTTGATCGCAGGCTCAGCTCATTTCTTGTTTGATCGCCACAGATCGTCTCGATTCGGTGTGCCAAGGCACCAGTTGGGCATGGCACTGGCGCATGCAGGCGTGGGTGTGTTTGTCATTGGGGTGGCCATGGTGGAATCGGCAACCTATGAACGAGATGTCCGCCTCGAGCCCGGGCAGACTGTGGAGGTGGCGGGTTTGGCCTTCACACTGGATGAGGTGGTGTCAGTCAAAGGCCCCAACTGGATCGCCGAAGAGGCGCGCTTTTCTGTTAGGCGAGATGGTGCGCTGATCGAGAAGATGACACCGCAAAAACGCCGCTACCATCAAAGTGGCCAGACCATGACACAGGTGGCGCTGCGCCCCGGCTTGTTCCAAGACCTCTATGTTGCCATGGGTGAACAGATGGATGAGCAAACCAATGCCTGGAGCATGCGAATCCACATCAAACCTTTCATCCGCTGGATCTGGGGGGGCGCCCTGATGCTGGCAATCGGTGCAACACTGGCCGCCTCCGATAAACGGTATCGGTTGGCCCGCAAACAGCAAGCTGCGGCCGTTGATGTGAACGCCGCCCCCTCTCGCCCATGATTCGATTGTTGACGCCGTTGGTCGTTTTTATCGGCCTGATCGCGCTATTGATTGTCGGAATGCAAAGTGCCGAAGAGCGCAAGCGCGTTGACTCGCCTCTGCTCGGACGCCCAATCCCGAACCTCGAACTGCCCCGACTGCATGAGCCCGACAACAAAGCCCGCACCGATGAGCGACTGGGTGAACCATGGGTGCTCAATGTTTGGGGGAGCTGGTGTCAGTCTTGTCGGGTTGAGCATCCCTATATCCTCAAACTCAGTGAAAATGCCGGCGTGCCTGTGGTCGGGTTCAATTGGAAAGATGAGCGTGCCGATGCCCTTCGGTGGCTTCGGCAATTCGGTGACGCTTGGGCCTATCACATGGTCGACTTTGAAGGCCGTGCTGCGATTGATCTGGGTGTGTATGGCGCGCCAGAGACTTTTTTAATTGACCATCGCGGCATTATTCGTCACAAGCACATTGGGCCCATCGATGAGCAAAGCTATGCCGACTTGATGGTGCGCATTGGCACTTTACGAGACGAGGCCAGCCAATGAAGCTGCGTTTTTTGTGCTGGGCATGGTGTGTCTGGATTCTGTCTGGCCATGTTTTGGCGTCCGCCATTGAGCCTTTGCCCTTTCGGTCTGAACTTGAAGAAATCCGTTTTAAATCGCTGGCGGAAGAGATTCGGTGCACGGTCTGTCAGAACCAGTCGCTGGCGGACTCCGACGCACCGTTGGCCCAAGATCTTCGCCAAGAGCTGTTTGCGATGATCCAAGACGGTCGGTCCGATCAAGAAATTCGCAACTTTATGGTTGAGCGCTACGGTGATTTTGTCTTATACAAGCCACCGCTGGCCTCTCACACACTCCTGCTTTGGGGCGGGCCCGGCGTGTTGCTGCTGATTGGCTTGGTCGCATCGTGGCGAGTGGTTCGCCAACGGCGCCGGCTGCTGCAATCGTGACGGCCTTTTTGATCATTGCCCTCGTGGCCACACTGCTGGCCGTGGCCACGCTGGTCACGCCACTGTGGAGCAGGGAAACACGCAATGGTCATCTTATATCGGGCATCGTCGCTCTGTTCGGGCTTCCCAGCGCTTTGGTTGCGCTGTACATGCTCGTTGGCGAGCCCAGCGCGATTGATCGGCCAGCAACGGCCACGGATGATCTTCGGGCGCAGCTGATTGACATTGCTGATGATCTGGAAGACAACCCCGACAACGCCACCGGCTGGCTTGCCTTGGGGATGGCCTACAAGAACATTGAAGCCTTCTCATCAGCTGAGCACGCGCTGCGCCGAGCGCTGTATGTCGATGCGAATAACGCCACTGTCCAAGTCGAGCTGGCCGAGACTCTGATTTTGGGTGCTGCCGAGCCCGCACCAGCTGAGGCTGACGCGCTTTTAGATCGCGCCTTGGAACTGAACCCAGCCAGCCAAAAAGCCATTTGGCTCAAAGGCGTAAGTGCCTTCAGCCAAAATCGATTCCAAGAGGCGATCGCAGCCTGGGAAGGGCTGCTCGCCTCGTTGCCAGAAGACGCCTCCATCCGAGGGGCGGTCCAACGCCAGGTTGATCTGGCCCGGCAGCAAGTCAATCCCCGCACCCGCAATCGGGTCATCGAACTGACCGTGCGCTTAGACCCCAAGTTCGCTGACCTGACCACGGGCAGCGAAACCATTTTTGTCATTGCTCAAGCGGTCAATGGACCCAACACGCCTCTGGCGGCACGAAAACTGTCCGTCGACGCACTGCCGACCACCGTCACGCTCTCAGATCAAGATGCCATGGTCGATGGATTGACGGTCTCGCAGTTTGGGGAATTGGCACTGACCGCCAGAGTGTCATTCAGTGGAGACGTTGCACCTCAGGCCGGTGATCTCGAAGGCCGGACTCGAGTGGGCCCAAGGACCCAGGCGACGCTTGTCATTGACACGCGGCTGACTGAATGACCATCAACGATTGGGGAAGATCTGAACCAACGCCGATTCGAGGTCCGGGTATTCAAATTCAAATCCCGCCTCCAAAAGCTTTTGGGGCACCATGCGCGCCCCATTGACCAAAAGGTCTGCCATTTCTCCAAACATCACACGCAAGACAGGCTCTGGCAATCGGAGCACCATGGGCCGATGGAAGTGCTGGGCAAGGGCCTTTGAAAATGTGCGATTATCAACAGGCGTCGGCGCCGAGAGATTGACAGCGCCATGAAGCGTCTCGTGACGAATTAAAAACTCAATGGCGCGCACCACATCAATGCGATGAATCCACGGCATAAACTGCTTGCCCGAGCCCATAGGCGCGCCCAGACCCAACTTAAACGGTGGGACGACTCGATCCAGCATGCCCCCGGGCTGGTCAAACACCAGTCCAATCCGAAGCCGAATCAATCGCTGAACGTGGGGCGCTCCTCGCTGTGCAGCACGCTCCCATTGAGCACACAGCTCATGCGAAAAATCATCACCTCCCGGGCTGTCTTCGGTCACCTTCTCAGCACCACAGCGGCCGTAGTAGCCCACCGCAGACGCTGAAACAAATGCCTTAGGCGGGGTCTGCTGGGACGCCATCAGGGCCACCAAAGCGTCGGTGGTCTCCGTTCGAGAAGCGATCAGCTGTTTTTTGCGCTGCGGCGTCCAACGCCGTGCCGCGATCGGCTCTCCGGCCAGATTGACCACGGCCTCAGGCTCAAAACCCTCGAACGCCGCCACCGACGCGCGTCGATCCACCGCCTCGGGCAGAACCCGCGCTGACCGATCGGGCGATCGAGTCACCACGCCCACGGTGTGGCCTTGTTCGACCAGCGATGGGCACAGCGCCTGCCCAATAAAACCGCTGCCGCCGGTAATTAAAATCCGCATAACGCTCCTCCACTCACACAGAGTGAGGGTACACCATGGTCATTCAGACCGCGTCAATGGCTCGGGGCGGCTTCAACAGGCCCTCGGCCGCCTCGCGGATATCGTCTTCAGTCACCATCACGACCTCGGCCGCCTTTCCCAGGGGGATATAACAGTCACCGCTGGTGACCGACGCCACTCGACACTGAGGCTGGGATTCACCCAGCGCAGCCACAATGGCTTCTCGCATTCCGCCATCAGGACGCCCTTCATCCACAACAAGCACAGTGCCAACCTCACCTGCCTGATCCAAGATTTGTTCGCGCGGCCAAGGCTTGAGCCAGCGAAGATCCAGCACCCGCAGACTGTGTCCCTGTGTTTTTAGCGCGCGGGCGACCCGAAGGGCCATCGGCACACCGTTGCCATAGGTGATCACCAAAAGGTCATTGGCCTCGGGGTGATACACACGACCCTCAAAAACAGGCAGTGGCGCATCGATCGCGGGATAGTCAAAACACCAGCCTCGATCCTCAGGCTCATACAAATCTTTGGTCATGTATAGCGCAATCGGCTCAATCATCGCGCAAACGCGACCGTCGGTTTGAGCCAGTGCCATCAACGCGCGAAGCATCAACACCGCGTCATCGCCTCGGCTGGGACACCCCAGCACGAGGCCGGGGATATCTCGAAGCGCGGCGACGGAATTGTCGTTGTGGAAGTGCCCCCCGAAACCTTTTTGATAACCCAAGCCGGCAATTCGCATGACCATGGGGTTTTTAAAGCGGTTGTTTGAAAAAAACTGCAGCGAGGCGGCCTCCCCTCGAATTTGGTCACAGGCATTGTGAAAATACGCCAGGTACTGGATCTCTGGAATGGGCAAAAAGCCCATATTCGCGTATCCCTGTGCCAATCCCAAGATGGTCGTCTCATCCAAAAGGGTGTTGAATACCCGGCGGCCACCGAAGGCAGACCACAGCCCTTTGGTCACCGTATACACCCCACCTTTTTTCGCAACATCTTCACCAAATACAAGGGCTTGTGGATACTTTATGAGAAGGTCTCTCAAGGCATAATTGATCAACACTGCCATGTGCTTGGGCCCGCCGCTTTCCGGTAAGCGATCAGACCAGAGCGCTTGGCGATGCGCATGCTCGGCCTCACCCAAGGTCGATTCAACCGCCAGCGCCTGGCGCCCAGAAAAAGGCGCCAGTGGTGCTGTTATGGCCTCAAACGTGCGCAAACGCCCCTGGCTGTCTGCCCAATCGGCCTTGTCTAGACACATTTGGTGAAGGCCTCGGTAGCGCTCGAGCACCGCCTCAGAGGTCATCAGACCGCGCGACATCACCGCTTTGGCGGTGACCAAGAGTGGATCCTGGGCTTCTGCTTGAGTCAATTCTGCTTCGTCCCGATACTCGATTTCAAAGTCAGTACCGGCATGCCCCATCAGGCGGATGGTCCGAAGATGCAAAAAGACAGGCGCTTGAGTGCGCCGAGCATGATCGACGGCCTGACCTACGATCTCGTAGGCGGTCTCGACGTCTCGGCCATCGGCATAAAAATACGCCAAACCGTGGCGAGCGCGCATGCTTTGGGCCACCCAATCTGTCGGCGTGGGCACCGATATCCCCCAACCATTATCCTCACAGACCAAGACCAAAGGCACCCGCAGCTGCTGGTGCCGCGCCCAAGCAGCGGCATTGAAGGTGGCTTGAGCGGCCGCGTGATTGAGACTGGCGTCACCAAAACTGCAGATGACGAGAGAATCATCAGGCACCGGGAGGACATGTTGGCTGGCCGCTCCTGAGCCCACTGCCAACGCCGTGCCCAAGGCCTTGGGAAGATGAGACGCAATCGTTGAAGTTTGCGGCAAAACCCACAGGTCAGGGTGCCCCCACACCTTATGGCGACCGCCCGAGGCCGGATCGTCAGAAGACGCAGCCAGTGACAGGCAAGTGTCTCTTATAAAGTCAAGATTCGGCCGCTGTCGGTAGCGCTCAGCCATAAACGGTCCCGATCGATAGTGCAAAAACGCAGGATCGGTTGGTCGCGTCCAGTGGGCGACCAAGGCATTGCCCTCGTGGCCGGATGAGCCAATGGTGTAGAAGACTTTGTTTTCTTGACGTTTGATCCGGGCCACAAGGTCCAGCTGTCGAGACTGAAGCTGGCTTTCAAACAGGCCCAGCAAGGCCGGATCGCTCAATTGGGTTGCCGGCCCCGACGCTGCCTGATCAGGTTTGAAGCGTTGGACCTCGTCGATGAACTGCTGATCGATTCGGGCCGCGCGATCGATGCGACTCATGGCCTTTCAGACCCCAGCGCCCGTTAAAAAGCGTTGTGGCCCGTCAACTCCCGGCCCACCACCAATTGGTGGACTGTCTCCGTGCCCTCATAGGTGATGACTGACTCCAGGTTCAGCAGGTGTCGGATCGCGGCGTATTCCAGCGTGATGCCTGAACCACCCAGCACGTCCCGGCACTCTCTGGCGACATCCAAAGCCATGCGCACATTGTTCCATTTCGCCAAGGAAATCTGCGTAGGATGTGCCTCACCCGCATCCTTCAGACGGCCCAGTCGCAGAGACAGCAGCTGCGCGGTTGTGATGCGTCGGGACATGTCCGCCAACCGAATTTGAATGGCTTGATTGGCCGACAGCGCTCGCTCAAACAGCTCGCGGTCGCCGGCATAGTCCAACGCCTCCTTCAAGCAGGCCTGAGCTGAGCCGATCGGGCCCCAAGTGATGCCAAAGCGCGCCTGCGATAGACAAGACAGCGGGCCCTTGAGGCCTTTGACATTGGGCAGGCGGTTTTCATCAGGGACGCGAACGTTGTCAAAGTACAGCTCAGAGGTGACAGAGGCCCGCAACGACATCTTGGCATGAATGTCCCTGGCTTCGAACCCTGGGCTGTCGGTTTCCACGATAAACCCTTGAATTCCCTCGTCTGTCATTGCCCAGACGATGGCCACGTGGGCCAATCCGCCATTGGTGATCCACATCTTCGCACCATTGAGCACCCAGTCGTCCCCGTCGCGCTTGGCGTGGGTCTTCATGTTGCTCGGATCTGAGCCACCGTGTGGCTCGGTCAGCCCGAAACAGCCAATCACCTCGCCGCGCGCCATGGGCGGCAGCCAGCGCTGTTTTTGCTCATCCGATCCAAAGGCGTGGATGGGATACATACAAAGCGATGACTGAACGGACACAAAGCTTCTTAAGCCTGAATCGCCGCGCTCAAGTTCTTGGCAGATCAGCCCATAACTGACTGCATTGAGACCCGCGCAACCATAGCCTTCCAGGCTGGAGCCCAACAGCCCCATCTCAGCGATTTCCGGAATCAGCTCGGTGGGGAAACGCCCCTGATCAAAACACGCCGGCATGAGCGGCAGCGCTTTTTCATCAACAAAGCGGCCCACGGCCTCTTTGATCATCCGCTCTGACTCATCGAGCTCAGCATTAATGTCAAATAAATCAAGTGGATTGAGAGAACGCATGGGCAACACCAGAAGCAACCAAACTGTATTTTAAAGCATTTTTTCCCAGGATACGGCACCCCATCCCCTGGCCCAACGCCGTTATAATAAGGCCTTGGATGATTTGGAGCGATCAGTGTTCACCTCGACCATGCGATCTTTATTTTCGGCGTTGTGTTTTCTGGCGGCGGCCTGGCTGGCCTCAGCTGCCGCAGCTCAGCAAGGCGACCCAGACAAAGGCAAAGTCATTGCGTATACCTGTAACGGCTGTCACGGGATTCCCTTTCAACAAAATGTGTATCCCACGTATTCCGTGCCCAGGATTGGTGGCCAAAACTATGGCTATATCGTATCTTCACTCCAGGCCTATCGCGAGGGCACTCGCAAGCACGCCACAATGAATGCTCAAGCGCACACGCTGAGTGATGAGGACATCCATGATGTGGCCGCCTACTTTGTCAGCCTCGCGCCCGAGGATGCTCCGTCAGAGGGCGCCGAAAACGCCGCCGAGGGGAGCGCCCCATGATCAGCACCCATCACCCTCGGACCATGCTCACAACGCTGGCCTTCCTGTTGGCGCTGCTCGGCGCCCACAGCGCAGCCGCAGCAGGCAATCCACAGCGCGGGTTGGAAAAGTCCACCGTATGCCAAAGCTGTCACGGCGTTGATGGCAACCTGTCGCTCCAGGATGATTACCCCAAGTTGGGCGGTCAGCACTATGATTACTTGGTGCATGCCTTGAAAGCCTACCGCTCAGGTGACCGTGAGAATGCGATTATGGCGGGGTTTGCTTCAGGACTGTCTGATCAAGACATTGAAGATTTGGCTGCCTGGTATGCCAGTCAAGATGGCTTGGTTGATCTGAGTGTCGACTAGTTTGAAGTGACGGGGAAATTTGACCCGCCCACTCAGCGTTCAGCGTCAAACGCTGTCTCTCGAGCTTGGCTAAGCGTCAGTAATACGGGTTTTCGCCGCTGGCGTGGTCGGTGGCGTCAATGACGCCTCTGACTTCTGGCACTTCCTGTTTGAGGGTGGTCTCAACCCCTTGCTTGAGAGTGACATCAATCATTCCGCAGCCTTGACACCCCCCACCAAACTGCAAAACCACGTCATTGTCTGCCGTGACCTCCACCAAACCGACCACCCCACCGTGTGAGGCCACCATGGGATTGATGCGAGCCTCCAGCACCCAGCCCACGCGCTCTTCGATGGGCGCAGACGGATCAGGCCGCTGACCTTTCAGCCCGGGCGCTCGAATTGACAGATCGCCGCCGGTGGCGTGGCGCTCAAAGTCAATCATCGCGCCATCAAGCACATCCAGACTGCTCTGAGCCACATACAAATAAAACGCCCCGCAGTCGATTTCATGATCGCTGGAGGCATGCTCATCTTTAGGGCAAAACGTCAAGTCCACCTCAGCACGGGGGGTGCCAGGATGCAAGACTTGAATACGCAAGTTTGTGCCGTCGGGCTGCTGTTCCACCAGGCCCTGAAAATAGTCTCTCGCACTGGGTGTCACTGTCAGCATGGCGTCCATTCTAACGTCATTCGTGACTGAGTCGCTCGGCCAAGTATGTCATCGACAGATCCAAACGCCAATCAATGCCCGAGTGGGTGCCATCAAACTCCTCATAGGCATGCTCAATGCCTGAGTCTTGCAATGCCTGATGTAATGAGCGCGCCCCGTAGTGCATAAAATACTGATCTCGAAAGCCCACGTCGATCCACAGACCCGCCAGAGCCTTAAGCACTGGCGCGGCGTCTTGAATGCGGTTGACGGGGTCAAACCGCATCCAGCGCGCCCAAACGTCATCCACGCGCTCACAGGTGCGCCAATCAAATGGCAGCGCCAGCCCCAAGGGCTTGTCTGCCTCTGGCGAATAGCTCGCCGCCAAACAAAGCACCATCATGGCGTGAAACTCTGCATGCCCTGGCCGCTTAGACCGCCAGAATTTCCGAACCAACTGAGCCAGGTCACCTTGGTGTCGACCAATCACATCACACGCCACGGGGAAATCCCGTGGGTAGATCCGATCAAAACCACAATCACCTGCATGAGAGGCCACACCGGAAAACACCCCTGGATGACTCATCGCCAAATGCAGGGCGCCAAAACCCCCGGAAGACTTGCCCAACACTGCCCTTGCTGAGGGAGATGCCAATGTTTGAAACTCGGCATCAACGGCTGGAATCAGCTCGTCAACGATGTGTTTGGCATAGGGACCCAGAGCCGGTGAATCCACGTACTGATTGCCCCCAAGGCTGGTGTAGCAGTCGGGGAAAACCGCCATCATGGGTGGAATCGCCCCATCAGCGATCAACCGATCCAAGCGCTGAGGCACCGTCTCACCGTGATTACGCCAGGCCACTTGTCCAGGCCCCGCATTGGTATAGGCGGCCAATACCCACAAAACGGGATAGCGCTTAGAGGGATCTGTGCCATAGCCAGGCGGCAGATAGATGGGGTGCGCCCGGATCGCGGGATCGCCAAGCGGATTGTCAGCCAGCAGCGCCGACTCGAAGGTCCAATTCACCACCTGGCCGGTGGGATAATCAACAGCGGGGCGAAGCGAGTCCATGCCGATCAGCCCACCAGACGAACCACCTTGTCTTGAGCATCATCATGACGCTTCGCCAGCTGCGGCACCATGGTCAACAGCAAGCCTGACAACGCTTCGGTGTCATAACTCTGACATGCCCGCTCGGCAGCCCCCATGTGCTCCACAATGGTGGCCAAGCGCTGTGGCTTGAGGTTCGCGCGCGATAAAAAGATTTTTTCGTGCTGCGTTTTAGCGTGTGGCTCGTGCGCATGGAACAACTCTTCAAACAGCTTCTCACCCGGTCGCAGGCCGGTATAGACAATCTCGATGTCTTGCCCGGGCTCTTTGCCGGCCAGGCGAATCAACTGCTCTGCAAGATAACTGATGCGCACAGGTTCCCCCATATCCAGCACAAAGACCTCACCGCCCTCGCCCAAAACACCCGCCTGTAGAATCAATTGCCCGGCTTCGGCAATGGTCATGAAATATCGCGTGATATCGGGGTGTGTGACTGTCACTGGCCCGCCTTGACGAATTTGTTCATTGAATAGGGGGACAACTGAGCCAGTCGAATTCAGCACATTGCCAAATCTGACCGTGATGAAACGCGTCGCCGAGGCTTGATTGACATGCTGGCAATACAGCTCAGCGATACGCTTGGTGGCGCCCATCACATTCGACGGATTGACCGCTTTATCGGTGGATATCAGAACAAAGGTATCCACCCCATGAGCAATGGCCGCATCTGCAAGGCGTTTGGTGCCCAATACGTTATTTCTAAACGCCTCTCGCGCTTGATTTTGAAGCATGGGCAGATGTTTATACGCCGCCGCGTGAAACACCACATCGGGCTGCCCCTTTTGCATCACCCGGTTTAGGGTGGCTGAATCACAGACATCACCGAGGACCGTCTCAACAATCAAATCTTGAAATTCACTCTGCAATCGGTAATCCACCCGATAGAGGTTGTACTCGCAACTGTCCAGGATCACGAGCGCCGCGGGATCCAGTCGGGCAATCTGCCGACACAGCTCCGCGCCGATGGATCCGCCACCTCCGGTGACCAACACACGCCGACCGGCCAGCCCCGCACGCAGCCCATCCCAGTCCAGAGAAATAGGATCTCGACCCAATAAGTCTTCAATGGCCACTGGCTTGAGGTCATCAAAACGAGTGAGGGTGGCACCCAGTTGCTTCAACGTTGGCAGTGTCTTGAAGTCAACACCTGCCGCCTCGCAGTGAGAGACGATGCGTTGCATTTGCACATTGGTGGCCGATGGAATCGCAATGACCACCAGATCAATGGCAGCCTCACGGCAGACTCTCGGGAGGCGAGTGATTCGACCGAGCACGGGCAAGTCCGACACAAGCTTGCCTTGGAGCGCCTCGTCATCATCCAAATAGCCCACGACATCGTATTCCCCCCGGCGCCGCAGCTCAGGAAGGAGCCGCTGGCCCGATCGACCTGCACCCAGAATCAGGGTGCGCTGCGTGACCCGGCGCTGATGAACTTCCGAGCGCATGTCCTTGAGCATTCGGTAAGTCAGCCGCGGCAAGCTCAGCAACAGCAGCAGTAAGGCTGGGAAGGCCCAAACCACCAGCAGCATGGTCTCGAGCGACACGTCTAAGAGCAACATTACGCTGATGCCTGCCACCGCACCCAGAATCGACGCTCTGAGTAGATTCCCCAAATCAGGAAGCGACGCGAAGCGCCACACACCCCGGTATAGGCCTGCGCGCCACTGCAAAAACCCCTGAATAATCAAAATCAGATTCACTTCAACGGCAAGCTGCTGCCAACTGAAGTCGGCCCCACCAATCAAAGACGCAGACAAATAGCGGGCGGTCACCCAAGCCGCCACGAGCACTAGGAAATCGTGAGCGATCACCCAGACCCGTCTATTCAGTCCCATTCCAGAATTTCCCATTGCTGCCCTAGCCTTTCTGTTTTGGCATGCCTGCCTGTTGTTGTGTTTGCCACCACCCAAATGAAATCGTGGCGTACACCATTGCCCCAAACCAAGCCTCCAGGTGTGGCCACCTTATTGCGGCAGCGACCATCGGCAACACCCAAATCACGTTGATGCCGATGAACACCATCAACAGTTGAGCATGGCTCAAGCCCCCTGCAATCAAGCGTTGAAAAGCATGAGATGCATGCGGAGTATACCATCTGTGCCCCAATATCACCCGGCGGAGAAGCGTTGCCGTCGCATCCACCACAAACAAAGCGGTCAACATCATGCAAATCACAATGGAGATTTGGCCACTGGCCACGGCCTGATAAGCCAAAAGCGCCACGGCGCCACCAACCACATACGATCCAGTATCGCCCATGAATACGGATGCGATGGGCCGGTTCCAAACCAAGAAGCCCCCGCAAGCCCCCGCCAGTCCAGCCGCCCACCATGCCCAAATCAACTCACCCTGGAGGGCAAACAGCACCGAAAATCCGAGACCCATCCAGATCCCCTGGCACGCCGCCAGGCCATCTGAACCGTCCATGAAATTGTGCAGATTCATCAACCACACCACCGCAATGCAACCCAGGGTGGTCCAAACCCACTGACCCGGGACTACCACTGACCCCACCGAAACCCCATCGATGGGCCCAAGAGCCAACACCAGCAATAAGCCTGCAGCGAATTGGCCCGCCAAGCGCCACCGAATCGGGCGCGGCTGACGGTCCTCTAACCAACCCAAACCGGCCGCCATGGCCAAAAACGCCAGCAGCATCACCCCTTGGATTTCAGTCTCGAAGACCGGCAACTGAGAGGCCCCTAAGCCCAGTAGCGCCAGGGCAATAAGCGCCCCGCCGCCTCGGGGTGTCGGTTGGCTGTGCAAGCGTCGGCTCGGGCCGGGCTGGTCAACCATGCCCTGGCGCTCAAGCCAACCCATCCATGGGCGCATCCCGAGGGCGACCGCAGCCGCACCGATGACGCCCGCCCACCACCACGGCATCATCTCAATCGCCCCAAGGTCCAGCCACCAGGCGCGTGCTGCCCCACTGCCGACAGCTTGGGCAGCACCAATGATGCTGACTGCTGCTGTAGCCACATTCTTTACACCGATATCGAGGCTGCGCCTCGCGCAATCGGGCCATCAGTTGACCAATCATTCCCGGATCCACCGAAGCCAGAGTGCGTCCGTGTTGCGCCAAAAGGTCCACAAGCGCCTCCAAGCCACGGATGGTGGGATGATTCTCCAGGCCCTTGACCAAAACCGACACGCCCTCATCCACGTCGGATCGGGCCCGTAGGTTGGCCAGCATGATGGTGGCACTGGACAGGCTGTTTAGATCAACAAACTGCTCAAGCCAAGCTTGCAGCGCTTGTAAGGTGCCTTGGTTTTGGTGACAAGCCATGAGGTGCTCTGAGATCAACACAAAGCTTTGCGGGTCTTTTTCGCAGGCCTGCTGGAAATGCGCGATGGCCTTATCGGGCTCATCATTGGATTGAGCCATGTGGCCAGCCACAATGTGGGCTCTGGGATGATCAGACTGATACCGCCTGGCCTGCCGCAATGCCTTCTGTGCCTGTGCGGCATCGTTCTGGCGCAGTGCTTGCTCGGCCAGTTCACAATAGAACTGAGCCAGCAAGGCACCGGTCTGGTCGGGTGCCTCGGCGTGGAGATGCTGGGCTTGCTCTATGGCCTGTGGCCAGTCTTTTTCTTGCTGGTAGATGTCCAGAAGCTGTTGAGCGGGCTGATTGTCCCCCGGCTGTCGCTCAACCAGCTGGCTGAACAAACGCTCGGCTCGATCAAGCAGGCCCGCTTTAAGATAATCTCGGCCCAATGCTTTGAGCGCCTGCGTCCTTTGTTCTTCGGTCAAATTGGGCTGGGCAATGATGTGTTTGTGAAAGCGGATGGCCTTGTCCATCTCACCGCGTCGACGAAACAGACTGCCCAACGCCAAGTGGGTATCAATCACTTCATGATTAATGTGCCTGCGACGCGAGGGCCCCCCGTTCGACTTTCGTTCAGCCAACTCCAAAAAAATATCGATGGCTTTGTCAGGCTCCTCATTGAGCAGGTAGTTAAGCCCCCGAAAGTAATGATTGGAGACCCGTTCCTCGCGCCGCCGCTCGCGACGAAACTGCCACCGCGCCAACGCCCAGCCCAAGCCCAAGGCAAAAAACAGCAGCAAGAATAAGGCAATCCCCTCAGCCATCGGCATGCCCCACGATTACCGACGCTTTTTGAGACGCATCCAGCGAGTGAGCACGCTCAACACCCACATCACCGTCCCACCGGCAGCAAATGCAGCCACCAACAAAGCGCCAAGCGGGCCTTGACCCTGCACCCAATAAAGATCGAAACTGACCTCGTCAGGATTGAGAACGCCCACCAACAGGCCAAACGCCAGCGCCACAAACACCAGCACAAGCAACAGCCACCGAAACACGACTCACCGCCCCCAGTTGGGTGACTCAAACCGCCCGTGCTTCGATACTGTCGGGCGGTCAGCCATCATTGCATGATGGGTCGCTGCTGGCCTGACTGGGCTGGTCGACGCGGATTCTCAATGCCTTGCCGGGCTTAAAATGCGGCACATACTTCGCCGGCAAGGCCACGGCCTCACCGGTTTTGGGGTTGCGTCCAACGCGCGGCGGGCGGTGATGGAGCGCAAAACTGCCAAAGCCACGGATCTCAATGCGATGTCCACCTGACAACGCGCCGCTGAGCTCATCAATGATCGCTCTGACAGCAAGCTCAACGTCGGCATGGCTCAAATGCGTTTGATTTGAAGCCAGTTTTTCGATGAGCTCAGATCGGGTCATTCAAGACACCTCAGTCTTTATCGAGCTGCTCTTTGAGCAGGTCACCCAAAGACGTGCCCGAGCTCGTGGATCGACTTTGATATTGATCAATGACCCCCGCCAACTCATCATCATCTTTGGCTCGGACAGACAACGTCAGCTGCCGGGTCTTGCGGTCGATGGAGACAAACTTGGCCTCGATCTCGTCGCCCACAGACACCACTTTCGACGCGTCGTCAACCCGATCAATGGATAAGTCATTGGCCTTGATATAACCTTGAACGCCCTCAGCGATATCAATCACTGCACCCTTAGCATCCACCTCACTGACTTTGCCTTTGATCACGGAACCTTTCGGGTGATCAGCCATGAAACTGGCGAAGGGGTCTTGGTCCATCTGTTTGATGCCGAGCGAAATGCGCTCGCGCTCGGGATCCACCGCCAACACCACCGCTTCAATCTCATCGCCTTTTTTGTAATCGCGAGCGGCTTCCTCGCCACTGTCCATCCAAGACACATCAGATAAATGAATCAACCCATCAATCCCCCCTTCGAGACCAATAAAGATCCCAAAGTCGGTGATTGACTTAATCGCGCCAGTGACTTTGTCGCCTTTGTTGTACTGTGCCGCGAAAGCCTCCCACGGATTGGGCTGGCATTGCTTCATGCCCAGCGAAATCCGGCGACGTTCTTCGTCTACATCCAGCACCATGACTTCAACTTCCTGGCCGACGTGGACCACTTTGGCCGGATTGACGTTTTTGTTGGTCCAATCCATTTCAGAAACGTGCACCAGCCCTTCTACGCCGTCTTCAATCTCGACAAAACACCCATAGTCAGTGATGTTGGTGACTTTGCCAAACAGCCGCGCGGTGGGCGGATAGCGCCGATCGATATCGCTCCAGGGATCTTCGCCCAGCTGTTTTAAGCCAAGCGATACGCGCATCCGCTCACGATCAAACCGCAAGACACGCACTTCCAGCTCATCGCCAACATCAACAATTTCCGATGGATGCCGCACGCGCTTCCAGGCCATATCGGTAATGTGAAGCAGGCCATCAACACCACCCAGATCCAAAAACGCGCCGTAGTCGGTGAGGTTTTTGACAACGCCTTTGACCACAGCCCCTTCAGCCAGGCGATCCAGCAAGTCATCACGTTCTGCCGCGTACTCATGCTCAACCACAGCGCGGCGACTGACCACCAGGTTGTTGCGACGGCGATCCAACTTTATGATCTTAAATTCCAGATCCTTGCCTTCCAAATAGCCAGGATCGCGGACCGGTCTCACATCCACCAACGACCCTGGCAAGAAGGCGCGGATCGAATCGATGTTGACCGTGAATCCGCCTTTGACCTTGCCCGAGATTTGTCCAACCACTGTCTCATCGGCCTCATGCGCCGCTTCCAAGGTTGTCCAGACGCGCGAACGTTTGGCTTTCTCCCGCGACAGCCGCGTCTCGCCGAACCCATCTTCGATGGCATCAAGGGCCACCTCAACCTCGTCGCCCACGCTCACTTCCAGCTCGCCATCGCGCTGCTGGAACTGGGAGATTGGCACGATGCCTTCAGATTTCAGGCCCGCATTGATCACCACAACGTCGTCCCGGATATCAACCACCAGTCCATTGACGATGGTCCCAGGGCGAAGTTCACGCTCGGTTAGACTCTGTTCAAATAACTCAGCAAAAGATTCACTCATGTAACTGCATTTTTCCCGGTGGGCCGTCGCCTGCCTCACGCTCAAAGCGAATGGGCAGAAGCCGACTCTTTCATCCGCAAAGCCTGGCGGCTTCACTCGTTTAACATCCAAAACAACGCATTGGCCACAGGCCGCTCTACTGCTTTGGTCCTTGTATTCCCTGGCGGTAATTCCTCAGCTGCGACCCAGGCCTTTTGCCTCGACGTGCGCCATCGCCCGCTCAATCACAGCATCCAGTGACATCGACGTTGAATCAATCACGATGGCGTCGTCGGCGGGTACCGTCGGCGACACTGACCGCTCTCGGTCGCGCCGATCGCGTTCAGCGATATCACTGAATAAGCGCTCTAGAATAACATCTTCCCCCTTATCCTTCAACTGCTTGTAGCGTCTGTTCGCCCGCTCCTCAGGGCTGGCGGTGAGGAAAATTTTCAGCTGCGCATCGGGGAAAACCACCGTCCCCATGTCGCGACCATCGGCAATGAGACCCGGGGGTTGCCGGAAACTTCTCTGCAACGCCAACAGCGCGTGGCGAACCTGAGCAATGGCGGCGACTTTGGATGCCGTGCGACTCACCGCCTCAGACCGAAGTCGATCGTCGACCACCGCACCATCAACCAACACAGATATGCCGCCGCTGTGCGCACGAAAGTGCAGATCCAGATTGCCGCACAACGCCACCAGTGGCTCGGCATTCTCCGCACCGAGCCCTCGGTCTTCAGCGGCCAGCGCCACCGCTCGATAGACCGCTCCAGAATCCAACAGATGCCAGCCCAACGACCCGGCCAAAGCCGCCGACACCGCGCCTTTGCCAACGCCTGAGGGGCCATCGATCGCAATCACCGGCGCGCTTGAGGTGCACTCAGTCATGCCAGCCATTCCAAGCGCGCGCCCAAGGCATTCATATCCTCCACAAAGCCCGGGTAGCTGGTTTGCATCCAGTGGGCGTTGCGAATCACGATCGGCGCTTTGGCCACCAAACCCAAGACGGCAAACGTCATGGCAATGCGGTGGTCGCCCCCACAATCCACCTCCCCCCCGTCAATCTCACCACCCTGAATCACCGCGCCATCGGGTCGTTCGATGACATTGACGCCCAGCCGCTCAAGTTGGCTGCACATCTGCGCCAATCGGTCGGACTCCTTGACTCTGAGTTCCTCGGCTTGAGAGAGGGTGGTCGTCCCGGATGCGGCCGCGGCCAACCCCATGATGATGGGAAACTCATCGATCGCCAGCGGCACCCACTCAGGCGCAATGGTCGCGCCCACGAGCGAGCCGCCCTGAACATCAACCCGCCCCACCGGCTCGTCACCAACTCGGCGATCAATCGTCGCTTGATAAGTCGCACCCATGGCCCGACAAATGGTCAAAAAACCATCGCGGGTGGGATTGAGCCCCACCTGAGTGATCTCAAGCCGAGCACCCGGAACCAGCAGCCCGGCTGCCATGACAAAAGCCGCAGAGCTGATGTCTCCAGGGACCTCATGGTGCCCCGCACGCAACGCCTGCCCGCCCTCGACACTGACTTGGGTCGGACCATGACGGATCACTTCGACCCCGAATGCCGGCAACAATCGCTCGGTGTGGTCTCGGCTCGGTGCTGGCTCTTCAACGGTCGTGGTGCCCTTAGCCGACAAACCGGCCAGCAACAAGGCCGACTTGACTTGGGCGCTGGCCAGGTTCAACACGTGACGCTTCGCCCGCAGCCGCTGTGGCATCACCGTGACCGGGGCATGTCCATCCGAGGACTCAATCACCGCCCCTTGGGCTGAGAGCGGATCAATCACCCGAGCCATGGGCCGGCAAGACAACGACCGATCGCCGATCAGGCGAATGGACGCCCCAGCCCAGCCTGCCTCCCCTCCCAGCGCCGACAACACCCCCATCATGAGTCGATAGCCCGTGCCAGAGTTTCCAAAATCAAGCGGACCCTCCGGCGGGTGCAAGTCTCCCCCGTGAACCTCGAGATCCCAGCCATGGTCTCCGCGTGTCCAGTCGATGGTCGCCCCCAGCGCCACCATTGCGCGAGCCGTATTGAGGGTGTCCTCACTGTCTAAAAAGCCCCGAATCGATGACTGCCCACGGGCCAAGCCCGTCAACATGGCCAGACGGTGTGAAACCGACTTATCGCCCGGCGGACGGTAAGTGCCGGCCAAAGGTGTGTCAATGGGCGTGGATTTAAGATCCATGATCACGCCAGACACTGACCCAGGGCATCAAGACAGCGGCTGTTTTGTTCTTGCGTGCCCACGCTGATCCGCAAGGCATTGGGCAAGCCATAGTTCGCCACCGGCCGGACAATGACACCGAAATGAGCGAGCCGATCAGCCAGCCCTTGGGCGGGCCGATCAAAATGAGTGAGGACAAAGTTGGCCCTTGAGGGGGTGTAGGCCAAGCCAAGCGCTTTGAGCCCTTCTTCAAGCTGGGCCAAGCCCGCCCGATTGATGTTTTTGCTTTGGATGAGAAAGTCATCATCGTCAAGCGCTGCGCGCGCCGCGACAAGCCCCAAGGCATTGACATTAAAAGTGGGTCGAACGCGATTGAGCATATCAGCCACCCCAGGGTTTGACAGCGCGTAACCAATGCGCAACCCCGCTAAGCCATAGGCTTTAGAAAAGGTGCGGGTGACCACCAAATTCGGAAAAGAAGGCACCCATGAGGCGGCATCACCCACCTCTTCAGGCTCACAATACTCAGTGTATGCCTCATCCACCACGCAGATCACCTGCGGTGGCAGCGACGCAATAAAATCATGCAGCCGATCGCGTTGCAACCATGTGCCTGTGGGATTGTTGGGATTGGCCACAAACACCACGCGAGTGGTCGGCTCGATCGCGGCATACATTGCACGCAGGTCATGACCCAAAGCCATGGGATGATCAAGATTGTGGGCAGGCACCACCAGCGCATTGGCGCCCATCATTTGCGTCACAATGGGATAGACGGCAAACCCATACTGTGAAAACACCGCGCTGGTCTGCTCACTGAGAAAGACCTGTGCCAATAAGATCAACAGCTCATTCGAGCCATTCCCTAAGGTGATGCACTCAGGAGGCAAACCATGTCGCTGTGCCAAGCGTTGTTTAAGCTCGAACCCATCGGCATCGGGGTAGACATTGAGCGTGTCTAGGTGATGCTCCATGGCGGCACGCGCTTTGGGGCTGGGGCCCAACGGGTTTTCATTGGAGGCCAGTTTAATCGCATCACTGATCCCCAAAGTTCGCTCAAGCTGCTCGATCGGCTGACCCGGCGTGTAGGGGACCAAACCAGCCACCCCGGGTCTGATCAAATCACTGTAGTCATGATGCTTCACGCGCCCACCTGCGGCTCGATCGCGCGGGGATAGCAACCCAAGACTTTGACCAGGCGAGCCTCACCTTCCAACGCTTCAATCGCAGCTGCCAGGGGCTTTTCGCTCACGTGCCCATCGACATCAATGAAAAAGACATAGTCCCAGCGGCCTTGCCGAGAAGGACGAGACTCGATGCGACTCATGTTAATGCCGTGCTTTGACAGCGGCTCAATCATTTTAAACAGCGCCCCCGGGCCATCGCTGCCGGCAACCAACAAAGTGGTCTTATCATCGCCAGAAGCCGGCAGTAAAGCACGCCCTAAGACCAAAAAGCGCGTGGTGTTATCAACGTGATCTTCAATATTGCCAAAAAGAATCGCCAGCCCATAAACCTCAGAGGCATGCTGGCCTGCAATGGCAGCGGCATCGTCCATCACCCGAACGCGACGTGCGGCCTCGGCATTGCTTGAAACACTGATCAGCTCAGCGTTGGGTAGATGGGCTTGCAACCAATGCTTACACTGCGCCAAAGATTGCTGATGTGCATAAACACGCTCAACCTGAGCCAGCGACTTGGCTTGAGTCAATAAGTGCTGATGAATTCGAAGCTCCACCTCAGCGGCAATTTTGATGTCCGAGTTTAGAAACATGTCCAAGGTATGAGAAACGATGCCTTGGGTCGAGTTTTCCACGGGCACCACGCCAAAGTCTGCTTCTCCGGCCTGGACCTGCAAGAACACATCTTCAATGGACGGCTGTGCGATGGCGCTGACCGAGTGTCCAAACTGCTTGTACACAGCTTGCTGAGTGAATGTGCCCTCAGGACCCAAAAAAGCAATGCGCATTGGTTCTTGTTGGGCCAGACAGGCCGACATGATTTCCCGAAACACCCGAAGCATCACCGAATCGGTGAGCGCCGAGGTCTGATTGGCGTTGCGTTCGATGACTTTCCGCAACACCTGCGCCTCGCGATCGGGACGATAATACGCCCCCGGGCCCTCCAGCTGACCTTTCACCTCGCGCACCTGCCCTGCCAGGGCCGCACGCCGATTCAGCAACGCCTGAATTTGCTCGTCGACCTCATCAATTTGCTGGCGAATGTGATCCAGAGAATCTTTATCCATGACGGCGCTCAAACTCTTGCATAAAAGCAATCAAGGCCTCAACCGCCTCAATCTCAATGGCATTATAGAGGCTGGCACGCAGGCCGCCCACCGCTCGATGACCTTTCAGGCCCAACAACCCGGCATCCTCAGCCTGCGCCAAGAACCCATCATGCAAGTGCGGATCGGCTAAAGCAAACACGACATTCATTTGTGAACGGGCGACGGGGTCAACAGGGTTATAAAAGAGGTCGCTATCATCAATGCAGGCATACAGACGTTGTGCTTTCTGGCGATTGCGAAGTTCGAGCGCCGCCAGCCCACCTTGAGCCTCAATCCAGCGCAGCATCAGCAAAGCCGCATACCAAGCAACCGTCGAGGGCGTGTTGAACATCGAGCCGGCCTCAATCCAGGCTTGATAGTCCAAATACTTCGCAAGCCGGTGCCCACGCCCCCTGGCCACCCTCGCCCACCAGTCTTTATCAAGACCGACCACCGTCAACCCTGCCACCCCTAAATTCTTTTGCGTGCCCGCGTAAAAACCGGCCAACGACGCGTAGGGGTAAGGCCGAGATAAAAATTCTGATGACAAATCAGCCACCACCGGCACGGCTTGACCCGAGGCATCATTGAGCGTAGGGGGGTGATCGAACTGAACGCCATGAACGGTCTCATTACCGGTGACGTGCGCATAAGCCACAGGGGCATGGCACTTCAACTCGCCAGGGAGCGTTGTGAACCCAGAGGCTTCGGTAGAAGCGATCACATGCGTCTGGGCAACGCGCTCGGCCTCGGCCAGCGCCTTAACGCCCCAGTGACCGGTCACAATGAACCCCGCTGGCGCGGCTTGGGCCAGGTTAAGCGGCAGCTGCGCAAACTGAAGGTTCGCCCCGCCTTGCAACAACAGCACATGATGCGAATCGGCCACGCCCATCGTGTTGGCCAAACGGTCGGCAAGCTCCTCGGCGACGCGGGCAAACATTGGCCCTCGATGAGAGACCTCCACAATGCTCGGGCTTGCATCTGCTTGCGGAAGCAGTTCTTCAGCCATGGCTTGTCGAACCGATCGCGGCAGTGCCGAGGGTCCGGCACTGAAATTGGCGATCACTTCAGCCATCGACCGAGATCAAAACTTGACCGCCCATATATGGTCTCAAAGGGTCTGGAATGGTCACTGAGCCATCTGCATTTTGATGGTTTTCGAGCACCGCCGCCAGCGCGCGGCCAACCGCCAAGCCGGACCCATTGATGGTGTGCACCCATTGCGGCTTGTTGGTTTCGGGGTTTCGCCAGCGGGCTTTCATGCGCCGCGCCTGAAAATCGGAAAAATGCGAGCAGCTTGAGATTTCCCGATACGCCTGCTGCCCGGGGAACCAAACCTCCAGGTCATAAGTTCGGTGGGCTGAAAACCCGAGATCACCCGCACACAATGCGCTGACCTGATAGGGCAAATCCAGCGCTTTCAAGACCGCTTCGGCATGTGTTGTCAGTGACTCAAAGGCCTGATCGGCCTGATCGGGTCGAACAATCTGAACCAATTCAACTTTGTCAAACTGATGCTGTCGAATCATGCCGCGTGTGTCTTTGCCATACGCCCCCGCCTCAGATCGAAAGCACGGCGTGTGCGCCACAAATTTCAAAGGCAACTCGCCGGCATCCAAGATGTCACCGGCCACAAGATTGGTCACGGGAACTTCAGCGGTGGGAATCAAAAACCGCTGGTGGTCGCCTTGAATCTCAAAGGCATCGTCTGCAAATTTTGGCAGCTGGCCCGTGCCTTGCATGGCCTCAGACAAGACCATGTATGGCACATACACTTCTCGATAGCCGTGATCGGCCGTGTGCATGTCCAACATAAATTGGCTCAGTGCCCGGTGGAGCCTGGCCAAGGCGCCTGCGAGGACCACAAACCGTGAGCCAGCGATTTTGGCAGCATCAGCGAAGTTCATCCCCTCGAACCGCTCACCAATGTCGACGTGATCTCGGGGTTGAAAATCAAATTCACGGATTGTGCCGACTTGTCGAACAATGACATTGCTGGCCTCATCCGCACCGTCTGGGACGCCCTCATGAACCAAATTGGGCATGTTCAACATCAACTCATCGAGCTTGTGCTGTAACTCATCCAAGGCTTGGCTTTTGTCTTTAATGGAGCGGCCAATCTCGGCACTGGCCTCGAGCAATTCAGTCACATCATCGCCCCGGGCCTTGGCCTGGCCAATGGCTTTGGCTTGGGTGTTTCGCTTGGCTTGGAGCTGCTCGGTCTCAACCTGAAGCGCTTTTCGGCGGGTCTCCATCGCCGCGAAGCTCTCCAAGTCGAGGTGATAACCCCGTCTTGCTAAATTGGCGGCGACGGCCTCGGTGTTTTGGCGCAGCTGGCTGGGGTCGATCATCGCCGTTAGGCTCCAAATGGATCTCGAAATACGATGTTGGCGTCGCGCTCAGGCCCTGTGGAGAGGATGTCGATGGGCACGCCCACCAACGCTTCAATCCGGTCAAGATACGACCGCGCGGCCTCAGGCAAATCGGTTCGATCAGTGATCCCCTGGGTCGAGCCGGACCAGCCTGGATGAGACTCGTAAACCGGCGTCACCCGATTCCACTCCTCTGCCCCCACGGGGAACTCATCCACGCCGGCATACTCAACGCAAAGCTTCACTTCAGAAAACGTATCAAGAACGTCGAGCTTGGTCAAACAAAGCCCAGTGATTCCGTTGCTTCGCACCACACGACGCAGCGCCACCGCATCGAGCCACCCACAGCGCCGTGGACGTCCGGTGGTTGACCCGAACTCATGGCCGCGCTCGGCCATGGCATCGCCGTTGGCATCATGAAGCTCGGTTGGAAACGGCCCACCCCCGACTCGAGTGGCATAGGCTTTGGTGATGCCCAGGACATAGTCAATGTCGTCGGGCGCCATGCCGGTGCCTGTCATCACACCACCCACAGTGGTGTTTGACGAAGTCACAAAAGGATACGTGCCGTGGTCAATGTCCAGCAAGGCGCCTTGGGCGCCCTCATACAGGATCTTGTCTCCGCGATCGCGCATGTCATGCAGCTGCCCGGTGACGTCGGTCAGCATGGGCGAGAGCGCCTCGCCAAACGCCAGCGCTTCGTCAACAACGCTGGCCACATCGAGGCTGTCTTGCGCATAATAATGGGCCAGCAGGAAGTTGTAATAATCCAGCAAAGGCTCAAGCTTGTCTCGAAGGCGCTGTTCGGTGATCAGGTCAGCCAAGCGCACACCGTGACGCACGATTTTGTCTTCGTAGGCAGGCCCGATGCCTCGACCCGTGGTGCCGATCGCGCCCTTCCCCCGTTTATACTCTCGGGCGGCATCCAATGCTTCGTGGTAGCGCAAAATGACCGGGCATGCCGGCGAGATCCCCAACCGGGATCGGACGTCCACCCCTTGGGCTTCAAGACCTGAGATTTCTTTGAGCAAAGACTGCGGTGACACCACCACGCCGTTGCCCACCAAACATTTTGCCCGGGGCGTCAGCACGCCAGAGGGAATTACATGCAGTACGGTCTTGTGCCCATCAATCACCAGGGTGTGGCCTGCGTTGTGCCCGCCTTGAAAGCGAACCACGGCATCCACGCCGTGGGCGAGCAAGTCAACAATCTTGCCCTTGCCTTCATCGCCCCACTGCGTGCCAACGATGACAACGGATTTGGCCATTGTGGTGTGCCTTGTTGTCCTAACTACTCTGGCTGCGCGGCTTGATCGAAGTACCGGAAGAATTCCGAACCGGTGTCCATCAACATGACATCGTTGTCTGTGCCGAATGACGCATCATAGGCTTCTAAACTCCGCAAGAACGAATAGAACTCACGGTCTTTGTTATATGCCGATGCATAAATTTCAATGGCGCGCGCATCCCCCTCGCCTCGGATCTCAGCCGCTTCTCTTTCTGCGTTCGCGACCAAAACACGCACCTGCCGATCGGCATCGGCTCGAATCCGCTCAGACCGCTCCCGTCCCAACGACCTCAGCTCATTGGCAAACTCGGTTCTTTGAGTCTCCATTCGATCAAACACTGAGTTCAACACCTCTTCGGTCAACTCAATCTTTTTGATCCGCACATCAATCACATCGATCCCAAAGTCCTCGAAGCGACGATCCGCCCTCACCTGAAGCTCATCCATCATGATGCGGCGCTGCTCTGAGACAACCTCGCTCAATGTCCGCTGCGCAAACTCATCACGCAAATCGTTTCGAATCAACTGCGCCAGTCGCGACCGCGTGAACATCTGATCCCCTTGAGTCGCGACATAGTAAGCAGCCGGATCCGAAATCCGCCACTTCACATAGTAGTCGACCTCCACGAACTTCTGCTCAGCGGTGTTCATCTGCTCGGGCTGCATGTCGAGCGTGATCAAGCGGTTATCAAATTTGCGAACGTTGTTAACGAAGGGCGCTTTAAAGTGCAGCCCAGGCTCATAGTCCGCTTCGATGATTTCCCCCAATCGAAACTTAATCGCAAATTCGGTTTCTTTGACCACAAATAGGCTGTTGAGGCCCACAAACAGCCCCGCGATAATCACTATCGGTAGAATGATGCGCATCTCAACGGCCCTCCCGACCTGTTCTGGCTCGTGGATCGCTGCTGCTGTTGGCGGAGCGCTCCGACGGGCTCATCAACGGCGGCGGTGGCATGGTGCTCGAGCCAACGGTGCCTTGGCCACCGAGCATCCGATCCAATGGTAAATACAAGACGTTGTTTTGATCCGACATGTCCATCAAGACCTTGGCTGATCGGCCATACACCTTCTCAAGGGTCTCTAAATACAGCCGCTCGCGGGTCACTTCCGGTGCCAGCGCGTACTCGGTGTAGATTGAGTTGAACCGAGCGGCCTCACCCGTGGCCTTTGCGATAACAGTCTCACGATAGCCCTCTGCCTCTTCGAGAATCCGCGCGGCCTGACCACGCGCTTCTGGGACGACCTGATTTGCGTAGGCTTGGGCCTCATTGGCGAATCGAATTTGATCCTCTCGCGCCCGAACCACATCATCGAAGGCTGAACGGACCTGGCTGGGCGGGCGAACCTCTTGCAGGTTAAATGATGTAATCTCAATTCCAGGCTCATAGCTGGCCAGGATTTCTTCCAACAAAGCTTGGGTGTCCAGCGCGATCTGACCCCGCCCGATCTCAAGGATGTAATCCATGGTGTTGGTGCCGACCACCTCGCGAATCGCACTGTCTGCCGCCTGCGCCAGAGATTCTTCAGGTATCGCCACGTTAAACAAGAATTTCTCAGGCTCATTGATGCGGTACTGAATCGCAAACGCCAGATCAATGAGGTTCTCATCACCGGTCAGCATTCGGCTGGCGCCTTCAATTGAGCGCACGGCCGAGACATTCACCGTGGTCACCTCCTCAATGGGTCGTGGCAATGTGAAGTTGAGACCGGGGCTTAGGGTTCGCGTGTATTCCCCGAATCGCAGCACCACGCCACGCTCAGACTCGTCGATGACATGAATTGAATTCCAAAGCACCCAACCGGCTGCCAAAAGCCCCACCACAAAGACGATCCCGATGCTGGAGGCGCCACCGCCCCCACCCGCGCTTTGACGCTTCTGACCGCCGCCTTTGTCTTGGCCGCCCATGATTTTCTTAAGCCGTCGCTGGACGTTGGAAAAGACCTCATCGAGATCCGGTGGCTGATCGCCATTCCCGCCCTTCCAAGGATCTTTGTCGTCCCCATTTGAACGACCTGGTTCATTCCACGGCATGCTTGTCTCCGAATAAAAAAACAGTCAGTTGCGCCATCTCAGAACGCCTAGTTTAACAGGAGTTGCTCGGCCATTTGACCATCCAAACCGCCCAGGCGCTGAAGTCGTTGCACGTCGCGCTTGTCGAGTTCGATCGACAAAACACTCGCCCCGTCGGGCTGGAACCGCTCCGCTTTCACCGCACCCAAATCAAACAATTTGGCTCGCAGGCGCTGACCCGCGACGGGCACGGTAATGTCTCGTTGAATCCGGCCTTGGCTGAGCGCTGCTTTGAGCACCTCTTTGAGCGCATCCAGGCCCTCGCCCGTCAATGCCGACACCACGACCGACGCCACCTGACCGCTCAGGTCGTACTCGACCCTCACCGGCCGGTCAGCCAAGTCGGCTTTGTTGACAACCTGGATCACGGGCACATCACCCGCGCCAATATCATCCAAGACGTCTTCCACCACGGCTTGATAAGTCAGTCGGTCTGGATCAGCGCCATCGATGACATGCAACACCAGATCAGCCTCGGCGGTCTCCTCAAGGGTTGATCGAAACGCCGCCACCAACTCGTGGGGAAGATCGCGCACAAAGCCCACCGTGTCACTGACCAAGATGTCCCCCACGGCATCATCTTGCAGCCGGCGCACGGTGGGATCCAAGGTCGCAAACAGTTGGTCTTTGACCAACACCTCAGCATCGGTCAGGCGATTGAACAATGTGGACTTGCCGGCATTGGTGTAGCCCACCAACGCCACCATCGGGACCTCAGCGCGCTGTCTTGATCGCCGCCCTTGCGCCCGCCGGCGCTCGACACGCGCCAACCGTTGGGTGAGCTGACGAATGCGCTCACCCACCAAACGGCGGTCGGTCTCAAGCTGCGTCTCACCGGGTCCGCGCATGCCAATCCCACCGCGCTGGCGCTCCAAGTGTGTCCAGCCACGGATCAATCGGGTCGCCAGGTGCTTTTGCTGCGCCAGCTCAACCTGCAACTTCCCCTCGTGCGATCGGGCGCGCTGAGCAAAAATATCCAGAATCAGGGTGGTTCGGTCGAGCACGGGGCACTGCAATCGCCTGGATAGATTGCGCTCTTGAACAGGTGTGAGGGCGGCGTTGACCAACACCAGGCCGGCCTGGTGCTGCTGGCGCGTCTCGCTGAGCGCATCCACTTTGCCTGAACCCACCAAAGTGCCCGGATCGGCCCGGTGGCGATTCGCCGCCACCTCAGCAACCACCTCCAGGCCCGCCGCTTTCGCCAGCAGCTTAAACTCTTCTTTAGCCTCCCGGCTTAAAGGCGCCCCGAGCTCTGGATGCAACAACACGCACGTGGCCGTTTCGACAGCGACCGGGTCGTGCTCGATGCCTTTAAAAATTAGTCGCTCTCCCCATCGGCCACAGCGCCATAGTCAACGTGCCGAGCCGGCACAATCGTGGAGATGGCATGTTTGTAGATCATTTGGCTGACGGTGTTTTTGAGCAAAATAGCAAAGCTGTCGAACGACTCAATTTGGCCTTGCAGCTTGATGCCACTGACCAAGTAGATCGACACTGGCACTTTGTCACGCCTCAACACATTGAGAAATGGATCCTGAAGCGACTGCCCTTTAGACATTCTTTCTGTTTCTCCTTAATTGATCTCGTTTGAGGCCCGATTTGCACCCATTGCTTTGGCCATGAACTCGCTCACACGGCGCCCAATGCCGTCCGCCACGTTGCGATGATTAGGATCATACCAGAGGGCATGCGAAAGTTTACGCAACGCCGTCAGTTGCCGCTTGGCGAGCTGGCGCGTGGCCGCCAAGGTTTGGGCCTTGACCTCTTCGAACCCGCCCTCCCCAGTCGCCAGCCAGTGCCACATCTGGCGATACCCCACGCTTTTCATCGCAGGATGCTCAGCCGTGAGGCCCGCGCGAGCCATCAAACTTTCCACCTCTTGGATGAAACCCGCATCAATCATGTCGTCAAAACGCTGCGCGATGCGCGCATGCAGACGGGCACGATCGGCGGGCGTGATGACCACTCGAAATGCGCGATAGCGCGGAATGCGATTCCCATGCATTAATTCGCTTGGGGGCTGCCCGCTCAGCGCATGAATTTCCAACGCGCGTTGAATGCGCTGGGCGTCAGTTGGCCGAATGCGAGACGCGAGCATGGGGTCGATGGTCATCAACCGCGCGTGCAATTCGGGCCAGCCCACCGTCTGTGCCTGGCGGGCAATGTTTCTTCGAACCTCGGGATCTTTTTCTGGCAGTGGGTCCAAGCCATACAGCACAGATTGAAGATAGAGCGGGGTCCCGCCCACAAGCACCGGCCAGAGCCCCTGCTGGGTGGCTGTTTCAATTTCACGGTCGGCATCGGCGACAAACGCCGCCACCGAGTAGTCTTCTTCAGGGTCACGGATATCCATCAGCCGATGTGGATAGCGCGATTGAAGGGCCGGACTGAGCTTGGCCGCACCAATGTTCAACCCTCGATAGACCTGCGCAGAATCGGCATTGATCAATCGGATGGGGTACCGATCGGCCAACGCCAACGCCAGGGCCGTTTTTCCGGCGGCCGTTGGCCCAGTGATCATCACAATTGGACTCATTGACCGCGCAAAAACAATCGATCCAGCGCCCCCATTCCCAGCTCGACCCATGTGGGTCGGCCATGGTTGCACTGATCCGCGCGCTCGGTGGTTTCCATGGCCCTCAACAAAGCATTCATCTCATCGAGGGTCAGACGCCGATTGGCCCGCACGGAGCCGTAGCATGCCATGGTCGCCAGCAGGTGATCCAGGGCACTCTCCACCTTGTTGGACGCCCCCAGCTGGGACAGCTCCTCCAGCACCTCGCTGATCAACGACTGATGATCAGCATGCGCCAGCAAACTGGGCACCGCCCGGACCATTGCGGCGTGCTCGCTGGCCAGATCCAACTCAAACCCCAGCGCTCGCAGCGCCTCATCAAATGGCTCGATCGCGCTGGCTTGCGTTGGGGTCACCTGAACCGTGGTGGGCACCAACAGTCGCTGCGACTGAATCTTCGCCTCTTGCCACGCCGTTTTCATCCGCTCGTAAACGACTCGCTCGTGGGCGGCATGCATGTCCACCAGCACCAAACCTTGCGCATTTTCGGCCACGATGTAGACGCCGTGCAGCTGGGCTCTGGCAAACCCCAGCGGCGGAATGTGTCCATCGGCTTGCCCCGCTTCGCCGTTTTGGGCCTCGCGAACGGGCGTCGACGTGTCTGTGACAGCGTCGGGCGATTGCCCCACCAGGCGCTCGTAGTTTGCCATCGATTCACCCACGCCCAACTTCAAGCCCCGTTGTTGATCGGCCTGCCCTCGCGTGTGAGCGGCCGTCCCCTCCATCCCCTGGCGGGAAGTCGATGCCGACACCTCACTCGTCGGTGTTTGTGCCAACGACCGGTGAATGACTGAAAACAAAAAATCATGAACCCAGCGCGAATCGCGAAACCTCACCTCGGTCTTTTGGGGATGCACATTGACATCGACCAGCGCCGGATCGATGGCCAAGCGCAACACAAACGCTGGGTGACGCCCATGAAATAAAACGTCCCGGTAAGCCTGGCGAATGGCGTGCGCCACCAAACGGTCTTTGATCAAACGACCGTTGACAAAGAAAAACTGCATGTCCGCCTGCGAGCGAGAAAACGTGGGCCGCGCAATCCAGCCGCTCAAGTGCATGCTGTCTTGGTGCTGCCCCACCTCGATGGCGTGTTCAATGAAGTCATCTGAGCAGACCTGGCGCATGCGCCTGATTTCGTCAGAGGGCGAGTGCGCGCCTTTAAAATGCCGAACCACCTTGTCATTGTGGTGAAGCTCAAAGCTTACCTGCGTGTGCGCCAAAGCCATTCGCCGCACGATTTCATCAATATGAGAAAACTCAGTCCTTTCGGTTTTTAAGAACTTGCGCCGGGCCGGCGTGTTGAAAAACAGATCCCCCACCTCCACGACCGAACCAGGGTTCAGGCCTTTGGGCACGGGTGGGCTGACCGTGCCTTCATGGACTTTGACTTCATGTCCGCTGTCTTGTCCGTGGGGTCTGGAGGCCAACCTCAGTCTTGATACCGACGCGATCGAGGCCAAGGCCTCGCCGCGAAACCCCAAACTGGCCACGGCCTCGAGATCGTCCAAAGAATTGATTTTGCTTGTCGCGTGCGGCGACACGGCCAATTGAAGCTCTTCAGCCGGGATGCCCGAGCCATTGTCCTGGATCTGGATGCGCCGCATCCCTCCACCTTCGACAATGATTTGAATGTGGGTGGCGCCGGCATCCAGGCTGTTTTCGAGAAGTTCTTTCACCACCGATGCGGGCCGCTCAACCACCTCGCCGGCCGCAATCTGGTTGATCAGGTGTTGATCAAGCGCGTGTATGGGCATGGCCCAAAGTGTACCTGGTTTGGCGCGTGTTAGGAGCCTGCGGGGATGACCAAAACCGCACCGGGGCGAATCAAGTCGCCGTCGATGTTGTTCGTTTGTCGCAGCTCATTCAAGCTGACTTGGTGGCGCTGGGCAATCAGGCCCAGGGTGTCGCCATTTTGGACCACATACTCCTGGCTGGAGCGGTTGGCCGCATACCAGCTGCCCTGCGGCGCGGTCTTAATGAAGTGCCGGTGCACCCCCTGGGCGATGGCCTCGGCGACCTGATCACGGTGCTTGGCGGTATTGAGTTTTTTCTCATCTTGCGGATTGCTGATGAACCCCACTTCAATCAACACGCTGGGGACATCCGGTGAGCGAAGGACAACAAAGTTGGCGCTTTCAACGCGCTTGCGGTGGCGTCGGCCCACGCGACCGAGCTGATTTAACAACTGCTCAGCAGCATGCTGGCTGTAATCCATGGTGACACTTTGCGACAAATCCAACAGCACCGAGCTTAAGACTTCATCGCCCCGGTCAAGCCGAACCCCGCCGATCAAGTCCGCCTCATTCTCATTTTGAGCCAGCATGCGGGCCGCCTCACTGGAAGCGCCACGCCTCGACAACACATAGACCGAGCTGCCGCGAACACGAAAGTCACGAAACGCATCGGCATGAATCGACACAAACAAATCGGCTCTGGCCTGGCGGGCACGCTGATAGCGTTCTTTCAGTGGAATGAAATAGTCGTCGGTGCGAAGCAACACACCACGAACGCCCGGCATCTGATCGAGCTTGTTTTTCAAGGCTCGGGCGATTGCCAACACCACGGTTTTTTCATAGGTCCCGCTGGGACCGATGGCGCCGGGGTCTTCACCGCCGTGGCCGGCGTCAATGGCCACGATCATGTCCCGCTCCCCACTGGTCATCGCACGCGTCGCCTCGCGCACACGCTCGGCCGCGGGAACAACGTCGTCGGGCACGAGATCAATCACCAAGCGGTGGCCATATTTGCCCGCCGGTGGCAGTAAGAAGCTCTGCGGCTGGGCGCGTTGATGGAGATCCAACACCACCCGAAGATCATTCCCGGCTCGGATGCCATGGCGAACCCCTCGGACCACGCCGCTGCGCTCAGCGTCGAGTTTGAGGTTTTGTCTAAGCTGGGTGTCTTCCAGATCAATCACCACCCGCGCAGGGTCATCAAGCTCGATCAGGCGGTGCTCGACCGCGTCATCTAAATCCAACACCACCCGGGTGCCGTCTGGACCGGCCCACACTCGCAGGTTTTCGACCACCTCTGCCCACGCGTTCATCCCTCCGCTGCCCAAAAGGATCACAGCAAGCAGCGAACGTTGGACGATCACGGATGGCCTAAAACAAAGCATGGCTCATTGCACCGACTGAAGGTTTGTACGCAAACACGGCGCCATCATGACAAAGAAAACAAAAAAAGTCAACAATCCCCGAGACATAGCACACATTCCCAGAGACCACTTTTATCAGACCGCTCAAGCCCTTAATTCACGGGCGGCAGGTACGCGCGGGGATCCACGGCGGTGCCATCCTTTCGGACCTCGAAATGGAGCTGCCAATCGCCATCGATGTTTTGTCCGATCTCTGCAATCGGGGCCCCTGCTTCAACGCGCATGCCTTCATCGACCAAGCGCTTTGAGTTGTAGCCATACGCTGACAGCAATTGATCGGAGTGCTTGATGATCAGCAGCTCGCCATAGCCAATGAGCGCTGTGCCACTGTAAACCACTTCGCCCGCCGCACTGGCCACGATGACATCGCCGCGCTCGCCATTAATGCCCAAACCTTGGCGAGAGGCGCCGGGATTGAATGGCCTGGCCACCGGGCCGTTCAATGGCCATCGCCAATCAATGCCGGCCACCTGGCGCGTGCTCACATCCGTGCTTGTCCGCGGTGCGCGAACGGTGGCGACCGGTTGTTTAACCGCCGGGGTTTCTGGGGCAGATGATTCGCGCCTGGCCGTTGGGGGTGGCGATATGGCGCGGGTCTCAGGCAGCGCCCGAGTGGTGGTTCTTGTTGGGCGCTGACGGACCGCTGAGCGAGGTCCGACCGGCCGTCGAAGTCGAATTGAGTCGCCGGTTTGGATGGTATACGGCGGCTCGATGTCATTCCAACGGGCCACATCGCGCCAATCCAGCCCGAACCGAAAGGCGATCGAGTACAGCGTGTCGTTCGCGCGCACCGCGTATGTGGCCGGCGCGATCCCCACCGGCGCAGCGGTGAGCCCTGAGCGGTGCTCCACCGGGGCCGGTGTCGTTGCACGACACCCCGCCAGCAGCACCACCGCGAGGATCACCGCAACCACCACCACGGCCCATCCAATCCGATCAACCCAAGTTCGCAGGTGCTCTGCCGCCCTCGCGCCACCGGCATAAATGATCCCTGCAACCAGATAAAAGCGCGCGCCGCGACCGACAACGCAGCCGACAACAAAACCCAGCCACGGCATGGCCAATGCCCCAGCAGCGACCGTGATGAGCTTAAATGGGATGGGCGAAAAGCCCGCCAAGATCACAAACCAAATTCCAAAGCGGTTGAAGGCATCCACCGCTGAGGCGTAAGCGTCTGCGTAGCCGGCGCGCTCGATGATGGGCAGCACAAGCTCCAAGGCCCAAAAGCCCAAAAGATAGCCGACCAATCCACCCAGCACGGAGGCCAAGGTGGTCACCAGCGCCAGCCGCCACGCTTTGGCTCGATTGGCCAACACCATGGGGGCCAGCATGACATCGGGCGGAATGGGGAAAAATATCGCCTCGATGGTGGTGACCACGATCAGGTAAGTTTGCGCCTTGGGGTGCTGAGCCCACAACAGCACACGGTCATACATCGCGCTGAAAATTGAACCCACTTAGGCGACTCCCTCCAGCAAGGGCACAAAACTCACCTCGCCCAACACACGGCGCTGCCACTGCCCGCCGGATCGGGTGATGCACACCAACTCCTGGTGGTCATTCACCTGCTCAGGGGCCACCAATACCCCGCCCTCAGCCAGCTGATCAAACAACACCTCGGGCAAGGCCCCACCCGCTGTGACCACAATGGCATCAAACGGCGCTTGAGCCGGCCAGCCACCCAATCCGTCTTGGTGACGCGCCCAGATGTTGTGCAGCCCCGCCCGATGGAAGCGCTGCTTGGCCAAGCGGCACAGCTCGCCAATGCGCTCGGTGGTGAAGACTTTCTGGGCCACGTGTGCCAATACCGCCGCTTGATACCCAGAGCCTGTGCCAATTTCTAAGACCTTGTTGAGATGACCCGCGGCGCAAGCCGCCTCAGTCATCAGCGCGACGATGTAGGGCTGGGAGATGGTTTGCCCGCGACCAATGGGCAAGGCAGAGTTCTCATAGGCACGCGACGACAGCGCCTCATCCACAAAGGCGTGTCTGGGCACCGACGCCATCGCCTCCAATACATGCTCATTTTGAATGCCCTGGGCACGCAGCCGATCGATCAGCCGAGCTCGGGTGGTGTCGGATGTCATGCCACTGCCCGCAGACGGTGTCATGGATGGGGCAGTCATCCCACTCAGCCCAGCTCAGAGACCGCGTTGAGACTTTCCACCCAGCCGCTGATTTGGTCCAGGGCTTGATAGCGGGTCAAGTCCACATGAATCGGGGTCACCGACACGAACCGCTGCCGGATGGCATTGAAGTCAGTCCCGGGGCCATTGTCCTGTTCGCCACCGGGTGGACCCACCCAAAAAAACTGGCGCCCTCTGGGGTCTTGGACCGGGATCACATCCTCAGACCGGTGTCGATGACCCAAGCGAGTGGTCTCGAAACCTTGAATCTCAGCCCACGGAACGTCGGGCACATTGACATTTAAAATCGTATCGGCCGGCAGGGGCTCTGATTCAAGCTGTCGCATCAATATGCCGGCCGCTTTCGCTGCCGTGTCATAGTGAGAGGGGCCCTCAGGCCCGTAGACGAGCGACACCGCCATCGCGGGCAAGCCCAAAAACCGACCCTCCATCGCGGCCGCGACCGTTCCCGAGTAAAGCACATCATCGCCCATGTTCGCGCCGGCGTTGATGCCCGAAATCACCATGTCAGGCTCGTCGTCAAGCAACCCTGTTATGGCAATGTGCACGCAGTCAGTGGGGGTGCCAAACACCTTGTACCGCCCATCGTCTAGGGTCGCCACACGAATGGGCTGATCGAGCGTCAGCGAGTTGCTCGCCCCCGAGCGGTCTCGATCAGGGGCCACCACGGTGACCTGGTCGCAGTGCTGGCTGATTTCATCGGCCAGCATACGAATGCCGCGCGCGTAGAGACCATCGTCGTTGGAAATGAGAATGTGCATGTTGTCATTGCCTTGCCAAAACAGACACTATAATTGATCTTAGACAGCCAAACAGCAGCGCGAGGGGCAAATCATGGCCGCAGATGACGTCGACGACACTGATCGCGCCCTGTTCCGAGCCGCCGTGGGCCCGGTGCAGCGCGTGCGCCATCAGCGAGACCGCTCCAAACCAAAATCCCCACCGCCCCGAGCGCGCCAACATGAGCTGGATGAGCGGGCCGTGATGGATGAACTGGCGGCCGGTCGCTTTGACTTCTCTGAGATCGAGAGCGGTGAGGAGATCAGTTACCTGCACCCCGGGTTGGGCCCCAAAATACTTAAGCAGCTGCGACGCGGGCACTGGCGGATTCAAGAAGAGCTTGATTTGCATCAAATGACAGTGGCCGCCGCCACCGCGTCGATTCGCGAGTTCCTGGCAGAGGCGCAGGCCCGTGGGCTGACCGCGGTCAAAATCATCCATGGCAAAGGCCTTCGCTCTGGGCCTGACGGCCCCAAACTCAAGCGCGCAGCCGCCGGGGTGCTGGCTCGCCACGCCCGGGTACTGGCCTTTGCCTCGGCCCCACCCACCGATGGGGGCACCGGGGCGGTGCACGTTCTGTTGAAGCGCTAGCGCCGGCACCTCAACGATGTTGTCCAACGAATCTGTTGTCTTGTTCTTACTGCTGGGGCTCGCCGTCGCCTGGTGGGTCAGCGCGAATCGCGCCCGCGAACACGCCTGCCATCTCGCCGGCCGATTTTGTGCCAGCCACGCCTGGCAGCTTCTGGATCAGACGGTCGCGCTGCAGTCGCTTTGGCCTCAGCGTGGCGAGCGCGGGTGGCAATGGGTTCGGATTTACGGGTTTGAATTCAGCTCAGATGGGGGCAACCGTCACCGAGGCTGGCTGCGGGTGGTGAACCGGCAAGCACAAAGCATTCGCACCGATTTAGATGACCCCCTCACTTAACGACGCGAAGCCCCGGACGTTTGGCTTTAGACGGCTCACTGTCGTCCTCGCTTGCCGACTCAGCCTCTGAGTCAGACGCATTTCCAGGCGGGGGTGGATCAAACATCATCCCCTGGCCAGTTTCTTTGGCCACAATCCCCTCGATCGAGGGCACAGGCAACCAAACCGCTTGGGACACGCCACCAAAGCGCGCCACAAAGCTCACCCCATCATCATCGATCACCAAATCGCGCACCGCTTCGGGGTCGATATTGAGCACCACTTTCCCGTCGCTGATTGCATGCGGTGGGACCGACACATCAGCCCGCGAGACATCGACAATGACATGCGGTGTGCAGTCATTGTCCAGAATCCACTCGTTAAGGGCGCGCAGCAAATAAGGCGTGCTCGAGCGCATCCGCCCTACACCACCGACGTGTTCAATCCGACAATATGCATGCCTTTATTGGCCACCCAGTCGAAGGTCGCGCTCAACGGCTGTAAGGCTTCTTCGGAAAGCATCGAGCTTGAACATCCGCTCCATGTATTTGTTCAAGTTCGGGCATTGACGAACCGTCAAGCGGACATCGTAGGCGGGCAAGCGCCACAGCAATGGCACCAGCGCACAGTCGACCAAGGTCAACTCATCATGCAACACGTAAGGGGCCAGCGCGAACAGGCCATCGGCTTCGATCAGCGCATCGCTCAAATGCTGACGCGCATTGGCAACGCGCTTCTCACCCGTCGAGGTCTCGATCACTTTCCCCATTTCAATCATGTCTCGGGCAATGCGATACATGCCCAGCCGAAGCCTGGACCGCGACACCGGGTCAATCGGCATCAAGGGTGGATGCGGATAGCGTTCATCAAGATAGTCAGCCACCACCCATGTGCCATACAGCACCATGTCTCGATCCACCAAGGTGGGGGTTTCGCCATACGGGTTGAGCTCTGCCAGGTCCGCTGTGGCCGCGCGGTCCTGTTCAACATGGATAATTTCCACATTGATCCCCTTGACCGCCAGCACAAAGCGGATGCGGTGGCAGTCCAAGCAGTTCTCCGAAGAATACAATGCCATCATAGAAAATTGTCTCCGCTCAACATGGACGCCAGGGGACTGATTGCAACCCGAATCGACGACGCATCAAGCTTATTTTTTGATGTCTTTCCAATACTCGCGGTACAGAAGATACGCCAAGAAGGTAAATAATGCCAGAAACAGCAACACCCACACCCCCAGCCGCTCACGCTTCAACTTGGCAGGCTCGGCAATGTATTCCATAAAGGCCACAATGTCACGCACGGTTTTGTCGTAGGCGTCAGGGTCCATTTGCCCGGCCACATCCAGCTCCAAACTGGCGACTTTCACCTCGGTCGAGCCGTCTTGTGCTTCCACTGTCTCCATGACCGGGCGCTGGATGCCCTGCAATTCCCAAAGCACGTGCGGCATCGCAGGATTTTCGAGGACCTTATTGTTCCACCCATCCTCGGTCAGGTAATAGCTTCGCAAAAACGTGTAGATCCAATCGGGTCCACGCGAGCGAGCGGTCAAACTCAAATCAGGCGGCGCCTTGCCGAACCAGTCAGCGGATTGCTCATAAGGCATCGATGACATCATGTAATCGCCCGCCTCCAAGCCTGCAGGGACCAAAAACGACTCGATTTCTTCTTCGGTCAAGTCAAGATCTTCTTCCATTCGCTTAAAGCGCATGTACTTGGCCGAGTGACACGCCAAACAGTAGTTGCTAAACAGCGCCGCACCGCGCTGTAAAGAGGCGGTGTCAAAGATGTTGGTCCCGGCGGCATCAAGATCGCCCTTCGGTGCGGCCAGCGTGGGCCATGCCGGCAAGATCGAAGCGATCAAAATCCCCGCGACGACGCCAATCCGTAGGCGCTTAAGCGCGCTTTTCGCGCCGTTGGTTTCGGCCATGCTTGCCTCACTCATGCTGAACTCACCCGCTCTGGCACTGCCTTGGTGGGCTCAAGCCGCGTCCAAATGGGCATCAAGATGAAAAATGCGAAATACACAAACGTCCAAAGCCTCAGCTCAAGCGTGCTGGAGTCTTGCGACAGCCCCAGCATCCCCAATCGGATAAAGGCCACCGCGAAAATCGCCAAAGCCACCTTCGATGGCCAACTTCGGTACCGAATGGACCTCACCGGCGAGCGGTCGAGCCAAGGCACGATGTACAAAATCAGCACCGACACGCCCATCAAAATCACCCCCATCAGCTTGTCAGGCACCGCCTGCAAAATGGCATAAAACGGGGTGAAATACCACACCGGTGGAATGTGGTCTGGTGTGACCAAAGGATTGGCTTGGACAAAGTTGTCCGGCTTTAAAAACTTGCCGCCAAACTCGGGCGCAAAAAAGACAATAAAGGCCGCGATAAATAAGAAAAAGCCCGCTCCAAAAATGTCTTTGATGGTGTAGTACGGGTGAAACGGAATGCCATCCAGCGGGCGGCCTTCGGCATCTTTCTTTTTCTTAATGTCCACCCCTTCTGGGTTGTTCGATCCCACCTCGTGGAGCGCGGCCAAATGCAGCACAACAAGCCCCACCAACACCAATGGGAGCGCCACCACATGCAGGGCAAAAAAGCGATTCAGCGTGGCGTCTGCCACGAAGTAGTCGCCCCGAATCCATTCAACCAACGCCTCACCCACATAGGGCACCGCACCGAACAGCGAGATGATCACCTGCGCCCCCCAGTACGACATCTGGCCCCAGGGTAAGACGTACCCCATGAACGATTCAGCCATCAGCACCAAATAAATGGTGACCCCCAAGATCCATACAATCTCTCTGGGCTTTTGATAAGAGCCATACATCAGCGCGCGGAACATGTGCAGATAGACCACCACGAAGAAAAGCGACGCGCCGGTCGAGTGCATGTATCGAATCAACCAGCCCCACTCCACGTCGCGCATGATGTATTCGACAGAAGCAAACGCCGTTTCGGCGCCGGGTTTGTAGTGCATGGTCAAGAAAATGCCCGTCAACAGCTGATTGACCAACACCAACATGGACAACGAGCCGAAGAAGTACCACAGATTAAAGTTCTTCGGCGCGTAGTACTCGCTGATGTGTTTTTTCCAAAACTCGCTGACCGGGACGCGCTCGTCCACCCAGTTGCCCACGGATGTGATCAGGTTGTTCATGAGACTACGCAGCTCCTTGGGGGTCGACCCCGATTAATACGTGTTCATCGTCAGGGAAAGAGTAAGGCGGCACAAGCAAGTTCAACACCGCGGGCACGCCGCTGTACACCCGCCCGGCCAGGTCAAACATCGATCGGTGGCAAGGGCAAAAGAACCCGCCTTTCCAATTCTCGTCGAAAGGCTGAGCACCCACCTCGGGGATCATTCTTGGGATGCACCCCAAGTGGGTGCAATGAACGTTCAAGACCAAAATATCCGGCCGGATGGAGCGGTGTTCATTTTGAGCATAGCTGGGCTGTTGGCTGGTGGTGTCGCTTGCGGGGTCCCGAAGCCGATCGGTCATCTCTGGCAACTGCGCCAGCATCTGCTCGGTGCGACGCATGATGCCGATGGTCTGGCCTCGCCACTGAACGCGTGTCATTTGCCCTGGCGCCAAGCTGCCGATAAACACCTCAACTGGTGCACCAATCACCTTGGCTTTATCACTCGGGCGGAGGGTGGCCAAAAAAGGCCATGCGGCCGCCCCGGCACCCACGGCACCCATCACACCTGTGGCTGCACCCAACAAACGGCGCCTGGACAAATCAGTCGGCTCTTCGACAGACGCCAAAGGTTGCGTATCAGACATCAAACACTCCAACAACGGTTGATCGAATCGATTCAGCAATTATACTGCCATGAGCTTATTTTGTAACCTTTCACGCCAAAAACCCGGGATCTGTGCCGTGTCACGACTGTTCGCCTTCATCGCCCAATTCGTCGTTCTCGGTTTGGCGCTGGCCTTTGTTGCCGTTTGGATCCGCCCTGAATGGTTGCCCACCGCCCCACCCCAGCCAGCCAGCCACGCCACCGCGGTCAGCCGCGCTGCGCCAGCGGTGGTCAGCGTCTATACCCGAACGCTGATTCAAGAATCTCTGGGCCTTCGAAGTTCCAACCCTTTATTTCGAGCGCTTTACCGCGATCGCATGATCACGCGCCCCCAAAGTGGGTTGGGCTCAGGCGTGATCTTAGACGAGCAGGGGCATGTGGTCACCACCCGCCATGTGATCGATGGGGTCGATGACATCGCCGTGGCCCTGTGGGATGGCCGCGTTGCGCCCGCCGAGGTGGTGGGCACCGATGCCGATACCGATTTGGCGGTCTTAAAAGTCAGCCTCGATGGCCTCCCGCCGGCCCGTTTTGCACTGGATACGCCACCCAAAGTCGGTGACGTGGCGTTGGCCATCGGCAACCCTTTCGGTCTGAATCACACGGTCACCAGCGGCATTGTCAGCGCGCTGGGGCGTGGACAGCTGAACCTCACAAGCCTGGAGAATTTCATTCAAACCGACGCTGCGATCAACGCGGGCAACAGCGGTGGCGCGCTGATCAACACGCTCGGCTCGGTGATCGGCATCAACAGTGCCTCCATCAACGAAACGCAAGGCGCCGAGGGCATTGGGTTTGCGATCCCGGCCCCGATTGCATTGGCCGTGGCCAGCCAGCTGATCGAGTATGGCCAGGTGCGTCGAGGCTGGATTGGCGCCCAGTTTATCGACCCCCAGTTGAGGGCGCCGTATGTGGAAACCACCCCGCCGGCGGGCGCCGAGGTTGAGAGCGTGCAGCGACCAAGCCCCGCTTATGACGTGGGACTCATGGCCGGGGATCGAATCGTGGCAATCAACGGAGAGCCCATCGAGGATGCGCGCGCTCTGAGCTTTGCCATCGCCCAAACCCCACCGGGGGCCACCTTGAGGTTCGAGTTGATCCGCAATGGTCAGCGCTTTGTCACGCGCATCAACATCCAGCAGCAGCCCGCCCGGTAATTGACGCCGGTTCACACACCCCGAAATCGGTGCTTTTTTAAGTGCGTGGCAACGTCACGCCGCGCTGGCCCATGTACTTGCCGGCTCGATCAGCGTATGAGGTCTCGCAGACCTCATCAGAGGCCAAAAACAAAAATTGGGCCACCCCTTCATTGGCATAAATTCTGGCGGGCAGCGGTGTGGTGTTGGAAAACTCCAAGGTCACATGGCCCTCCCACTCAGGTTCCAACGGCGTGACATTTACAATGATGCCGCAGCGCGCGTAGGTGGATTTGCCCAAACAGATCGTCAGGACATTGCGAGGGATTCGAAAGTACTCAACGGTTCGAGCCAGCGCGAACGAGTTGGGAGGAATGATGCACTCATCGCCTTGGATGTCCACGAAGCTGTTTTGATCAAACGCCTTGGGATCCACCACGGCAGAGTTGATGTTGGTAAACACCTTAAACTCATCCGCGCAGCGCCCGTCATAACCATAGCTCGACGTGCCGTAGGAGACCAGCCGTTGGCCGTCTCCACCTTGTTTAATTTGGCCAGGTTCGAACGGCTCAATCATGCCATGCTCCTCGGCCATTCGACGGATCCAGCGGTCTGATTTGATACTCACGCGGCAATGTCCTTCAAGTGATGGGCAGGTTTAATGTCAAAACGTTTGGATGCAGCGATGGAGGCATCCCACTACTCCACAATTTTAATCTTTGGCATCCGCACCGTGCGATTTTGTGATTGCATGGCCAATCGCGCCGCCACCCGGCACGCAATCTCACCCAAGCGGTGACTCACGGGGTGGTCGGGCTGCGCCACCATCAGCGCCTGGCCCCCATCGATGGTTCGACCCAGCTGGGCATCTAAGGGCACTTGCCCCAACAGCGGAATGTTCATCTCTTCGGCGATGCGCTCACCGCCACCTGAACCGAAAATCGCATCCTCGTGCCCACACTGAGAGCAGATGTGCGTGCTCATGTTCTCAACCACCCCCAACACCGGCACTTTCACCTTGCCAAACATCGCCACCGCGCGACGAACATCGTCAATCGCGACAGCTTGGGGCGTGGTCACCGTCACCACCCCGGCCACCGGCACTTTTTGTGCCAGCGTCAGCTGAATGTCTCCGGTGCCCGGGGGCAGGTCCAAAATCAAATAATCCAGGCCTTGCCACTGGGTTTGGTTGAGCATCTGTTGCAGCGCCTGCGTGGCAATCGGTCCGCGCCAGATCATCGCCTGGTCGACCTCGACCAGCACCCCGATCGACATGGCCTGCAGCCCCAGCGCTTCCATGGGAACGATGCGTTGCTCGCCGGCCGTCTGCGGCCGCCCAGACAAGCCCAACATTCTCGGAATGCTCGGGCCATAAATGTCGGCATCCAGTATCCCAACCCGCGCGCCTTGAGCTTGAAGCGCCAGCGCCAAACTCACCGCGACGGTTGATTTTCCCACACCGCCTTTGCCTGAGGCCACGGCAATGATGTTGCCCACGCCATCGAGTGGAGCGAGCCCGTCTTGCACCGCATGCGGCACAATCGCGTGGCTGATCTCAACACTGACCGCCTGCACCCGCTCATCCGCCATCAACGTCGAGCGGATGGCGGCCTCAAGCGGCGCACGGGTCTGCTGACAGGGGTATCCCAGCACCACATCCAAAGCCACGCGCCCATCGCGCTCGACCAAATCCCGAACCGCTGAACCCAATGGCGCTTGGTTGTTGGGATCGATGACCGCCGAGGCCTTGGCCTTTAACTCTTTGTCTACGCTGCCAGACACATCTGCTCCTTAGCAATCGCTGCGCTCGGCCGTCCCAGGCGTTGCCCACCCACCCAATGACCCCCAAAATTGCGCGCCTTTCATTGTAGCGAACCACACCAGACGTTGAGCATCAACATGCGATAATGTCGAACATGACTCAACGACGCATTTTGGTCACCGCTGCTTTGCCCTACGCCAATGGCGCCATCCATTTGGGGCACATGCTCGAATACGTTCAAACCGACATTTGGGCTCGGTTCCAACGCGCCATGGGCCATGAGGTGTGGTTTGCCTGGGCCGATGATGCCCACGGCACGCCCATCATGCTCCACGCTCAAAAACAAGGCATCTCGCCAGAACAACTCATTGAACAAATGGCTGCAGAACATCAGCGCGACTTCGAGGACTTTGGGTTGAGCTACGACGCCTATGGCTCCACCCACTCCGAGACCAACCGGGCGCTGGTGGAGTTGATTTGGTCGCGATTAAATGACGCCGGCGCCGTCACCCGGCGCACCATTGCGCAGTATTTTGACCCCGACGAGGGCATGTTTCTGCCCGATCGATTCATTCGCGGCACCTGCCCGAAATGTCACACCTCCGATCAGGCCGGCGATTCGTGTGATGCCTGCGGAGCCAGCTACGACCCCACCGACCTCATCGAGCCGCACTCGGCCGTCTCAGGCGCCGAACCGGTCCTTAAAGACACCGAGCACTTCTTTGTATCTTTGGATGCGTTTCAACAGGCCCTGAGCGAATGGATTCACTCCGGCGCGGTGCAAACCGAAGTGGCCAACAAACTCAATGAATGGCTCGGAGACCGTCTTCGAGATTGGGATGTCACGCGCGATGCACCGTATTTTGGCTTTGCCATTCCCGGCCAACCAGACAAGTATTTTTATGTTTGGTTGGATGCCCCGGTGGGTTATCTGGCCAGCTTTCAATCCATCTGCGAGCGCGAAGGATTGGATTTTGATGAATGGATGGCGCCGACGACCAACACCGAAATGCACCACTTTATTGGCAAGGACATCATTTATTTTCACTGCCTGTTTTGGCCGGCGATGCTCGAAGGCGCGGGCTTTCGAAAACCCACCGCAGTGCACGCGCATGGATTTTTGACCGTCAATGGCGCAAAAATGTCGAAATCCCGCGGCACTTTTATTAAAGCGCGCACGTGGCTGGACCACATCAACCCCGATGCGCTTCGATACTACTTCGCCGCCAAACTCACCCCGAGTCTGGCCGACATTGACCTGTCTTTGGATGACTTTAAGGCCCGGGTGGATGCCGATCTCGTGGGCAAGCTGGTCAACATTGCCTCGCGCTCGTCGGGCTTTGTCCACAAACTGGGCGATGGTCGGTTGAGCGAGGCCCTGCGCGATCCTGACCTGTATGCCCACTTTCTGGCACAAAAGTCAGCGGTCGCTGAAGATTACGACAACAGAAACTTTGCCGGTGCGGTGCGCCGAATCATGACGCTGGCCGATGAGGCCAATCAATACGTCGACCAACACAAGCCCTGGCAAATGGCCAAAGAGGCCGGGCGGGAGGCCGAAGTGTTGGCGGTGTGCACCCAGGCGCTCAATCTATTTCGGGTCATGATGACCTGGCTGGCACCGGTGATTCCAACCACCGCCGCCCGCGCCGGTGAATTTTTAAATGCCCCAATGGATGACTTCCACGGCCCTGACACGCCACTGCTCGATCACCGCATCGAGGCCTTTCAACCGCTGATGCGCCGGATCGATCCGGCCCAGCTCGAGCAAGTCATCGAGGCCAGCAAAGCGTCCCTCGGCTGATGGGGTAGGAGACGCACACGCCATGGACTGGGTCTTTATCTTGGTGTCTGCTGCATTGGTCAATAACTTTGTGTTGATCAAGTTCTTGGGGCTTTGTCCGTTTATGGGGGTCTCCGCCCGGCTCGAATCGGCCATCGGCATGGCGATGGCCACGGCATTTGTATTGACCCTGGCCTCGGTGAGCAGCCATTTGGTGATGACGTATGTCTTGGTGCCGCTGTCGCTGGAGTATCTGTCCACGGTGGCCTTTATCGTCATCATTGCCGGCTTGGTGCAGCTGACCGAGCAATTCATGCGCCACACGGCGCCGGTCTTGCACCGCGTGCTGGGGATTTATTTGCCACTGATCACCAGCAACTGCGCCGTGCTCGGCGTGGCGCTTTTAAATGCCCGCCAGCACCACTCCCTGGTCGAGTCGGCGCTGTACGGATTCGGCGCCGCCCTTGGCTTTGGGTTGGTGTTGGTCGCGTTGGCCGCGATGCGCCAGCGCCTCACCCTGGCCGACGTGCCGAAAAGCTTCCAAGGCGCCCCGATTGGGTTGGTGACCGCCGGTTTGATGGCGCTTGCGTTCATGGGCTTTACGGGCTTTGCCAAACTATGAGCATGGGGCTGGGTGTGGTGGTGCTGGTGGCGATGGTGGCGATCATCGTGGGGCTTTTGGCTTGGCTGGGTCAGCGCTTTCAAGCCAACGACACCACCCTCGCCGATGAGATTGATGCGCTGCTGCCCCAAACCCAGTGCGCGCAGTGCGGCTACCCAGGCTGTCGACCTTACGCCGAGGCCATTGCCCAAGGCGAGGCGGCCATCAATCAGTGCCCCCCGGGGGGACAGGCCGGGGTCGACGCTTTGGCGCACCTATTGGGGGTGGAGAGCCTGCCTTTGAATGAAGACCACGGCGAGCACAAACCACCGATGGTGGCCGTCATTGATGAAGACCGCTGCATTGGGTGCACGCTGTGCATCAACGCCTGCCCAGTGGATGCGATCTTGGGCGCCCAAAAGCAGATGCATACCGTCATCGCTGATGAATGCACGGGCTGCGAGCTGTGCTTGGCCCCCTGCCCGGTCGACTGCATTGATTTGATCCCTGCGCCGCGACCTTCGATCCGCCCGCGGCCCACCACCGATCCATCGATTCCCATTCGGGTGGCTGGGGCATGAACGCAGCGCCGGCGCCGTTTCCGGGTGGACGCACGTTGGCACACCACAAAGCAGCGCCGTTGGCCCAACCAATCGTGCCCGCCCCGCGGCCTCGCGCACTGAATCTGCCGCTCCACGGCTACGCCGGCGAACCTGAGCCCGATCTTGAGGCCCGCTTACAGGTTCAACCCGGACAGCGCGTGGTCGCCGGCGAGCTGCTGCTTGCCCACCAAGACGATGCCCACCCGGCGTTGCACGCGCCCCTGGCGGGCGTGTTTACGGGCCTCCATCGATGCGCGGCGCCCACCGATCCATGGGCGGCTGCCCAACACTTGCAGATTGAGGTGGCCACCGACGCCGAGCCTGTGCAACCCCCTGACGATGCCCCGGCCGATCTCGATCTCACGGGCGTCTCGGCGACGGACGTCATCGAAGCGCTCAAACGCTGCGGCGTGGTGGGCTTGGGCGGCGCGCGGTTCCCGACGGCCGAAAAAGTTCGCCACGGCCAAGGCGCAGTGGAGACTTTGATTATCAATGGGGTGGGCTGCGAGCCCTACATCGCGTGCGATGAAGCTTTAATGTATGCCCGACCCCGCGCCATCATTTTGGGCGCGCGGTTGCTGGCACGCGCATTGGCGGCCCGCCGCATTGTGATCGCGCTGGAAGACCCAGTGGCTGATGCCCACGGGTCGCTGGTCACCCGCTTGAATGACGACCTGCAGGCCCTCGGTCCGGTGGACGTGGAGATTGATGTCGTCCAAGTCCCCGAACGCTATCCGCAAGGCGCCGAGCGCCAGCTCATTCAAACGCTGACAGGCCAGGCCATCCCCCATCATCAGCTGCCTCAATCGTTCGGGCTGTTGGTCAGCAACGTGGCGACCGCCGCCAGCGCGTTCGATGCCACGATTCATCAACGCCCCCTCACCCATCGCGTGGTGACGGTGACCGGACCGGCGATGGCTCAGCCAATGAATGTCTATGCCCCCATCGGCAGCGCGGTGGCAGACCTGATTGAGCTGGCCGGGGGGCGCCCCGATGACAACGCTCGGTGGGTCCTCGGTGGTCCGCTGTCAGGTCAACCCATCCACAACTTGGCCGCCAGCATTGATAAAGGCAGCCTGTGCGTGTTGGGATTGCCCGAAGAATCTTCTTCGGCCCGCCAATCACCCTTGCCATGCATCAACTGCGGGTTTTGTGTGTCGGTGTGCCCCGCCCAGCTGCTGCCCCAGCAGCTGTTTAAACTCGCACAGCACGGTCAACACACCGAGGCCCAGGCCCTGGGCATGATGGACTGCATTGAGTGTGGCTTGTGCGCGGAGGTGTGCCCCAGCCACCTGCCTTTGGTCGACGCCTACCGCCACAGCAAAGATTGGCTGCGCGCCCAGCAACGCGATGAGCGCGCCCAACAGCGCGCCAAGCGTCGGTTTGATGCCCGCCAGGCGCGCATTGAAAAGCAGCAAAGCGCCGATCAAGCCCGCCGCCAAGCGCGTGCCGAGCGGTTGCAATCACAAGCCGCGGCGCAATCGGAGATCGAGGCCGCGCTGGCCCGGGCGCGCGCGAAAAAGACAGGGCCCCACTCCCCAACCGAATCAGGCAAAACGGGCAAAACGGGCGAGTCGGGCGACAAGGGCAACGGCGGAGATCCTGCAACGTGAGCGTCACCACCGGCCCCCACCGACCCAGCCGCGTCCGTGTCAGCACCGTCATGGGTCGGGTGGTGATCGCCTTGATCCCCGCCGTGGCGGTTCATACTTGGGTGTTTGGCACCGGGGTGTTGGTCCAGATGGCGCTGGCCGTGGGTTGGGCTTACCTGTTTGAGGGGGTGATGCTGTGGGCACGCGGGCGTGCCCTTGGCCCATTCATCAGCGATCACAGCGCGGCGCTGGCCGGGGTGTTGTTGGCGCTGTGCCTGCCCCCACTCGCGCCCTGGTATGTGGGTGCGACGGGCATGCTGTTTGCCATTGTGGTGGCCAAACACCTCTATGGCGGCTTGGGACAAAACCTCTTCAACCCCGCCATGGTCGGGTTTGCGGTGGTGATCATCGCCTTTCCAGAAAGCCTTACGCACTGGGTCACCCCTCGAAGCGTTGACGGGGCCGTGCCCGACATGATCACCGTCTTGAGGGCCATTTTCACCGGCCATCTCCCTTCGGGCATGGCTTGGGATGCGCTCTCACAGGCCACCCCGCTTGACCAGATTCGACAGGGGCTGGCCGCCGGTCAGACCCTCACCGAAATCGGGCAGGATCCAATGTTTGGCGGGCTGGGCAGTGCCGGTTGGGAATGGATTGCACTGGCCTACGGTCTTGGGGGGCTGTATCTTTTAAAGACCCAAACCATCACCTGGCACGTGCCCGGCGCGGTCGTGTTGGCCACCGTCATCTTGAGCCTGCCTGGCTGGCTGATCGATCCGGATCAATTCCGTTCACCGCTGCAACAGCTGATGTCAGGGGCTTTGGTCATGGCCGCCTTTTTCATCGCCACCGACCCCGTCACAGGTTCGGCCACGCCCAAAGGCAAGGTCGTGTTTGGGATTGGCGTGGCGCTCATCACCTTGGCCATACGAGCATGGGGCGGCTATCCTGATGGTGTGGCGTTTGCTGTTTTGCTGATGAACCTCTGCGTGCCGCTGATCGATGCCTACACCCGCCCGACCATCTTCGGGCATGGATCCGCCCGCAGCGCCTCCTCCGCCGCCAAGAGGACTGAGCGGCCGTGACCAAGACTTGGATTCAAGCGGTTGTGATTGCTTTGATCACCGCGGTCGTGCTGACCGGGGTGCATCAGATCACGGCACCGACCATTGAACGTGTCCAACAACAACAGCGCAATGAGCAATTGGCCAAAGCAGTGCCGCCGGGGCACATCGATGGACAGCTCCAAACCGCCCGCCAAACGCTCACCATCGAAGCATTGAACACCGAGGCAACCGTCTATTGGGGCACACGCAAGGGTGAACTGTCGGCGGTGCTTTTGGACTTTGTGACCCCCAACGGCTACAGCGGTGACATTCGGCTGCTGGTCGCACTCGAGCCTGGTGGGCAAGTGCTGGGCGTGCGGGTGTTGGCACACCGCGAGACCGCCGGATTGGGCGATGGGATCGAGCGGGCGAAAAGCGACTGGATCAAACAATTCGAGGGCACGGATCTCGATTCGCCTCCGATGGATGAGTGGGCCGCCGACCGGCGCGGCGGCGCGTTTGACACCCTCAGCGCTGCGACCATCACCAGCCAGGCGGTCATCCAAGCGGTACAATCGGCGTTGATATCATATCGGGCGCAAGCCAGCGACGACTGGCTGGCCTCCATTCAAACGGCACCGGAGTCATGAGCACACCCTCGATCCGCACCATCTGGCAGCAAGGCCTCTGGGACAATAACCCAGGCTTGGTCCAGCTGTTGGGCCTGTGCCCACTGCTGGCGGTGACCACCACCGCCACCAATGGCTTGGGTCTCGGGCTGGCGACTGTGGGGGTTTTGGTGATCACCAACGCGCTGATCTCAGTGTCCCGTCAGCGCATTGCCCGAGACATTCGCATTCCGGTGTTTGTGCTGATCATTGCCTCGGCGGTGACGGCGGTGGATTTGTTGCTGCAAGCCCACTTGCCGGCGTTGAGCACCACTTTGGGCATTTTTATTCCTCTGATCGTCACCAACTGCACCATCCTCGGCCGGGCTGAAGCGTTTGCCTCACGCCAGCCAGTGCTCAGTGCCGTCCATGACGGACTCGCTCAGGGGCTGGGTTTTTTGCTGGTGTTGGTCGTGCTGGGGGGGCTGCGTGAGCTGATTGGTCAAGGCACGCTGTTTGCCAACGCGGAGCTTTTGCTGGGCGACTGGGCAGGCGTGTTGACCCTCACCGTCCACGATGCCGGGTCAGGGTTTTTGTTGATGATGCTGCCCCCGGGCGCTTTTTTAACGCTGGCGGCCATGATCGCCGGACGCCAATGGTGGGTCGATCGTCCCACCACCACCGCCAAGCCCATCGAGCGAGACCATGCCCAGACCCATGAACCCAGCCGCGCGTGAGGCGTTTTTTGAACGCCTCAGCGCCCTGAACCCTCACCCCACCACCGAACTTGAATTCACCACCCCTTTTGAGCTGCTGGTGGCGGTGACGCTGTCGGCGCAAGCGACCGATGTGGGCGTCAACAAAGCGACTCGGCGCCTTTTTCCGGTGGCCAATACCCCGCAAGCCATTTTGGATTTGGGGCTGGAGGGGCTGAAAGACCACATCAAAACCATCGGCCTTTACAACAACAAAGCCAAGAACATCATCGCGCTGTGCGAGCGCTTGCTGCGCGAGCACGGCGGTGAGGTGCCCGATGATCGCGCGGCCTTGGAGGCCCTGCCCGGGGTGGGCAGAAAAACAGCCAATGTGGTCTTAAACACCGCCTTTGGCCACCCCACCATGGCGGTCGATACCCACATCTTTCGGGTTGCCAACCGCACCGGCTTGGCCACGGGCAAAACCCCGCTGGCGGTGGAAAAGGCCTTACTCAAGCGCGTGCCCGCACGGTTTTTACAAAACGCGCACCACTGGCTGATCTTGCACGGACGATACGTATGCAAAGCGCGCACACCCGACTGTCAGCACTGCCCCGTGGTGGATTTATGTCAATGGCCGGGGAAGAAAGCGATTCTGACCACCACCGATTGATCTTATGCCTGTGAGCTCGTGTCTGGCCGGGGCGATCTCAACTCGACGTTGACCAGATTGTCGGTATGATGGCGGTTCATTGTTCAGGACAGCCACGCGCCATGAGTGTACAAGCCAATGCGTTGGTCGAGCGGTTTCGGGGGTTCCAGCCGGTGGTGGTGGACGTCGAAACGGGGGGATTTGAGCCCAAGACCGATGCCCTGTTAGAGCTGGCCGTTTGCGTCATTGAAATGGATGACGACGGGTGGCTGTGCCCAGGCGAGGTCATGGTGCGCCACATTCACCCGTTCGAGGGCGCCAATTTGGAAGCCGCCGCACTGGAGTTCAACGGCATTCGGCCCGATCACCCTCTGCGGCCGGCCATTGATGAGGCCCAAGCCCTCAAGGAACTGCTGACACCGGTGCGTCAATCGCTTCGCGACACCGGCTGTAAACGCGCGGTGTTGGTCGGTCACAACGCGCATTTTGACCTGGGTTTTCTCAACGCCGCCGTGACCCGCTGCGGGATCAAACGCAATCCATTTCACCCGTTCAGCTGTTTTGACACCGCCACCCTGGGCGGGGTCGCCCTCGGCCAAACCGTGCTCGCTCGGGCGGTGGCCGCGGCTGGCCTTGACTGGGATGCATCGCGTGCCCACGCCGCCGCCTACGACACCGAGCGGACGGCGAGTCTGTTTTGTGCGATTTGCAACCGCTGGCGAACACTGCACGCGCTCGACGAAGCGACCTGATGTCCGTAAAATACTGGTCTGACTTGATTTTTCACGCCCGCGGCCCTTCTGGGCTGGCATAATAGGACCAATTTCGCCCTATTTGATGGGCGTTACACCAGTCACACCATCAAAAGGAGCATGTTATGGCGTTTACACTTCCTCCCCTGCCTTACGACCGTCACGCCCTCGAGCCACACATCTCGGCTGAGACGCTCGACCTTCATTACGGCAAGCACAACCAAACCTATGTCGACAAACTCAACGGGTTGATCGAAGGGACCGATTTCGCTGATCAAAGCCTAGAAGAGATCGTTAAAACAAGCGATGGGGCGGTGTTCAACAACGCCGCACAAATGTCCAATCACGACATTTATTGGCAGTGCATGAGCCCCAACGGCGGCGGCGAACCCAGCGGCGCGCTGGCTGAAAAAATCAACGCCACGTTTGGCGACTTTGCAACTTTCAAACAGCAATTCACTGACGCGGCGGTCAACGTGTTCGGCTCCGGCTGGGCCTGGTTGGTCCAACAGCCTGACCACAGCTTGGCCATTAAGACCACCTCAAACGCGGGCACCCCGATCACCGAGGGTGACACGCCTTTACTGGCCTGCGATATGTGGGAACACTCCTACTATGTGGACTATCGAAACGCGCGACCGAAGTACATGGAGGCGTTTTGGTCAGTGGTCAATTGGGACTATGCAAGCGCTCAGTTGAGCTGAGCCAAGAGCCCTTGGGTGGGGCATCAAGCCCCACCTCGAGTGGCATTGATTGGTGTTGGGACAAGCCTGCCATGGCGCAATCGCATCTGTTTGATACCTACCAACGCATGCCCGTCAACTTCGTACGAGGCGACGGCGTTTGGCTGGAAGACGATCAGGGTCGGCGCTATCTCGACGCGCTGAGCGGGATCGCAGTATGCAGCTTGGGCCACAGCCACCCCCAACTGGCAGAGGCCTTAACCGATCAAGCCACAACGCTGTGGCACACCGCCAACATCGCGCACTTGCCGCTCCAAGAGGCCCTGGCTGATGCCCTCTGCCAGCGGTCGGGACTCGATCGTGTGTTTTTGGCCAACTCCGGTCTCGAAGCGGTCGAGTGTGCCATCAAGTTGGCGCGCCGCCACGCGCACTGTCAACACATCGAAAAGCCGGCCATATTGGTGGCCACCGACAGCTTCCACGGCCGAAGCCTGGCCTCAATCTCAGCTTCCGGCAGCACGGCGATCCAAGAAGGGTTTGGTCCATTGGTCGGCGATTTTATTCGGGTGCCCTTCGGTGATCTGACCGCGGCACAAGCCGCCTTTGATCAACACCCCAACTTGGTGGCCGCGCTGATTGAGCCCATCCAAGGTGAGGGCGGCATCCGGGTGGCGCCCCCGGGGTACCTCACCGGCCTTCGAGACTTATGTACAAAGCATCATGCGCTGTTGATGCTCGATGAAATCCAGTGTGGCATCGCTCGAACCGGGCGCTTTTTTGCGTTTCAGCATGAGTCGGGGCTTGTGCCGGATGTGGTCACCGTTGCCAAAGCGCTGGGCAACGGCATGCCCATCGGCGCTTGCCTGGCCACTGAAACGACGGCTCAGCTGCTGCCGCCAGGCTCCCATGGCACCACCTTTGGGGGCAATCCCCTGGCCTGCCGAGTGGGCCTTGAGGTGCTGAAGATCATTGAAAAAAATCATTTGGCTGACCACGCCGAGGCCATGGGTGAGCGCTTAATCCGTGGGCTACAAGCCCGCCTTGAGCACTGCCCAAGCGTTGTCGACATCCGCGGGCGCGGCATGATGGTCGGCATCGAGTTTGATCGCCCCGTGGGTGAGCTTAAGTCGCTGGCCATGGAGGCTGGCCTGATTATCAACGTGACCCGAGGCAATGTGGTGAGGTTGCTGCCCCCGTTGATCATGAATGAAGCCCAGATCGATCAGGTGGTCGACGTGTTGAGCTCAGTGGTGAACCAATATGTCCAACTTGATGCCAGCGCATGATTCTCGAGGTCAACAACATCCACTTAAGCTATGGCCGCCTGTCGGTGGTGCGGGGATTGAGTTTCGCGCTCGATCGAGGTGAGATTGGCTGTCTTCTGGGGGCATCAGGCTGTGGCAAGACCACCGCATTGCGAGCGGTGGCCGGGCTGGAAAGGTTGCTCTCAGGTGAGATCACCATCAATGCCAGCACGGTCAGCAGCGCCGATGACATGCTGGCCCCTGAAAAGCGAAGCGTGGGCATGGTGTTCCAGGACCAGGCGCTGTTTCCCCATCTTCGGGTCGTGGATAACGTTGGGTTCGGGCTTCGTGGCATGCCCAAAGATGAGCGCGGCGACCGAGTCAGTCAGCTGTTGGCGCTGACGGGCCTTAAAGGCTTGGGGCAACGCTACCCCCATGAGCTGTCCGGTGGCCAACAGCAGCGTGTGGCGCTGGCCCGGGCCTTGGCCCCCGAGCCGTCGGTGTTGTTGCTTGATGAGCCCTTCTCCAATCTCGACGCGGGCCTGCGCCGCGACATCGGTGAGGAGGTTCGTGCGATCTTAAAAGCCCGCGGCACCGCCACACTTTTGGTCACCCATGATCAAGAAGAGGCGTTTGCACTGGCCGATACGATTGGGCTCATGCAAGATGGGCGCATGCTGCAGTGGGCCAGTCCCTTCGACCTATACCACCAGCCAGCCACACCGTATGTGGCTGCATTCACGGGTCGCGGCAGTTACCTCAGCGCCCGTCGAGAGCGCAATGAATTGGTCCACGCGCTGGGCCGCTCGCCGTTGCCAGCGGCTTATCAAGCCAACGGCCACTGCGTGGTCTTGGTGCGACCCGACGACATTGAACCCAGCGACCATGGAACACCGGTTGAAGTCGTCGGCAAGCAGTTTCAAGGGGCCCAAAACCTCTATCAACTGGCTTTGGACGATGGCACGCAGCTGGTGGCGCTTTGGCCGAGTCACATCAACCATGCCCTTCATGAGACCATCACCATCCGGCTGGTCAATGACCGCCTGGTGACTTTCCCTGACGATCAGCCCACCGACTTAATCCAACCGGTCAGCGCCTGAAACGCGTTGGCGTCCATCGCGGGGCCCAAACCATCGAGACCCGCCATCAGGCTTGATTCATCATCCACCACCCAGGTGGCATGGCCCACCTTACGGCCCGGGCGCGGGGCTTTGCCGTAGGCATGCCAATGGAGACCGGGCACCGCGAGGGCATCGGTTGATGGCAACTGGCCAATAAAGTTGATCATCAGCGCCGCGCCGGTGGCCGCGGTCGCGCCCAGGGGGAGATCCGCGATGGCCCGAAGGTGGTTTTCGAACTGCGAGCACACCGCCCCATCAATGGTCCAGTGGGCCGAGTTGTGCACTCGCGGGGCCATCTCATTGACCACCAAACCGGTTTCGGTCACAAAAAGCTCAACCGTCATGGCGCCCACATACCCCAATGCCTCAAGTATGGGGCGCACCTGCGCCTCCGCTTGATGCTGAAAAGACTCAAGCCAACGCGCGCCACCGAGTGCAAACCGCAAAATCCCGGCCTCGTGGTGGGTCCAAGTCAGCGGATAAAACCGCACCTCGCCGTGTTGAGAGCGAACGGCGGTCAATGCACACTCGGCCGTAAAGGGGACGCGCTGTTCGAGAATCAGTCCCCCCGGCGCTTCGGCCATGGTCTGCCAGGCGGGCTCACAATCTTCGGGGGTGTCCAGCCGGTACTGACCTTTGCCGTCGTAGCCCATTCGCCTGGTTTTCAAAATCGCCGGACAGCCAAGATCGGCCAGGGCGGCCAACAGCCCGGGGCGATCACTCACCGCGGCATGCGGCGCCACAGCCATGCCGTGATCGTGAAACAGTGCTTTCTCATCCAAACGGTCTTGTGAGATGGACAGCGCTTTTGCACTCGGGGCGACGTTGAAGTGATCGGTCAGCTGGGTCAAGGTGTGGGCGGGCACGTTCTCAAAGTCAAACGTCACCCGATCGCAACCGGCCAGCGCTTCGATAAGATGCTCTCCGCTCCAATCACTGATCTGATGTTGACCCAGGCTTTGCGCACACGCATCAGCGGCCGGGTCGACAAACACAAAAGACATCCCCAGGGGGTGGCCGGCCAACGCAAGCATGCGCGCCAATTGCCCACCGCCCAACACGCCGATACGCATAGCCAGCCGTCAACCGAGGGGCGTGGGTTGAGACAGCACCTGATCGGTTTGGCGCTGGCGCCAATCGGCCAACCGGGTGGCGAGTTCGCTGTCGGATAGGGCCACAATGCTCGCGGCGAGCAATCCCGCGTTGGTCGCGCCGGCTGGGCCAATCGCCAAAGTGCCCACGGGGACACCGGCAGGCATCTGCACGATAGACAACAATGAGTCTTGGCCTTTGAGTTGTTTGGAGCCAACCGGCACGCCCAAGACCGGCAGGCAGGTGTGGGCGGCCACCATTCCGGGGAGATGGGCGGCGCCACCGGCGCCTGCGATGATCACGCTTAAGCCGCGGTCTTGAGCGGATCGGGCGTAATCGGCCATCTGATCTGGGGTGCGATGGGCGGAGATGATGCGCGCTTCGTGATCAACCGCCAGCGCGTCTAGGATGGTGGTGGCGTGGGACATGGTTTCCCAATCGCTTTGGGAACCCATCACCACTCCCACTTTGGGTTGGTCGCTCATGCAACACTCCTGCACTTAAAACGCAATGTTAGCAAGGCTGGGCCCAGACGACAATCCGCCATGGGGGCGGTATACTGTAGGCATGCCGTTGTCATCGTCACTTGTTAACGTATTGTGCTGCCCAGTGAGCCACGAGCCGCTCAGTCCATTGGCGTCAAGCCGTTTAAAAAAACTCAATCAAGCCATCGAGCAAGGCAGCGTCTTGTTTGTTGATCACACTCCGGTGGAGGCACCGTTGAAAGATGCGCTCATCACTCGCGATGAGAAGGTGATCTATGCCATTGATCAAGGGATTCCGGTGCTGTTGCCTGATCGAGGCATTGGAACCACACAGTTCACAGACGGGGTGTGACCGCCCCAAGTCCGCATGCCCATAGGACGATCAAGCAGATCATACGAGAGATCAGTCGATTGATCCATTGGTGGTGAATGGCGCGCTGGACTGATCAGTGGATGCACAAAGGGGATTGGGGTTCGCTTGTGGCACCGCGGCTGATCAGCCCAACGCATGAACTGAAG
>CAJXNL010000004.1 GCA_913057195.1 uncultured Wenzhouxiangella sp.
TCTCAAAAAGCGCTTCAAGATTTGATTCAAACCTACCCGCCCCATGCGCCTGATGAGGCAGATGTCTTGGTGGTTCTAGGGGGAGATGGGTTTATGCTGCATACGCTGCATGAACATGTGGCCTCCCGATTGCCCGTGTTTGGTATGCGCATGGGCGATGTCGGGTTTTTGATGAATCGGTATCAATCAAAAGGGTTGGTTGAGCGTATTGAGAATGCGCGTGAGGTCACTTTAAATCCCCTTATCATGCATGCCACGAGCGCCAATGGGCAGAGTCATCAAGCACAAGCCATCAATGAAGTGGCTTTATTGCGCCAAACCAATCAAGCCGCGCACATAAAAGTGATGGTCAATGACCAAGTGCGCTTAGAAAAATTGGTGGCCGATGGGATTTTGGTCTCAACGGCCGCTGGATCGACGGCCTACAACCTTTCTGCCCATGGCCCCATCCTACCGTTGGGAACAGAGGCGGTTGTGTTGACACCCATCAGCCCATTCCGCCCAAGGCGGTGGCAGGGTGCGGTCTTACCTGCGCATGCGAACATCGAATTTGAGGTCTTGAACCCTGCGCGTCGCCCGGTGAGCGTGACGGCCGATTACGATGAGTTTCGTGACATCCAGCGCGTCGCTGTGAGACAAGACACCTCCACCGCCCACCGATTGCTGTTTGACCCCGAGCACTCCCTGGAAGAGCGCATTATCAACGAACAGTTCATGTCCAGTTGACGGACAGCCGCTTAAAGGGCCCGGTGAGGGCTTCAGCCGATGGAGGGCGAGCCCCCATCGGCAGTGCTAATGAGCTGGTCTTCCCGGATGACTTGTTCTACAACCGTCGCTTGGTCACGGTCTCATGCGATTCCGTAAAAAAATCATCCTTCGAAGGTTCAGTTCCCGCGGCGCTCTTGTTGCAAACGCTGCGCGCGACGAATGATTTCCTCGCCGGTCATGCCATTGAGCCGTTCATAAAAACCCGGCAGACCCGACCAACCATCTGAGGAGTAAACCTGGAGATAGCGAAGCGCCGAGTCCAACTGTCGATATTGCTCTGGGCTGCTGTCGCTGGCGATCAGCTCGAGACTTTCGGAAAAAGCTTCTGGGCTGGAGCCATCAACCATCAAAGTTAAACCAAAGCCCTCTTCTTGGGTCTGGCCTGTGCGCCGCGGAATCTTCTTTGCTGGGTCCTCATTGGCGTTGGGTGGGGGCAATTCTGCCACCGGTTCTTCACGTCGAATGGTCCGCTCTCGGGTGGGGGCGGTCTCTTGCGACTCGGATTGAGCACCCGTTGAATCCGGCTCATCGCCTGAACATCCGGCGAGCACGAGCAGGGCAGACACCAGACAAATAGTTAATAACATGCTGATTTTATTCATTTTTAGCTCACATTCTCCGACAATAGAAACACCAAAGTATAGGCGATCAGCGCCAATCGCTGGCTTGGAGTGCCAACAGCCGTCAGAAGTTCCGCTGCCGGGCCCAGAAATCTAACCGACTAGCCGGCCGATTGGCGAACGGCTTGAACCACCTGTGCCAGTCGATCGATGCCTTCGATGAGGCGTGGTCCAGGCCGTCCCAGCCAGGCCTCTGAGATGGGATAGATATGACCGTTCTTCAGTGCAGGCGTATCGGCCCAGTCGGATCGTCTCTTGACGACGTGGGGCCGGTATTTGTCCTCTGCAACGCCGCACCAGCTCATGATCACGGCTGCCGCATTGGCCTCAACGGCTTGTTGACCTGTAATTTCCACGCTTTCGCTGGGGTATGAATCGAATGGGTTATGCGCCCCAACCAGCCTGAGCATCTCGTTGACCCAGGATTTTTGCCCTGGGACAATCACAGGTTTGGGCCACCACTCCACAATGATGGGCACCGACGTCTGAGGGGGCGGAGCGCGCTCAAATCGCTCTTGTAATGTCTCAGCCAGAATTTTGGCTTGAGCTTGGTGGCCGATGGCCTCACCAATCCGCCGGATGTCTTCGATGACGTCATGCAGGCATGTGGGCTGTGTCACCAAGTGTGCCAATCCAGCCGCTTTGATTTTTTCAACGCAGCGCTCATGGCCGGGCACAGTCATTGAGGTAATGACCAGATCGGGTTGAAGTGCTTCTATCTTCTCAATATTGATATCAAGATCAGCACCGATGCGCGCTTTGGTCTGAACCACATCGGGTGGATAATCAGAGTGGTCATCCACCCCCACAATCGATTCAGCCGCCCCCAAAGCTGCCACAATCTCGGTATTGGAGCATGTGTGAGTAACGATTCTCATGACCTTGTCCTTTGCCACGATCGGGCCGCCTGAATGCCGCGGTCAACGTTGATTGAGTGTGCAATGACCGACGCTGCGACCAAGAGCACCAAACAAAACACCACCGCGTTGGCCAAGCCAAACACCATCTGCAGGATGCCCAGTCCAAAAATACCAAACAGCGCGGCGAGTTTTGAGACCGTGCCCCAATACCCAAAAAATTCAGCGGCCTTGCCATACGGTGCGAGGACACCGACCAAGGCTCGACCGGCGGATTGAGAGGCGCCCAGACTCAAGCCTGACAGCAGTCCGGCGACCAAGAAGACGCTTTCTGGATGCAGCGCCAGCCCAGTTGCTCGATTGAGTGCCTGGGTGATGGTTGGGGTTTGCCAAATGGCGGCAATCGCCATGATCCACAGAAGCAAAGTGATTTGATAAGTTCGTTTGGGTCCAATCGGCTGGTGTATCCACCCAAAACCCAGTGCGCCGAAGGCGGCACTGATTTGAACAGTGACAAACATGGTCACCCGCGCTTGCTCGCTCCAGCCAATGACCTGAGCGCCGTAAATGAAGGCAAAGCTGATCACAATATACAGCCCCGCCATCATGAAAAAGATCGACATCAAAAGCCGTCGTAAGTCCACCAAGGACCGTACACGTCGGTGAGTTTGGCCCAGGCGGCGCCAGCCTTGCTTGATGTATGAGGCGCTGCTGTGTTGAGGGCGAATGCGGTTGCGGTCTTTTAAGAACAAAAACGTCGGCAGCGCAGCAAGAAGGAAAAAGACTGCTGCAAATGGACCGACCCAGCGGATTCTTGAGTAATTCTCTATGCTGGGTTCACCCAAAAACACCAGAGCAAAAGCGGTGGCCACCAAACCGCCAATGTAGCCCAAGCCCCAGCCCAACCCGGATATCCAGCCTAAGTCATGACGCGGTCCCAGCCCCGGCAGAAAGCTCGCGACAAATGACTCGCCGAAGGCATAAGCGCTATTGGAGACAATAATAAGCGCCATGGCCAGAATCACCCACCCAGGTTCCACCCAATACAGCCCAGAGGTGGCGATGACACAAACAACACAGCTGATCCAAAGGAAGGACTTCCGTAACCGCGAGCTGTCCATGATGGCGCCCAAAATGGGGTTGAATACCACCACAAGCGCATAGCTGGTGGCTAAGGCCACAGACCACAATAAGTTGCCCAAGGCAAAGTTGTTGGGTTCGTCGATGGGATGACCTACAATGACCCGGGTAAAGAGGTCACCAAAGATCACCGTAATGATCAGCAGAGTATAGGCCTGGTTGGCAAAGTCGAACATTGCCCAGCCTGCGATTTCTTTGGCAGGTGCCCGCTTTCTTTGAACCAATGCAAGGGCCTTTAACAGCGTCTTAAATGATATATCAGCATAGCTGGATGAAGTCGAGCGGCACAAGTATGGATGACAAACAAAACGGGTTTAGACTTCGCATTGTGCAAGCCATTGAACAGTTGCAGGCTGTTGCAGACAGCAGCCAGGCAGCAGCACAACCAGTTGAGCTTGATCAAACGCGAGTCGGACGATTGAGTCGGATGGACGCATTGCAAGGTCAAGCGATGGCCAAAGCCAGCGAGGGCCGAAGACAAGCTCAGATCAAAGCGCTCCAGCAGGCTTTGGGTCGGATTGATCAGGGCGAATTCGGAAGTTGTCTGCGCTGTGGTGAGCCCATCGGTCACGCGCGGCTGGAGGCCAATTTGGCCGTGACCCTGTGTATTGACTGTGCCGCCACCGATGAGTCGAACGCAGCGTTTTGATACGTACGCTTCTTGGTCGTGGCAGACTGATCTATCGGGTGTAGAGGAGAGCATGAATATGGGAGCGAGGCAACCAAAGTCCAGCCAAGTGGTGCTGATCACCGGCGCAGGTGCCGGTTTGGGCGAGTCCATGGCCCGCCGTTTTCATCAGGCTGGCGCGCACATTATTGCATGCGACCTGCACGGGGATCGCGTCGAGGGGTTGGCACAGACCCTGGGGTCGAGAGTCTCTCCTCATGCGATGGACGTCACCCAAAAAGACGATTGGGCGCGCGTGGTGTCTGACCTCAAGGATCGGCACGGTCATGTGGATGTTTTGATCAACAACGCGGGTGTCGCAGCAGCAGGGCAACTGGATGAGACACCGATTGAAGATTGGCAGTGGGTGATTGACATCGACCTGATGGGGGTGGTGATGGGCTGTCAGTCTGTATTGGGTTTGATGCGCGCCCAACGTCGCGGTCACATCATCAACGTGGCTTCGGTGGCGGGATTGGCATCGGCACCAGAAATCAATGCTTATGGGACAGCCAAGGCGGCTGTGATTGCGATGTCGGAAATGCTTCGCGCTGAAGTCCATGAAGATGGCATTGAAGTCTCTGCACTTTGCCCGGCTTTTGTCAAAACCCGCTTAACCGAGACCATGCGGGCGCGCGATGCGCATTATGAAAAACGCGTTAATCGTTGGATGGAGCGTTCTGGCGTGAGCGCAGAGGATGTGGCTGAAGTGGTTTACCAAGCCACCCTGAAGCCAAAGTTCATGCTGCTGACGCACCCCAAGACCCGCTGGCTGTGGCGGCTGAAGCGGTTTTTCCCCGAGCTTTATTTCAAGCTGGTGCTTCGCGGCGCCCGCCAAGCCAAACGAAAGAAAGCAAAAACTTAAGGTGTTGTTTGAGGTAATCGTATGTCCAGCGCATTGAAAGACGTCATCGAGCTTTTGAAGTTAGAAACGCTCGATGACTCAATTTTTCGAGGAGCCAGTCACGATATTGGTTCCACTCGGGTGTTTGGTGGACAAATCGTTGGCCAAGCCCTCGCTGCCGCGCAGCAGACCGTGTCGGAAGCGCAGACCGCCCACTCACTGCATGCGTACTTTCTTCGACCGGGTGATGTGAAACGTCCGGTGATTTATCAGGTCGAGGCGTCTCGCGACGGACGAAGTTATGCCAACCGGCGGGTGGTGGCCATGCAACGCGGCCGACCCATTCTGAACCTCGCGGCTTCCTTTCATTTGCCAGAGGAGGGCCAAAGCCATCAAACCAGTGCGCCGAATGTGCCTGGCCCCGAGGGCTTAACGGATACCTTTGAACTTCACCAATCAGTCAAAGACCAGGTTCCAGAGAAAATGCAGCGGTTGCTGGCGCACCGTCGTCCGTTCGAGTTTCGTCCTGTTGAAACGCCAAAGTTCATGGACCCCACGGCTCGCACCCCACAAAAGCACCTGTGGATGCGTGCGTGGGACACGCTAGCGGATGATCCCCAGCTTCATCAAAGTTTGCTGGCGTATGTGTCCGACTACGAGCTCTTGGGGACTGCGACCTTGCCTCATGAGCTTGATTTTATCCAGCGCACGGTACAGCTGGCCAGCTTGGATCATGCCCTGTGGTTTCATCGGCCGTTTCGTGTTGATGAATGGCTTTTGTATGCTTGTGATAGCCCCACCAGCGCCGGTGGCCGAGGCTTCAGTCGAGGGCAAATCTTCAATCAAGAGGGGGTGCTGGTGGCATCGGTGGCTCAAGAGGGTGTGATGCGGCCTTGGCGTGAGCGTCCCAATTCATCTTGAGCACAACGCTCATTGTTCACCAACTCGGCCAAACGGATATCCTCTGAATACAGAGCGTGAGCAATGACATGTACGCTGCCCTGTTTTTGCTGCAGCTGACCGCGAATTCTGATGAGTTGGCTTTGCAGTAGCACGGCATGGTATTGAGTCGCTATTTTTGGCCACACGATGGCGTTGATCAATCCGGTTTCATCTTCGAGAGATAAAAAGACCACGCCTGAAGCGGTTCCGGGTCGTTGCCGGTGAGTGACCAAGCCAACCACTTCGACATTGCGACCATTTTGTTTGACATCGTTGAGTTGGTTCGCGCGCAAGCCTGCTTTAGGCAGCACTGGCCGAAGCCAGGCAACGGGGTGCTGATTGAGGCTATAGCCCAATGCGCTGTAGTCTTCTAACATCAGCTGTGCGTTGGGTGTGTGGCTGAGGTCAGGTGGCGCCTCTTTAATGGGCGCACGCCCAAGAAGGTCATGTTGCTGCCGGCTCGCCAGTGCTTGCCAATGGGCTTGTCGTCGATCTGATGCAAGCTCATCAAGTGCACCTGATTCAGTCAATGCCTGGCATTGGCGTTGATTGAGGCCCACACGCTGAACCAAATCCGCAATGGAGCAAAAGGATTGATGCTGGCGTTGTTCGATCAGTCGTTCAACCACCGGCTCCGATAGGCCTTTGGCTTGATTAAAACCCAAACGAATGTGACTGGTTTGGCCGGGTGGCCGAATGACTTTGCAGTCCCAGAGGCTTTGGTGAATGCTGATGGGTTTGAATTCAACACCATGGCGCTTGGCGTCAGCGATCAGCTGTGCGGGCGCATAAAACCCCATGGGTTGAGAGTTTAAAAGCGCGCACACAAACGCCGCGGGGTGGTGGCATTTGAGCCAGGCAGAAAAATAGGTTAAGAGTGCAAAGCTGGCGGCATGCGACTCTGGGAAGCCATAGTCTCCAAACCCTTCAATTTGTGAATAGAGCTTATCCGCAAACGCCATGGAGTGACCATTTCGAAGCATGCCTTCGATCAATTTGTCACGGAAAGCGCCCAAGCCACCCCGTCTTTTCCATGCCGCCATGGCGCGACGCAGTTGATCGGCTTGTCCGGCCGTGAACCCTGCGGCCACCATCGCAATTTGCATGACCTGCTCTTGAAAAATAGGCACTCCCAAAGTGCGCTTTAATACCTTTTCAAGTTGAGGGTTGGGGTAGGTGATGCTTGCGGGGTTTTGGCGGCGTTGCAGATAAGGGTGCACCATATCACCTTGGATTGGGCCTGGGCGAACAATGGCAATTTCGATGACCAGGTCATAAAAACTTTGTGGTTTAAGACGGGGCAGCATCGCCATTTGCGCGCGCGACTCGACTTGAAAGACGCCGATTGCATCGGCCTTGCCAAGCATTTGGTAGGTGGCAGGATCTTCTTTGGGGATATCAGCCAGTGTCATGGCGGGGTGGATGGATTGAAGTGTTTTTCGTAACACCGTCAGCATGCCCAGCGCCAAACAATCCACCTTCAACAAGCCAAGTGTTTCTAAGTCATCTTTGTCCCACTGGATGATGGTTCGGTCATGCATTGCTGCATTTTCGATGGGCACCAGTTGGTGTAGGGGTTGATCAGAGATCACCATTCCACCCACGTGTTGCGATAAGTGTCGAGGCAATCCAACGAGCGCCCGTGCTAAGTGCAGCAACATTTTGCACAGTGGGTCAGTGGCGTCTAGGCCGCACGCACTCAGGCGCTCGGGCCAATCATCAGGTTGATCCCACCAGGTCAGGGAGCGAGTCAGCTGTTGGATGACTTGGTTATCAAAACCCAAAGCGCGCCCAACATCCTTAAGCGCGCTTTTGGGTCGATATGTGATCACTGTGGCTGCTAAAGCAGCACGGTGCCTGCCATATTTTTCATAAATGTATTGCAAGACCTCTTCTCGACGTTCGTGTTCAAAATCAACATCAATATCTGGCGGTTCGTCACGCTCTTTGGACAAAAATCGCTCAAACAATAACGATTGTTGAGCAGGATCCACTTCTGTGATCTGCAGGCAATAACACACCGCCGAGTTGGCTGCTGAGCCGCGGCCTTGGCATAGGATGCCTCGGGCTTTGGCAAAACACACCAAGTCATGCACAGTGAGAAAGAAGGCTTCGACTTGCATTTGCTCAATGAGCATGAGCTCATGCTCAACAAGTTGCTTGACCGACGTTGGCACGTCAGCGCCATAGCGTTCAACCAAACCACGTTCAGTCAGCTGGCGAAGATGTTCACTGGCAGTAAGCGAACTGGGCACCAATTCCTTAGGGTATTGGTAGCTCAGCTCAGACAAAGAAAATTGGCACTGGTTTGCGATGTTGATGGTTTCATCCAGCCAGGCTTTTGGGTAAAGCTTCTCAAGATGGGGGATGGGGCGTAGATGCTGCTCGGCATTGCTTGAAGCCTTCAGGCCGAGATCTTGAACCGTGCAATGCTGATCGAGCGCCCAAGCCACATCCAATAAAGGCTGGTCGGTGCGTTGGATCATCCGAACATCGCCACATGCCACCACAGGCAGGCCATAAGTTTGGCCCAGGTTGGCCAGTGCATCCAGTTGGTAGCGATCATTCGAGGTCAACAGTCGGGTCGCGCCCAGCCAAAGGTTGTCATGCCAATGCGCTTGCAGCCACTCAGCGGTGGCTTCTAAGGTGGGTCTGGGTAAGCGCATGTTGGGTTTCCAGATGGCCAATAGCCCAGACAGGTCTGTTTTGAGATCTTGTGCAAGCAGCTGATATTGCCCTTTTATTGCGCGTCCGCGAGCCCGACTGATGAGCTTGCACAGGTGGCCATACCCCAAATGGTTGGTGACCAATATGACCACATGGATGGGGCCTGGCAATTGGGGGTCTTGCCAATGGCACTCGCTTCCGACAATGAGGTTGATATCGAGTTGGCGGGCCTGCTCATATGCACGAACCACCCCTGCCAAGCTGACCTCATCGGTGATGGCAATCGCTTTATATCCCAATGTGTGCGCTTGGGTGACCAGCGCTGCTGGACTGGCCACGGACCTGTGGAATGTGAACGCGCTTAGCGCATGGAGTTCAGCATAGGCCCGCCCAGACATACTGTAATTATATATAGTTAATGGTGCTCAAGCAATATAAGCGGTCAATCCGCCCAGTCCTTGAGTTTCATCGGTGGCGGCACCATATAGACATGGAGATGAATCAGCCAAAGCATGGGCTGAGTGGGAGAGCTGCGCGTGACTGAGTTCAAAGACTACTACAAGATTTTAAATGTGGCTGAGAACGCCAGCCAAGATGAGATCAAAAAATCCTATCGACGTTTGGCGCGCAAATACCACCCCGACGTCAGCCAGCAAAGCGATGCCGAAGCCCGTTTCAAAGAGCTCGGCGAAGCCTACGAAGTCCTTAAAGACCCGGAGCGTCGACGCCAATACGACGAGCTGCGTCACCATGGGTGGCAGCAAGGTGATCAGTTTCGGCCGCCCCCGGGCTGGTCAGGCGGCATGGGGGCGGGCTTCGATCAGGCCGGTGTCTCAGGGTTCAGTGATTTTTTCGACATGCTGTTTGGTGGCTTGGGCGGCCAGGGCGGCGCTCGGCGTGCTCAAGGCTTTGGCCAGGCGCCGGGCCAAGGATCGCCTTTTGCCGAGCCGGGGCGCGATCTCCAAGCCAAAGTGAGCATTGATATCGAAACCGCCATTCGAGGCGGCACTGAGCGCATCGGTGTGGGCGGGCGCACCCTCAATGTCAAAATCCCAGCGGGTGTGGGGGATGGGCAGCGAATTCGGCTCTCGGGCCAAGGCGAGCCAGGTGCAGGGGGCGGACCATCGGGCCATCTGTATCTCGATATTGCCATTAAACCCGACAATCGCTACCAACTTGAAGGTCGCGACGTGATCATTGAATGGCCAATCGCGCCTTGGGAGGCGGCTTTGGGCGCGCAGCTCGAGATCCCCACGCCCTTGGGCCCCGTCACCATGAAAATTCCACCCGGATCATCGAGTCATCAGCGATTTCGTCTGAAAGGCCGAGGTTTGCCCGCGCATGGTCAACAGCCTCAGGGCGATGCTTACGTGGTCTTGAAGATCAAGTTGCCCAATGCCCTGAATGCTGAGCAGCGCCGACTCTTTGAGGCGTTACAAGACGCCTCGGATTTTGATCCCCGCGAGGGCCTGGTCTCACAGCGCCACTAAAAAACTTGCATAATGGCTTCTGTGCCCACTTTGGGAAGGGAGCTTTGCATTGACTGACGCCACTTCGACATACCCCCGTCTGTTCGAGCCTTTGGATCTTGGCTTCACCACCTTGCCCAATCGGCTGTTGATGGGGTCAATGCACACGGGCCTTGAAGATCGGGTGTGGAATTGGCCGAGGTTAACTGCGTATTTCGTCGAGCGGGCGCGCGGTGGGGTGGGGCTTATGGTCACAGGCGGCATTGCACCGAATCGACGCGGTTCGCTCGCGCCATTGGCATCGAAACTGACGAACCGGTGGGAGGTTCGCCGCCACCGGCAAATGACCCAAGCGGTTCATTCCGCCGGCGGACGGATTTGCATGCAGATCCTCCACGCCGGTCGCTACGCCTATCATCCAATGTCAGTGGCGCCGTCGGCCATTCAATCACCCATCACACCGTTCAAACCCAAAGCGTTGTCTGATCGTGGTGTCAAGGCACAAATCGCTGACTTTATTCGCTGCGCGCGGCTGGCGCAAGCCGCTGGCTATGATGGTGTGGAGGTGATGGGTTCTGAGGGTTACTTTATTAACCAGTTTTTGGTGCCTCGAACCAACAAGCGCTCAGACCATTGGGGTGGGTCTTGGGAAAACCGAATGCGCTTGCCGGTCGAAATTGTTTCGCGCATTCGTCAAGCGGTGGGTGAGCGGTTCATCATCATCTATCGATTGTCCATGCTGGATATGTTGGCCGATGGCAACACGTGGGACGAAGTGGTCTCACTGGGTCAGGCGATTGAGCAGGCCGGTGCCACCATCATCAATACTGGCATTGGTTGGCATGAGACTCGCATTCCGACCATTGCGACTTCGGTGCCGCGCGGGGCCTTCACATGGGTGACCAAAAAACTCCGTGGGGCAGTGGATGTGCCGTTGGTCACGACCAATCGGATCAATATGCCTGACACTGCCGAGGCGGTCCTCGAGCGGGGTGACGCCGATATGATCTCCATGGCGCGACCTTTTCTAGCAGACCCCGATTGGGCTCGAAAGGCCAAGGAACACCGCGCTGAAGAAATCAACACCTGCATCGGTTGCAACCAAGCGTGCTTGGATCATGTTTTTCAAGGCAAGGTTGCATCGTGCCTGGTCAACCCCCGCGCCGGTCACGAAACAGAGCTGCTCATTGAGCCGACCACGGTCACCAAAAACGTGGCGGTCATTGGTGCAGGTCCTGCCGGTCTTGCAGCTGCAACCACGGCAGCCACACGAGGTCATCAAGTCACTCTTTTTGATCAATCGACCACCATTGGGGGGCAGTTTAATTTAGCCAAACGCATTCCCGGTAAAGAGGAATTTGTTGAGACCCTTCGCTATTATCAAAAGCAACTCGAATTAAAAGGCGTGGTGACCCGATTGGGCCAGGCTGTTGACATAGACCATTTCGATGTTGATGCCTTTGATGAGGTCATCGTGGCCACCGGTGTGGTGCCAAGAGATCCCAGGATTGAAGGCCAAGACAGCGAGAAAGTGGTGGGTTATGCCGATGTCATCGAAGGACGCGTGGCCATCGGACGCAAGGTGGCAGTGATTGGTGCAGGTGGAATCGGATTCGATGTCTCTGAGTTTCTGCTGCACGAAAACGTTCCAAAAACGCCCGATCCCGACACGCCCAGCGCGGAGGCCTTTTTTAAGACCTGGGGTGTGGATATGGAGATCAATCGACGCGGTGGCGTCGAGGGTCTGCGCCCCGATTTTGGCGTGGCGCCGAGAGAAATCTGGCTTTTGCAAAGAAAAACTTCAAAGCCCGGTAAGTCATTGGGCAAGACCACCGGTTGGATTCACCGAACCAGCCTCAAAGGCCACGGTGTGCATATGTGGTCTGGGGTGGTGTATGACAAAATTGATGCCGCCGGCCTCCACATCACCAAAGACGGCCGTTCCATGGTGCTTGACGTTGACCACGTGGTGATTTGTGCCGGCCAGCTCTCTGAACAGAGCCTTGTTGAGCCTCTGCGTGCGCGAGGGGCATCAGTGCACGTGGTCGGCGGTGCGGACGTGGCCGCCGAGCTGGATGCCAAGCGCGCGATCGAACAAGGCACCCGCGTTGCCGCGACCCTTTGATTCGTTGATGTTGGACACAAGACACTGAGATGAACACCGAACACAACGCCATGCCTGAGTCTGACACTCCCCCGTTGGCGGGTCTTCGGGCGCATTTCGAGTCAGGGCTGACCCGTGATTTGAGCTGGCGGGATCAGCAACTGGGCCAATTGGAGGCCATGCTCAAAGACCATGAGGCGCAGATCGCTTCGGCGCTGGCGCATGATTTGGATAAACCCGAGCAAGAGGTTTTTCTTGGTGAGCTGGCCTTGCTGTACAGCGAGATCAAATACGCGCGGCGGCATCTGAAGTCATGGGCCAAGCCGCGCCGTGTCCGAACACCTTTGGTGGGCCAGCCGGGCAAGAGCGCTGTTGTCCCGGAGCCTCGAGGTGTGGTTTTGATTATTGGGGCTTGGAATTACCCCATTCAGTTGATCGTCGGCCCCCTGATTCCGGCCATTGCTGCTGGCAACGCCGCTGTTTTGAAGCCCTCGGAGGTGGCGACTGAAACAGCCAAGTTGGTCGCCGCACTGATCCCAGCCTATTTGGATGAGCGGGCGTTTGCGGTGGTGACGGGCGCGGTTGAAGAGACCACCGCGTTGCTGGCGCAGCGGTTCGATCATATCTTCTACACGGGCGGGGGCGAGGTCGGCAAGGTTGTGATGGCCGCGGCGGCCAAGCATCTGACGCCCGTCACGCTTGAGCTGGGCGGCAAATCACCTTGCCTGGTCGACGACACGGCCGATATCCCATCGGCGGCGCGTCGGATTATTTGGGGCAAGTGTTTGAATGCTGGTCAAACCTGTATTGCACCCGATTATGTGCTGGTGACCCGCCATGCGCGCGCGCCGCTTATCAGTGCCATGGGCAAAGAACTTGAGCGGATGTATGGGGATGATCGGTTAACTAGCGCAGACTACTGCAAGATCATCAATGAGCGGCACTTCGATCGGTTGCTCGGCTACCTCAATGAGGGCGAGATTGCGATTGGCGGTCGCAGCGATCGTGAACGATTGAAGATTGAGCCGACCATCTTGACTGATGTGCCCGACAATGCCCCGATCCTCAAAGAAGAGATCTTTGGGCCATTGTTGCCGGTCATGAGCATCGACAGCATTGATCATGGCATCAGCCAGATTCGGTCAGGCGACAAACCCTTGGCGGCCTACTTATTCTCAACCGATCCGCATCATCAGACCCGCTTTACGGATCAGGTCTCAGCAGGCAATATGTGCATCAATGACGTTTTGATGTTCATGTCGGTGCCCGAATTGCCCTTTGGGGGAGTGGGTGGCAGCGGCATGGGGCAGTACCACGGTCGGGCGGGCTTCAATGAGCTCAGTCATCTAAAAGCCGTGATGACACGGGGCCGGTTCCCTGAAACCTGGATTCGCTTTGCGCCTTACAGCGCACTCAAGACCCGACTTCTCAAACTATTTGGATGAAGGATATGACCACACCAACGACCCCTTTCCCACGTTTTCACTTGGCTTTGCCGGTGACCGATCTCGATGACACCCTGGCTTTTTACCGTGATGTCATGGCCTGCCCGATGGGTCGGTCAGATACTCGTTGGGTTGATCTTGATTTTTTTGGTCATCAGCTGGTCCTCCACATGGTTGAACCTGACGATCATCCGACCATGGCCACCAACGAAGTCGACGCCCACGCTGTGCCCGCCGGTCACTTCGGGCCGATTTTGGAGTGGGATCAGTTTCAGTCGCTGGCCGATCGGTTTCGGTCACATCAAGTGGCGTTTGTGATTGAGCCTTATGTGCGCTTTGAGGGAAAACGGGGTGAGCAGGCCACCATGTTTGTCAAAGACCCCAGCCAGAATTACCTTGAATTCAAGGCCTTTCGGGACATCAACATGCTGTTCGCGACAGACTTAGATCAAGCTTGATCGGTGTCCGTTCACTGCGCTGGAGTTTCGACCAAACGGGCTCCAGCGGCATTGACTGGGGTCAAAAGGGCCTCAGTCGTCAAGCCAGCCTCGTGAAACGGTTGGCTTAATGCGAGCTGAGCATGTTTGGCCTGCGCCAATGAGGCAAACCATGCAAACACGCTGGGACCGGCGCCAGAAATGGATGCGCCTAAGGCCCCATGGGCTTTGGCCGCCGTCTTGAACGCCTCAAATCCTGGAATGAGATGGCGTCGTCTGGGCTCAACCAGGTGGTCGACGAGACCGCCGGCAATGGCGCTGGCATCATCGGTGTATAACCCAATGATGAGTTGAGCCAAGCTTGTCTGTTGGCGGGTGATGTCGTCTAAGCCAAAGGGGGCGGCCAAGCAGGCGCGCGCTTGGCTGGTCTCGATCAACAAGCTGGGGTGGATGACCAACGCGGTGAGGCCCGACGGGGTGGGCAATTGAATGAGTCGTTGCTCGGTGGCCAATACCAGGCCGCCCATCAGCTGAGGACCCACGTTGTCGCCGACCGGTTGACCGGTGGCCACCGTTTCGCCAACCACGGCGAAGGGATACAAATCTGTGGTTGATCGAGGCGCATCCAGCAAGGCATTGGTCGCGACCACAGCAGCGGTCGCACTTGCCGCAGAGCCGCCCAAACCTGAACTTAACGGGATGCCTTTATTGAGCGTTAACTCAACATCAAAGTCAGCCCCCGCGGCCTCGAGCAGTGCGATGGCTGCTCGGGAGGCGGTGTTGGCCTCGGGTGCAGTGGGCAAGTCGGTGACCCGACCGGTGACCGACTGAATTCGGGCTCGGGGGCGGGGGTGGTTGGAGGCCACGCGAGTGGCCGTGACCACATCGCCCATGCCGTCGACACAGTGCCCCACCAAATCAAAGCCTGAGGCGACATTGCCCACCACGGCGGGCGCGTAGGCAGATGCGCTTACGCCAGCCACGCCAATGCCACAACCAACATGCTCACGGTGGCGATGAAGGCCACGAGAAAACCTCGAATCCCGAGTGACTTGACCTCGCTGGGGGCGACACTCATCGCCAATGCGGACATGGCCATGGCAAAAGCGAGCAAACTAAACTGATGCGCCAGAGCCAATGCACCGCTCCATACAGCTTCGATGTTGGCATCTTGGGTCGCGCCTGCCCAACGATCAACCAGTGTTCTGACCATGCTGAGGGCGATGAACGCCACGATAAACATTGGAAATGGGACCTTTGAGCGCGCCCCCGAGGCGCCCCGCTCGCGTCGATAGTACAACAACACCAACGCAGGAATGACCACAAGCATGGTGCTGTTGCGCATCAGCTTGGCCACCGTGGCAGCATCCAGTGTTTGCTCGTTCGGCCACAGCTGTTGATGATAGACGGCGGCCGCCGTCACTTGCGCGGTATCGTGGATGACCGTCCCCAGTGCAAGGCCCACGAGGTTCGGATCCACCAGCGCATGTTGGAGGACCACTGGATACGTCAAGATCGCCAGCAAACCCAATATCCCAATGCAGGCAATCGCGTAGCACGTTTCTTCGTGTTTGGCTTTCAGCGCAGGCGATGCGGCGGCAATGGCCGATGCCCCACAAATGGACGTGCCGGCTGCCAACAAAATCAGCAGGCGCGGTGAGACTTTCATCAGCTTGCCAAGCCCAAGCACCACCACCAGGCCAGTGGCAATCATGACAATGACCAGCGGCAAGGCCTGGCCACCCGTATCGACAAGTTCGCTCAGGCTCAGCCGAAGGCCGACCAAGGCCACGGCAATCTTTAAAATAGGGCCTTTGGCCAGCGCCAGACCTTTTTCCAGTGCCGGCTGCGCGCGCGTGTAGCGGCCCAGCACCAGACCCATGATGATGGCGACCAGCATCGCGCTGACAGGAATGGGGCCAAGGGGTGGAGGCAGGTTGCCGAGCAATGCAGCGACGCCCGCGGCCGCCAACGCAATGACGGTCACAAACACCAGGCCGGGCCAGCGCGTGGCATATGACTGGGGGGCGGTGGGGTGGGGGTTGCTCATTGGACAGCCGATCAGTGCTCACGCTGGGCAAAAGTGGTAGCATCATAGCGTTTTTAGACCGCAAATGTCGAACGTTTCGGCCTCTGGAATGAATTAGCAAAGGACCTCAATGAATGACAATCAAATGGCGCATCGAGATGGGCAACGGGATCAACCATGGCATGGGTTTTTTAGCGCTTGTTGTGACTTTAGTGTCTTCACCGGCGCTTTTGTTGGCAGCGCAGACCGCAGACGAGGCTGCCATGCCCACTGACCCGTATCTGTGGCTTGAGGACGTGGAGGGCGACAGGGCACTGTCGTGGGCGCGAGAGCAAAATCAACGCTCTGAGGGCGAGTTGCAAGCGCATCCAAATTTTGACGAGTTTCAAGCGCGCCATTTGGAAATTTTGACCTCGGATGAGCGCATTGCCTATCCCGGTCTTCGCGGCGGGGAGGTCTACAACTTCTGGCGGGACGCCGAGCACGTCCGAGGGATCTGGCGTAAAACCAATTTGGACGCTTATCGCAAAGACGACCCCGATTGGGATGTGTTGCTGGATGTGGACGCGTTGGCAGAGCGCGAGAATGAAAACTGGGTGTGGGCAGGGGCGGGCTGTCGCTATCCAGACTATGACCGCTGTATTGTCAGTTTATCGATCGGAGGCGCCGATGCGGCCGTGCGCCGCGAGTTTGACATGGAAACCCGGCGCTTTGTTGAAGGCGGGTTCGAGCTGCCGGAGTCAAAATCTCAGTTGGGTTGGCGCGACTTGAATACGGTCTTCCTGGGCCCCGCCTTCAGTGAAGACCAAATGACTGACTCAGGCTACCCGCGCACTGTCCAGATTTGGGAGCGAGGCACGCCGAGGTCATCGGCCACCACCATCTTTGAGGGAGAAAAGACCGACGTGGCGGTGACAGGCGTTCGTCTGTGGGATGGGGATGTCTTTTATGATTTGATCTTTCGCTCGCCATCGTTTTTCACCCGACAGGTTTATCTCTATCGGGATGGACAAACGCATCGCCTCCAGATTCCAGAGGATGCTGAGGTGGTGGGTTTGCTCAAGGGTCAACTTTTGGTTGAACTGAAATCCGATTGGGTCCAAGCGGGGCAAACGTTCCCGCAAGGCGCTCTGATTGCCGCGAGCATGGATGAGTTTCTTTCAGAGGGGGTGGAGCCAGACGTGGTGTTTGCGCCCGCTGAGCGCAGTTCGATCTCACAGGTGGTGACCACCGACCAAGCGGTCATTGTGAACGTTTTGGATAACGTTGTCGCTCGTTTGATTCGTTTTGTTTATGCCGACGGTCAATGGCAAGCCCAAGCGCTGGATGCGCCCTCGATGGGTGCACTGCGCATTGTGACATCCGATGACCAGACCGATCGGTATTTCTTCAACTACACCGGCTTTTTGACCCCGTCGTCTTTATATGAAGCCGACGCCATGACCAATCGCCACACCCAGGTTCGAGCGGAGCCAAGCTGGTTTGACAGCGATGGGATGTCGGTGAGTCAATACGAGGCGACCTCGGCCGATGGTGAACGTATCCCCTATTTCGTGGTTAAGCCCAAAGGCTTTGATGACAACGTCACATACCCCACGTTGCTTTCGGCCTACGGCGGATTTGAAATTTCGCGGACGCCTTTCTACTCGGGGATTTTAGGGTCCAGCTGGTTGGCTCGCGGCGGTGTGTATGTGTTGGCCAACATTCGAGGCGGTGGTGAATTTGGGCCGAAATGGCACCAGGCTGCGCTTAAGGACAACCGCCAGCGTGCTTTTGATGACTTAATCGCGGTGTCTGAGGATCTGGTGGCACGAGGAATCACTCAACCGTCGAAGCTTGGCATTCAAGGCGGGTCGAACGGCGGACTGTTGGTCGGTGCGGTGATGGTTCAACGTCCAGATCTTTACAATGCGGTGGTTTGTCAGGTCCCTCTTTTGGATATGAAACGATTCCATAAGCTGTTGGCCGGTGCCAGCTGGATGGCCGAGTATGGCAATCCAGATGACCCCGATGATTGGGCCTACATCTCTCAATACTCGCCTTATCAAAACGTCTCGGCCGATGCTGAGTACCCCAAGGCTTTTTTCACCACGTCCACTCGAGATGACCGTGTTCACCCGGCCCATGCCCGGAAAATGGTCGCGAAAATGACAGCGCAGGGGCACGATGTGCTTTATTACGAAAACATCGAGGGCGGACACGGGGGTGCTGCGAATCTTAAACAAAGCGCCTATCTCAACGCGTTGATTTATGCCTACCTGCATGACCGTCTGGCCGATGGCGGGGCACTGGATGACTAAGCCAGTGGGGAACTTTTGACGCTGAGTTGATGTCTGATGGTGTAGATTAAAGGTGGAATTTAAGCGCGTAAAGGCTTGAATTTGCGCCAAAAAGCCCCATTGAGAGCCTGTGAGGGTGTGGGGGCAAAGCAACACACCGCTTGGGATGTGGCTGGATTCGGCATCTAAAGCGCTTTAAAATGGGGCGTTGGGTGGTTTAAATGACGCCCCAGATTTTGTTGACAGTGGTTTTTTGATGAGGAGGCATGGCTGATGGCCACAGAATTGGTACCAAGTCATCTTCTGGCGCCAGCCGGTACGGGCTCGCTGGATGCCTACATTCAAGAAGTGAACCGAATTCCTGTTCTCAGCTGCGAGGAAGAGCAGTCTCTGGCGCGGCGTTTCCATGATGAGGATGACTTGGAAGCTGCACGTCTGATGGTGATGTCTCACCTGCGATTTGTTGTTCACGTGGCCCGTGGTTACTCGGGCTATGGTCTGGCCTTGGGTGATCTCATCCAGGAGGGCAACATTGGATTGATGAAAGCGGTCAAGCGTTTTGATCCCGACCAAGGTGTTCGTTTGGTGTCGTTTGCTGTTCATTGGATCCGAGCTGAAATTCATGAGTTCATCTTGAAAAATTGGCGGATCGTCAAAGTGGCCACCACCAAAGCGCAGCGTAAACTCTTCTTTAATCTTCGTCGACAGAAAAAACGCCTGGGCTGGTTAAATCAAGATGAGGTGAACCGGGTGGCTGAGGACCTTGGGGTTAAGCCTGAAGTGGTGACTGAAATGGAGTCGCGGTTGGCCGGCCAAGACGTGGGTTTTGATTTGACTCAAGACGATGAAGACGCCTCCTATGTCGCACCAGCGGCTTATTTGGAGTCTCTGACGGTGACGCCGGCGGAGGCCGCCGAGGCCCAGGACTGGGAGGAGCATCATCACCAAATGCTGTTTCAAGGTTTGGACAGCTTGGACGACCGTGCTCGAGACATCATTCAAAGCCGTTGGTTGCTCGAGCCCAAGGCGACTTTGCAAGAGCTGGCAGATAAGTATGCGGTCTCAGCAGAGCGTGTCCGTCAGCTGGAGAGCCAGGCTTTGAAAAAACTCCAGGCGGAATTGGTCGTCTAAGACGACCCTGACCTTGGCTCGGCGGCGGAGGCCGGCGCATCGAAAGCCGATGCGGTGTTGCCGTCAACAAGCCTTGGTTCAGGGGCCAGTGTTAAACCGAAGCAATCCTTGACAGCGCGTTTGATCTCAGCGATCAACTGGCGCAAGTCTTCGGCGGTGGCATGCCCAAAATTGACCAACACCAAAGCGTGATGACGGTAGACGCCTGCATCGCCGACCCGGGCACCTTTTAACCCCGCCGTCTCAATCATCCAAGCCGCGCTCAGCTTAAACTGGGGCGCACCGATGGCGTTATCACCCATGGCGTGATCCAGCCGCCAGCTGGGCAATTCTGGCCACTGCGCTTTCAGCGCGTGATGTGTGTCGGATGAGACAATCGGATTTTGAAAAAAGCTGCCCGCGTTGGCTAAGCGACCAGGGTCAGGCAGGCGATGGCGCCGCAGGCGCATGATGGTGGCTGCCAAGGTTTTGGGGTCGCAGTCGGTATGCCCTAAGCGCTCAGTCAAGGCGTTGTTTAGGCTTGGATAGTGGGTTTGGGGATGGAAGGTGGTGCGCAAATGAAATGCCACTTCGGTGATGATGTAACGGTCTTTGCCACCTCGTTTAAAAAAGCTGTCTCGGTAGCCAAATGCGCAGGCGGCTCGATCAAATTCGCACCACGTTTGTTCGTATCGGTCCCAAGCGGTGACTGTGTGGACACATGTATCCAGCTCAACGCCATAGGCACCAATGTTTTGCATGGGTGCAGCACCCACTGAGCCAGGAATCATGATGAGGTTTTCGAGCCCATACCAACCTCGATCAAGACAGTATTTCACAAACGGATGCCATGACTCGCCGGCCGCCACGCGGACGAGCACGCCGTCGCCGAGCGGCTCATGCCATACCCCTTTGAGTTGATTGATCACCACGGTGCCAGGCCAGTCTGATAAAAAGACCGTGTTGCTGCCTTCGCCCAGTATCAGCGTATCCGCCCGACTGACCCATTCGGATTGGAGTTGATCGAGCGTGGTCAGCTTAAGCAATCGCGTTGCATGGGCGGGCAGCTTAAAGCTGCTGTAAGAGGTGAGATCAGCGTGTCGACTTATTGCGGCCATGCATGAACACATTGACGGATTAAGCCAGGGCCCTGATAGATCAAGCCGGTGTAAATCTGGATCAGGTCAGCACCGTTTTCTTTCTTCATCACGGCTGCCTGGGCGCTGTCGATGCCGCCGACCCCAATAATGGGCCATTCATTGCCCACCACTCGACGGGCGGCAGCCAAGGTCGCGTTCGACAGTGAACTCAACGGGGGACCACTCAGCCCACCGGCTTGGTGGGCCTGGGGATGATTGGTCACTGTTGACCGATCAATGGTGGTGTTCGTTGCGATGAGGCCATCGATGCCAGCGTTTTGGATGATCGCCAGCGTTTCCTCCAATGCGTTGCCGTCCCAATCCGGCGCAATCTTGACCACCATGGGTCGGTAAACGCCATGGGTTTGAGTTAATTCATAACGTCGCTGTGTGAGAGTTCGCAACAGATCCTCAAGGTGATCACGATGCTGTAGATCACGTAAATCAGGGGTGTTGGGCGAGGAAATGTTGACCGCAATGTAGTCGCAGTGGGGATAAACTTTGTCGATGCAATGACAATAGTCTTGTGCCGCTTGTGCGAGGGGCGTGGTCTTTTGTTTGCCCACGTTGGCACCAATAATGCCATCAAATTGGGCGTTCTGTAGCTGAGCCACAAGATGGTCGACGCCTTTGTTGTTGAAACCCATTCGGTTAATCAGCGCGTGATGCTTGGGCAGGCGAAACAATCTCGGCCGCTCATTGCCAGGCTGTGGCCGAGGCGTCACCGTGCCCACTTCAATGAAGCCAAACCCCAGCGCGCCCATGGCTTCGATGTGGTCACCATTTTTATCTAATCCCGCCGCCAATCCGATGGGATTTTTGAAGCGCAAGCCCATCAGGTCGATGGGCTTGTCACTTGGGGGTGGGAACAGCGTTTTTAAAAGCCCCAATTTGGCACTGACATCCATGCCAGCCAAGGCCACGTCATGCGCTTTTTCTGGCTCTAAGAGGAATAGACCTTGGCGAAGCCAGCGATACATTAAAACTCGAACTTGATGCCCTGTGCCAAGGGCAGCTCCGTGGAGTAGTTGATGGTATTTGTTTGGCGACGCATGTAGGCCTGCCAGGCATCGGAGCCTGACTCACGACCCCCGCCGGTTTCTTTCTCGCCACCAAAGGCCCCGCCAATTTCGGCACCGCTGGTGCCAATATTGACATTGGCAATGCCACAGTCTGAACCCAAATGCGACAAGAAAAACTCCGCGTTTCTGACATCCGTGGTGAAGATCGCCGAAGACAGGCCCTGTTTGACATCGTTGTGCATGGCCATGGCGTGTTCGAGCGTGTCGTAAGGCATGACATATAAAATCGGCGCGAAGGTCTCCTGCTGGACAATGTCCCAGTGGTTTTGAGCTTGGATGATGGTGGGTTGAACGTAGAAACCAGCGCCGTCAATCGCTTCTCCACCACATAAAACCTGGCCGCCCAGGGCCTTTGCACGGTCCACGGCCGCTAAAAATTTGTCCACCGCAGCCTGATCGGTGAGGGGGCCCATTAGGGTATCCGCATCGAGGGGGTGACCTATGCGGACCTGCGCATAGGCATGGACCAACTTTTCACACACCGAGCCCAACATTGATTCGTGTACGAACAGTCGGCGCGTCGTGGTGCAGCGTTGACCTGCGGTTCCGACGGCCCCAAAAACCACCGCTGGAATGGCCAAATCCAGATCGGCTGTCTCGTCCACAATAATGGCGTTGTTTCCGCCCAGTTCCAAAAGGCTCTTGCCCATGCGTTGGGCGACGCGTTGGCCCACCTGCCGCCCGACTTCAGTGGAGCCGGTGAAAGACATTAAAGCCACCCGCTCATCGTCGACAAAGCGCTGTGCCAGATCATGGCCTGACTCGATAAAGGAGGTAAAAATCGGCGGCAAATTTTCATCCTTGAGCGCCTGGTTGACAATGTTTTGAACGGCCAGACAGCACAAGGCGCCTTTGGGGCTTGGTTTCCACACGGTGGCATTGCCGCAAATGGCCGACAGCAGCGCATTCCAGGCCCACACCGCGACTGGAAAGTTAAATGCAGTGATAACGCCCACCACGCCCAGCGGGTGCCACTGCTCATACATTCGATGCCCGGGGCGCTCCGAGTGCATGGTCTTGCCATACATCATCCGAGACTGGCCCAGCGCGAGGTCTCCAATGTCGATCATCTCCTGAACTTCACCGTCGCCCTCTGCCTTGATTTTGCCCATCTCCAAAGCCACCAATGACCCCAAGGCGTCTTTGTTCTCCCGGAGTGCGTTGGTGACCAAACGCACGGCATGACCTCGCTCAGGCGCGGGAATCTGACGCCACGCTTGAGCCGCTTGCTGGGCGGTATCGATGACTTTGGCATAGTCTTGCTCCGTGGCCGAAGAGACCTGAGCGATCACCTCACCGTTGGCCGGACACACGGCGTCCATCATGGCGTCCGAACGAATGTCAGACCACTGCCCAGGCCCAAAACAAGCGCCGGGGTTTTGGGATTTCAGGCCGAGAGCGGCCAGCACGGCCTGGGTGTCCATGGAAGCGGAGTCTTTCATTTGAATGGTCCTTGTTATCTCAAGCGGGTGTCTATCAGACCCATATTATCGCACGAGCCTGCAGCGGGTCCGAGTGGCCGTGCTATCCTGGTTTTATTGCCTGGGCGGCCGGGCCCCAAAGTGCCGGTGGCATTGGAGATGACCCTCCCGGCGAATCATTTTGGCTGCTCAATTGGCATTTTCGTGAAACTATTTGGCGGTGGGGCAGTCTAGGACTGTAACCGGGCGTCGATCAAGGAGCAAGGAAGCCCTGATGGGCGAGCGGGACATCGACCAACTGCTGGTAGAACGGGTGCAGCAAGGTGATAAAAGCGCCTTCGACGTGCTCGTGAAAAAGTACCAGCACAAAATTATTAGCCTGATCTCACGCTATGTGTCAGATCGGGCGGAGGCCATGGATGTGGCTCAGGAAGCTTTCATCAAAGCCTACAACGCGTTGGGACGATTCCGTGGTGAGAGTGCGTTTTACACATGGATGTACCGAATTGCCATCAATACGGCAAAAAATCATCTGGTCGCTCAATCGCGACGGCCTCCTGCATCGGATGTGGATGCCAGTGATGCCGAGCAATATGTCGTTGATTCCCGCCTCAAGGAGACCAGCTCACCGGAACATGAGCTGCTCACCAACGAAATCGAACAAACCGTCTATGATGCCATCGACCAACTGCCGGATGACCTCAAAACGGCGATTACCCTCAGAGAGTTGGAGGGCATGAGCTATGAGGAGATTGCCAGCGCAATGGAATGTCCGATTGGCACCGTTCGGTCAAGAATTTTTCGGGCCCGAGAGGCCATTGATGATCGCCTGAAACCCCTCTTAAACCCTTAGATTGATGAAGGCCAGCAGCGATGGAAGAACACCCCAACACAACATCCACCCAAAGCCCTGATGATGACGCGCTCAATGAGGCGCTGTCTGCGTGCATGGATGGCGATGTGGAGCGTCATGCTCAACGCTTTGTGGTGAAACGGCTTTGCGATGATGATGAGGTGGCGAATCGGTGGTCTCGATATCACGTGGCAAGAGCGGTGCTGCAGCGAGACGCGCTGATCAATTGCGATGTCAGTGACCGGGTCAAGCAAGCCACTCGAGACTTGCCTGTGCCCGAAGCGCCTAAAAAGATGCCTGCCTTGGTCAAGCCCATCGCTGGTGGGGTGATTGCGGCAAGTGTGGCGGTGGCGGCGGTGCTCAGTCTCAACCAAGCCGGCCTCCAGTCAACAGGCGGCGGAATGGACAACAACCCAGGCTTTGTCAGTCAAAGCACCCCCATGGATCGGGTCTTTAACCAGCCCGCGACGCCTGTTGGCCTTGAACCAACAACCATCACGCAAGACCGAAAGCGTCTGGAACGGCTGTTGTTGCAGCACCAACAGGCCGCTCGTGGTGCGGGTATCGGGACTTACTGGCCGGTGGTCACCATGACACCCGCAACCCCTCAAACCGATCAGAATCCACCGCCTCAAGCCTCTGAGAATCAATGAACATTAAAGTCCTCAACAAGCCACTGGCGGGTGTCCTTTTGAGCCTATGGGCGCTTGGACCCGCGCTCGCCAATGACCAAGACCCGTCGGTCAGAGAGTGGCTGGATCGTATGGCACTGGCGGTGGAAACCCTGGATTATCGAGGCACCCTGGTGCAAATCAGAGGCGGACAGATGAATGCCTTTGAGGTGATGCGCCGCGTCGATGAGGGGGTGGTTCAAGAGCGCGTCTATGCCCTCAATGGCCCCGCTCAAGAGTGGGTGCGCGATGATGACCAATACCGATCGACGCTGAGTGGCTCCCCACGAGATTGGTATCAGGCCGATCTCCAGAACCGCTTGATGGCGCATCAGCCTCTTGACCAGTTGGCTGACTTGGCATCGGCCTATGAGCTGCGGCTTGGCGGGACCGATCGGGTTGCAGGATTGCGGGCACAGCGCATCGACATTTGGCCCAAAGACCAGTTTCGCTATGCTCAACGACTGTGGTTGGATACCCAAACTGGCATGTGGCTTCGCTCGATGGTGCTCGACCGCAATGGACGTGTGCTCCAAGAGCAAGGGTTTGTGCAATTGGAGCTGGGCGCGACGGTCATGGACAGCGATCTGGCACCGAAAACCGAGGTGGTGGAAACCCCCACCACTCAGGCCGAGGAGCAGTCAGGACCGGCGAGCGCGCCTGCACAAATTTCGGGGATGCTGCGACCTTTGTGGGCGCCGCAGCGCTTGCCTGCCCATTTTCAGTTGATCAATGCGCGCCATGGTCGCTCCGAAGTGGATTCGGCATTTGATCATTTATTGTTCAGTGACGGATTGACCAGCTTCTCCATTTACATTGACCATGCCCCGCGTCAGGCAATGCCAACGCGTCTAAGTGCCATGGGGCCGCTTCACATCCTCAGCGGCATGATGGGGCAACGTCAGTTCACCATCATGGGTCAGGTGCCGGCTCAGACCATTCAATTTATTGGTCGGCAATTTTTGTCGTCGGCCGAGACAAAATCTGAGGTCATGGATGGGCCATAGGGCGGGTTGATCAATGTCTGAGTCAGGTCATTCGGACAAGCCAGCTCACCTGGATGCTGTGTGGCAGCCAGGCATTGTGACGGCGCGTCGAGGCGATGAATACCTGATCGAAATGGACGCCCTTGAGCATTGTCAGCGGTGTTTGGCGGGTCAAGGGTGCGGTGCGGGGGTTTTTTCACAGCTGTTTGCCCGAAATGGGGCGCGGTTGACAGCCCGCTCGAGTGAGCCGCTGGCGATCGGTGAGCGCGTTCGTGTTGGTGTATCACCGAATGGTATTTTAAAGGCATCACTGGCGCTTTATGCGTGGCCCTTGGCCCTGTTTTTGCTCACGCTGATCGCTGTGGCCCCGTGGTGGCTGGACCAGGGCCTTTGGGGAGGCGAATGGGCGGTGTTGCTGCTGGCTCTATTGGTGGCAGGATCGGGCATCAAAGTCCTTGGGCGGTTGAGATTTCGCGCATTGAACCCCACCGTTTTACCGTTGTCTTGTCATCAGGCTGCCCCGGCAGCGGGTCCGCCTAAACGCATCAATGAATGAGCTTGGAGAATGCATGAACAATAAAATCAACATCAGATTCGGGTTTGCTTTATTCGTCAGTGTTGTTGTGCTCACAGCTGGGGGTGTCGTCTCCCCGGGGCTGGCAAAAACACCGGTGGATTTCACTGATTTGGTTGATCAGGCGGTGCCCGCCGTGGTGAATATTGAAACACGGCGTTTCGGTGATGGGCCGAGTGAGCAAACCCAGCGTGGCCAGATGCCCGAGGGGATGCCTGAGGACATGCCGGAATTCTTTCGGCGTTTTTTCGGCGACCCGTTTGGAGGGCAGGGGCGGCAGCCTGAGCGGCGTGGCGGTGGCTCTGGATTTATCATCGAGTCGGATGGTTTGATTGTCACCAATCACCATGTGGTCGACGAGGCCGATGAGATCGTGGTCCGCTTGTCTGACCGCCGTGAGTTTGAAGCTGAGCTGATCGGCTCGGATCCCCAAACTGACATCGCACTGTTGAGAATCGATGCCACGGGATTGCCGACGTTGGAATTTGGTGATTCCGATGAGCTTCAGCCCGGTGAATGGGTCATTGCCATTGGCTCGCCCTTTCAGTTTGAGCAATCTGTCACCGCGGGCATTGTCAGTGCCAAGGGCCGCTCGCAGGGCCGTCAGCAGTACGTGCCTTTTATTCAGTCAGACGTTGCCATCAATCGAGGCAATTCAGGCGGGCCATTGATCCGCACAGACGGTACGGTGGTGGGCATCAATTCTTGGATTCTGAGCTCTGGTGGTGGCAACATCGGTCTGTCGTTTTCTATCCCCACCGAAGTGGCTGAAAATTCAATTGAGCAACTTTTGGAATTTGGTCGAGTCTCGCGCGGTTACTTGGGTGTGGGCATCGAGGTTGTGACACGCCAAAAGGCAGATGCGATGGGCTTAGACCGCCCGGCCGGAGCCTTGGTGAACCGGATTGAGCCCGACAGTGCGGCGGCAGAGGCAGGCATTGAAGTCGGTGATGTCATTGTCGCGTTCAACGGCACGCCGATTGATGTGTTCTCAGAGTTGCCGCCCTTGGTGGGTCTTGTGCCACCGGGAGAGACAGCGCAGGTTGAGATCTTCCGCTGGGGAGAGCGCATCACGTTGGATGTCACCGTGCGCCAACTGGATGAGGCGGAAGTGTTGGCGCAGGCCGATCCAGAGACCAATGTTCAGCCGAGCAATGCACTTGGGTTGGTGGTTGAGCCGATTGAGGACGATGCCATGCGGCGACGGCTCGGTGATCCCGAAGGGGGTGTGGTGATTACTGAAGTGCAAAGCGATGAGGCCTTTCGCCAGGGCATCCGTCCAGGCCTGGTGATCTTGATGATCAACAATGAGCCCGTGACGGATATTGAGGATTTTGATGCGATCGTGGCTGAGGCGGACGCTGAGCGGCCAGTGGCACTGTTGTTGCATCGCCCCAATGGCACGACGACCTTCGCCGCCTATACGCCGAATACCGAGGAGTAGCTCACACAAAGCCTCTATAATGGCGCTTGATCAAGCCACCTCACCTGCGGTGGGGTGGCTTTCACCTGTTACTGGACTCGGTTGGGCCACACGGCATGAGCACCATTAAAAACATCAGAAACTTCTCGATTATTGCGCATGTCGATCATGGCAAGTCCACCCTGGCGGATCGGTTCATACAATCCTGCGATGGCTTGAGTGAGCGGGAGATGGCGCAGCAAGTCCTCGACACCATGGACATTGAGCGAGAGCGCGGCATCACCATTAAAGCTCAGAGTGTGACCCTAAACTACAACGCAGCCGATGGTGATGTCTATCAGTTGAATTTCATTGACACGCCCGGTCATGTCGATTTCTCTTACGAGGTCTCTCGGTCGCTGGCCGCTTGTGAGGGCGCGCTGCTGATTGTGGATGCGGCTCAAGGGGTGGAGGCGCAAAGCGTGGCCAATTGCTACACCGCCGTTGAGCAGGGGCTCGAGGTGATTCCGGTCATCAATAAAATTGATTTGCCGGCCGCTGATCCTGAGCGTGTGAAAAGCCAAATCGAAGACATTATCGGCATTGATGCGTCCGATGCCATCTTGGTGAGCGCCAAAACGGGCAAGGGGGTTGAGGATGTTTTGGAAGCCATTGTGAGCCGAGTTCCACCACCGGATGATTCCAGCGATGGGCCATTGCAAGCGTTGATCATTGATTCGTGGTTCGACAACTACCTTGGGGTGAACTCACTGGTCCGAATTAAAAGCGGCACCCTAAAAAAAGGGGAAAAGATCAAAATTATGTCCAGTGGCGAGGAGTATCCTGCTGATCAGATCGGCATATTTACACCTAAGCGCACCCCAACACAGGCGCTGGGTTGTGGGCAGGTTGGGTTTGTCGCTGCTGGCATCAAAGAGGTCAACGGCGCGCCTGTAGGCGACACCATCACCCGCGCTCAGCAACCCGCGCCGTCGCCGCTTCCAGGCTTCAAGCGAATGCAGCCGCGTGTCTTCGCCGGTATCTTTCCTGTTGATTCATCCGACTACCCTGATCTGCGTGAGGCATTGGACCGTTTGCAGCTGAATGACTCTTCGCTTCAGTATGAGCCAGAGACGTCAGTGGCGCTTGGGTTTGGGTTTCGCTGCGGCTTTCTGGGCATGCTGCACATGGAAATCGTCCAGGAGCGTTTGGAGCGAGAATACGATCTGGATCTGATCACCACCGCGCCGACAGTGATCTATGAGTTGGCGCTTACAGACGGCGAAGTTCAGATGTTGGACAACCCTGCTGCTTTGCCGCCTGCGAATAAAATTTTTGAAATCCGGGAACCGATTATCCGTGCCAATTTGCTCGTCCCCCAGGATTTTGTTGGGCCCGTCATTGGTTTGTGTGAAGAAAAGCGAGGTCATCAAGTCGATATGCGCTTTCTTGGGGGGCAGGTGCAGCTCAGTTATGAGTTGCCGTTGGCCGAGGTGGTCATGGATTTCTTTGACCGCCTCAAATCATGCTCACGCGGGTTCGCTTCGTTTGAATACGATTTCGTTCGTCATCAGGCCGGGCCATTTGTCCGCTTGGATTTGCTGATCAACGGTGAAAAAGTTGATGCGTTGAGCTCCATTGTTCACCGTGATTTTGCCGAGCGCCGGGGACGGGAGCTGGCTGAGCGTATGCGTGAATTGATTCCAAGACAAATGTTTGATATCGCCATCCAAGCCGCAATCGGTTCTCATGTCATTGCGCGCTCCACCGTTAAGGCTTATCGTAAGAACGTCACCGCCAAGTGTTACGGCGGCGACGTGACCCGCAAGCGCAAACTCTTAGAAAAACAAAAAGCAGGCAAGCGCCGAATGAAACAAGTGGGCCGCATTGAAATTCCACAGGAAGCTTTTCTGGCGGTGCTTCGAACAGACAACGACAAGTAGCCCCCGAAAGTGGAGAACCTGACAATGGATTACTCGCTGATACTCACCAGTCTGATGTTGCTCAGCGGTGTATTTTGGCTGGCGTATTTTTTTCTTCAAAGGAACAACCAGGCCTTTGAAGACTCCCGCGCTGGCAAATGGCTGGGCACCCTTGGGTCACTCTTCCCGGTGCTGTTGGTGGTTGTGAGCTTGCGTTCGTTTGTGTTCGAGCCGTTCAAAATTCCCTCAGGATCGATGATGCCCACCTTGCTTATCGGTGACTTTATTGTGGTGAATAAATATAGCTATGGCCTTCGGCTCCCTGTCACCCACACCAAAATCTGGGACACTGGTGAGCCCGAGCGTGGTGATGTCATGGTATTCCGCTATCCCGAAGATCCAAACGTCAACTACATTAAGCGCGTGGTGGGTCTCCCGGGTGATGAGGTCACCTACCGAAACAAGGTTTTGTTTATCAACGGAGAGTTGATGAGCCAAGAGCGGATTGGGATGTGGATTGGTGAGGGACGAAACCGCAATCCACCAGGACGCAGACCTCAGCTCTTTCAGGAAGATTTGGGCGATGTTGAGCATCAGATCGTGATTTATCCCGATCAACCCGATCGTCGCGTGCAGACATGGACTGTGCCTGAGGGGCACTATTTCGTGGTGGGCGACAACCGCGATCAGTCAGCCGATTCTCGGGTCTGGGGCTTTGTCCCAGAGCGTCATCTGGTCGGTAAGGCGACGCGAATCTGGATGCACTGGGATTGTTCTCAAGGCTGTATTGGCTGGGATCGAATTGGACAAGCCATTGAATAGAATCGAAGGCATCGATTATGTCTTCAAGCATGAGCGGTTATTAACGCAGGCGCTCACCCATCGCAGTTTCGGCTCTCCGCATTATGAGCGCTTGGAGTTTCTGGGGGATGGGGTCTTAAACCTCATTGCGGCTGAAATGCTCTTTAAGGCTCATCCACATGCACCAGAGGGTGATTTGTCGCGGCTTCGCTCGCGGTTGGTCCGTGACACAACGCTTGCCGAAATCGCGAGTGACTTGGATTTGGGGAGCCATGTTCGCCTGGGGCTGGGCGAGAAAAAAAGCGGTGGTCATCTGCGCACATCGATTATGGCCGATTTGGTTGAGGCACTGGTCGGAGCGGTCTATCTGGATGGCGGGTTCTTGGAGGCGCACCGAGTGGTGGCTGCTTTGCTGGAGACGCGGCTAAAAAATTTGCCACCCGCAGCGCATTTAAAGGATCCCAAAACGCGGCTACAAGAGGTTTGTCAGCGCCACGGCCAAGCTTTACCCCGTTACCGGATTGTGGAAGAGAAAGGCGCTGACCACGCCAAAGAGTTCTTGGTGGAATGTGCGTTGAATGGTCAATGCTCACCCACTCGAGCGCGGGCCCGCAGTCGGCGCGAAGCCGAGCAGATGGCGGCCGAGCAGATGCTTTCGCAGTGGAGCGCCGATCATGGATAACCCTATGCGCGTGGGCCAAGTGGCGTTGGTGGGGCGCCCGAACGTGGGTAAGTCCACCCTCATGAACGCCCTGGTGGGCGAGCGGGTTGCCATCGTGACGCACAAACCTCAAACCACGCGCCATTCAATTCGAGGGTGGGTGACCGACGAGCGGGGCCAAGCCATTTTTGTGGATACCCCGGGCATGCATTCGGATGCGCACAGTCTCCTGAATCACCGTTTGAACCAAATGGCCAATCAAACGCTGTTTGATGTGGACGTCGTGGTCTTGGTGGCGGATGCGACCTACATTTCTCAGGAGGATATGCGGGTGCTCGAAAAGCTGGCCGAGACTGATCAATGCGCCAAAATATTGGCGTTTAATAAAATTGATCAAGTTCAAGATCGGAGCGAATTGCTGGTTCAGACCAAACGTCTGACAGCGCTCTGTGCCTTCGATGCCGTGGTTTATTTGAGTGCCAAGACACGCTCGGGCTTGGATGATTTGATGGCTGAGGTGTTCTCAAATTTGCCTGAAGGCGAGTTGATTTATCCAGTGGATGAGTTCACCGATCGCCCAGTCCGATTCTTGGTGGCCGAGTTGGTTCGCGAACAGCTCATGCTTCAGCTTCATCAGGAGATTCCCTATGGTTTGACGGTGGTCACTGAGCGTTTCGAAGAGCAAGATGACCGAGTGCATATCCACGCGCTGATCATTGTGGGCGAGGAGCGTCACAAGGGCATGGTGATTGGAAAAAAAGGCGATGTCTTAAAGCGCGTGGGCACGCGCGCTCGTCAGCGCATTGAACAACTCCTCGATCAGTCGGTGCACTTGGAGCTGCATGTCAAAACAAAGTCTCGATGGATGGAGAACGCCCATCAACTCGATCAATTGGGGTATGCGCAGTAATGCAGGGGCACCTCTGTTCAACGGATGGGTGGGTGCTGCACCGGCGACCGTGGCGCGAGACCAGCGCACTGGTCGATGTGTTGACTGCTGATTTTGGGCGGCTGGGCTTGGTGGCAAAAGGCGCGCGCGGGCAACGCTCGCCATGGCGAGGACTTGTTGAGCCTTTTGTTCCACTGTCGCTGGACTATAGCCAAAAAGGCGAGATGGGGACTTTGCGGTCTTTGGAGCCGAATGGGCATCGGGTCGCTTTGACGGGCGTCTCCCTTTGGAGCGGTTTGTATGCCAACGAGTTGGTGCTGTGTTTGATCGACCGGGATGAACCGATGGATGGGTTGTTTGCAGCCTACTCAATATTGATGTCTGAGTTGGGCTCGGTCAGTCACCCCGGACCAGCGTTGCGTGTGTTCGAATGGCGAGTGCTGACCCTGCTGGGCGTGGCGCCATCGCTCGTTGAGCAGGCGCATGCGTTGGGACCAATTGTGGCGACGGGTCATTACCGCTTGGAGTCTGAGGCAGGGTTTGTTGCCTCCCCCACAGCTGGACGTGATACTGTCTCGGGCGAGGCGATCGGCTGGCTGGCCAACCCCAGCCAGAACGCCGAGGCGCCAGATTTGGCTCAGCAGGCGCTGAGAATCACGCGTCAGTTGATTGATCATCAGCTGGCGGGGCGGACACTGAAAACTCGATCACTTTTAAGGCAGCTTCAATGACGCAACGACAACTGGGTGTCAATATTGATCATGTGGCCACGCTTCGCCAAGCGCGAGGGACCGATTATCCAAACGTCATCGATGCGGCCAAGATGGCCCAGGCGGCGGGGGCGGATCTGATCACCGTGCATTTACGCGAGGACCGCCGTCATATCCAGGATCGGGATGTGGTGGCTTTGGCTGAGGTGCTGGAGATTCGTCTAAACCTGGAAATGGCGGTCAGCGATGAAATGATCGACCTGGCTTGTCGACTCGTCCCCAGCGATGTGTGCTTGGTGCCGGAGAAAAGAGCGGAGTTGACCACAGAAGGGGGCTTAGACGTCGTCACCGGATTTGAGCAAATCAGGGAGGCCACCGCCAAGCTGCATCAGGCGGGCTGCCGCGTGAGTCTGTTTATTGACCCTAGCGCCGAGCAGATTGAAGCTGCCAACGCAGCGGGCGCAAAAGTCATTGAGCTTCACACGGGGGATTACGCCAATGCTCAAGGTCACCAACGTCAAGCCGCACTCGATCGATTGTGCCAGGCTTCGCAAGTGGCGCAGGCATTTGGATTACAGGTGAATTCGGGTCACGGGTTAACGTTGGCCAACGTCCAGCCCGTGGCAGCCATTGAGGGGATGCGTGAGTTAAACATCGGCCATGCCATCGTCTCGCGGGCGGTGTTTGTGGGCCTTGCTGAGGCCGTTAAAGAAATGCGTCAGGCGATCGAATCGGCGTGACCGCAAGTCAGTTCGGTGCCGAGGGCATTGGTTTGAGCTGTGCTTTTTTTATTCGCTTATCATCAAGTTCCACGATGGTGATTTGATGATCGCCAAGTCGAAGACAGGTTCGGCCCTCAGGCAACGATTCGAGATGTTCCAAGATCAAGCCATTGAGCGTGCTCGCCTCTGAGCTGGGCAGCTCACTGTCCAAGTGGCGGTTGAGCATTCGGAGGGTTGCACCGGCATCCACCAAGTAGCTTCCATCCTCCTGTTGGCGTATTTTCCGTTTTGGCAGAATGCCCTCGGTGGTGTACTCGCCAACAATCTCTTCGAGAATGTCATCGAGCGTCACCAAGCCTTGAATATCCCCATATTCATCCACAACAAGCCCCAGACGTCGTTCACGCGTTTGGAACTCGAGCAGTTGTTGGGTCAGCGTTGTGCCCTCGGGAATAAAGTACGCGGTTCGAGTGGCCTCAATGAGCCCATGGCGGTCCAGCCGGCCCTGGGACAGGCGAGGCAGAATAGAGCGAACGTGCAACAGCCCTTGGACATTGTCCAAGTCCCCATCCCAAACAGGCAGTCGGGTGTGGACTGTTTGCGAGAGCCGCTCGACAATGCTGGGCCAATCGTCCGCCAGATCGATGCCCACAATATCACCACGCGGCACCATCACATCATCAATTGAGCCGTGCTCAAGGTCGAGTATGTTCAAAAGCATCTGCTGATGGTTGTGTGAGATCTGGCGCCCACTCTCTTGCAACACCACGCGAAGCTCCTCGCGACTCAGTGCCTCACTTTGGATGCTTGGTGACTTCACGCCAAACGGCCGCAGAAATAGGGAGACAACCAGGTTGATCACCCAAACCATCGGATAGGTGACTTTAAGAAGTGGCACCAATATAAGGCTGGCTGGGTAGGCAATGACCTGAGGATGCATGGCCGCAAGGGTCTTTGGGAGCAATTCGGCAAAGATCAAAACCACCGCCGTGAGCATCACCGTTGATACCCAAACGCCCGATTCGCCCAGCAACCTGAGGGCAATAAGGGTCGCCACCGAGGCCGCCATGATGTTGACCAAATTATTGCCCAACAAAATCAGTCCAAACATTCGGTCAGGTTGGGCCAGAAGTTGACCTGCCCGTTTGGCGCCTGGACTGCCGCCTTGGGCATCATGTCGCAGTCGGTAGCGGTTCAATGCGACCAAACCGGTCTCTGAACTGGAGAAAAAGGCCGACAGCACCAACAGAATCACCAAAAATCCCAAAAGGGCGGTCAAGGGGACATCACTCATGGATTAGAAATTGGCCGAGGGCCCAGGTCTGGACATGGGCTTGAGTATAATCAAGATCAGGACACAACACCAAAAGTCATTGTCATGTTTGATCAGCTCTCCAATCGCCTCTCTTCGACGCTTGAGCGCCTGCGAGGCGGTGGCAAGCTCACCGAGGCCAATATTCAAGAAACCCTTCGAGAGGTCCGCATTGCACTGCTAGAAGCCGATGTGGCGCTGCCTGTCGTCCGCAACTTCATCGAGCAGGCCAAAGCCCGGGCCGTTGGCCAAGAGGTGATGGGTTCGCTCAAGCCAGGGCAGGCCATGGTGAAGGTGGTCCATGAAGAGCTGCAAAAGGCGCTGGGAGAAAGCCAAGCGGCGTTGGCATTGGACCAGGCGCCGCCGGTGGTGATCGTGCTGGCCGGGCTTCAAGGCGCAGGCAAAACCACCACAGCGGGCAAATTGGCCCGCTGGATCGGTGAGCGTCATCAAAAGTCGGTGTTGCTGGCGAGCTGTGACCGTTACCGGCCCGCAGCGATTGATCAATTGGAGACCCTGGCAGATCAGGTGGAGGCGGGGTTCTTTCGGGCGAGCAGGACCGATGATGCGGTGGCCATGGCCCAAGAAGCGCTGGCTGAGGCCAAACGGCAGTTTGCAGATGTTCTGATTGTCGATACGGCCGGCAGGCTGGCCATCGATGAGGCGATGATGGATGAAATCAAAGCCATTGAGCAAACCACCCAACCGACTGAGGTGTTGTTTGTCGTTGACAGCATGACCGGTCAGGACGCCGCCACCACGGCACAGGCGTTTAATGCTGCCCTGCCGCTGACTGGGGTGATTTTGACCAAGACCGATGGCGATGCCAGAGGTGGAGCCGCACTGTCTGTGGCATCGATTACGGGGGCACCAATCAAGTTCCTCGGCACAGGTGAGAAACTCGATGGTTTGGAGGCCTTCCACCCCGATCGGTTGGCGTCGCGCATTCTCGGTATGGGCGATGTGCTGAGTTTGGTCGAAGATGTGGAGCGCAGCGTTGATCAGAAAAAGGCGCGTCGCCTGGCCAACAAGACAGGCAAGGGGGCACGGCGCTTTGGATTGGATGACATGCGCGATCAGCTGCAGCAGATGGAGTCGATGGGCGGGATGGCCGCGCTGTTAGACAAACTGCCCGGTATGGGGCAGGTGCCACAAGCGGCGCAGGATCAACTCGACGACCGCCAGAATCGGCGCAACATTGCCATTATCAATGCCATGACGCCGAAAGAGCGGCGGTTTCCAGACACCATCAATGGGTCTCGAAAGCGCCGGATCGCGCAGGGTTCAGGCACCGACATTCCCACCGTGAACCGCTTGCTCAAACAGCACAAGCAGATGCAAAAAATGATGAAAAAGGCCGGCAACAAGGCATCCATGGCAAAAATGATGAAGCGCTTGCCCGGTGGCGGCATGCCTGGCGGCGGGGGTTTGGGGCCTTAAAGTGGCCTAACCCCTTTATTGTGCGGGGTATTTGAGCTAAGATAGGCGGTTTCCCGAGGCGGTTGCACTGGCCTCGTTAGGACAGATGGAGCAAATTGGATGGTCAAGATACGTTTAAGCCGGGGCGGGGCAAAAAAGCAGCCGTACTACCATATCGTCGTGACAGACAGCCGCTCGCGCCGTGATGGTCGCAACATTGAGCGCGTGGGCTTTTTTAATCCCGTGGCCCAGGGCCAAGAAGAGCGTTTGAGACTCGACACGGGCCGGGTGGAACACTGGATCAATCAGGGCGCCCAAGTGTCTGAGCGCGTCCAACACCTGGTCGCTGAAGCACGCAAGGCCAACCAAGCGGCGGCCTAATGTCGCCTGCCTCAACCGAGAACCCGGTCGTGGTTGGTCGGATTCTCGGTCCCTGGGGCGTTCAGGGTTGGCTGCAAATCTACTCCTACACCGTGCCTCGCGAGGGCATTTTCGGATACGCTCCATGGTTGATCGGCGGCGCAGATGCGCCTGTCGATGTCGTCAATCACAAAGTCTCAGGTAAGCGCTTGGTCGTCCAGCTGCCCGGCGTGAACAGCCCAGAAGAGGCCGCACGCTGGGTCGATCAAGACATTGCAGTGGAGCGTCGCCAATTGCCAGCATTGGAGCAAGGGGAGTTTTACTGGCACGATTTGATTGGCTGCAGCGTCATCAACCGCGATCATGACACGCTGGGCGTGGTGCGTACCGTGTTCGCCACAGGGGCCAATGATGTCTTAGAAGTCGCCCCTGACGCTGCCCAAAAACCCACCTTGATACCGTTTGTCATGGGCGTATACATCGATTCTGTGGATATTGAAGCTGGTCTTATTGTTGTCGATTGGCCCATTGACTGGCTGGAGAGATGATGCTTCGCCGCATCGACATCATTACCCTGTTTCCTGAATGGTTTGATTCTGTGAAGACCTTGGGTTTGACCGGCCGTGCGATCGACCAAGGCCAGGTCGAGCTGAAGTGCTGGAATCCAAGAGACTTCACTGACGATCCTCATCGGAGCGTGGATGATCGCCCATATGGGGGCGGACCTGGGATGGTGATGCGTCCTGAGCCGTTGGCGCTGGCCATTGAGGCGGCTCAAGCCAACGGCGCCGCCTCAGCAGTGACGTATCTCAGTCCTCAGGGACAACTGCTCGACCAGGCAGGCATTCAAGCCCTTTCAAAGCGGTCTCAGTGGCTTTTGCTGTGTGGGCGCTATGAGGGCATTGACGAGCGCCTGATTGAGGCACTGGTGGATGAAGAGCTCTCCATCGGGGATTATGTCTTGTCAGGCGGCGAGCCGGCTGCGTGGGTTGTGATGGATGCCGCCATTCGGCTGCTGCCGGGTGTGCTCGGTCACCCCGAGTCCGCCGAGCAAGACTCCTTCAGTGCGGGTCGGTTGGATCACCCGCATTACACACGACCCTCAACTTGGCGGGGACGCGCGGTGCCCCCGGCGCTTGTCAGCGGTGACCATGGCCTGATTGAGCAGTGGCGTGCACAGATCGCCGCGGAGCGGACAAAAGCGCGACGCCCTGACCTTTGGGCACGTCCCGCCGCATCGGACCCGGAGGCGTCGGATGTGCCGCCGCCCGCGCCGAAGCATGATTTGTGACGGTGGGCATGGAAAATCCTCGAAAAAGCGGGTAAAATGGCGGGCTTATGTCCAATCGGGGACCGGCGATTCAGTGAGACGGCAGCCATGACGAACATCATCGACGAAATCAACCAAGAACAAACACAAAAAGAGATCCCTGCTTTTGTCGCAGGCGACACCATCAGCGTCAACCTCTGGGTTCGCGAGGGCGACCGGCAACGTCTTCAGGCGTTTGAGGGCGTGGTGATCGCCCGTCGCAACCGTGGGCTGCACTCGGCGTTTACCGTCAGAAAGATCTCGCATGGCACCGGTGTTGAACGGGTGTTTCAAACCTACAGCCCGTTGATTGAATCCATCGAAGTCAAGCGTCGTGGCAAAGTCCGGCGCGCGAAGCTGTTTTATCTTCGCAATCTCGAGGGCAAAGCGGCACGCATTAAAGAACGGCTGGGTAAGCGCAAAGCGGCCAGCTGATTGGGCGGTGCCCAAGCGCCAGTCGATCAAAGCCGCCCCCGGGGCGGCTTTTTTATGTGCGGGCATTGGCGCGAAATTAGGCCTTGAAAAAAGAGGATATGATCCCCATACCTGACAGTCGGTGATCAATGGTCAGTACGGATAACTTCATGAACGATACATCACAAGCCAACGACAACACCTATCGATTCGATGCAGAGGTCAGCCAGCTGCTTAAGCTAATGATCAATGCGTTGTACTCCAACCGGGAGATTTTCCTTCGCGAACTGATCTCGAATGCTTCGGATGCCTCCGACAAGTTGAGGTTTGAGGCGCTCACCGATGAATCGCTCAAAGGTCTTGATCAAGATCTTAAAATTGAGATTCATTTTGATGCCGACGCCAAGACGTTGACCGTCACAGATCATGGGATTGGAATGACTCGGCAAGAGGTGATCGACAATCTCGGCACCATCGCTCGGTCGGGGACGCGTCAATTCTTGGAGTCACTTTCAGGTGATGCGAAGAAAGATGCACAGCTGATTGGTCAATTTGGGGTGGGTTTTTATTCAGCTTTTATTGTCGCTGATGAGGTGATGGTCGAAACTCGGCGAGCTGGAGCGGCCGCTGACGAGGCAGTTCGATGGACATCCTCCGGACAAGGTGAGTACCAGTTGGAGCCGATCACCAAAGACCAACACGGCACGCGCATTGTTTTGCAGGTGTCACAAGACCATGAGGATCTGCTTAATCAGTGGCAGCTGGAGCGCATCATTCGCCATTATTCAAATCACATTGCAGTCCCCATTGAACTTTGGGCGCCTAAGGCCTCGGATGCGGATGATAAAAAACAGGCTGACTCGAAGCCCGAACTGGAGCCGAAAGTTATCAACGAAGCCAAGGCCCTGTGGACACGACCGAAAAGTGAGATCAGTGACGATGAATATCAGGCCTTTTATTCAAGTTTAGCCAATGATCCGCAGCCAGCCCTGAGCTGGGCACATCATCAAGTAGAAGGCGCACAAAGCTATAGCTTGCTGCTGTATTTGCCAAAGCAGGCTCCTTTCGAGCTGATGATGAATCGCGATAGCGTTGAAGGGCTGAAGCTCTATATTCAAAGGGTGTTTATTATGGATGCCGCAGAAGAGCTGCTGCCGCGCTACTTGCGTTTCATGCGTGGCGTCGTCGATTCAGCGGACTTGCCCTTGAATGTCTCTCGAGAAATCCTGCAAGACAGTCCGCTGCTCAAAAAGATTCGCGCCACCGTCATTAAAAGAAGTCTGGATTTGATTGAGAAAGTCACGGAAGCGGGCGGTGAAGAGTGGCAACAGTTCTGGGATTCGTTTGGCACAATCTTAAAAGAGGGCGTCATTGAGGACTTCGAGCAGCGCGAGCGCGTCGCTTCACTCCTGAGGTTCCCATCGACTGCTTCTGATGAGCCAACGGGGTTAGATGGCTACATTGAGAGAATGGGAGACAGTGATACCATCTGGTACCTCACCGCCGACAGCGAACAGGTGGCCAAGCACTCCCCACACATTGAGTCGTTTAAAGACAAAGGCATCGAAGTGCTGTTGCTCACCGACCGAATTGATGAGTGGGTGGTCAGCCACCTTCACGAATTTAAAGGCAAGCAGCTGAAGTCGGTCACTGCGGGTCAGCCCGACACTGATGACCAGCCCAAGCCAGATAAAGCAGCGAAAAAGCTGGCCGGGCGGGTGAAAAAAGCCTTGGGCGATAAGGTGGGCAACGTTGAGCCCGGTCTCCAGATGACTCACTCTGCGGCGCGGATTGTCACCGGTGAGCACGATATGTCAATTCAGATGCAAAAGCTCATGCGGCAGGCGGGGCAGGCGGTTCCGGACACGACGCCCAATCTGGAGATTAATCCGAATCATCCCCTCATTGAGGCCATGGCCACGCAAGACAATGATCAGCGCTTTGAAGGGCTTGCGCAGTTGGTGTTCGATCAGGCATTGCTCGCAGAAGGGGGCGAACTGGCTGATCCGGCAGGGTATGTGAAAACGGTGAACACGCTGTTGGTGGAGGCGCTCAACCAGGCGTCAAACGGGCATGATTGACCGGATGGCGCAATGAGCGCTCAACCGTCGGCTGCTTGGCGGAAAAAGCTGGGGTCTTGGGTTGAGGGCCCGTTGATCGGGCGGTTCATTATTGCGTTGATCGTGCTCAACGCGGTGATTCTCGGTTTGGAGACCTCGCCTACAGTGATGGCCGCAGCGGGCCCGAGTCTCCTCCTGGCCAATGACATCATCGTTGCGGTGTTTGTGCTCGAAATTGCGCTCAAGTGGCTGGCGTTTGGCCGTCAGTTTTTTCGAAGCGGTTGGAACTGGTTTGATTTCTTAATTGTCGCCATTGCGCTTGTGCCGGCATCGGGGCCATTGGAAATTCTTCGGGCGCTCCGGATTCTTCGGGTGTTGCGTTTGTTTTCCCAGGTGCCAAAGCTTCGGGCGATTATCGAGTCGTTAATGAGGGCATTGCCGGGGATGGGTTGGACGGCGCTGCTGTTGGTTTTGGTGTTTTATATATTCGGTGTCATGGGCACGCTGCTGTTTGCTGAAACCCACCCTGAATACTGGGGATCGCTCGGAAAAAGTCTGTTCTCACTTTTTCAAATCATGACGCTTGAATCTTGGTCAAGCGGCATTGCACGCCCGATGATCGATAGCCATCCATGGGTCTGGCTTTACTTCGTTCCGTTCATCTTAATTTCAAGTTTCATGGTGCTCAATCTGTTCATTGCAATCATTGTGACAGCCACCCAATCCATTCATGCCGATGAGCAGACTGAGCAAGGCGAGCAGGTTCTGGCCGAACTTGAGAAGATTCAGCGGCGTTTGGACGAGATGGCGCGCCCACCCAGAGAGTAGGTGAGCGCGCTTGCCCTGTTCGGCGTTAGTCCTGTTGAGGCCCGCCCTGGTCGACCTCCTCGCTGGAGGCTTCGCGAACCGCTTTGACGTCAACCGTGAAGTTTAGGTTTTGACCCGCCAAAGCGTGATTGCCATCCACTGTGACCGTCTCATCCTCGACCGCTTTGACCATCACCGTCATTGGGCCTGCGTTGGATTCGGCTCGGAAGCTCATGCCCGGTTCGACTTTGTCAATGCCCTCAAATGCTGACCGCGGGACGTCTTGCACAAGCTCCTCGCGATACGGGCCATAACCTTCCTCTGGAGATACAGTGGCATCGAATTGATCGCCCGCTGCTTTGCCCTCCATGGCTTTTTCAAGGCCCGGCACAATATTGCCGTGACCGTGGAGATAGACCAATGGCTCGCGTCCTTGGGATGTGTCGATCACTTGTCCCTCATCATCGGTCAGGGTGTAGTCGAAGCTCACCACCGCGTCAGCTTGGATTTTCATAGTGCTCCTAGGAAGTTGTGTAAAAAATAAAGCACAGGGTAGCATGCGAATTCTCACGCTGCAGTTAAAATCCGTCGGTGGCCGGGCTACAATGACAGCATTCCCTGGCCCAACGAGCCCAAGCATCACATGAAACCCTCGAATCGAACGCTGACCGGCATCACCACCACAGGCACGCCCCATTTGGGCAATTATGTGGGTGCCATTAAGCCTGCCATTGAAGCAAGCCAAGACCCCAACACTGAAACGTTTTATTTCTTGGCGGATTATCATGCATTGGTCAAATGCGAAGACCCCGACCGTGTAGCGCAATCAACCCTAGAGATTGCCGCCACCTGGCTGGCGCTGGGACTGGATACCGAGCGATCCGTCTTCTATCGGCAGTCCGACGTTCCTGAGATTCCAGAACTGACCTGGCTATTGAGTTGTGTGACTGCTAAAGGCTTAATGAATCGGGCTCATGCCTACAAAGCGGCAGTGGCGGATAACGAGGCCAATAGCGAAGACCCTGACCTGGGGATCAATTTGGGTCTGTTTTCTTACCCGGTGCTGATGGCCGCCGACATCTTGATGTTTAATGCCACGACGGTGCCGGTTGGACGCGATCAGTTGCAACACTTAGAGATGGCTCGTGATATTGCCCAGCGGTTCAATCATCGCTATGGCGAATTTTTTGTTCTGCCCGAGGGGCAGGTGGACGATCATGTCGCCACATTGCCCGGCACCGATGGCCGGAAGATGTCAAAAAGCTATGACAACACCATTCCGCTTTGGTTGGGTCAAAAAGCATTGAGAAAGGCGTTGATGCGCATACAAACCAACTCTCAGTTGCCGGGTGAGCCCAAAGACCCTGATGATTCGTCGGTTTTTGCAATTTATCGGGCGTTCGCCTCAAAAGACAAGACTCAAGCGATGGCTCAGGCGTTCCGAGACGGCATGGCCTGGGGCGATGCCAAGCAGGCTTTATTTGAGCTGATTGACGAGGAGCTCAGCGAGCCTCGAGCTCGGTATGAGGCGCTCATGGCTCGCCCACAGGAGGTCGAAGATAGGCTACAAGCCGGCGCCGAGAGAGCTCGAGCGCTGGCTCAACCTTTCATGGCTGAGCTGAGGGATGCGGTTGGGATCAGGCGACTGAGCTGAGAACGGCAGTGGCGTGGGTGTTCAGCCTTTGCCCCGCGTCCGAGTTCGATCCTTGCGGGCGTTTTTTTCTAAAAATTGGATGATCAAATCAGCAATGTCTTTGCTTGTGGCTTGTTCAATGCCTTCGAAGCCAGGTGATGAGTTGACCTCCATAACCAACGGGCCATGGTTTGAACGCAAGATATCAACGCCGGCGACATTGAGCCCCATGATGCGCGCTGCCCGTGTGGCCACCGCGCGCTCTTGCGGGGTAATTTTGACCACGTCAGCATTGCCGCCACGGTGTAAATTGGAGCGGAACTCTCCAGGAGGCGCTTGACGCTTAATGGCTGCCACCACTTTGTCACCAATCACAAAGCAACGAATGTCAGCGCCACCGGCTTCTTTGATGTATTCCTGAACCATGATCGAAACGTTCAATCCCATGAATGCCTCAAGAACGCTCTCCGCTGCCTTCCGGGTCTCGCACAACACCACGCCGATGCCCTGTGTGCCTTCGAGCAATTTCACCACCAAAGGTGGCCCACCCACCATCTCGATGACATCGCCGATATCATCAGGCGCTCTTGCAAAGCCGGTCACGGGCATGCCAATGCCGCGACGAGCCAGCAACTGCAAAGAGCGTAATTTATCTCGAGAGCGCGTCACAGCGACGGACTCGTTGAGTGGGAAAGTGCCGATCATTTCAAACTGACGCAGCACCGCTGTGCCATAAAAAGTAATTGATGCTCCAATGCGCGGAATGACCGCATCAAAAGGCGCCAATTGCTCGCCACGATAGTGGATTGTCGGTCGCGCCGAGGCAATGTTCATATAGCATCGCAGGGTATCGACGACGCGCACTTCATGGTCGCGGGCCTGAGCGGCCTCGACCAGGCGTTGCGTCGAGTAGATGCTTTGGCTTCTCGATAGGATCGCGATGCGCATGCTCAAGGCCTCAGTCTTGGGGTTGGGGTTTGCCCTGTAAAAACGCGCGGGCCGGGTAGACGACGGCATGATCTTTCATGGCCGCGCGTCCCAAAAGCATACGATACCGCATTCGCTCTCGATTGGTGAGCGTGATGTCTACTTTCCACTGGCGGGCACCGATCACAATCGGGGTGTGGATGGTGAATCGCTCCTCAATTTCGCCAGAGGTGTTTTTAACCTGGCGAAGGCCAACCAGTGGCGCCTCGCAGGGTTTCAGGTTCTTGACTCCGTCAAACCCCATATGGACCACAAAGCGAACCCAGTCTTGGTCATTTTGGGTAAACAGCTCTTGATCGGTCGCGTGCAACGCGCAAGAGCGCGCGCCTGTGTCCACTCGAGCGCGGACTGCGCCGATGCCAAGCCCGGGCAGCCCGACCCACTCACATGCCCCGATATTCAGGGGTGGGGCATGAGGAGACAGCGCCTTTGAACTCACTGCGCGGCTCAGCAGGGTGCGCTGAGGTCGTTCAGCAGGGCACTCAAAAACCGAGCCGCTTCACCGCCGGTGACCGCACGGTGGTCAAAGGTCAGTGAGATGGGCATGATGCGGTGTGTTTCAATGCCGCCAATGACGGGGACCACCTGGTGTCGTACTGCCCCGGCAGCGATGATCGCCACACATGGCGGGGCGATCACGGGTGTGGCATACCGGCCAGCAAATTTACCGAAGTTTGACAACATGATGGTGTAGTCTTTCATTTCCTCAGGGGGGATTGATCGATTGATGGATTGATCTCTCAGTCGATCCACATCACCCCTGAGCTGTTGTGCGGTTTTTTGGTTGACATGTCGTAACGCAGCCACCATCAGTCCATCGGGTGTATCAACCGCAACACCGACGTGCATATCGCGATGGATCAGGCGTTGCTCGTTGACACCATCGAACCAAGCATTCAGGCCTGGTTCTTGTTGAGAGGCCACCCATAGGCCTCTGAGAAGACGCACCGTCATGTCTTCGGTGGCGGCCCATTGATCAATATCGGCATCGTCCATAAGGCTGGTGGGCACCACTTCAGCGTGTGATTGGCTCATCGAGCGGGCCATGGCGCGGCGTGTGCCGCGCAGGGGTTGCCACTCGCCGGCTCCTTCTATGGGGCGCCCTGCCGGCATCGGTGCGCGGGACGGTGTGTCGGTTGGATTCTGTGTGGTGCTGGGGCCACGCTCAGCCGCTTTTTTTACATCGGCCATGGTGATCACCCCGCCATGACCTGTGGGCGTGCAAAGTGCCGGATCAACTTTCAGCTTTTTGGCCAGCGCCCGCACCGCCGGTGTCATCTTGTGGCCATTCGACGTTGATACCGATTCTGTCAGGATTTCATTGCCCGACTCCACATTCCCAACCACCGTGCCGGAGTCCTCGCGAGATGGTGGATTGGACGCACCAGCGAGGGTGTCTTGCTCGGCCTCAGTTGACGCTGAATCACTCCCCGAATCAGCCGATTCAGGGCTGGACCCATCAACTTCAAAATCAGCCAACGGTGCGCCAGTTTTGATGACATCACCTGCTTTGCCGTGCAAAGTGGTCACGCGGCCTTTAAAAGGGCTGGGCACCTCAACCACTGCTTTGGCGGTCTCCATCGAGACCATGGGTTGATCGAGCTCCACGGTGTCGCCTTCCGAGATCAGCCATTCAACGATCTCAGCATCGGGCAGGCCTTCGCCCAGATCAGGCAGATGAAACGTTGTCATGAGACCTCCAAGACATTATCAACGGCGGCCATGATGCGGGCGGTGCTGGGCATATACTTCATCTCGCTTCGATACAGCGGCATCACTGTATCGTATCCACAGACGCGCTTCACAGGGGCCAGTAGACTGTAAATCCCCGCATCAGCCAAACCGGCGGCAATTTCACTGGCCACACCGCAATGCCGTGGGGCCTCTTGAATGATGACGCAACGGCCGGTCTTGGCCACCGATTCGGCAATGGTGTCCATGTCCAGCGGTGAGATGGTGGCCACATCAATCACCTCGGCGTGGATGCCTCGCTCTTTGAGTTGTTCGGCAACTGCGAGCGTTTCTTTGATCATGGCGCCCCAGCTGACCAGGGTGATGTCTGTGCCCTCGCGAAGGACGTAGCACACATCAAGAGGAAGCTCTTCACCATCGTCTTCGACGTGTTCTTTTTGCCAGCGATAGATGCGTTTGGGTTCCATGAAGATGACAGGATCCGGATCACGGATCGAAGCCAACAACAAACCATAGGCACGCGCGGGTGACGATGGTGTCACCACCCGGATGCCGGGCATGTGCGCAAACAATGCCTCAGGGCTCTCAGAATGGTGTTCTGGGGCATGTATCCCGCCCCCGCTGGGAAAGCGCAGCACCATTGGGCAGCTCAGTCGGCCCCGAGTTCGATTGCGCATGCGACCGGCGTGACACATAATTTGGTCGACCATGGGCATGCTGAACCCGCAAAATTGTGCTTCAGCCACAGGCTTGATGCCTTGCGCTGCCATTCCCACGCTCATGCCTGCAATCATGACCTCCGCAAGCGGGGTGTCTAGGACGCGTTCGGCACCAAACTTGGCTTGCAAGCCAGCGGTGGCTCGAAACACACCCCCATTGACACCGACATCCTCACCTAAGATGACAACGTCTTCATCCTCACTCATGGCCCGAGCCAGCGCCATGGTCACGCCTTCGATTAATGTAATGTCTGCCATCAGTGCTGCCCTCCCTCATCCTCAAAACGCGCTGCTTGAGCGCGCTGTTCAGCCAAGTCATGGGGCAGGCTGTCAAACATGTAATCAAACATCGCGCTTGCCGGCTGGGGCTGTGTGTCAACCTGAGCCAAGTAATCATCGACCGCGGCCTGAACTTCAGCTTGGGCGGTCTCGTGCAGCGCCTGTTCCAGTGACTCATTCCAAATGCCTTGGTGGGTCAGATACTGGCGCAGGCGAATCATTGGTTCGCGCTCCCAGGCGGCGTCCACCTCATCATCAGGACGGTAGCGAGAGGCATCATCTGCGGTCGTGTGATCCGACAGTCGATAGGTGATCATCTCGATGACCGAGGCTCCCTGGCCTGATCGAGCCGCCTCAATCGCCTCATCCATGGCCCATAGGCAAGCCACCAAATCATTGCCATCGACCTGGATGCTGGATAAACCACCCGCGATGCCTTTTTGTGCCAACGTTGCGGCAGAGTTTTGGCTCTTGCGCGGCACAGAGATGGCCCACTGGTTGTTCACAATGACCAGAACCAGCGGCAACTGGTAGGCACTGGCGGCATTGATTGCCTCGAGAAAATCGCCTTTCGATGAGCCGCCATCGCCGACCACGCTGACAGCGACACGTGGCTGATTTTTGAGTTTGAAAGCCAGGGCTGCGCCGGCAGCATGTAAACATTGGGTGGCGATGGGCACACACCATGCAAAATCATGTTTGGCCTTTTTAAAATCATTGCCACGTTCATCACCGCCCCAATACATGAGGACATCCCGCATCTCCACGCCCCGATAAAACTGCGCGCCATACTCGCGATACATCGGGGCAAAGCAATCTTCTTCGCGCATGGCCGCGCCAATGGCGACATGAGCGGCCTCGTGCCCCAGACAGGATGCGTAAGTGCCCAACTTGCCGGTGCGTTGCAATGCGATGGCTTTCTTGTCAAAAATGCGTGTTTTGACCATCAGCTCATACAGCTTTTTCAGTCGATCAAAATCTTGAGCCACCGCTGGGACCTTCACACCAGGCACTGGGTGGCCATCAACGCCAATGAATTGATAGTAGTCGACTTTAAATGAGGTGGCACTGTGGGTCATGACCAAGCCTTGGTTTTACAGATTAACGGGTGGATTATACCCCTTAAGATTGCGCTCAAGGGATGGCCGCCATTGAGCCTCATCGGGCGATGGGCCTTTCTATTAAAAAAGGCCTGTGAAGGCCATTTTTTTGAGAGGCGACCCAAGGCCAGCTCAATGAGGCTCGGTGTTCGGCCTGGCCCGTGAAATTTCGGGGCCACTGGGGGTTTGGAATCGAACAGGCCATCTGTGCCATAATCGGAATCACTTGAAATAACCAGGCGGCTCGTGCGAGCCGCGAATTAACATAAAAAACAAATACTTCGGGGCAGGAGAGCAATCATGAAAAAGCATCTTTGGGTGGCCATCGCGGCACTGGGTCTGAGCACTGTCTGGGCGCAGGAGCCGATTGAGTCGGTGTCGCTGAACAGCGATGTCAGCGTCTATACCGATGCCAACGGAATTCCCACCATTGTTGGTGAAACCGAAACCGACGTCAGTTTTGTTCAGGGGTACTTGCACGCCCGCGATCGATTCTTCCAAATGGATTACCTCCGCCGTGTGGCGAGTGGGACTTTGGGTGAGTTGTTTGGCTCAGCTGCATTAGAAAATGACATCACCTTGCGAACACTGGGTCTGCGTCGAGCGGCTTGGTCATCCTATACGGAACTGACTGCAAAGGAACTGGCTTGGTTGAAGTCTTACGCCGATGGCGTCAACTTTTATCTCGAAAATAACGCGTTGCCGCCAGAGTATGCGGCTTTGGAATTGAGCTTAGCTGAGCCATGGTCTGAGGTGGATTCTTTGGTGATTGGTAAGTTGTTGGCCTTCCAGCTGTCGTTTGACTCCAGTTTGGGTGACATTGAGAACACCATTCGTTTGGGCACTTACCAGGCGGTGGGCGAGGCTGTCGGCTTTGACGGGACAAAGCTCTTTTTGGAGGATCTCAACATCTCTTTGCCTGTCGATGGCCGGGTCAGTATCCCCAGCTTTTTTGAAGACGCTGGAATCATTTTGCCTGAGGATTCACAAGCGGCTGATTCCAAGGGGGCCAAAACAAATTCTCAAAAAGCCATTCCGGAGGGCATGAATCTCGAAACAGTCTTTGGGCAGTTGGATGCCTCGTCTATGCCACGGGTGGATGATTCGCTGCTGGCAATGGCGAAAGCGTATCGAGATTCGGTGAGCGATTTGCCGTTTCTAAGTGAGACCCAAGAATTTGGATCAAACTGGTGGGCCGTATCGGGCGAGCACACCGCGTCGGGTTATCCGCTGTTTGCCAACGATCCGCACCTCGGGCTCGATATGCCACCGATTTTCATGAACGAGAACCTGGTGGTCCGGGATGAGGAAATGGCGGTCAGCGGGGTTGTTTTCCCTGGGGCGCCGGTCAACGCGCAGGCGTGCAACTTGCACATGTGCTGGGGTTCAACGGTCAACCGCATGGACGTGACCGACGTTTTCCAAGACCCCATTGCTGTTAATAACTTTGGTCTGCCCACGCATACCATTCACGAGGGTCAGAAAGAGCGCATCTTGTATGCATTTCAAAGTTATTTCGTGAACGATCCTGCCAGTGGCAGCATGGATGATGTTGTCCGTGCCAACGTCGGCTATGACAGTGGCGGCATCACTTTCATTGTGCCGCGGCGCAATTATGGTCCGATCGTTGAGCTGTTAGATGAGTCGGCACTGAGCGTGCAATACACCGGCTGGGGTCCTACATTTGAATTGTCCACCTTCAGGGCTTGGGCGCGAGCGGACAGCATGGAGGATTTTGAGCTTGGCTTGCGCGACTTTGCCTTCGGCTCGCAAAACTTCCTTTATGTCGATGTCGAAGGCAACATCGCCTACTACATCGGCGGTGAAATGCCGCTCCGTGAAGATTTGCAAACCGAATTGGCGCCTGGTGGTGGTATTCCACCGTGGTTTATCCGCGACGGCTCAGGTCAGCTGGGCCATGAGTGGATGATTGCCGATGCACCGCAGCCGGGGCAAGCCACGCCTTACGCGGTCATTCCTCGAGATGAAATGCCGCAGATCAAAAATCCAGAGCAGGGCTATGTTGCTAACGCCAACAATGATCCGGTGGGCACCACCCTTGATGGCAATCCACTGAATCAATTGCGCCCGGGCGGCGATGGAATCTACTACTTAAACACCGATTATGCTGATCTTCGGATGGGTCGAATTGACCGTGAGCTTCAGGATCTTGTGGAGGCAGGTAACGTCACCATTGACGATATGAAGGCTTTGCAGGCGAACAACGAGCTATTGGATGCAGAGTTACTTTTGCCGTTTTTGCTCGCCGCTTTTGAGAATGCCACTGCAGAAGACGCCTGGCCTGGGCTGGCCCAATTGGCTGCTGATGAAGGCATTCAGGAGGCCATGGGCCGACTTGCAGAGTGGGATTTTTCTACGCCGACAGGCATCGCGGGCGGATTTGATCCCGGTGGGGATCCCACGGGCAATTCTGAGCCAACGCAAGCGCAGATCGCACACTCGGTTGCCGCCACAATCTACAGCGTATGGCGGGGTCAGGTGATTCAAAACACGATTGACGCCACCCTGACCGCTGTCGGGCTGGGGGATGCACTGCCTGGTTCTCAGTTGGCATGGCGAGCCTTGGTCAATCAGCTGAAACTCTTTCCGCTGACCGAGGGCGTGGCGGGCTCTGGTTTGAGCTACTTTAATGTTCCCGAGGCGCCATCAAAAGCCGCTGCGCGCGATGCGGTCTTGCTGTCATCGCTGGCTGATGCGCTTGAATTGCTGGCATCGGATGAGTTTGCCCCCGCATTCGCCAATTCAACCGACCAAGACGACTACCGGTGGGGTAAGTTGCATCGGGTCACCTTCAGTCATCCCCTGGGTGTGGCCCCTTTCAATGTTCCTGCAGCGGGTGGGTTTGAGAACGTTGGCGAAGGATTGCCTGGCGTGGCACGAGCTGGCGGATTCAACGCTGTTGATGCCTCCAGTCATAGCGGCCGAGCCGACACCGTCAATGGCTTCACTTTCAGCGCAGGCGCTGCTCGTCGAAATGTCGCGACATTGGCACCGTCCGGTCCCATCGCCGAAGAGATTATTCCAGGCGGGCGCAGTGGGTTTTTAATGAGCCCCTTCTATACAAATCAGCTGCGCCGTTGGCTGGTCAATGATTATCTTCCCTTGAGCATCGGCGAGGATGCGGCAATCGAAGCCAGTGCCGATATTCAAGTGTTTTCTCCGGCCATGTGAGGCAGTGAGCCTGGCCATTTAGGATGGTTTGACACATCCACTAGCGCCCGCATTAGCGGGCGCTTTCTTTATGAAGCAATGAAAGGCAAGTCATGGCAAAAAATATGAATTTGGGTGATTTTTTTGTGCTGGTCGATCTACAGCAAGTTCGCTTGCACAGTGAAGTCAAGCACTGGCCATCCACCGATGCGGTGATTCAAGCCAATGTCGAACTCAAGCTGAGCCCGAAAGAGCGCTTGAATGAAACCGATGGTGCGGTATTTTGTTTGGTGGCCGACATCATTCTCAACGGACAAACACAAGGCGCTGACGCCGCATCATCCGAAGAAGTCTTTACCATTGAATTAAAGGCTTTGGCTCGCTATCGCCAATTCCAAGGCGAAGCGTTGACGTTTGAGGCATTTTGTGAGCATCACCCGTCTTTGGCGCGGCAACTGTATCCTGTGCTGCAGACGCATTTGATGAACCAACTCCGCGTGGCCGGATTTGGTCACGTTCATTTGCCGATGGACTTGGCCCATGCCAGCACCGACTGGGCTGGACAAAGTCATGGGCCCATGGGTCACCAAGTCCACTGAGTTTCAGCTGGTTCTTCTTTGGGGCTTGCGGTTTTGAGCACGGCCGGTTAAGCTATTTAATAAGTAATTTCTAATGTTCGAGACAGCTCGGGCCGGTGGGCCCATTCGGGCTCGATCAATGCTTTGACCCGGGCTGGTTGCGTGACAGTTTTACCCCGAAGCAGTGTGAGGACCGGTCAATCGGCTGTCGAATCAGACTGCAGTTTGGCCCGGAGATTTGTCTCCGGGCTTTTTTTATGTCTTTGGTCCATTTCTGATGAGGTTAAGAGTCCATCAGTTGCGCAACGATTTCAACGTAACGCCGCTTGGCCGTATCCGCATCAACCCCTTGGAGTTTTTCCCAGGCCTCATACTTGGCGACGCCAACAAAATCATAAAACCCAGGCTTTTCACCACATACATTGCCTTGGGTGGCCTGTTTGTATAGCGCATACAGCTCGAGAAGTGTGGGGTTGTCGGGTCGGATGGGCAGATCCTGCACACTTTCGAACGCTTTTTCGAATGCCGTGTTAAGCGACGGGGCAGGCTCGGCGTTGGGTAGAGGGGTGTCCATGCACAAGCTGATCTGATCAACGTTCCAAGTTAAAAATAATTTTTATCACGTCCGCTTGTTGGGGTCAACGCATCCCGCTATGGAAGACTTCGTTACGGGGGCCAAATGAGTAAGATCATTGGCGTTGCAGTCGTCAGCACCACAAGTTCCAATGGCAGGCCTAAGCGCCAGTAGTCGCTGAAGCGAAAACCACCTGGGCTCAAAATGAGGGTGTTATTTTGGTGGCCGATGGGCGTTAAAAACGCACATGAAGCGCCCACGGCAACCGCCATCAAAGCCGGTTCTGGCTGAATTCCGAGCCCACTGGCCGCGCTCAAAGCCACAGGGCACATCATCGCTGCGGTTGCGGCATTGTTCATAAAATCGCTCAAGGTCATGGTAATGACCATCAGCCCTGCGATCATCATCCAGGCTTCGCCGTTGGGCAGCCCATCAAGCAGTGAGGCTGCCATGAGATCGGCAAGGCCGGTGCTGCTCATGGCGCCAGCAACTGGGATGAGCGCGCCCAGAAGAACGATGACTGGCCAATCAATCGCCGTATAGATTTTTTCCGTGCTGATCACGCCAGTGGCAATTAAGAATAGGGCGCCCAGCAAAAAAGTAATGGCAGCAGGCAGCAGTCCAAATCCAGCGCCAACGACGGCGGACACCAATGTTGCGCCTGCCATCCAGGCATGTCTTGGCTTGGGAACACGAAGTGACCGGTCTGCCAAGGGGACACAGCCATTATTCAAAGCGAACTCTTGAAGTTGATCAGCAGCCCCCTGCATTAAGAGCACATCGCTGGGTCGGAAACGCATGCTTCGAAGCCGAGCCACAGTCTGCGTCCCTTGCCGTGAAATCGCAAGCAGGTTGACACCATAGCGCGCACGCAAGCGAAGGCTCATCGCAGAGCGCCCGATGATGCCTGCGGTGGGCATGACGACCACCTCCATCAGGGTCGCGCCTTCGCTTTTGGATTTGTCAGTCAGTTGGGTGTCCTCAGACGGCGCAGTCATCTCAAGTCCCAATAGCCCCACCGCCTGCATCAAGGATTTTGGTTCGGCTTCAATGATGAGCGTGTCGTTTGCTCTCAGTTTTGTGTTTCCATGAGGGGCATTGAGCCGTTCGCCATGTCGGATCAGCGCGACCACTTGAGCGCCCGTTGCCTCAATGTTGGTTTCTGCCTCATGAATCCGAAGTCCTTCGGCTTTGGCGCCCTCGGTCACGACTGCCTCTGTCAGATATTCACCGGTATCAAAATCCTCTGCATCTGCCCGGGTTCGGGCTGGGATTAACCATCGACCGGCCAGGCCGATCAACAGCAGGCCGCCTATCGCAACCACCAGGCCCACAGGAGCGAAGTCAAACATCGTAAAGCTTGTGCCGATTTGGTCTTGACGGAACCCCGCAACAATCAGATTGGGAGGCGTGCCAATCAATGTGGTCATGCCGCCCAAGATAGACCCAAATGCCAGCGGCATCAGGACTCGACCAGTGGGCATATGATGGCGTTTGGCCATTTGAATGCCAATGGGCATCAACAGGGCCAGCGCGCCGACATTGTTCATGAATGCAGATAAAAATGCGGCCAGAGCCACCAGTGCGGCAATGGCGATGCCGGGCGTGTCCGAATCGGGCAATGTGTGGCGGGTGACAGCATCCACCGCACCGGATGTTTGCAAAGCGCGGCTTAAAACCAAAATTGCTGCTACCGTAATTACAGCTGGGTGAGAAAAACCGCTAAAGGCCTCGGATGGAGGCACCAGGCCAGCAATGACGCACACCAGTAACGCAGCCAATGCCACAACATCGTGACGCCATCGGCCCCAAAGAAACAGTCCAATGGTGACAACGACAATAAGGGCGATAAGCAATTGGGGGTTGGCCATGAGTCGGGCAGTGGCTGATGAATTCACCCAAATATACCGTGAATAAACCACCCCATGCGTGGTTTATGTTCATGAAAGACCCACAGTGTGCGTCCATTGGGTTCTTGTGCAATCCAATAATCACGTTGACATGGATTGTTGTCCCACCATCCCGTCTCAATTCGTTCTGGACCTTGTTTTAGGACCAATTGATCGCGGTGACATGCCACAGGCTCAGGCAGCAACCAACTGGGTCGGTGCTTGGCATCATCAAGATCATTGACTTGATCGGGCTGACGCCAACGCCAAGCATGTTCAGGTTGATGGTGGGGATAGGGTGATATACCCGTCATGGCGCGTTCACCCAGGCGGGCCTTTAAATGATCCAGCAATTGAGGCCAGTCGCCTTGCTGTTGGTTTCGGTCAAACAAATCGTTGGATGATGGGGTATGTTGACTGGTGCTTTCGCATTGAATGACAATGCCATTGATGGGTCTTTCAATGGTCAATTGATCAATTTTGAGCGTTATTAATGCTTTTAAGTGCTGTTGGTCAAAGCTTGGTTTTGCCAAAGTCAGCTCGAAAGTTAAATCTGATTGATTCGCTGAACCAGGGCGCTCATATTTACAACGAATCATGACTGCTGTTAGCGCTTGATTTCTTTTTATCAACCAACTTTTCAGCTCTTCACAGGCCTTGTCTAGGTAATGTTGAAGTCGTTGTTTGCTGGTGATGGGATCAATTAAATCAATGCGCCGATAGTACTGGTCTTGAGGATGCCATGGCTCAATCAATGTGGGCTGCTGGCCATACAGCTTTTGAATGTGAAGATTAATGGCCTGTCCAAAGCGTCGTACGCGCTGATCAATGGGCAGGGCATTGAATGCGCCCAAAGTGTCGATGCCGCATCGGTACAGGCTTTTTTGAGCCTGATCGGGCAAGGGCGTTAGATCAATGGGGCAATGATCGAGCACATTCATGAGACTGGCCTGATTGTCGCACCGAGTGCCCAGTCGTGCCATTAGACCCGCTGCCATCGGATTTGGGGCAGTGCCGAGGCGATATTGCTGTCTCAAAGGTCTCAGTGTTTCAGTCAGATGGGTGAGGAGTGTCTCTGGTGTGGCATACAGTTTTTGGCTTTTTTGAATCTCAACAACCAAAGTGACTTGATCAAGCCAGGTGAGTTGATCGCTGTATTCGTAGGCCACGCGGGCAATCCACTGCTGAGTTTGCGGCCATTGCTCATGGTCTTGAGATGAGCAGAAATATAAGCCCAACCAACTCATGATGCACTGAGTGTCCTGGGTGTGAGCTTGAGCGTGTTTGATTTTAGGGGTTGTGCACGACGTGTATGGGTCAGCGTCACCGTGGGGCCAGGTGCGATGGTTAAGCGCAGCGCGCTGAACGTGGTGACGGGCCTGTTCACATCACTGTCAATTAAAAAACAAGGCGCATGCCCATATTCACACGCCAGTTGCAATCGTCTTAGATGGGTGGTTGTTAATCGCGTACTGTTTGACCAAACCATCACAACACCGCATAAGCCACTTTGAAGTGCGTGTTCTGCCGTCCATAGGCTGTGGCTTTGGGTTCGCACAATCCATAGGCGAGTCAGGTCAATGCCCGCCTGTGCCCAAGCTTGTGGGCATGGGATCAGCGGTGGTGAAATCAGCATCACGGGCTGGCCGCGTTGCGTCTGTCGAGCCAGCAGTGGCCATGTGATTGAAAGTTCGCCACAGCCCACATGGATTGGCTGGAGCTCAATCAGTTGACCGCAAGGCCAACCGTGGCCCGGTAGACGTTGGTCCAGAGCAGATTGGCCTGTAGAGACAGTGGGTGTGGGGGGTTGGACGCGGCCACGCCAGATGTCTGTTCGGGTGTTTAGCAGCTGTTGCAATGCTTCCATGAATTCAAACGATGAGCTGTTGGGGATTAAGACTGTAAATTAATACAGTTATTGTAGGTTGGTCAAGGCACAATGTGAAGCACATTGCAGGTGTTTGGTTTAAACTGGCGTTCTAGGCCGCGGAGAGGTGCCGGAGTGGTCGAACGGGCTCGCCTGGAAAGTGAGTGTGCGGTTTATCCCGTACCGAGGGTTCGAATCCCTCCCTCTCCGCCATTTTCTAATAATTTTCTATATAATGGGCCCCCACGGAGAGGTGGCAGAGCGGTTGAATGCACCGGTCTTGAAAACCGGCAAGGGTTAGCGCCCTTCGAGGGTTCGAATCCCTCCCTCTCCGCCATTTCCCCCGAAGCCTTTGATCATCCCAAGAAAAAGCCACCATCTTGATGGTTCAACTGTGATGTTGAATCAAGCAAGCGGTGGCAGTGGTGGGTCCTACTTTTATGAGGTGAGATGGGTGGCCAGTTTGACGCCACCAACACCCCATCGCTTGGGCTGTCTTAACGAGCACAGCCCAAGCTTGGATGGGCACTGATCAGCAAACCCTTTATTCGGGCAAGATGACTGCGTCAATGACGTGGATTACGCCGTTCGATGCCTCAATGTCGGCTGTGACAACGTTCGCGCCTTTGATTGTGACACCGTCGGTGGCATCAATGGCCACGCTGCTGCCTTGGACTGTGTTGGGCGTGAGCGTTTGCCCAGCAATATCAGCCGACATGACTTTGCCCGGGAGGACATGGTAGGTGAGGATGCCTTGCAAGGTGGCCTTGTTCTCAGGCTTCAAAAGATCATCCAAAGTCCCTTCTGGCAATGCTGCAAATGCTGCATCAGTGGGGGCAAACACTGTAAAAGGGCCGTCGCCTTTTAGCGTTTCAACCAGATCAGCTGCATCCAACGCAGCAGCCAGGGTATTGAAAGACCCCGCGGCGACAGCGGTGTCCACAATGTCTTTTTGATCATGATTTCCATGGTTGTCGGCACTGGCCAGTGAGGCGAGAAGGGTCAGTGTGAATGTTAAAAAAATGTTTCTCAATTGTGATGACATGGTGTCTCCCTTAAGTGTTAGACCGTATTGCGATGTTGGTGTATGTGGTGCGGAATAAACATAACCGCACCGAGTGAAGGTTGCGTGACTTGCGCATGCCACCTCGATGGCTGAATCCGAATCAATGCGCATTTCGATCTCGCGACCAATCTAGACGACCAACAGCTGCGAGAAGGGCTGGGTCTGATTGTGACCAATATGACTGGACAATTCACAAATGGAGGGAAGAGAGAAGTGGTTTTTCGGTGATGATCGAGGCAATGGTGTGGATGGACCTTTTGTGTTGTAGTATGGCTTCATGTTGAGACTAACCAAGCTCGTTTCGGTGACCTTAGTGGCCCTGATCAGTGCCTGTTCGGGAGAGGTGCAACGCGAAAACAATGAGGGATCCCAGAGCCTAAATGCAGATGTTTTTCAGATAGGCATCACAGGCGGGCTGAGTCGCATTCCTTGGGAGGTCGCCAAACGGTCACAATTGATCAGTGCGATAGAACAAAAACACGCCTTGAGGCTGGAGTTCATCAGTTTTGCCAACGAGGCCGATGCCGTGTTGGCCTATTCTGCCGGCCAAATCGATGGGGTAACGAGCACACTCAACACGATTGTGGGGACGCTGCAGGGCAGTGCGGGGGACAGTCACCTTATTTTACTGACTGACTTTTCGCAGTCGTCTCATGCTTTGCTCAGTAAAAGCATCGATGACATCCAGAGCTTGTCAGATCAACCCGTCCATGTCCAGTTGAACACGGCGAGTCATTATTTTCTTTTTCGTGCACTGGAAAACGCCGGGTTGGAATTAAGCGATGTTGAGTTGATTGATGCGTCGACCTTTGATCTCCAAGAGGGAGCCATTGATGGCAGTATCGAGACCATGGCAGTGGGCGCACCACTGCTTGGGCAGCTCCGGCCATTAACCGAGTTTCGGCCAATCACCACAAGCGAGATGCTGTTTGGTGAAATGATCGGCGGTTTGGCCGTGAGTGCGGATGTTTTAGAAAGCAACTCCGCTTTGGGCGCTGCTTTGGTCGAGGTGTGGTTTGCAGCGGTTGAGGAAATTATGGCAGACGATGGGACGTTTACGCGGGCAGGGCTTTCTGAAGTTGCTCAGCTGGCCGGACTGTCACCCAGATTGGTGGGAGAGTTGCTCTCTCCGAGAGACATCATTGCTGATCCGAAGCGTGCTTTAAGTTTGTTGAATGGGGATAATCTCGATGCAACAATCTCAGGTGGCCAGCGCTTTAGAACCGCCGCCGAGGCTGCCTCAGAAGAGTTAGATCTTATGGCGTGCGCGTTCGAGTGTGACGGCGATGTTCTTGACAACGGAGTTGGAACACAGCTGCGGCTTGATGCAAAGTATCTTGAAGCATTTGTGCAGGGTACCAGCGGTGATGAAGGCTGAGTTATCCAATGCTTTATTCGATGCTCTGCCCAAAACAGGGTGGCTCTATCCCGATCTGACGTTATCAGCTGCCCAGATGTATGGTCAAGGCGTCAGGGCAGACGATCTCCACGCTTTGGTCGAGCGGGGGCTGGCTGAATCTAAGGTGCTGTGTCGCTGTGCACGATGCCCGGCATGCCAAACACATCAGTGCAGCATTTGGGAGCGGTGCATGCGATGTGAGTCCGCCAATCTGACCGCCATACCTTTGTTTCACCATATTCTTTGCGCGGCAATTTTCGAAGCGCCCAATGGGCTTGCTGCGGTCGAACGATGTGAGAAATGTGATCAGCCATTGGCAGATGAACCAGCGATGGTCGAGCCGGTGGGTGACACTTATCGATGCCGTGACTGTGGAGGACACTCACCCGAGCCAAAACTTGCATTCTATTGTTTTGGCTGTCAGAAGGTTCACGCTTTTGATGAAGTGACGTTCCACCGCTTATGGAAGTTCAGGCGCGCCACAACCCACTCAGCGCTGACCGATTCTGTGAGGCAAAAAAACGATGTTTGATGTGCCCTATCTACTGGGTGTCTTCTTCGGAGCTGCCCCGTTGGCAACCCTGGCCACCGTGTTTATCTTCGATGTGCCTCGTGATTTGCTGGCGCTGGCGGGGGTTGCTTTGGCCCGCGGCCGTAAGTTAGGCAAGAGGCAAGGTGAGACGTTGACCGCCGGGCACGACGGTGACGTGACGGTCATTATTGCCTCATTGAATGATCCAGAAGGGGTCTTGTTAAGTTTGGAAAGTTTGAGGGCGCAGGACCTTCCGCCGGCACGCGTGATCGTTTTTAGTGATGGTTCAACCGACTGCTCTGTGGCCGTGTTGAGCACCCTGCAACGACGTGGTGAGATTGATTTGGTCGTTGTTAACGATTTCAGGCTTGGTCGGGCAGCGGCAGGCAATGTCGCGCTTCGCTACGTTGAGACCGAGTTTGTTTTATTTATTGATTCTGATACCCGCTTAGAACCTGGAGCGATTGCCGCACTCCGGCGTCGCTTACTGACGCGCCCCGAGGCCGCCGTTTGTTCTGGAAACATCAGTGTCAGTAATCATAAAGACAGCATTTGGGCAGGTTTGCAGCAGTTGGAATACATGATCTCGATCGATTTTGGTCGAGAATTCTCAGATACACTGGGCGCAGTGGCCTGTTGCTCGGGGGCATTAAGCATGTATCGCAGCACAATGCTCCAAGACGCTGGCGGTTTATCCTCAGGATCAGGAGAGGACTTGGCCACGACATTGAGACTGCGTCGCATGGGTTATGAGGTCCACTTTGAGGCAGACGCCTGGGCAAGAACAGCCGTGCCCTCGACGCTCAGTGGCCTGATCGATCAGCGACTGAGGTGGGATCGAGACGCTTTTAGGATACAGGTCGTGCAGTTTCACCAGCTTCGTAAGCAAGGCGCTAATGAGCCCTTGGCAAACTCGATTCAACGCTATGATTTTGTTCTATTTACCTTTTTGCCCACGCTGATGATGCCTCTGTTCTTGCCCATACTCACACAGGTGCCTGCTGATCTGCTGCCGAGTTTTCTGGCTGGGGGCTATGTATTTTTGATGTTGCTTGCAGCATTGATTCTTGCGCCCGTATTTATTGGATATCGGGGGCAAGTGTCGGTATTTCAATTGCTGTTGCTGCCGATTTTTCCGCTTTATCAAGGCATCTTTATGAAGGGCGTTCGGCTGTATGCTTATGTCAGCGAGGCGATTTTTCATGCCTCGGCTCGAGATCGATATGTCCCCGCTCGAGTGCGCCAACGACTCAACGGTAAGTGCTGATGCATATTCTGCGCGGTGGTGGTCAAGCGGGCCAGCGCGATGAGCGATATAAAAGCTCAGGGCGGGTGGTGAGGCTGATATATTCTATGGCGGTATTGGCCGTCATTGCATATGCACTGTATTTTTTCGGTCGCCCCTATCTTATCCTCGAAGGAGCGGGGATCGTATCAGCACCTAAAAAAGATATCGCGGCTGATCATGTGGCTGAAGTTGAGCTTGTCCATATCGAGCCAGGTGATCGGGTATACCCGGGAGCCTTGCTTTTTACAATCAACCGCTCAGGTTTTGCTGAGCGTTTGGATGAAATTCGCACGACACTTGCAGATCGTGAGCAAGATATTGACAGAGTTCTTCAAGAGCTCAAGGTCGCCGAGCGAATGATGCCCGTGCTGAACCGCCGAGTGAGTGAATTGGGCGGTGTATTAAAGCGAGCAGACGATCAGCCTGAAATTATGGATCTTTCAACACGAAGCACCCTGCATCGTGAATATGCTGAGGCTTCACGACAGCTTGAACAGAATCGGGCGCAGCGAGAAAACTTACCTGGTCTGCTTGATCAGTTGCAGCAAAACAAACGTGCGCTTCAACAACGCCAGTCGGAGATATTGCTGACCTGGAGAAACCGTCAGGTGGTGGCTCAGGAGGCCGGTATTATCGGGCCTGAGGTTGTTTCTGAAGGTGAGACAGTGTTGACCGGTGAGGTTATGGCACAACTGCTCGACTCAAGTCGCCTTTATGTAATTTGGGAATTGCCTCAGCGAATGCTTCGATTGCCGCGTCTTGGCGAGCGGGTGATTGTGAAAGGTGTTCGTGTGCAAGTGACAGGGCGAGTGGATCGATTTGCCGCGATGGCTAGTCCCTCGCCCGGGGATCAACAGCGTCGTCGACGTCTTGTGTATGTCGCCATCAATCGTGAAGATGCGAAGTTATTGCCCCTAGAAAGCAGCGTGACAGTTCAGATGAATTACTTCTGGAACGATTGATCTGTCAGCTGAGCCGTAGGAGTCATGATCAGCCATAGGCTGCGATTTTAACGCGTTGATGACTGGCGCTGTCGGTGTTTCTGTGGCAGGCGATCCGTGCGATTCAGATTCAGATTTAGATTCGGTTTCAGACGCTTTTGAGGTGCTGCGTCGGACTTCAGACCAGGATGAGAGGCCCTTGGGCTTGATTGCGGGCACTTCAACATCTGCCGCACGAATTAAGAGAGTGATAAACTACCGGGATCATCGATTGTAAGGAGACAACCCATGGGATTCCAACACGTCAAAATGCCTGAATCAGGCGATAAAGTGCGCATCGACAACGGCCGTTTGGTGGTCTCCGATCAGCCCATTTTGGGGTTTATTGAGGGTGATGGCATTGGTGTGGACATCACGCCCGCCTGCATGCGGGTTTGGAACGCCGCCATTGAAAAGGCCTATGGTGGCCAACGCAAGGTTCACTGGGCAGAGCTTTTCTTAGGGGAGAAAGCCGCCGGCATCTACGACGGGGACTACTTTCCCCAGGAAACCCTGGATGCCATTCAAGATTTGACCGTGGCCATTAAGGGGCCGTTGACGACGCCGGTCGGTGAGGGCTTTCGCTCGCTGAATGTCTCGTTGAGGCAAACCCTTGATTTATATGCCTGTGTTCGGCCAGTGAAGTACTACAACGGCGTTCCCTCTCCGTTGAAAAAACCTGAAGATGTGGATGCGGTGATTTTCCGTGAGAACACTGAGGATGTCTATGCCGGACTCGAGTATGCATCGGGTACCCCTGAGAATAAAAAGCTGGCGACATTCCTGCGCGAGCAAATGGGCGCGGACTTCTTCGAAGATGCGGGTCTCGGGATCAAGCCGGTCTCGGCGGCGGGCTCAAAGCGCTTAGTCCGAAAAGCCATCCAGTACGCCATCGACAATAACCGCTCAAGCGTGACCTTGGTACACAAAGGCAACATCATGAAGTTCACCGAAGGCGCGTTTAGAAAGTGGGGGTACGAAGTCGCGGCCGAAGAGTTTGGGGATGTCACCATCACCGAAGACGAGCTGTGGGAAAAACACGACGGGAAAGCCCCCGAGGGCAAGATTGTCATCAAAGACCGAATCGCCGACATCATGTTCCAGCTCATGCTGCTGCGGCCCGCGGAGTTCGATGTTTTGGCGACCATGAACCTCAATGGCGACTATTTGTCAGACGCCTTGGCTGCCGAAGTCGGCGGCATGGGGATTGCAGCGGGAGCAAACATGGCCGATCACGTTGCAGTGTTCGAAGCCACCCACGGCACTGCGCCAAAATACGCCGGAAAAGATCAAGTTAACCCGAGCTCACTGATGTTTTCGGGCTGCATGATGTTTGATTACATCGGGTGGCCTGAAGTGACTCAATTAATCGAAGCGGCGTTTGAAAAAGTGGTCTCTGACAAAGTGGTGACTTACGATTTCGCAAGGCTTCTGGAAGGCTCCACGAAGGTCTCCACCAGCGGATTTGCAGATGCCCTAATTGACGCGATCAACCAAAGCTAATGGGCACTGGATTTGGCAGCTTGGCTCGACCATGACTGAGAATGTTTGGGAGCAGGCTCGGACGGCTTTGGCCGAAAGAGATCCGTGGACCAAATGTGAGCAAGTGCAAGCCCTTTGGTCACTCGTGAGGCATCAGCCTGAGGGTTTAAAAGCCGACGACAAACCGAGTTGGTCCAGCGAGGAGCTGCCCTGCGGGCAGCCCGATCGTCCTGAGTTAATTCCACCGAATGAGCTGCCTCGGCGCGGCTTGGGATCTGTCGAGGGGCGAGTGGCTTTGATTCATGCCATTGCGCATATTGAGTTTAATGCCATCAATTTGGGTCTCGATGCGGCCTGCCGCTTCCACGGAATGCCGGATGGCACGCACGGTACCGATCCGGGGCACTTTTATTGGGACTGGCTTAGCGTGGCCGCCGATGAGGCAAGACATTTTTTGATGTTATCTGGGCGTCTGTCAGATTTGGGCGCTCAGTATGGAGACTTGCCGGCGCACAATGGTCTTTGGGCAATGGCGGTCAAAACACAGCACGATGTGCTTGTTCGAATGGCCTTGGTGCCGCGTGTGTTAGAGGCGCGTGGTTTAGATGTCACGCCCGGCATGATCGACAAGCTCAAGCAAGCCGAGGACCACGAGACCGTCAGACGATTGGAAATCATTTTGGAAGAAGAGGAAGCGCACGTCACCATCGGGACTCGCTGGTTTCGCTATTGCTGCGGTCTGGTGGGCTTGGAGCCTGACTCAACCTTTGATGAGCTTCTGCACACTTATTTTCAGCCGCCCCCCAAGGGGCCCTACAATGAGCCAGCAAGAAAGCGCGCGGGCTTTAGTGAGACAGAGCTTGCCCGTTTGAGAAAGAACGGATAACACCCACCGCCAATCCCTCAACGGCAAACTCTTGGCCTGATCGCACTTTGATGGGGGGGTAAGCGGGATTGTGCGCGACAAGCTCAATGCCTCGCCCGCGACGTTTAAGCTCTTTGACAGTGATCTCATCATCGATGCGCGCGACAACGATTTGGCCCGTTCTGGCCTCAGGCGTTTTATGCACCACCAGCATGTCACCATCGTTAATGCCTGCATCAATCATGCTGTCACCGTTGACCTTAAGCAAAAAGTGCGGTTTGGGTGAAAAGGCTGATGGATCAACAGAAAGTTGGGCTTGCTGGTGTTCGACAGCCAAAATGGGTCGGCCTGCACTCACTCGCCCAATCACAGGCAGTGATTTGGCGCTCGCCGGGTTGGAATCACGAGCGATAACCCGAATGCCTCGGGCGGTGCCTTGTATCAACTCAATCACGCCTTGACGCTCTAAGGCTTTCAGATGGCACTGCGCCGCGTTGGGTGAAGAAAATTTGAAGTGTTTGACGATTTGAGCGCGCGTGGGCGGCCATCCGTGGCGATCGACGTGATCGGCAATGAAGTCGTAAATGGCCTGCTGGCGCTTGGTCAATGGCATCACATTACTGTATCAAAAAACAGTTCTGGCGTCACCTGTGCTCTTGGCCAGCGTCCGAGGGACGTTGTGTGGTCACTTGCCGTCGTCGGGCGCCTTTCTCTGTACGGGCACATAAATGCGCTGAACCGGGTAGTTGTAGGGTCCCCAAAATCCTGTATAGAACCCAGCATAGCCCCAGCGCCGGTCGTCTTTTTCCGAGCGCTCAGGCCACAAGTAAATGCTCTGTGCAGTCACCATGGGGTAGCGGTACGTGTATTCCCCAATCAGGTTTTCGGTGAATCCCGTCAGTTCGCCAACCACGGTCACCTCTCGACCCTGCGTGTAGACCGCTGGATCTCGAAACCCGGGGCCGCAGGCCATGAATCGACCAAAATGCACATCATTGCCAACAATGGGGCGGGCGCTTCGATCCAGCTGGCGCGCCAACAGCTCTAGACATGTGCGATTCGTTTGCGGTTCAGTGCTGACCAAAACGCCCCCCCAGCGCACCCGTTGTCCAATCGCTTGGGGGGTCGCCTGATTGGCCACGGTGGAAGAAAACTGGCTGGCGTCGCCTGCGATGGGGTCGGGAATGGTGGCGCAAGCGCTGAGCAGGGCTGCGGTCAGTCCAGCCAGCATGAGCTTGATAGAGTGCGTGAACTGAGGATGGTCTGTCATGGTCTGTTGCTCCTTATCCTGTCACCAACGCGTCGATGCGGGCAGCACAGATGAAGTCATTTTCGCTGAGTCCACCAATGGCATGTGTGGTGTAGTGCACCTGGCATCGATTATAGCCAGCCTCAAAATCCGGATGATGGTCTTGTTGGTTGGCCACCCATGCCATTGCATTGATAAAAGCGATGGTCTGATAAAAATCTTTAAATCGAAATGTGCGGCTGATGGTTGAGCCATCTTCACTGATGGACCAGCCCTCGATTTGGTTCAAAAGTGAGTGTGCAATGTCTTTGGATAAAGGTTCCGTGCCACCTTCACAAGGCTGACAAGTTTTTTGTGTCAGTGTCATTTCGCTCATATTCACAGTGCCTTCAAGTGTTCAATGAATCCCAGCGTGCCTGTCTTATTGTGACCGACCAACGCTGTATAAGTTTCAGTCTACAGAACGGGATGTCAACACACTGGGAACTGTTTCAGCGAGGCCTCGAGCCTGTTATCCCGTTGAGGTCGGATGGCCAGTGTAAAATACCCGATCACCCATCACCGCAGTTTTGGCAAAACAGGAGTTGCCCGACAATGACCAGCGAGATTTTGACCCGCCAAGCCGAGCGACCGGACCCCGATGCACTTTTGGTGGCCATTGCCGAGTATGTGTGTGGAGAACCCTGCCAGTCCAGCGAAGCCCTCGAGACCGCGCATCATTGCCTTAAAGACTCTTTGGCCTGCGGAATGTTGGCCTTGGCGTTTCCTGACTGTGTTCGGCTGCTGGGGCCAGTGGTGCCCGAGGCACAACTGAGTTCAGGGGTCTCTGTCCCTGGGCGATCTGACGAGCTGGATCCGGTTCAAGCGGCTTTTAATATTGGCGTGTTGATCCGCTATTTGGACTTTAATGACACTTGGTTGGCCGCAGAATGGGGCCATCCCTCCGACAACCTGGGCGCGATTTTGGCAGTGGCGGACTATGTCTCCAAGCAACGCATCAAGCAAGGCGAGCCCCCCTTGATCATCCAGGATGTGATCCAGGCCATGATCCAGGCCCATGAAATTCAAGGCGTGCTGGCGCTTAAAAACTCGTTCAATCAGGTGGGTCTTGATCATGTGCTGCTGGTGCGTGTCGCGTCTACGGCCGTGGTCACACGCCTTTTGGGTGGGCGACAGGAGCAGGTGATTGACGCGCTCAGTCAAGCCTGGTTGGACGGCGGTGCACTTCGAACCTATCGACATGCGCCCAACACAGGGCCTCGGAAAAGCTGGGCCGCGGGTGATGCCTGCCGGCGTGCCGTCCAATTGGCGCTCATGACGCTGAATGGCCAGATGGGCTATCCATCGGCGTTAACCGCACCCGGTTGGGGTTTTCAGGATGTGTTGTTTAATGGCGAGGCCATCGCGCTTGAGCGTCCACTGGGCAGTTACGTGATGGAAAACGTTTTGTTTAAAATCGCGTTTCCAGCGGAATTTCATGCCCAGACCGCTGTGGAGTGCGCATTGGCCCTGCACCCCCAAGTGGCCAATCGCCTCGATGAGATCGAGCGGATTGAGATTGAGACGCAAGAGGCTGGCGCCCGGATCATCGACAAGACCGGCCCGTTGAACAACTACGCTGATCGCGATCATTGCCTGCAGTATATGGTTGCTGTGCCCTTAATTTTTGGTGAACTGACCGCAGCGTCCTACAGCGACGAGGTTGCATCTGACCCGAGGATTGACGCGCTGCGAGAGACCATGGTCGTGCGCGAAAATCCTGAGTTCACACGAGCGTACTTTGATCCGGAGCAGCGCGCGATCGGCAACGCAATCCAGATCCATTTTAAAGATGGTACTCAGACCGAACGGGTATCGATTGATTTCCCGATCGGCCATCGCCGCCGACGAGATGAGGGCATCCCGAAGCTGGAAGAGAAGTTTAAGCACGCCATCGAATCGACGTTCGAACCCGATCAGGCAAGCCGCATTCAGGCGTTGATGGCGGATGCAAACCAGCTGGATAGGGTGCCTGTGCCCGATTTCTTGGCCACTTGGAAGCGCCCCAACTGACGCGCGATCACTCGTCAGCCAGACGATCTTGTGCAGCACGCACCACCATTCCAACAATGGGGAGGTGGGCGTACAAAGCGCTTGCGCTGTCCCAGTAGTCTTGATGCAAGATGACCTGGCCTTGCGCATTGAAGCGCAGATGCGTCATGCCAATTGAGCGCGAATCAATGGCTTCATCGCCTTCGCCGATCACAAAGTGCATGGTCCAGCGAACAAACACGTCTGTGTTGTCGCGGATGACTTGGTGGATGGTGATCTCGCTTGAGGTTAAGTTCTCACCGGTTTGACGCATGTAGGCCACCAGCGCATCGCGATTGGTGATCGTGTGGACGGTGTCATTAAAAAAAATATTGGGGGCGTAAACCGCCTCGATGGCTTGACCAATGTCGGGCGCTGCCAGGTCTTGATACGCCTGTTCAAAACGGGCCAGACCAGACTCAATGCCCGTGTCGTTGCCAGGGAAGCGCTCCAGGGCAGACAAGTATGCGTTAACACTGGCCTCGGCGCGCTCAGCTGCCTGTTGATTGCCGGGTGTGTTGCAACCCGATAGGGTGATGGCCAAAGCCACCAAGAAAAGCGTCGGTAGAGTGGGATGATTCATGGATGCTCGCTTGGATGATTAAACAGCGCCAGTGTGGCGGACGCTTGTCAATCTCCGATGAAGGCGGGGTTTTGGAGCTGAGATGCTTCACAAGGCCCTGACCGAGTAAGCGCCATAATTCAAACATGCGCCGGAATTTTTGGATTAATCATGGTCTTTTTCAGATCAGCTGGCCCGCCTGTGTTGCGGGGGCGGCCTATGGGTGGGGCTGGCCTGGATTTGTGGTGGTCGGCGCGTTGGCGTTATGGCAACTGCACCCAACCAACCGTCACCCCCTTGACTGGACCATGGTGGGCGTCTGCGTGGTCCTCGGGTTGGCCCTGGACACCGCCTGGATTCAACTGGGATTGATTGAATACGCCATGCCGTGGCCCTGGGCTGGGGTTGCTCCATTTTGGATCATGCTGCTGTGGCTGGCATTGGCGTTGGCCATCAACCATTCTTTGCAGTTTTTCAAAGCCAAACTGTGGCTTGCTGCATTGCTCGGCGGATTGGGGTCACCGATGTCATACTATGCAGGGTCTAAGCTTGGTGCGGCCGAGTGGGTGGGGCCGACATGGCAGGTAATTCTAGCCACGGGGCTCAGCTGGGCGATTGTGCTGCCAGGGCTTTTTTGGTTGGGGCGGTCACGACACGCCAATGAGCTGCCGCCAACCCAGAACATGGAAAAAGAGGCATTATGAGTGCAGTCGATTGGGCAGAGCGAGGCTGGGTGCCGGACACTCTGATTCGCTGGAGTATCCGTCAGAGACTGAAACAAAAGCTGGTGACGGAGCACGTCTACGATGTTGAGCGCCAATCTGAGCGCATCCAGGGGCTGGTTGATGCGCTGGCGTCCTCGCCAATTGCTGTCGATACTGATAAAGCCAACGAGCAGCACTACGAGGTCGCGGCGGGGTTTTTCGAAGCCGTTTTGGGTGAGCAGTTAAAGTACTCATCAGGCCTTTGGAGTCCAGGCATCAGTCACTTGGATGAAGCTGAAAGTGCCATGCTCGAGGCCAGCTGCGAACATGCCCAGCTGGCCAATGGGCAGCGTGTGTTGGAGCTCGGCTGTGGTTGGGGATCGCTGTCTTTGTGGATGGCGCGCCACTACCCCGACAGTCAGATCACGGCGGTGTCTAATTCTGCATCGCAAAAAGCATTCATTGATGCAAAAGCGAAATCGCTCGGGGTGGCCAACTTGACGGTGGTCACTGCTGATGTCAATGAACTTGAGTTGACTGAGCGTTATGACCGAGTGGTCTCAGTCGAAATGTTTGAACACGTGAGGAACTACAAGCAGCTGTTGAATCGCATTGCTCAATGGCTAAACCCGGGTGGCCAGCTTTTTGTGCACATCTTCTGTCACCGGTTCTTGGCTTACCCATTTGAAGTGGCATCAACAAACGACTGGATGGCCCGTCACTTCTTCACAGGGGGGTTGATGCCTGCGGCAGACACCTTGCTGCACTTTCAAGATGACTTGTTGCTTGACCGGCGCTGGCTATACAGCGGGCAACACTATGCCAGCACGCTGCGCGCTTGGCTGAATAAAATGGACGCCAATCGAGCGAGTGTCGACCCGATCTTGAAGGCCGTTTATGGGGATGAGTGGAAGGTCTGGGGACAGCGCTGGCGCATGTTCTTTATGGCTTGCGAGGAGCTATTTGCATATGACCATGGGCAAGCTTGGCAGGTGGCGCACTACCGCTTTAGCCGGCGTTGAGGCATGACGCCGCGAGCCTGGGTGGGTCGAGGGGGCATCAACACAAAGTTGGTGCGCGTTTTTGTGCTCCAGATCGTTGCCATCAGTGTGGCCACGGTTCTTGGGGTGTTTTCAGCCGGATTGATTGCTGAGCGGGTGCTGGTCAAAGAGGCGCTCAACGGTGAGGCTGAACACTTTTGGGCGCATTATGAGAAAGACCCGGCCTTTCCGTTGCCCAACACCAATAATCTGACTGGGTATTTGAGCGTGGCAGGCGATGAGCGCAGGCTGCCTGAGTGGCTTCAAGATCGTGACGATGGTTACTTTCGCGTTGATGCTGAGGCGGGTTTTGAGCCATTGGTGTTGATTTCCTCCCACCAAAATGCTCGACTTTTTTTGGTGTTTGATGAGGTGCAGGTTTCACAATTGGCGCTGTACTTTGGTCTGGCACCGTTAACCGCAGTGCTTCTTTTGATCTATCTGTTGACATGGGTGGGGTATGTCGCCACACGCCGCGCGGTCTCCACCATGGTGAAGCTGGCTGATCGGGTCCGCAATTACGATGTTAAAGCGGGCCATTTTGAGCCCATTTCGAGTCAAGAGTTTGGTGGGGTCGACGATAGCGAGGCCATCACGCTGGTCAATGCATTCAATCAGTTTGTTCACCGAATGGAGTCGTCAATTCATCGTGAGAGAAACTTCACGCGCAACGCCAGCCATGAGCTGAGAACGCCGTTGGCCGTGATCAAGGCAAACCTGGATCTGCTTGAGCGCTTTGATCAGCCTGATAAGCGCCAAAAAGTGATCGGTCGAATGCGCCGCACGGTTGATGGTATGGAAGACCTGGTTGAGACATTGCTCTTGCTTGCCCGCGATGCAGAATCCTCGTTGACCAGTGAGCGAGTGGATATCAACGCGCTTTTGACCGAGCTGCTTGATGAAGTGGCTCAGGCCTTAGGAAGCACAGATGTGACGCATCGTTTGGTTGCGCGAGGGCAGCTTGAAGTCGAAGCGCCCAAGCGGGTGCTGGTCATCCTTTTTACCAATTTGGTCAGAAACGCTATGATGTACACCGACCAGGGTGAGGTTGAGGTGGTCATTTGCCGTCGTGGCGTCATGATCAACGACACTGGCCGCGGGATGGATGAGGAGGATCTTGATCGCATGTTTGAACCGTTCGTCAGGGGCCATGACCGAAGCAACGAGGGTCATGGGCTGGGTTTGGCGATTGTGCGACGCTTGTGTGATCGTTTTGGCTGGGATCTTCGCGCGGCCAGTGAGCTCGGCGTGGGGACCCAGATTCATATTGAATTCCCCAGAGCGCGCTTTTCGCCCGCGTCGGCGGCATGAGCGGGCCCCAGATGACACCCACCCGAGCACGTGCCGGCGCGAACATTGCGCTGATCAAATACTGGGGCAAGCGCGGGGCAGGCGATTTAAACCTTCCAGCGACCGGCTCAATATCGATCACCCTCAATGAACTGGAGACGGTCACGACGGTGACGCCGGACACGGCGCTGTCTGGCGATGTCTTCTCGCTCAACGGGGCCCTCATAGAAGATGCACGCGTATTGAGATTGGTGTCTCGAATGCGCGCGGCGTATCCAGCAATGGCATCGTACTGCCGAATCGAGTCGGTGAATTCGTTCCCAACGGCGGCTGGATTGGCGTCATCGGCGTCTGGTTTTGCGGCACTTGTCCTGGCGCTGGACGCGGCTTTTGAATTGCAAGCACCCACCGACGAGCTGGCTCGATGGGCACGCATTGGCTCCGGTTCGGCAGCACGGTCATTATTGGGTGGCTTTTGTCGAATGCATCGTGGTCAAGCGCAAGATGGGCATGATGCGATCCCTGAGCAGCTCTTGGACCATACTGCCTGGCCATTGGAGGTGGTGGTTGCCATCACTCAAACCCAGGCCAAGGGCACCTCGTCGCGTAAGGGGATGACGCACACAATGGCCACCTCGCCATACTATTCGGCTTGGGTCAGACACAATGAGCAGGTGCTCGACGAAGCCGAGAAGGCCATTGTGTCGAGAGATTTTGACAGGCTGTCAGAGCTCAGTGAGGCCAGCGCGCTGCAAATGCACGCCTCCGCACTGGCAGCGGAGCCGGCGGTGCTCTACTGGAACGGTTCGAGTGTTGAGTGTCTGCACGCCATCCGTGAGCTGCGGCAAAGTGGCCACGGTGTCTTTTTCACCATGGATGCAGGTCCTCAGGTAAAGGCCGTTTGCCTGCCCGGTCACGGCGAATCTGTTGCGACCCGTTTGCAGCAAGTGCCGGGTGTGCAGTCGGTGGTGAGCTCAGCGCTGGGCCCGGGAGGCTGCCGGATATGATTGCAGCAAGCGCGCCGGGTAAAGTCATCTTGGTTGGGGAGTACGCCGTTCTGGACGGCGCACCGGCGCTGGCGATGGGGGTTGATCGACGCGTCAACGCACATTGGCATCCGCGCAAAAGCGGCGGCATTGAGTTGGACTTGCCGCCTCTGACAGACAAACCGCTGACGCTGCCGCTGGGCGAGTCGGATTGGACGCGGGCGGTGGGTGATCACCAAAGTCACCTCTGCTCAGCGCTGGGGGCCTTGCAACGGTTGATTGAGCATGGGGAACCGGCATGGCTGGCGGGCCCGAGCACGCTGCATGTTGACTCTCGCGCACTGTATGCGGACACCGCCGCCAAGCTCGGATTGGGTTCAAGTGCCGCGGTGGCTGCAGTGGTGGCGGGCATGGCAATGCGGTCGCGCCATGGCAAGGCTCCGGCGCCGGCAGACCTTCATGCTGTTGTGCGCGCCTTGCCGTCTCATGTGCAAGGCAGCGGCCTTGATCTGGCCGCTGTGATCCACGGCGGCGTGATTGAGTATCGCTTGGGATCGGCGTCTCCGCACCCGCCCACTTGGGGAGCTGTGCCTTGGCCTGATTCGCTGTCAGGATTGATTGTTTGGTCCGGTGAAACTGCTTCGAGCTCGAACTTCGTGGCGCGATATCAGGCATGGAAGGAGGCCGAGCCTCAAGCATGGTCTCGGCAATTTCGGGTGTTGCAGCAGCTGGCTGAGGCGTCCATAAAAGCGTTGAAAAGCAGTGACATAGGTGGTTTTATTGAGAGCCTTGCAGACTACAGCCAGCAAACGGGTACAATGGGCGGTTTGATGGGGGCTTGCATTGCGACGCCGACACATCGCCAACTCGCATCCATGGCTCGGGCCCATGGGGTGATGTATAAGCCCAGCGGCGCGGGCGGTGGTGACATTGGGGTGGTATTGAGCACCGACATCGACGCGACCCAGGCCGTCAAGGCAGCCATGGCTGACGCAGGCTTTTGGGCCATGGCACTGACGCCCAGCGAGGATGGGTTAACGTTTGAGTCCAAGCCGCAAGCGTGAGCGCACCAAAACACAAATAACGATCAGTGGAGCCAACAGCGATGGCCGGGGACACGCCAAACAAACAGCAAAAAGACGCTCGGGTGGATCAATCACGCATTCCTAAGTTCTATAAGATGAGCGTGGCTGAGCGGGTTCAAACTGTCCATAATCATGGTTGGCTGAACCACAGCGACTTCCAAGCACTGCAGTCTGGTCAGCACACCTTGTCTGTGAACCTCGCCGACAAGATGATTGAAAACGTCATCGGCGTCATGGGCTTGCCGGTGGGTTTGGGCTTAAATTTCTTGATCAATGACAAAGACCATGTGGTGCCATTGGTTGTTGAGGAGCCCTCTATTGTGGCCGCGCTCAGCGCGGCAGCCAAGCTTGCCAGGGAAGCCGGCGGTTTTCAGGTGGACAGTCAGCCCCCGATGCTCATTGGCCAGGTCCAAATTGTCGATGTGCCCAACCCCGCGCAAGCCAAGGCGGCCCTGCTGCAGCGCAAAGGCGAGATCCTAAATTTGGCCAACAGTCTGCATCCAAAGATGATTGCTCGCGGTGGGGGTGCCAAGGATCTGGAGGTGTTTGTTCACCCCTCCCAGGGTCCCGGTGGGGACATGGTGGTGCTGCATTTGTTGGTTGATACCTGTGACGCCATGGGTGCGAATCTGGTCAACACCATGTGCGAGGGCGTGGCATCGCTTGTCGAGACCATCTCCAAAGGACGGGTGTTTCTTAGGATCTTATCGAACTTGGCAGACCGCGCGTTGGTTCGGGCGAGAGTGCGGATCCCCACGGCGTTACTCAGCGGCAAGGGGTTCGATGGTGAGCAGGTCAGAGACGGCATCATCGTGGCCAATGATTTTGCGCGTGTCGACCCGTATCGCGCCGCCACGCACAACAAAGGCATCATGAATGGCATTGATGCAGTGGCATTGGCTACGGGCAATGACTGGCGTGCCATCGAGGCCGGTGCACACGCCTATGCCGCTCGGGGAGGCCATTACACCGCGCTGACTGAATGGTCCAAAGCCGACAATGGCGATTTGCTCGGTGAGCTCGAGGTCCCAATCAAAGTGGGCACGGTAGGGGGTCCTTTGCAGACCAATCCCACGGTGGCGCTCAATCTGCGATTGATGAAAACATCCTCAGCGCGTGAGCTGGCGGAAGTGATGGGTGCGGTGGGTTTGGCTCAAACGTTTTCAGCGCTGAGAGCGTTGGTCACCGAGGGCATTCAGCAGGGCCACATGACGCTGCACGCCCGGTCGGTGGCGACCGCGGCAGGCACGCCGCCAGAGCTCTTTGACACCGTCGTTGACCGGCTTGTGGCCTCAGGTGAGATTAAGATTTGGAAGGCACAAGAGATCATGAAGGCTGTTGAGGCGCAAACGCATCCTCAAGTGGCCGCAGGTCACAGCGAAACGGCTGAGACGCTGGAAGGTGAGCCGGTGGGTGCGGGACATGGCAAGATCATTTTGCTCGGTGAGCACTCGGTCGTCTATGGGCGTCGAGCCATCGCGGCACCAATCCCGCTGGCCATCCAGGCGCGGATCGACGATCAGCGTGAGCACAGCGAGTTGATCATTCCTCGGTGGGGCATTGAACAGCGGTTGGACTTTGGCGCCAAGCATCCCCCATCGTTCACCCGCTCCATCGCGCGCGTGTTGGAAGCGTTGGGCTTGATGGATCGCTCAATTCGCATCGAGGTGTTTCCCAATGTTCCAAGGGCGATGGGCCTGGGTGGGTCCGCGGCTTTGGCTGTGGCCGTGATTCGGGCTTTGGATGCCCATTTTCAGCTTGGCCTCAATGATGATCGCGTCAATCAATTGGCTTTTGAGTGCGAAAAGATTGCGCATGGGACGCCGTCAGGGCTGGACAACACGTTGGCGACGTTTGGAGAGTTCATGCTCTATCGAGCCGGAAATGCGCCAGCGCGCGACATTATCGAGCCGGCCCGTCCTTTGCCCATGGTCATCGGGATGACCGGGATTGAGGGTTTGACTGCAAAAACCGTCGCGCGTGTTCGCGAGGCTTGGCAGCGCAATCCGGTGTTGTATGAGCGGCTTTTTGATGAAATTGATGGTTTGGTGGGGCTGTCTTTGGATGCTTTGGAGGCTGGAGACCATTCCGCGCTGGGTGAATTGATGAATGTCAATCAAGGCTTGCTCAATGCGATGCAAGTCTCAAGCCCTGAGATCGAGGAGCTGATTCAAATTGCGCGCAACAATGGCGCAATTGGCGCAAAACTGACCGGCGGCGGCGGTGGTGGTTCCATCATCGCATTGGCCCCCGACAGCAGCCGAGATGTCGCGCGCGCGATGCGCGAGGCGGGCTATCACGCGCTTGAAGTGGAGGTCGGAGGGGTCTCAGGCCCATGAGCCATCACGTGGTTTCTTCCGATGATGAAATGTTGATCCTGGTCGATTCGAACGACCAAGCCATCGGCGAGTTGTCAAAAGGGGCATGCCACGATGGTGAGGGGGTTTTGCACCGCGCTTTTTCTGTCTTTTTATTCGATGAGCAGGATCGTTTGTTGGTCCAGCAGCGCGCGTCAAGCAAGCGATTGTGGCCATTGTATTGGGCCAACAGCTGTTGTTCGCACCCTCGAGTGGGCGAGAGCATGACATTGGCAACCCAGCGGCGCGTGGAAGAAGAGCTGGGGTTGTCAACGCCGCTGTCGTACGCTTATCAATTCCAATACCATGCTCAGTTTGGAGACCTGGGCGCTGAGTCTGAGCTGTGCTCTGTCTTTCTTGGGCGCGCGAAACTGGCGGAGGTCTCCCCCAATCCCACCGAGATAGCGTCCATCCAATGGCTGGGGCTGGAGGAGGTGGATGCCTGGACAGATCCTAACCATTCAGGTCACGCTGTGGCGCCCTGGTTTCGTATGGAGTGGCAGCGTTTTCGCGGTGGGCATGCCCACGTGCTCGAGACTTTCTTGCAAGGTCAGCCGCACTCGAGGTGATTACACCTCGTCGGGCAGGGCGATCTTGAAGCCCAAGCCTTGGACCGTGTGGAGGAGCTTCGTTTTATAGGGACGATCCAGCGATTTTCGCAGGTTATACATGTGCGATCGCAGGGTATCCGAGTCTGGCAGCATGTCACCCCACAGCTCATGTTCGAGCTGTTCTCGCGTGACAAGCTTAGGCGATTCTCGCATCAAGACCTTGAGGATGCGTACCGAGGTGGGCGATAAGTTGAGGCGTTTTCCTTCTCTTTCTACACGCATGGTCCGCGGATCAAATATCAAATCGCCCACGCGAATGGCGCCATCGGATACTTCGCCACGTGCCCGCCGAATCAGCGCCTTAATTCGCATCTCCAGCTCCTGCATCGCAAACGGCTTTACAAGGTAATCGTCAGCGCCCGCCTCAAAACCCTGCACCTTGTCTTCAATTTGGTCTCGGGCCGTGAGCATGAGAATCGGTGTGCCGTCCCCTTGGTCTCGCAGTGATTTGCAGACCTTAATTCCATCGACTTTGGGAAGCATTAAATCAAGCACAATCAAGTCGTACTTGTTGTCTTCTAAGAGATTCAGTGCGATCGAGCCGTCGGCGGCGAAATCCATCGCATAGCCCGCGCTCTCAAGATAGTCCCCAACGCTTGCGGCCAAATCGCTGTGGTCTTCCACCAAAAGGATGGTGATGTGCGCATCTTGTTCGGTCATTAAAGGTGACCCTCGTTATTGCAAAATTTCTCTATGGTGATGGACACTTTCTGAATCGGCAGGTTCCCATCAGCGCTTCATCGAATTGAAAAATTCTTCATTTGTTTTGGTGATTTTGAGTTTATCCAGCATGAATTCAATGGCTTGGGCCTCATCCATCGGCTGAAGAATGCGTCGAAGAATCCATGCTTTTTGGAGGGTTTCATTGCCGACCATGAGCTCTTCTCGTCGGGTCCCGGAGCGGTTGATATCAATCGCAGGGTAGGTCCGTTTCTCAGCAATTTTCCGGCTGAGATGAATCTCCATGTTGCCCGTGCCCTTAAATTCTTCGTAGATCACTTCGTCCATCTTCGATCCGGTATCCACCAAAGAAGTGGCAATGATGGTTAAGCTGGCGCCGCCTTCGATATTTCTGGCCGCACCGAAAAAGCGTTTCGGACGCTGTAAGGCATTGGCGTCCACCCCGCCGGTCAGCACTTTGCCAGAGCTTGGTACGACGGTGTTGTATGCACGAGCCAAGCGCGTGATGGAGTCGAGCAGAATAATCACATCGTGTTTGTGCTCCACAAGTCTTTTGGCGCGCTCGATGACCATATCAGCGACTTGAACGTGGCGTGTCGCGGGCTCATCAAAAGTTGAGGAAATGACCTCAGCATCAACACTGCGCTGCATTTCTGTGACTTCTTCAGGCCGCTCATCGATCAGCAAAATGATCATGTAAGCTTCAGGGTTGTTGGCTCGGATGGCGCTGGCAATGGATTGGAGCATCATGGTCTTACCGGCCTTGGGCGGGCTAACAACCAGGCCTCGCTGACCCTTGCCAATGGGTGCAATCAAATCAATCACTCGGCCGGTAATGTCTTCAGTGGAGCCATTGCCGCGCTCCAATACGAGCTGCTCTCTTGGAAACTCAGGTGTGAGGTTCTCAAAGAGAATTTTGTTCTTGGCGTATTCGGGTTTGTCAAAGTTCAGCTCTTCGACTTTAAGAAGCGCGAAGTACCGCTCTGAGTCCTTGGGCGGGCGAATTTTCCCCGAAATCATGTCACCTGTTCGGAGGTTAAACCGGCGGATTTGGGAAGGTGAGACGTAAATGTCATCGGGCCCTGCCATGTAGGAGGCTTCCGCGGAGCGCAAAAAGCCAAATCCATCTTGCAGAATTTCTAAGACCCCATCTCCATAGATGGACTCTTTCTTGCGTGCCTTGGCTTTGAGAATCGCGAAAATAACGTCTTGCTTTCGCGAGCGACCGATATTTTCGATCCCCAAGCTTTCGGCCATTTCAATGAGTTCGTGTACGGATTTTCGTTTGAGTTCTGTGAGGTTCATGGAGATGTCTGTTGAGAAAGGTTGAGTGACAATGAGGTTGGGTGGAACGCACGATCGCCCCAGGCCTGACCGGCAGAATTAACCATCTGGATTAGGTCAAAGTTCTATTTAAGATCTATTGAGAGTCTGGTTGGCAGGCGATCGAACTCGCTACAGAATGCTTATGTTAGCACCATTGGGCGGGGGCGTCCAGTGGGGTGGCCCGGCAGATTGTGCCGCCGGGTGTGGCTTCCGCCTTTGGTGTGGTCCGACCTAAATGGTCGAGTCCACAAACTCTTTCAGGGCCGATTTTGTCATGGCCCCGACTTTGGTGCCCTGAGGTTCACCATCTTCGAAGATCATGAGGGTCGGAATGCCCCTGATTTTGAAGCGGTTTGCAATTTGTGGGTTCTCGTCGATGTTGACCTTGGCGATCGTCAGTTTATCGCCGTACTCACCAATCAACTCATGTAAAATCGGATCAATCATTTTGCATGGACCGCACCATTCAGCCCAGTAATCAACTAAGACGGGTCCATCGGCGTTAATGACCACCTCATCGAAGGTGCTCTCAGACACATGTACTGGATTGACGCTCATGCTGAAACTGCTCCTTAAGCTGGGTGGAACTGCAGTAAGTGGCCTTCATGGTAACGGATTTAACTGGACCATGCGACGGCCAAATCTAAATTACTAGGAAATTTTGTGGACACTGATTACACCGACACGCCCGCCGCCGCCAGTCAAGAGACCGTATTGACGGAGTTGGCCTTTGCCGAGCTGGCACTGGATGAGCGCATTCAGCGAGGCCTTGATGAGGCCGGCTTTAGCCACTGCACGCCAATTCAAGCCAAAACGTTGCCCACGGCATTGGCGGGGCGTGATGTGCTGGGTCAGGCGCGCACTGGAACCGGCAAAACGGCGGCCTTTCTGCTCGCCGTGTTTCAAAAGCTGCTTCAGTCGCCGTCGACTCAGGCTGGCCGCAATCCTCGCTCTGTCATTATCGCGCCCACACGCGAACTGGCCATCCAAATCCACAAGGATGCTGAAAGCCTGGGCAAGCACACCGGCTTGACCACGCTTTTGGCCTATGGCGGCGTTGATTATCAACGCCAGAAAGATGCGATCGCTGAGGGAGTGGATATCCTCATCGGCACACCCGGTCGCTTGATCGATTTCCTCAAACAAAACATCTACGACTTAAAGTCAATCGAAGTTGCGGTGTTGGATGAGGCAGACCGGATGTTTGATTTGGGGTTCATTGCCGACATTCGTTTCATGTTTCGACGCATGCCCAGCACGGATCAACGCCAATGCCTGATGTTCTCAGCCACGTTCCCACTGAAAGTGACCGAGCTGGCTTATGAGCACATGAAAGACGCACAGACCATTCGGATCGAAGAAGAGCAAATGACCACCGAGCGAGTCAAGCAGGTGGTGTACTACCCGGCCAACCGGGAGAAACTGCCGCTGCTGTACTCGCTTCTCAAAGAACGATCCTGTGCGCACACCATGGTGTTTGTGAACACTCGCCACGGCGCGGACACGGTGGCGCGGACCCTCAAGGCCAACGGAATGAATGCAGCCATGTTGGCGGGCAATGTGCCCCAGGCCAAGCGCCAGAAGTTGCTCAAAAGATTTCATGATGGCGATATCGATGTCATGGTCGCCACCGATGTCGCCGCACGGGGTCTGCACATCCCGGATGTCTCGCACGTGATCAATTACGATTTGCCGCAAGACGCTGCAGACTATGTGCATCGCATTGGACGAACGGCACGTTTGGGCGCATCAGGCGATGCCATCAGTTTTGCGTGCGAGGACTACGCCTTTTACTTGCCTGAGATTGAAGCCTTTATCGGGCTTGATTTGCCCGTCGTGAACCACGATCCAGATGCGTTGCCCACGCTCAAACGCCCACCGCCACGAAAAAAATCTTCTGGATCCGGTCAGCGTGGGCGGTCGAGGTCGGGCAGGCGGCGGCGCCAGTAGAATCAAGCGTGGGTGCTTTGGGGCGGCGTGTGCTAACCTCCAATAACTCATGGGTACAGGCCTTTTAGGGAGGCGGTGTTGATGACCCTGCAGGCGATCAAAGACCGATGGATGGAGCGTCGTGAAGGTGCGGTGGACACAGCTGCTTGGGCCGCTCGTGCCCCCTTGATCGTGACAGTCGCTCTGGTGATGATGGCCGCTTGGCTGGTGGCGCGGCTTTTTTGGCTATTGATTGTGGGCCCAGAGGTGAATCACTCGACTTTGGGAAGTCGCGATTTGGCTGATCAAGCGGAGCGCTCTGTGCCGGCCGGCGCCAGTCACAATGTCGACTGGACGCTGTTCGGTGGTCAGACCCGGGCTCGCGCCACCGACGTTGCCCGGCTGCCTGTCGATGAGAGCCGTTTGTCGCTGGTGGGCGTGGTGTACACAAAAGACCCACAATCGCCGAGTGATTCGACTGGTTATGCGTTGATTCGCGGGCTGTCGTCGAGAGACGGCATGTTTCGGGTGGGTGAGACATTGCCCGATGGGCGGACCATCGAACAGATTGAGCCCACTGCGGTGGTGTTAGGCGGGCCACAGGGTCGCCGCGTGCTGATGCTCCATGAGCGTGAGGCGCAAGACCATTCGGATGCGTCAGCGAGCACGCCCGCCACGCGTGCATCCAGGGTCGAAGAGCTTGATTGGACACAAGGGGTGGGTGTGGCGTCGGTGAGCGGGTTGCCCAGCGAGTCACCATTGGATTCGGTTGCCGTGCGGCGAGGCGGTGTCGCAATGATGGCCGTGCCGTCAGGTGGGTTCAGGTTGCGACCGGGTCCCGAGGCGGAGTGGTTTGCGCGCGCTGGCCTACAGATCAATGATGTGCTGGTGGCCATCAATGGACAGCCCGTCGGGTCGCAGTTGCCATCGGGGGGAGATCTCACCGATTGGGTCACACAGATCGCATCCGGTGAGCGCATGACATTGACGGTCGATCGAAACGGCCAACGGGTTACCATTGAACCCTCGGCTGAGGGGCTTCGCCAGATGTTGGAGCCCACGGGTGGATGATGGCTGAGCTGTGACAGGTTCTCGCATGGATTGCAACGGTTGGAGTGGAGGGTGCACGAAACCATGAACAGTCTTTTCGTCTCAAAACTCAGGTCTTGGTTGGCCATCAGTTGGCTGGCCATGGCTTGTTTGCTGATTCCAACGGCGCATGTTTGGGGTCAAGATGAACAAGATGCCCATGTGCTCAACTTTACCGACGCCGACATCCGAACCGTGATTAATGCTGTGGCAGAGATGACGGGACGGACGATGATTATCGACCCGCAGGTGGCAGGTCAGGTCAGCGTGGTCTCAAATGAGGCACTGGATGATGCGGCGGTCTACGACGTATTTTTGGCGGTGTTGGCTGTGCATGGATTTAGCGCCATCGAAGATGGGGTGACGACTCGCATTATTCCCGACAGCGACGCCCAAGCCTCCGGCCGGGTGCCTGTGGATCAGATGCGGGCGTCGGGTGATGAGCCCGTGATGAGGATCATTGCCACTGACCATGTGGACGCCGGCGAGGTGGTGAGCCTCCTTCGCACTTTGGTCCCAGCCTCCGCGTATTTGGCGCACCATGCCCCCTCAAACGTGGTGATCGTGTCTGATCGTGCAGCCAGTGTTCGCCGAATCGAGACCATCATCCAACGTTTGGATGCCCAAAGCAAAGAAGAGCTGGAGGCCATTGCGCTTTCTCATGCCGATGCCACCGAGGTGGTGAGTCTGATCGAGCGACTGTACGCCAACGCCAGCCAAGCGCAGGCCGTTGCCGACGCGCGGACGAATACGGTCATCTTGTCGGGGGACCCCAGCCGCAGACTTCGGTTACGGACGTTGGTGGCGCACTTGGACACGCCGCTGTCGGTGGACGGTCAAACGCAGGTCATTTACCTTCGTTACGCAACAGCCGCTGATCTGGTGCCTGTGTTGCAAGGCATGTTGGCAGAGCCCAGCGAGCAGGGTTCAAGCCGAACCAAGATCCAAGCCGATGAAGCCACCAACGCGTTGGTGGTGACGGCCAATCCGTCGGTGTTCCGCACGATCGAGTCTGTCGTTCGCCAGCTCGACATTCGCCGTGCGCAGGTCCAAGTGGAGGCCATCATCGCGGAGGTGGCGATGGACACCAGTCAAGAGCTGGGAATCCAGTGGCAAGCATTTGCCACAGGCGATGATGGGTTGTTCGGCGGCACCAATTTCCAATCGGGGGGGAACAACATCCTAACCCTCAGCAGCGCGGCAGGTCAGGGTGGGGAGGCGGCGAGTTTGACGTTGCCCGGCCAAGGGCTGAACTTGGGGTATGTTCGCGGTCGGTCTGACCTGTTGGGATTGGACATTTTAGAGATTGGTGCGTTGGCCCGTGCACTGAGTCAAGATGCCAACACCAATGTGCTTTCCACACCCTCGGTGGTCACGATGGACAACCACCCTGCGAGCATCAGTGTGGGTCAAGAGGTGCCGTTTGTTTCAGGCAGCTTTTCTGCCCAAGGCATCGCATCGTCCGATGGGCAAGTGAACCCTTTCCAAACCATTGAGCGAAAAGAGATTGGAATCAAACTCAACGTCACGCCACACATTAATGAGGGTGATCAGGTGATGCTGGCCATTGAGCAAGAGGTGTCTACATTGGCGCCCTCATCTGGCGCGGTTGATTTGATCACCAATAAGCGAACAATTGCCACTCGAGTCATGGTGCCCGACGGGGCCATCTTGGTGCTGGGAGGTTTAACCACAGAAGATGTTCAAGAGCAGTTGGAGTCTGTTCCAGGCCTGGGGCAGATCCCGGTGCTGGGCGAGCTGTTCAAATATCGCCGAAACAACAACGTCAAACGCAATCTGATGGTCTTCATTCGGCCCGTGATTTTGCGCGATGATCAGGTGCTCGATGAGGTCACTGGCCGCAAGTACTCCATCATTCGCGACGCGCAACAGCGAAACATCGATCAGGCACAATCGCTCAGTCCCGCCAAGGACGCGCCGCTGCTGCCTGAGCTGAGTGATTTTTTACAAAATCCACCGCCGAATGAACGCTGATTTTCGCCCCCATTACCGGTTTGCCAAACACCGCGGTGTTGCCGTGGTCGATCAGGGTGAAGGTGATCTGACCCTCGCTGTCCGTGCGCCTGCAGATGCTGCGGCGGTGCAGGATGTTCTTCGCCACTTGGGGCGGGAGGTGGCCATTGAGACCATGCCACCGGCAGCATTTGATGGTCTACTGGCTCGACTCTATGAAAACCCGAACGCCAGCGCCCAGCAGGTGATCGATGATCTTGACGATGACTTTGATTTGTCTCAACTGGCTGATGACTTGCCACAGTCATCCGATCTTTTAGACAGTGAGGATGATGCCCCCATTATTCGCTTAATCAATGGGGTGTTGACTCAAGCGCTGAAAGCTCAAGCGTCAGATATTCACTTTGAGCCTTTTGAGGATCGTCTGGCCATTCGGTTTAGGGTCGATGGGGTGCTGCATGAGGTTATGGCGCCCAGTCGGGCGCTGGCCTCGTTGATCGTTTCTCGGTTGAAAGTCATGGCCGAGTTGGATATTGCTGAAAAGCGGGTGCCGCAAGATGGACGCATTGGCTTGACCATTGGTGGCCGGGCAGTGGATGTTCGCGTGTCAACGCTGCCCTCGAGCCATGGCGAGCGCGTTGTGCTCCGCTTGCTCGATAAGCAGGCGGGTCGGCTGGACCTCAATGAGTTGGGCATGTCAGACCAGGCGCGCGGGACCATGGATGAGCTGTTGTCGAGGCCGCATGGCATCATCTTAGTCACAGGGCCGACGGGCTCAGGCAAGTCGACAAGTCTGTACGCCGCCATCTCGCAACTCAATGATCGCAGCCGAAACATCATGACGGTCGAAGACCCCATTGAATATGATCTCGATGGTGTGGGTCAAACCCAAGTCAATCCGAAAGTTGATTTGACTTTCGCCCGAGGTTTACGAGCGATTCTCAGACAGGATCCGGACGTGGTCATGGTTGGAGAGATTCGTGACGTCGAGACGGCTCAAATGGCGGTGCAGGCCTCATTGACCGGTCATTTGGTTTTGTCCACGCTGCACACCAACACGGCGCTGGGGTCGGTGACCAGGCTCATGGATATGGGAATAGAGCCCTTTTTGTTGGCCTCAAGCCTGATTGGGGTTGTGGCACAGCGCTTGGTGCGGGTGGTCGACCGCGAAGCCTGTGAGCAGGTGTGGACAGCACCCGATGTGCTCGGGTTGGAGGGCGCACCCGTTCAGGCATGGCGACCGCGCACCGATCTTTCTCAAGGGCAGACAGGCTATCGAGGACGCACCGGAATCTATGAGGTGGTCAAGGTCACGCCTGGCTTGAGAGACGCCATTTATGCCGGCTCAAATGAGCACGCCCTCAGTGCGATCGCCCGAGAGCATGCCCCGTCAATTGTTGCCGACGGTTGGGAGAAAGTCAGTCAAGGGATCACTTCGATAGAAGAGGTCTTGCGCGTGACTCGCCAAGCGCAATAAAGTCATGGGTGCTTTCGAGTATCAAGCCATTGATGCGGCGCAAAAGATCAAGCGCGGGGTGGTTGAGGCCGATACCGCACGCCAAGCCAGAGGACTGATTCGCGAACAAGGCATGGTGCCGTTGGAGGTGCAAGCCGTTGAGCGCACGCAAAGCACGAGACGGCATTGGGCCAGTGCCAGCGAGCGTGCCATCATCCTTCGCCAGTTGGCGACTTTACTTCAGGCCGGCATGACGCTTGAGGAGGTGTTGGGGGTCTTGACGGAGCAGGCCGACCGCAACAGCACGCGGCGTGTGCTCGCGGCGATTCGCTCTCAGGTCTTGGAAGGCCACAGTCTGTCACAAGCGATGAGTCAGTTCCCATCAATGTTTCCCAAGCTCTATAGCGCCTCGGTCGCTGCCGGCGAGCGGACGGGTCAGCTGGGCCCTGTCTTGGAGCGGCTGGCTGAATATGCGGCCAAGCGTCAGTCCATGCGGCGAGGGATTGGGTTGGCTTTGGTGTACCCGGCGTTTTTATTCGTGGTGGCCATGGGGGTTGTGGGCGCGCTGATTGGGGTCGTGGTGCCTCGAGTGATCACTGTCTTTGAAGGCGCGGGCCAAACCTTGCCTTGGATCACCCGCTCAATGCTTGCGCTGTCGGAGATCGTCACACGATATGGCGCTGTGGGCGCTGTTGGGTTGGTGCTGATGGGGGTTGTGGGGGTTTTGGCGTATCGTCAGCGCGCGGTGCGGTGGCGAGTGGATGTGTTGGCTTTGCGACTGCCTCTGATTGGGCGAGTGATCTCGGCCCATCAGACATCGCTGCTGATGCGAACGTTATCGATCATGGTCTCGAGTGCGGTGCCATTGGTGGCGTCTTTAAAAGTCAGTGCCAGCGTCTTGGGCAACCAAGTGGCCAAAGCTGACATTGAGACGGTGGGTCGTCGGGTGAGTGAAGGGGCATCATTGTCCAAGGCGCTTGCGCAATCGCCTTGGGTATCGAGCATCGCCCAGCGCCTGGTCCATGCCGGTGAGAAAAGCGGTGAGTTGGGCACGATGCTCGAGCAAGCTGCCGACATTGAAGAGCGGGGCCTGGATGCGGCCCAGTCGGTGGTGCTGTCGGTGATTCAGCCAATAATGATTTTGTTGGTGGGTTTGGTGGTCATGTACATTGTGTTGGCCATCATGCTGCCCATCCTGAACATGAGCCAACTGTTGGGCGGCGTATGATTCAGTTTGAGCGCGTCTCCAAGCAATATCCAGGCACGGGCCTGGCGCTGAGTGATGTCAGCTTCAGCCTCGATCGGGGTGAAATGGTTTTCTTGACAGGGCACTCAGGCGCCGGGAAATCAACCCTGCTTAAACTGATTGCTTTGATCGAGCGTCCCACGCGGGGACAATTGCTTTTTGACGGCCGCAATGTGGCTCAATTGTCTAAGCGCCACGTGCCCCACCTTCGTCGCCAAATTGGTGTGATCTTTCAAGACCACCGTCTGTTAGAAGACCAGCGGGTGTTTGATAATGTTGCGCTGCCTTTGGTGATCGCAGGCGTTGAGTATCGGGAGATCAAGCGCAGAGTCAGAGCAGCACTGGACAAAGTCGATCTGTTGGACAAAGAGCGCGCTTATCCACCGATGCTTTCAGGTGGCCAGCAGCAGCGGGTTGGCATCGCCCGTGCCATCATTGCAAAGCCTGCGGTGCTTTTGGCTGACGAGCCGACGGGCAACCTGGATCCTCATTTGTCCAAAGAACTGATGCGCTTTTTTGTGAACCTCAACGAGTTGGGGATGACGGTGTTGGTGGCCACGCACGATGTGGATTTAATTTCAGGCTTTGATAAGCCCCGTTGGACACTCGCTCAAGGTGGGTTGGTGGATGGGCAAGGCGCGCTTTAAGTCGCGTCCGCCGATGCGGCCGCGCGTTTCTATGCGCGATGCCGTGCGTGCTTGGGCTCGGCGGCACGGCTACAGTTTTTTCTCCTCGCTGGGTGAGTTTGTTCGCCGGCCGGTGGCCTCTGCCATGACCATCGTGGTGCTTGCATTGGCGCTCAGCTTGCCGCTTTTGCTTCATTTGGCCGTCAGTCAGCTTGATGCCGTGGCTGGTGACATGGATGCCCAAGTCACGCTGTCAGTTTTTGCTGAGCGTGAGCTGTCCGACACTGAGGTGCGGCGTCTAAGCGCCCGGTTAGCGGCTCGGCCCGATGTGGTCACCGCTGACCCGATCAGTCCCGAGGCCGGGCTGAGGGAGGCGCTAAACAACCTCGGCTTGGCCACGGCGCTCGAGGACATTGCTCGTTTTTATGAGGACAATCCGCTGCCTTGGGTGGTCGTATTGGGGGTTGACCCTCAAGCCTCTACCGATGCCTTGGTGGCTCAACTGCAAGACACTTCGGGCATTGCGCAAGTGATTGTTGATCAGGCCTGGCTGCAGCGGTTCAGGTCATTGCTGGAGGTGGGTCAGCGATTGGTGGTGATCTTGTCAACGCTGTTGTTGCTTGCCGTTGTGTTCGTGGTTGCGCACGCCATTCGCATGGACGTTCACCAGCGCAGGCATCAGATCGAGGTGATGGCATTGATCGGGGCGACGCCGGGCTTTATTCGCAGGCCATTTTTATACTCGGGCTTTTGGCTGGGCACCTTTTCTAGCATGTTGGCCATTGCGCTGGTTTATGTCGTGATTGGCGCCTTGCATGGCCCGATAACGGCGCTGGCTGACAGTTATGGCAGTGCTTTTGAATTGGAGGGCCCGAGCGCGGCAACGATGATCGCGACAATGGCAATGATGGGGTTGATCGGCGTGTTTGGGTCCATGATCGCGGTCCATCAGCACCTGACAAAGCGCGGTTTGAATTAAGCCAAGCCTGCGACCGACGGCTCGTTGAGCGTGGCGGTGATGCGCTGATACTCCGCCATGGACGATCGCCCCTCAAGCACGTGCGCCAATGCCGCTTGATTAAGGGTCTGCCCGCCTTGTTTTTGAATTTGTGCGGCCAAGCCCACGTCCGAGTGGCCCTGGGCAATCTGGGCTTGCAGTGTTTGAGTGATCGGCAAGGTCTCAAACACCCCCGTGCGGCCCAAATAGCCGCGTCGACAGGCCGGGCACCCGACGGCCCGATACACTTTGGCGCCGGGGCTTTTGGCCATCAGGCGCTGGGCGGAGGTTGATCGATCATGTGTTTTACATGCGTGCAAGGTTCGCATGAGGGTTTGCGCGATGATGAGTCGGCATGCCGATGCAACATCGGCGCGGTCAACGCCCAAGTGCAGCAAGCGTGTCAAGGTGGCCAGCGCGGTGTTGGTATGCAGGGTCGACAAAATAAGATGGCCGGTCTGTGCCGCTTGGACGGCAATTTTGGCGGTGGTTCGGTCACGGATCTCGCCAATCATTAAAACATCAGGATCTTGCCTGAGAAAAGCGCGCAGCGCATGGGCAAACGTCAGTCCGATGCCCTCATGGTGGGCGACTTGGTTGACCCCTGGAAGGGTCATCTCAATCGGGTCTTCGATGGTTGAAATATTGCGATGCGTTTGGTTGAGCTGCTGGAGGGCAGCATACAAAGTCACTGTTTTCCCCGAGCCTGTGGGTCCGGTGACCAAAATCAGCCCCCAAGGACACGCCAGGGCTGCCTCGAGCTGGGCGTGCTGCTCCGAGCGCATGCCCAACTGGTCTGTCTTGGGCAGATGGATCAGCGCATCCACATGACGAAGCACGATTTTTTCGCCAAACAAAGTGGGGCAGGAGGACACTCGAAACTCATGCGCTGCGTTGGCTTGGGTGAGTTTTAATCGGCCATCTTGCGGCAGACGCTTCTCTCCAATATCCAACTGTGCCATCACCTTGATGCGCGCGGTGACCGCGTCGGTCAGGTGTTGAGGCAGCTGCGCATGCTCCTCCAATAAGCCGTCGATTCTGAGCCGAATGCGGCACGTGGCGCCGAGCGGTTCAAAGTGGATGTCAGAAGCCCGTTTCGCCACGGCATCGGCCAGAACCTGATCGACCCACGCGACCGCTGAATCGGGCGCGGGCATGTCTAAAACATCAGCCAATCGCCCAGCAGGGCATGCCAGATCAGCGCCAACCAACCGGCCAACGCCAAGTGTGGGCCAAATGCAATGGGCGTGTCGCGCCCGCGCTGCGCGAGCACCATCCCCAATAGTCCTGCCACTGAGCCCATCAGGCTGGCCAAAAACAGCACGATCGGGAGCAGCGACCAACCCAGCCAAGCGCCCAACGCGGCCAACAGCTTCAGGTCGCCGCCGCCCATGCCCTCCTTGCCAGTCAAGAGTCTGAACCCGTGAAGCACCAGCCACAAGATCGAAAACCCAGCCACCGCGCCCCAGATGGCGTCGCTGGGGGTTGCGAACCAGCTCCAAGTGGCATTGATCAATAGGCCGGCCCACAACAGGCCAAGGGTCAATACATCGGGCAACAGATGGTGCTCAAGGTCAATCGCGGAGGCGGCAATCAAGGTCCACGCCATGCCGGCAGCGGCCAGCGTTGGCCAGCTGAGCCCCCATTGCCAGACAACAAGCACGGTGGCCGCGGCACACAACACCTCAACGATCGGATAGCGCCAGCCGATGGCGTTTTCGCAATGGCGACAGCGGCCTCGCAGCACCAACCAAGAGATGACCGGGATGTTGTCATGCCATGCGATGCCATGATGGCAATGGACACACCGTGAGCGAGGCCAAATCAGCCCGGGTGGGGCGGGGGTGTCGGTGTGATCGGACTCAGACACCATGACATGCCAAGCGTGCATCAGCCTGGCGGGCAGCCGCACGATCACGACATTGATAAAGCTGCCGACAATCAGGCCCATCACGCCAGCGATAACAAGCTGTGCCCAGGTTGGCCAAGCCAGCAATGTTTCAATCAATTCAGGCTCCTTGAGTCCTCAGGTTCAGTGACCTCAACAAGGATCAGTGATGTCACATCATGACGCTCGACAGATTAAAAATCGGCAGGTACAGTCCAATCAGCAGGCCACCCACCAACAATCCGACCGTGACCATCATAATCGGTTCAACCAGCGCGAGCGAGCGATCCAGAGCATTGTTGACATCGCTTTGCAACATTGAAGCCACCTGATCAAACAATGCATCCAGCCGCCCGCTGCCCTCGCCAATGCCAACAAGGTGCACCATCCACTCAGGAAAGGCGGCCGTTTGAGCCAGCCCTTGAGCCAGTGACCCGCCCTGGGTGATGTGCCGATGGGTGTCTTCTAACGCTTGTCGGTGCGCCACATGTGCTGTGGTTTGGCTCACCAACTCGAGCGCTTGAGCCAGTGGCAAGCCCGCGCGCAACAAAGTTCCCATGCTGCGAGTGACGGTGAGTGCGCTTTTGGCACGGAGCAATGCGCCAAGCACGGGCGCATGATCAACCAGGCTTGCACCAAGCGCCCGAACCCTGGGGCTAAGTCGGTAGGCCAAAATCATACCCAGACCGGAACCCATCCCCCACGCCCAGTCGCTCCAACCCAGGCTTCGCACGGCATTGGATGCGCTGAGAATGGCCAAGGTGGGGCCTGGCATCGGGGCATCCAACCCGTCAAACAGCGCCTCAAATTGCGGCACCACGCCCAGCAGCAGCCCAAAAGAGACCAAGGCGGCAACCATGAGCACGCTGACGGGATAGGCCAGCGCACTGGTCAGCCGTTGGGTGGCCTCGTGGTGGGCTTTCTGTTCACTGGCCACATCCGCGATGGCTTGGGTGAGGGTGCCGGTTGTCTCCCCCGCCTGAATCATGGCTGTTGCAGTTTTGGGAAACAGCGGTTCGAGTTGCCGAAATCCATGGGCCAGCCCATGCCCTTGTTGCACAGACGCCAGCCATCGATCAACCACCTGGCGAGCCGCGCCGTGAGGGTGCACTCGCCCAGCCACCCGCAGCGCTTCCAAAATGGGAAGATGGGCCACCAACAGCGTGTGCAGTTGGTCGAGCAGCGCGATGCGTTGACTCGCCCGCAACCTGGCGGGTGCTGACTTAAGCCTCATTGCTTTGACAACTGTCGGGAATGAACGCCGATGGCAGATCGCTGATACAAGACCAACGCCCTTGCGCTCCGTCGCGTTCAAATCGAACCGTATGCCCCTGGATTTGGGGGCTTCCAAGCAACGAGCAGATGAGTGCACCGTCGCCTGAGTCTGGGTCGGGCAACTCCATCGATAAGGTGCATCGCTGCGTGGCGTTGCCTTCACCCGTCGCCCCAAGATCAACCAGCTCAAAATCCGTGATCCCCCGCAGCGCAAGGTCCTCATAGGCCGTGGTTAACGCGCGGACCTCGCTCATGCCGCCCATCACGTGTGAGCGGGCCACTTGGTTTTGAAACCCCGGGATGGCAACGCTGGCGAGCACGGCGATGATGACAATCACAATCATCAGTTCAATCAAACTAAAGCCTTGCAGGCGAGGGGTGTGGTGCGCCAGTGAGGCGCTTTGGCTTGGGTCGATGCGCATGGAAACCTCCTTTAATGTGAGTTGGATAACGGCCAAACAATGATGGCCACACTCTTGGAGGGTGCAACGACTGTGCCAATCTGGCGGGGCGAGGGATGGGGCTTGGCGACCAGGGCGTGACACTCAGTGTCGCCACTGAGGCGCGCGGGTGTCAAAAAATGGTCAGTTGGCTCAGGCCTTGTGCGACAACCAGCGCGACGCCAAAGCTGACCGTGGTCTGGATCGAGCGGGTTTGTGTGAGGTGGCGATAGGCATCAAACAGCAGCCAAATCATCCATGCCAGGCCCAGCAGGCTGGGCAATGACCACAGCATCAATTCCATGGCAGGCAGGAGGTGCGTGGCAGGGGCCATGACGTGGTTGCCATCGTTGACATCCAGTGCACTGAGTCGGGTGCTCAGTTCGATGATGGTCTCGCTCACGCCAGGCAAGGCGAGATAGGCGCTCACCCCCACCAACGGCCAGCGTGCAAAGGACACGTGGGCCAGCCAGTCCAGCCAGGCCACGGGCGCTTTGATGACGTGCGAGGCCACCAGCAAAGCCAATGCCATCCAAACAACATTCGCCAAGCCTTGCGCCAGGTGTTTCAGACCGCTGTTTTCGGTGGTCTCGGAGAGGCTGTTGAGGGCGTGGTAGTCGAGGTTCAACACCCCGTCGGTGATCAGTCCGCCCACGCTTGCCAACGCGGCCACGATGACCAGCACCAATCCGCCTCCAATCAGCGCTTGGGTTCGGCTCAGCACGCGCGCAGGATGCAGCAAGACGTTCACTGATCAGGCACCTCGCCGGTCCAGTCACACACCACTTTGCCGCATTGACCTGAGGCCATCAGCTCAAACCCCTCCGACCAGCGGGTGATCGGCAGATGGTGAGTCAGCACGGTCTCGAGTGGAAAGCCGGTGAGCGTCATCTGCGTCATTTTGTACCAGGTCTCATACATCCGCCGGCCATAGATCCCGTGGAGCTCCAGCCCCCGGAAAATGACCGTGTCCCAATCAATGCCGGTGTTTTTGGGCAGAATGCCCAGCAAGGCCACATGCGCACCGTGGTACATGCACGCCAACAAATCATTGAAGGCCTTTGGATTGCCCGACATCTCTAAGCCGATGTCGAACCCGTCGATGTTGAGCTCGTGAACAACGTCGATCAGTGACTCATCTTGGACATTGACGGTGCGCGTGGCACCCATGCGCTTGGCGAGATTCAAGCGATAATCATTAATGTCACTGACGACGATATGGCGCGCGCCCACGTGCTTGGCGATGCCAGCGGCTATGATGCCGATGGGCCCGGCGCCGGTAATCAAAACATCCTCACCGACCAGATCGAATTGAAGTGCGCAGTGGGCGGCGTTCCCAAAAGGATCAAAAAAAGCGGCCAGTTTAGAAGGGATTTCATCGGGCAGTGGCCACAGGTTCGATGCCGGCACCACAACGTACTCAGCAAATGCGCCGTGGCGGTTCACGCCAATGCCCTCGGTGTTTGGGCACAGATGGGGTCGACCCGCGCGGCAATTTCGACAGATGCCGCAAACCACATGACCCTCGGCAGAGACGCGTTGGCCGACATCATAGCCGCTGACACCGGCGCCCAATTCAACCACTCGGCCCATGAATTCGTGGCCAATGGTCAGCGGCGTGTTGATGGTGCGTTGTGCCCACTCATCCCAAAGGTAGATGTGCAAGTCAGTCCCACAAATTGCGGTTTTTTCAACTTTGATCAACACCTCGTTGGCACCCACCTGGGGCACCGGCACAGTCTCCATCGAGAGCCCAGGGGCAGGGTCGGCCTTGATCAAAGCCTGCATTGTGGCGCTCATATCAAGACTCCTCTTTTAGGGGGGGTGAGCGATGAGAAGGCGCATTATATCAGCCGGATCTGTCAAAATAGCCCAATGGCCAAAGTCAAAACCGAATACATCTGCCGCGCTTGCGGTGCCCGCTTTCCGAAGTGGGCTGGCCAGTGCCCCGACTGTGGTGAGTGGAACGCCCTCGAAGAGGCCGTGAGCGCCCAAACCCCCCAGGGTCCGGCCTCGCGCGGTCACTGGGCGGGGGCTTCGGCCGGTGAGGTGGTCAACCTCGGTGAGGTCAGCATGGACACGCCCGCCCAGCGCCTGGCCAGTGGTTTGAGCGAGTTGGACCGCGTCCTCGGGGGCGGCTGGGTGGCGGGGTCGGTGGTGTTGCTGGGGGGTGATCCGGGCATCGGCAAGTCGACACTGTTGCTGCAAGTTCAAGATGCCATCGCCCAGGCTCATCGAACGCTCTACGTGACCGGCGAAGAATCCGCCGCTCAGGTCGCGCTGCGGGCTCAGCGGGTGGGTTTGGCGCCCGATGCATTGGCGTGTTTGACTGAAACATGCGTAGAAACGATCCTCGCCACGGCGGAGGCCCAAAAGCCACAGTTTTTGGTCGTGGACTCGATCCAAACACTTTGGACACAAACCCTTCAGTCCGCCCCCGGCGCCGTTGCTCAGGTCAGAGAATCGGCCGCGCGGTTGGTGCAGTATGCCAAAACCACCGGGTGCACCGTGGTGCTGGTGGGCCATGTCACCAAAGAGGGGGCCTTGGCTGGCCCGAGGGTGTTGGAGCACATGGTCGATGCGGTGCTCTACTTCGAGTCAGACTCAGGCAGTCGCTATCGTCTGATCCGTGCGGTCAAAAATCGGTTTGGCGCGGCCAATGAGCTTGGGGTGTTTGCAATGACAGACGCCGGTCTCAAGCCGGTGGGCAACCCGTCGGCGATTTTCTTGCAAGGTCAAGCACAACCGGCGGCGGGCAGTTGTGTGATGGTCTCCCGCGAAGGCACCCGACCCTTGTTGGTGGAGATTCAGGCTTTGGTGGCGCCCTCTTCGCTGTCTAACCCCCGCCGGGTGGCGGTGGGGCTTGATCCCAACCGCTTGGCCTTGATCTTGGCGGTGATGCACCGCCATGGCGGCGTGATGATTGGGGATCAAGACATTTTTGTGAGCGTGGCCGGCGGCATTAAGATCCAAGAAACCGGGTCGGATTTGGCCATTGCATTGGCGCTGATGTCCTCGCTCAAGCAACGGGTCCTGCCGCAGGGGCTGGTGGCCTTTGGCGAGATTGGGCTCTCAGGCGGGTTACGACCGGTCTACAACGGGGAAGAGCGCTTGCGCGAGGCCGCCTCCCAAGGGTTCGATCAGGCGATGCTGCCCCAAGCGAACCTCAAAGGCGTTCGCACAAAAATAAATGCTCAAGGTTTCAATACCTTAAGCGATGCTCTTCATGCCATTTAACTTCATAGGCTGAGCCTGTCGCATGCCCCGATCACCCCGCCGCAGACGCCGCTCTCTTCCGCCAACCCCCGTTGAGGTGGCCATAGATGACTTGGCCCACGATGGCCGGGGCGTGGGTCGCTTGGTTGCCGGCGAGCAGGCTGGGAAGGCCGTCTTCGTCCACGGTGCGTTGCCTGGAGAAACGGTCAGCGCCCGGCTGATTGGGCGCAACCGGCAGTTTGATGAGGCGGTTGCTGTTGAGGTGGGCGCGCCCAGCCCCGACCGAGTGACGCCGCCGTGTCCGTTTTTTGACCGATGCGGGGGCTGTGCGCTCCAACACCTGTCCCCCAGCGCTCAAATTCAGTTTAAACACAAACGCTTGGTGGATAATTTTGAGCGCTTGGGCGAAGTCACGCCCGTGCGCTGGGCCGAGCCCATTCAGGGCCCGACTTGGGGGTATCGGCGCCGCGCGCGGTTGAGTGTTCGCGATGTTCCGGGCAAAGGCCGTGTGCTGGTCGGGTTTCGTGAGCCTCAAGGGCGGTACGTGGCCGACATCGCCCACTGTGACGTGCTCGATCAGGCCTTTGCCCATCGATTGGAGGCCCTGTCTGATTTGGTGGGGACACTGTCGGTGCGCCATGCTATCCCGCAAATTGAGCTGGCCGCTGGCGACGACGGCCAAGCGATGATTGTGCGTCACCTGGCGCCTTTCAGCAGCGATGATGTGTTGGCGCTCAAGCGCTTTTCGGATGCACATGATGTGGCCATCTACCTGCAGTCCAAGGGCCCAGACACCATTGAGCGGCTCACGCCAACGACGCATGCTTTGCACTACACACTGGCCCAATTTGGACTTCGCTTGGCGTTTCAGCCGGATCATTTTATTCAAGTGAACCGCGCAATCAACGAACAACTCATCGACCAAGCTTTGGAATACTTGGCATTGGACAGCGACGCCCGGGTCCTTGATTTATTTTGTGGGCTTGGAAATTTCAGCTTGCCGATGGCGCAGCAAGCCAAGCACGTTACCGGCGTGGAGGGCGCTCAGGCGCTGGTTGAGCAGGCCCGGTACAACGCGTCTTTGAACGCGCTCGACAACGCTGAGTTTTACGCGGCTGATTTGGCTGACTCAGCAGCTTTTAAAGATTGGTCTCAGGCGACATACTCCCACGTGTTGATCGATCCGCCACGCTCGGGTGCAGCGGAAGTGTTGGACGTGATCGCAGCCACCGGCGCTGAGAAGTTGGTGTATGTCTCATGCAATCCAGCCACGTTGGCACGCGATGCCGGCGCGCTGGTTCAGCAGCACGGGTTTCGTTTGATTGAGGCGGGCATCGCCGATATGTTCCCGCATACCGCGCACGTCGAGTCCATTGCCTACTTTGAGCGTGCTCGATGAGTGCGCTGGGCCCGTTGATCGTTGGCATCGATGGCTTAAGCCTGGACGCGGTCAGCCGCGAGCGGTTGCAGCATCCGCATGTTGGCGGGGTCATTTTGTTTGCCCGCAATGTCCAATCACCCGCGCAGCTGAAGGCCTTGTGCGCGGAAATCAAAGCGTTGCGCGATCCTCCATTGTTAATCAGCGTCGATCAAGAAGGCGGGCGTGTGCAGCGGCTCAAAACACAATTCACGCCCTTGCCGCCGCTGGGGCTGTTGGGCCGGTGGTATTCACGTTTCCCCGACCGGGCGCTGGATCTGGCCTATCGACACGGTCGGGTGATGGCATCAGAAGTATTGGCCTGCGGGGTGGATTGGAGTTGGGCGCCGGTGCTTGATTTGAATGGGGTCAGTGAGGTCATTGGCGATCGGGCCATGAGCGATGACCCGGACGCAGTGGTGGCCTTGGGGCAATACTACATCGCTGGGATGCGAGATGCAGGCATGGTTGCCTGCGCCAAGCACTATCCTGGACACGGGTCGGTTAAAGCCGATACCCACACCCATCAGGCCGTGGATGATCGCCCCACCGAGGCCTTGTGGCGCGATGAAGCGCCGTTTCGGGCGTTGGTCAACTCGGTGGCGTTGGTGATGATGTCGCATGTCGTTTACCCCGCTGTGTCTGGGCAACCGGCTGGTTTTTCATCCACCTGGATTCGGTCTCGGTTGCGAGATGTCCTTCATTTCACGGGCCTGGTGGTGTCGGATGATTTGGATATGGTGGGCGCGCACGTCGCAGGTGACTTGATTGGGCGGTTGTCGGCCGCTTTTGAGGCCGGGTGCGATTTGGTGTTGGTCTGCGACCCCCAATCGGTGGATCAGGTGTTGACATACGGTGGGGCGTGGCCCCAACCCCCTCCGGCGGCCATGGCGCAGCTGGTGGGGCAGGCAATGCTCAGTTGGGATGAGCAGATGCAGGTCTCTGAGTTTAGGTTTTGGCGGCAATCATTGGCCCAGTTGGCTGAGGAGTCGAAATGAACGCGTGGATTGAACCTTTGAGTCAATGGCTTGGCATTCCTGTGTGGGTGTTTCAGGCTTTTTTTGTGGTGCTGGCGGCTTTTCTGTTGGAAGTGATCTACCGCGTGTTTGTGGCGCGACTGGATTCGGTGGCGAAAAAAACCCCAAGGCTTTGGGATGATGCCATTGTTTATGCAGGCAAACGGCCCATCTCACTATTGATTTGGTGGCAAGGCGTGGTGATGGCTGCGCGCGTGGTCAGTCCACACACTCAAGCGTTTGGATTCGATGCTGGCCTTTTAAATGCGGTGGGTCAGCTGGGGTTGGTGCTGGCGGCCACCTGGTTTGGGGTGCGGCTCACCACAGGGTTTGAGCAAGCCTTTGTTGATCAACGTCAACGAAAAAATAAAGCCTATGACATCACCACGGTGTCGGTCCTGGGACGGGTGGTTCGGATCGCGGTGGTATTGACGGGGGTCCTCACGGCTCTGAGCATCTTGGAAATCCCAATTTCTGGGTTTTTGGCCGCCGGTGGCGTGAGTGGCATCGCGGTGGGTTTGGCTGCCCGTGAGCTGCTGGCCAATTTTTTTGGCGGCTTGATGGTGTTTATGGATCGGCCTTTTTCAGTGGGCGATTGGATCCGCTCGCCCGACAAGGACATTGAAGGCACCGTTGAAGCGATCGGTTGGCGGGTGACAACGGTCCGAAAATTTGACAAGCGGCCCATGTATGTGCCCAACGCCACCTTCGCCACCGTGACGTTGGAAAACCCGTCTCGCATGACCCATCGGCGTATCTTTGAACAGGTGGGGATTCGTTACGATGATCAGGCGCTGATCGAGCCGGTCGTCAGTGACATTCGCTCGATGCTGCAGGCCCATCCTGATATCGCTACAGACCAAACCCTGATGGTCCATTTCAACGCCTTTGGTCCCTCGTCGTTGGATATCATGATCTATTGCTTTACCAAGACCCGAGAGTGGACGGAATACCACCGTGTTCGCGAGGCGGTCCTCCTAGAGGTGGCCTCGATTATTGAGCGTCACGGGGCTGAAATCGCCTTCCCAACGCGCACACTCAAAATTGAACAGGCCGAGGCATTGGCCCAGATGGAAGGACGCAACGTGACATGACCGATCGCACCCATTGGCCCGAAGGCGCCAAACAACTTCTGGATCGCGCCGCCATTCAAGACGCGTTGGACGCCCAAGCGAAGCGCCTCACTCAGCGGCTGGCGGATGCAAAAGAGGTGACGGTCATGGCATTGATGACCGGGGGCATGATCCCGGCCACCGCGCTGGCCAGGCGACTTCAATTGCCACTGAAGCTGGACTACGTGCACGCGACGCGGTATCGCGATCAGCGCACGGGGCAAGATCTGCAGTGGGTGCGAGCACCCGAAGCGATCAGCGGTGTGGTGGTGTTGGTCGATGACATTTTTGATGAGGGCGAGACCATGTCACAAGTCAAAGCACATCTGTTGGCTGTCGGCGCCGATCAGGTCATTACCGTGGTGGCCGTGATCAAAGACCACGCCCGGGGTTTGCCACGAGACTGGGTCGATGATGCGGCGATGCGCGTCCCCGATGAGTACGTGTTTGGGTTTGGAATGGACTTGGATGGCTTTTGGCGTCAGCTTGACGGCATTTGGAGTGTGCCATGAACGCTCAGCCGCTTGCCCAACATCGACTGGGGTTGATTGGCGGCACAGGCGCGTTGACGCTGCTGCCGGCCAGCGAGCAATACGTGGTTGAAACGCGCTGGGGAGCGCCCTCGTCGGCATTGTCGAAAGTGGCTGTGGGCCCAAACGATGCGCCAGAACAGGCTTGGATGATTGCGCGCCACGGCGACCCGCACCGAATCCCGCCCCATCGAGTGAACTACCGCGCCAACATTCAAGCGCTTAAAGACGCCGGAGTCAGGCAGCTGATCGCCATCAACGCCGTTGGAGGCATCAATGCTGACTTTGCGGTGGGGGATCTGGTGCTGGTCGATCAGCTGATTGATTACACCTGGGGACGTGCCCACACCTTCAGCGATGGTCCTGAGCATCCGTTGGCGCACATTGAGTTCGCCCAGCCGTTTGATGGCGCCACGCGGACAGCGCTGATCCGTGCCGCGCAAGCCGCCGGCGTGGCGCTCCATTTGAGTGGGTGTTACGGGGCCACACAGGGCCCGCGACTCGAAACTGCCGCAGAGATCTTACGCCTTAAACGCGACGGATGTGATGTGGTCGGCATGACGGGCATGCCGGAGGCGGCCTTGGCGCGAGAGGCCGGCATGGATTGTGCTTGCTTGTGTGTCGTCGCCAACCCCGCGGCGGGACTGTCAACTGAAGCCATTTCCATGGAGGCGCTTCACGCCGCCTTGGGTGAGGGCATGAAACAGGTGGGGCGGTTGCTGGCCCATTGGGACGGTCGGGTCGAACAAGGCGGCGTTGGTCAGTAGCGCAGTTTGGCCGCTGCAATGCCCTCGATGGCGTTAACAGCGGCCAGCAGCTCAGCCGAAGGTGCCACGTGCCAGTCCTCTCCCAGTTTCACTAAGGCTTGGGCGCGCGTGTTTTGATAGCGCAAGATGACCGGGGTCTGACCGCGTCGATACGGCTGCAGCGCAGCGGCCAGATTGACGTCGAGTGCGCCGGTGTTGCCGTTGACTTGGATTTCCAAACCGCGCGCAAAATGTCCGCGCGCCTCATCAAGGTCCATGATCTCATCGGCCACCATGCGATGGCCGCCACGGTACTCATCGACTTCGACTCGGCCCTTAATGACGAGCACGGCGTCGACGGCCAAGCGGTGGCCAATCTGCGCAAACAACTTCTCAAACACCGCCACCTCAACGCGCCCTGTCCCATCATCCAGGGTCAGAAAGTGCCCGCGTCCAATGCGTTTTTGCATGGCCATCACAATGCCGGCCAGGGTCATCTCAACCCCGCGCTGGCGCCCATAGCGCCCGCCGCCTTGGTCGGTTTCTGTTGGGCTGGGCTGGGGCGCGGCGATCAATGCGCTCAAGCCCTCCATGGGGGTGGTGGTGAAGGCAGTGACCTCATCGCGCACTTCATCCATGGGGTGGCCAGACAAAAACAATCCCAGCGCTTCGCGCTCCGCTTTGAGCTGTTGGAGGGGCGTCCAGGTCGGCATCGGGGGTGACGACGCTAGATCGGTCGCCGCTTGAGCGGCTGTCACCTCATGGTCCTCGCTGGCGGCCTCAGGTGCCAGACCGAATAGGCTGGCTTGGCCTGCCGCCCGGTCCTTTTGGATTTGTTCAGCGCGCGACAGCGCATCACCGAGACGATGCATCAATTCAGCGCGGTTGTCATTGAGCTGATCCATAGCGCCGGCCTTGATCAGCCCTTCGAGCGTTCGTTTATTGACTTTGCCCATGTCAATCTCGGTGCACAAGCTTTCGAGGTCATCAATGCCCCCTAGGCGCTGTCTGGCCTCGATGAGGTTTTCAATGGCGCCAACGCCGACACCTTTGATCGCGCCCAACCCGTAGCGAATGTCACCATTTTCAACTTGGAATCGGTGGTTGGAGGCATTGACATCAGGTGGCAGCACCGACAGGCCCATGGCTTTGCAGTCGTCGATGAGCATCGCGATCTTGTCGGTTTTATCGAGATCAGCGCTCAGCACCGCCGCCATGAATTCAGCAGGGTAGTGTGTTTTAAGCCAAGCGGTTTGATAGGCCACCAGCGCATAGGCCACTGAGTGCGACTTGTTAAAGCCATACCGAGCAAAAGTCTCCATCAAGTCAAAAATGGATTCGGCTTGTTTGGCCGACAGGCCATTGTCTTGGGCACCGGCCACAAACCCGACACGCTGGCGCTCCATCTCATCGACATTTTTCTTGCCCATCGCGCGCCGGAGGATATCGGCCTGACCTAAGGTATAGCCGGCCAGATCCTGTGCAATTTGCATGACTTGTTCTTGATATAGGATCACGCCATAGGTGGGTTTAAGGATGGGTTCGGCCAGTGGATGCGGATATTTAACTGGGGTCTTGCCGTGTTTTCTGTTGATGTACTCATCCACCATCCCGGCATCCAGCGGCCCGGGTCGGTAGAGCGCCACCGCCGCCACTATGTCATCAAAGGCATCGGGCTTGAGTTTTCGAAGCAGCTCTTTCATGCCCGCTGACTCAAGCTGGAATACCGCTGTCGTATGCGCTTTTTGCAGCGTTTTAAAAGACGCCGCATCATCGAGGGGGATGTCATCTAGACTGATCGCAGACTCACCTTGTGCGCTGCGGTTGGCATTGACGGCTTTTAACGCCCAGTCAATGATGGTGAGGTTTCTCAGGCCCAAAAAGTCGAATTTCACCAGCCCGACAGATTCGACATCGTTTTTGTCATATTGCGTCAGCACAGAGCTGCCGTCGGGTTCGGTATACAGCGGGGTGAAGTCGGTCAGTGCTGAGGGCGCAATCACCAACCCCCCTGCATGTTTGCCTGCGTTGCGCGCCAGGCCCTCCAATGAACGAGCCAAGTCGATGATGGAGCGTGTGTCTTCCTCGCTGTCATAGCGCTGGGTCAGCTCTGGCTCTTCTTCAAACGCTTTTTCCAGCGTCATGTCTGGCCGGGCGGGGATCAACTTGGCAATGGAGTCGACAAAGCCGTAGTTGTAGCCCAGCACCCGACCACAGTCTCTGACCACGGCTTTGGCCGCCATCGTGCCATAGGTGATGATCTGGCTCACTTGGTCACGTCCGTAAGTGTCGGCCACATACTCGATAACGCGATCTCGACCTTCGACACAAAAGTCGATATCAAAGTCGGGCATGGACACGCGGTCGGGGTTTAAGAAGCGCTCAAACAGCAAGTCATACCGCAGCGGATCCACGTCGGTAATGCCCAAAGACCAACCCACAACCGATCCCGCGCCTGAGCCACGGCCCGGACCAACGGGGACGTCGTTGTTTCTTGCCCAAGCGATAAAATCGGCCACGATCAAAAAATACCCTGCAAAGCCCATTGACAGGATGACACCCAATTCATGCTGGAGACGCTGGGTATAGTCGTCTTCGGTCATCGCCGGAGCCAAACCGTGGCGATCCAAACGCGCCTTGAGTCCCTGTTGGGCTTTTTGGGTTAAAAACTCTGCCTCTGTTTGACCTTCGGGCACTGGGAAAGCAGGCAGGGCATATTCGCCCAGGCGCATCTCAAAATTGCAGCGCTTGGCCAATTCCACCGCGTTAGACAAGGCAATGGGCAAATCAGCGAATGTGTCGGCCATGGCTTCGGGGCTTTTGAAATACTGCTGATCAACAAACTCACGCGCGCGTCGTTTGTCGTCCAATAGGCGGCCTTGGTGAATGCACACCCGTGCCTCGTGGGCAAAGTAGTCTTGCTCATGTAAAAATCGCACATCGTTGCTGGCGACAATGGGCACCTCATGGTCGATGGCGAGCTTCAGCATGAAGGGTTCGAGTTGGCGTTCAGTCTCTCGGCCCAGGCGCTCAATGGCGATATACAAGCGATCATCGAACTGAGCCTGATAGGCTTTTAATTGTTTCGAGGCCAGATCGGGTTTGTTGTGCTGCAGCGCGTGTCCGAGCACCGAGTCTTGGCCCAACAGGCACATCAAGCCCTCGCTGTGCCGCATCAGCCAGGTGAAATGGATCACCGGGCGGCCGCGGGCGTTGCGGCCCTCTAGAAAACTTTTTGAGATCAGCTGGCACAGGTTGAGATAGCCTTGCGTGTTTTGCACCAGCACGGTGACCACCCCGATCTCCTGTGTTGATTCAGGGTCCTGGATCAACAAGTCCGCGCCGCAGATGGGCTTGATGCCGCTGGCGATCGCGCGTTGATAAAATTTAACCCAGCCAAACAGATTGGACCAATCAGTGATTGCCACGGCTGGCATGTTCAGCTCGCAGGCTCGATCGATCAGTTCGTTGATTCGAACAATGCCGTCTTCCAGCGAATATTCACTGTGCACGCGAAGGTGAACGAACCCAGACTGGCTCATGGGTGTTGCCTCATTGGGGGCAAATGGTTTGAGTCGGCCGGCATCGATTGAGGGGTGGGATGGTTTCTCGTTCAATCTCGGAGATCCATTGTGCCAGATTTCGGATGGTATAAGATAGGCGGATGTCGAGTTCGCCTGAAAACCCGTCCTCAAGTCCCAGTTTGGCTCAGGCGCTGTTGCCCATTGCGCTGCTGATCATAATGTTGGCCACCTCTGTTGTGCTGTTTGGTGACAGCTCGTCGTATGGCCCCAATCAGATCGCGTTGCTGATTGCCGCAGCGGTGGCGGTGCTGGTCGGGCTCTACAATGGCCTGAGTTGGTCGTACCTACAAGAAGGCATTGTCCAAGGCATTTCGGTGGCTTTGGGCGCGATTTTGATCATCTTGACGGTGGGCGCATTGGTGGGCACTTGGCTGCTGGCCGGAATTGTGCCGACCATGATCTATTTTGGCCTTGAGTTGCTGAGCCCGTCGTGGTTTTATGCCGCCAGCTGCCTGATGTGTGCGGTGGTGGCGGTGTCAATCGGCAGCTCTTGGACCACCGCCGCCACCATTGGAGTGGCGCTGATGGGGATCGCTTCAGGCCTGGAGCTGTCGCTGCCGATCGCCGCCGGCGCGGTGGTCTCTGGCGCCTACTTTGGCGACAAAATGTCGCCTTTATCTGACACGACCAACCTGGCCCCCGCGGTCAGCGGCAGCGAGCTGTTTGCCCACATGCGCTACATGCTTTGGGTGTCTGTGCCTGCTTTGGGGCTGGCCTTGATCGCCTATACCGCACTGGGCTTGTCAGGGGATGTCTCGAGCACAGGACAGACGCTTGTTCAGATGCAACGAGATCTCGATGAGTTGTTCAACATCAGCCCTTTAATGTTGATTCCATTGGGATTTTTATTTGTTTTGGCGGCACTCGGGCAGCCGGCGTTGCCCAGCATTTTCGTCGGTGCCTTACTGGGGGCGGTGTGGGCGCTGATTTTTCAGCCTGAGCGGGTGGCAGCCATGGCAACCGATGGAGATGGGCTTTTGTCGGGCGTGCAAGCGGTGTGGCTGGCGTTATCCGACGGCACCACGGTGAGCAGTGGCAATGAGACTTTGGATGAACTGCTCAGTGGCGGTGGCATGTCATCCATGCTGAACACGGTCTGGCTGGTCATCTGTGCCATGACCTTTGGCGGTGTGATGGAACAAACCGGTCTGCTCCGTCGGGTGCTGACCACGTTGCTTGGCTTCATTAAGACCACCGCCTCGTTGATCACCACCACCATCTTGACCGCTTTTTCAACCAATATCTTGACCGCTGATCAATACATCGCTTTGGTGTTGCCAGGGCGCATGTTCAAAGCCGAGTACGCCGCGCGTGGACTTGACCCTAGGGTGCTGTCAAGGAGCCTTGAGAATGGGGGCACCATCACATCGGTGTTGATTCCGTGGAACACCTGCGCGGTGTTTATGTTTGGTGTGCTGGGAGTGAGCCCGATTCAATACGCGCCGTATGCCTTTTTTGCGTTGCTGGTTCCCCTGATCGGTATCGGCTACGCCTTTTTCGATTTCAAGATCCTGCGCTTAGCTGAGACACCATAGACAACCCCGCGATCCATGTGCCGGCTGCCGAGCCGAGGTTGGATAAGAAAAAGACCAAAAATACCCGTGAGATGCGATTTTGGTACCAACCTTTGAGGGTCATGGCATCGTCTCGCAACGCGTCGAAGTCACCCACAGTGGGTTTGCGCAGCCAAGCTTCTGTAGCGCCGGTGACCATACCCGCTCCGACGGTGGGGTTCAGTGAGGTCAGTGGCGCTGCCAGTAACGCGACAATGACTGTGAGTGGATGGGCCCGTGCCAGTGCCGCGCCCACGGCAGACAAGCCCCCATTGATCAATACCCAGGTCGATACCAGTGCCCAACCCAGCTCGGGCGAGCGTGAAAAACCCACCGCAAATCCAAACACCACCAAGACCAAAATGGCCCACGGCACGACCTTCCACAGCGAAGATTTCGGTGGGGCGTGCTCCAAGGATTCGATGGTGGTCTCAGGCGGCGCGGTACTTTTAAGGGCGTGTTCGGTGCCAGCGAGGTGACCTGCCCCGATCACTGCCAGGACTTTCTTGCTTTGGTTGTCGGTCGCGGGCTCGGGGGCATCCAACAGGAGCTTGGCGGCCATATAACGGTCTCGTTCTGCGATCAGCCCCTCATAGAGCTCGGGACTGGCTTCAGAAAACTGCGAGAACGTTTGATCAAGCAGATCGCCTTGTTTGAGGTTCTCGATCTCCTCGGCGGTGACTTGCTCTTTTGAGAACATCGAGAAGAAAAGCCCATTGAGCATCACCCAGCGACGCCACCAACCCAAGTGGGCGCTGGCCCGGCGCAGCGTGATGCCGATATCACGATCAATCAGTTGAATTGGCAGATCATGTGCCTGAGCGCGTTCCACCGCGACTTTCATCTCAGCGCCGGGTTCGATTCCCAGCTGCTCAGCGATCCGACGCTGATAAGCCGACAGCGCCAGTGAGGCCATCATCATTCCGGCCTTGCCCTGACGCAAGACCGCAAACAGGTCCATGTCTCGCCATCGGTTGTTTTCTGTCAGCGCTTGGTAGCGTGGTTGACACAGCTCGACCGCCACCGCATCAAAGTAGTTGGTCTCAATAAGGTCTTTAACCACAGCAGCGCTGGTTTGCGAGACATGGGCGGTGCCCAACAAAACGTATTGCGCCCCTTGGGTGTTGACCACAGCGAGGGGCTCATCGCCTGCCAGCGTTCGGATGGTCTCTGGCAATTCGAGGAGATCGCTCCCCGCGGGCGGGTTGTGGGGTTGATCAGTGGGTTGATCGGTCATGTCCATTCGCTTGGCGTCGGGCGAGATACAAAGACGCTCAGTGTAGCCAAAATGGACCAGAGGCACACAAGAAACTTGTTATGATTTCGATCGGTTGCTGGAGCATGGAAGGTTTAAATGATTGAGACTGGCGTGAGTTTTTGGGCAGGTCTGGGCTTTGGTACATTGCTGGGCGGACTGCTGGTGGGTTTGATGGTCTGGTGGCGTGCGCATCATCTGAACCAAAGCGGGCGCTCAATTGAAGCACTCGAGGCAGAGCATGCCAAGTTTAGAAGCCAAGTCAACGACCATTTCGTTGAGACTGCTGAGTTAATCAACCGCCTGACTGACAGCTATAAGGAAGTGTTTGACCATTTGAGCCAAGGGGCTGATCAGTTGGTCGAGGACGCTGTGATTCGACAATCCATGCCAAAAGTTGGAGATCAGGAGGTGAGATTAAAGCACATTGGCCACCGAGTGACCATGGAAGACGAATCAACCAAGAAGAATAATACCTAGAATTCAGTCCCGACTTCCACTCCCACAGACATCGGCGCTATTGGCCCTCATCATCGGTGTGCGTATCGATGATGAGGGCCAAAAGCCTCATCGATCAGGGTGAGCTGTTGGAGCCGCCACTGGTCCCGTTGTCGGGATAGCGGTCAAACCATTCCAGGATGTTGTCTATTTTGGCGATCAGGCGCGAGGGCCGACTGGCGATGCCATGGGCGGTTCCAGGCAGTCGGACCATCACGGTCTCAACACGCGCCAATTGCAACGCTTGATAGTACTGCTCTGTTTCAGACATGGGGGTTCTGAAGTCCTCCTCACCAGTGATCAGCAAAGTCGGTGTCGTGACATTGCCCACGAGCGACAGTGGTGAGCGCTCCCAGTAGTGTTCAAACTCCTCCCAAGGCATGCCGGGGAATTGATGCTTGATTTGGCCTGGATAGTAATCGCCCGTTAAAGTTTTGGATATCCAGTTGATGACGGGCTTGGCCACGGCCGCGGCTTGGAAACGATCGGTCAGGCCTATGGCATACGCCGTGGCGATTCCGCCGGCTGAGCCACCGGTAATGTAGAGCCGGTCCGGGTCAATAAAGCCCTGATCGATCATGGCATCCACCCCCGACATGTGATCACCGAAATCTTCATCGGAGGAGTATTTGTACTCTAGGAGCATGCCAAAGTCTCGGCCATACCCCGCTGAGCCACGGTGGTTGTCGTAGAAAACGACATACCCTTCAGCGGCCATCCGCTGCATCTCAGCCGAAAAGTGCGGGCCATAAGCGAGGTGTGGGCCTCCATGAATTTCAAGAATCAATGGGTAAGTCTTGTTGGGGTCAAAGCCTGGTGGGGTGAGGTACCAGCCTTGAATCTCGGTGCCATCAACAGAGGAGTTATAAACAATCTCATGGACATCGCCCAATTGACGTTGTCCTAACAAATTCGCATTTAAGTCGGTGAGTTGCCGCACTTGGCCTTGGCCGGGATGAATCCAGACATTGGCCGGTGTTTTTTCAGTGCCATGGGTGTAGACAATGGAACCGTTGCCGGACACGGCATAATCGCCACTGACATAAGGTCTGCCGATGGTGGTGCCGTTTAAGCGGTCAATCAAGACCTCGGTGTCGCCGTCCAAGTCCATCCGAGCGACTTTCCGCCAGCCCCGGTCGGTGTAGTGAAAATAAATCGATGCCCCATCCGGCGCCCAGTGTGGCTCCTCGATGGAGCGATCCAAGTCTTCACCAAGGATCCGCAAGTTGCTGCCATCGGCGTCAATCAGGCCCAGGCTGTTGATGGTGTATTGGCGTCCTTGGTGATCATCGCGCTCGAAGGCGATGGTTTGCCCATCGGGTGAGACCGCGGGCGATCCTTCTTCACCTGGAAAGTCGGTCAGCTGCGTGAGCTCATTGCCGGCAATACTGATCCTGTAGAGATCGCGTTCGGTCAATTCGTATTGCCAATCCTGGTTGCGGTTGGCTGAAAACACGATGCCGCTGCCATCAGGCATCCAGGCCAAGGGTCCGTTGTGGTTGTAATCACCCGATGTCAGCTGGCGCGCAGCACCGCCATCCGTGGGCACCACAAACACGTGCCGGAAGCCAGGTTCCAAGTAGCCGCGGCCATCGAAGCGGTAAACCACGCTGTCGATCACCACCGGAGGCTCCGCCCATTTGGCGTTGTCGGGTTTGGCTGGGGGGGTCGCCAAGGCGGGCTTTTCAGCGGGCACATGCATTGTGAACGCGATGAATTGACCGTCCGGGGACCAGGCCATCGATGAGGGGGATTCGACAAGATTGCTGATCATGGCAGTTTGACCCGTCGACATCCAGCGAACAAACAGCTGGCTGGTCCCTGCCTCGTCTTTGGCCACGTAAGCCAAGCGATCACCGCTGGGTGAGAAGCGCGGCGAGGTGTAGTTGCCGCGTCCAGACAAAAGGGGCTGATGGCCGCTGCCGTCTGCGCTGATTGTCCAAAGGTTGGAGCGCACGCAATCACACATGATGTCGTGGATGGCGCGTGCATAAACTATGTGTTCGCCATCAGGTGAGATCTCGACATCGCGGACATATTGCAAGTCGAACAGGTCTTCAGATTGCAGCGTTGAATCTGTGGCGAATGCCCCTGTTGAGACCGAGGGTGCGGCGAGCACGAGGCCCAGTGAAAACCCAACTAACACTCCAAGGTTGGTGCGCATGAAAGAACTCCCAGTTGATCGATGCCGAATAAAAAGTCTAGCACAGAGTGCTTGAGTCGCTATTGGGGCTGCTGATGATGCCAGCGCATGCTCAAGTGGCCCCAGTCTAAAGTGGCGGGGTGGTGGTGGATGGCAGACCAACTATGCCCAATCACCAAAATCGGTGATTGGGACTTGGAGGAATTTGGTGGAGGCGGCGGGAGTCGAACCCGCGTCCGCAAACCATCTGATCTCGGTTCTACATGCTTAGCCCGCTCGATTTTTTCTTATCAACAGGCCGCCCGAGGGGCAGGGCATACCTGGTGACCAGTTGCGGTTTGATTTAACGCATCACCCCGAAACTCGATGATGCGCGATCCTACTCAATGATCTCTAGTCGGAAGCGTAGGCTCAACCGGTAGAGAGCAGGCTGGGTTTATGCAGCCAGTGCGTAGTTGTCGTCGTTGGCAACTAACTTTTTTACAGCCAGATTTAACGAGGGTTGCTGTCTCCTCGGCATGCCCCAAGGTACGTCCGATCCACGTCGAAGCCGGTACGCCCCCAATAGGGATAATCTTCAGTCTACCATTTAGGAACGCTGGGGTGACAGAAAGTTCCCAACAATGCCCATCGGGCCGATATGAGCCTATTTTTGCCGAAGCAGCCGGCCTTTCTGCCGCTCCCAGTCGCGGTCTTTTTCAGCGCGGCGCTTGTCGTGGGTCTGTTTGCCACGCGCGACCGCAATTTCGACTTTAACCTTCCCGCGTTTCCAGTACATGGCTGTCGGGATGAGGGTGAATCCTTTGCGCTCGACCAACCCCACCAAGCGGTCGATTTCACGCCGATGCAACAGCAAAGGCCGGGTGCGCATGGGATCAACTGAGGTGTGGGTGGAGGTGGACACCAGCGGGGTGATGAGGCACCCAAATAAGTAGGCCTGCCCCCGTTTGATGAGCACATAGCTCTCGCCGAACTGGATCTTGCCCGCGCGAAGCGCCTTGACCTCCCAGCCCTCAAGCGCGATCCCTGCCTCTACGGTCTCATCGAGGTGGTACTCAAACCGAGCGCGCTTATTCAGTGCGATGGTGGCAGAACCTGGCTTTGTCATGACAACCCATGCGACCGATACAACATCGAAACATGATACCGCACCGACATTGATTCAAGTATTATTGCGCCATGCCAGACGTTCATCGATTTGCCCTGGTGCCGTATGCGCCCCAACAAATGTTTGATTTGGTCCAAGATGTGGCGCGGTACCCGGAGTTTTTGTCGTGGGTCAACAAAGCCGTGGTCCATGACCATACGCCAAGCCACCAACATGCCACATTGGGCCTATCATTGGCAGGATTTCGGCCTGAGTTCTCAACTCAAAACACGCTCTCAGCGCCTCATCAAGTCGATATGACGTTGGCGTCCGGGCCATTTAAAAGTCTCTCAGGTCAATGGCGATTTGTCCCAATGGGATCGGGCACGCAGGTCAGTCTAGATTTGCACTTTGAGGTGGCGGGCGGTTTGCTGTCGCGAGCACTCTCAACCAGTTTCGGCCGCGTGGCGGATCGAATGGTGGATGACTTTTGTCAGCGCGCCATTGAGGTGTACGGCGATGAAGATTGAGGTGGTGGGCGGTTTTCGGGACCGGCAGGCCCTGATTGAGCTTGATCTGGCTGAAGGCACCACCGTCTGGGAGGCCATTCAGGCCAGTGGGCTTCAAGATCAGCTGCCTGACTTGCCCATTGATCCTGCTCGATTGGGGGTGTTTGGGCGTCTGTGTTCGCCCGATCGGGTATTGGAGCCCGGAGACCGGGTCGAGGTTTACCGCCCGCTGCGAGCTGATCCGAAAGAGGTCCGGCGTCAGTTGGCCCAAATCGAGCGGGCCAAGCGCAACTCCGTGGTTTAAGACGGCCTGCCAGCCCTGATCATGGCGTGGCCATCTCCTCATCGTTGACCTGCTCAGCGGCACTTTGTAATTGACGAAGCAGCTCGGCCGTTTCCGAATCTTGCTCAAGATAACTGCCATCAATTGACACCAGCCGGTTGTTGGCAAACACCAAGGTGAGGGTTCGAGAGACAAAATCCTCACCGCGACGGGCATAAGTGTTCACATAGTCCCAGCGGTCATTGTGAAATTGACTCTGTACCGAAGGCGAGCCCAGCAGCGCCTGAACCTGTCGCTTGGTCATATCGAGCTCGAGCTGATTGAGGTCCTCCTCCTCGAGCACGTTGCCTTGCTGAATGTCTTGCTTGTACACCCAGTCGGCGCAACCGGCCAAACCGAGCGTCAGCGTCACCGTTAAGGCCAACCACCACAGGGGCAAGCGAACAGGCTGGGCTGATGCCATGCTGAGATCCTTTGAAATCGTTGTCATCAAACCTCAATGATACAATACCGTTCATGGACAAGCAGGACAAAGACCTCAAAGACGCTGGGCTCAAAGTCACCCAACCGCGGCTGACCATTTTGAGGTTTTTGGAGGGTGCCACCCAAAAGCATTTGACCGCCGATGAGATTTATCGCCAGCTGAATGAGGGGGGCCATGAGATCGGCTTGGCGACGGTCTATCGGGTGCTGGCGCAGTTCGAGGCCGCTCAGCTGATCCACAAGCACGTCTTCGATGACGGCAGTGGTCGACCCGCACAGGCCTGTTACGAACTGGCCGTTGATGATCACCATGACCATATGGTGTGCGTCGATACCGGGGAGGTCATCGAATTTTACGATCCGCAAATAGAAGCGCGTCAGGAAGAAATCGCCCGTCAGCACGGCTATGACATCGTCGATCATGCGCTGGTGATGTACGTCCGCCGCAAGCCACATTAGGCCGCTTGGCCGGCTCAGTCAGTCAGTTTGCGCGATCAACTCGCGAGCGTGGGCCAAGCTCTTGGCCGATTGGGCATCGCCGAGCATGCGTGCGATCTCACCGGGTCGCTCTTTGGGCGACAAGCGCTGGATTGAGACGTCGGTGTGATCGCTGAGTGACTTGGTCACTTGAAAGTGCTGATCGGCGCGCGCGGCAACCTGTGCCAAATGGGTGACGCACAGCGCTTGTGATCGGTTGGGGCAGGCCTGGCCAACGGCTTTCAAGAACTGGCCAACCGCATGCGCGGTTTCGCCGCCGATGCCCGCATCCACCTCATCAAAAATCCGTGTCACGGGTTGGGAGGGCTCTCCGAGCGCGAGCATCAGGGCCAAGCCGATCCGCGACAGCTCACCGCCCGAAGCCACTTTTGACAACTTTTGGGGGCTTTGGCCTGGGTTGGCGCTGAACAAGATTTCCACATCATCCAGTCCCAGCGGGCTGGGCTGGCGTTCAGCGTGCTTTTGGACATCAATCGTTAAGCTTGCATGCCCCATGCCCAGGGTTTTCAGCGCCTCAATCGCCTCAGCGGCCAGCGCCTTGGCGGCTTTTTGGCGCGCTGCACTCAATCGCTCAGCGGCCTGCCGCCAATCGCGCTCGGCCTCGGATATCGTTGTGGTCAATCGCTCGCGCTGATGGTCTTGATCCTTCATTTTTTCCAAGCGCTGGCGCAGTGACTCGGTTAAGTGAGGCAGCTCGTTGGGTTTGACATGGTGTTTGCGAGAGAGGTCTAAGGCCACAGACAGGCGTTGATTGATGTCGGCGAGGGCCTGTGGGTCAGCCTCTGGCGTGCTGGCGAGCTGATCAATTTCGGAGGCCGCTTCTGATAACGCGATGCTGGCATCGTCGAGCAGGGTCGCGACATTGGCCAAGCGCGGATCAAGGTCGGTGATGGGCGCCAGTGCAGCAGCGGCGTGCGCGATGAGTCCACGCGCATTCGGCTCGTCGTCCCGATCAAGGCAGGCGCTGGCCAAGCTCAGCGCACTTTGGATTTCATCCTGTCGCTGCAGGCGTTCTTGATCGGCCTCCAGCTGCTCGTACTCGCCGGCGGTGAGTGCCAAGCGCGTCAGCTCCTCGACGTGGAACGTCAGGAGCTCCAGCTGGGCCGGATCACCAAGATCGGCCTCGAACTGCTCCAGGGCGAGCTTGGCTTCGCGCCAAACGCGGTGGGCATGAATCACCGCTTCTTTGACCGTGGCGGGGCATTGGCTGTCCAGCAGGCCCCTTTGATAATCGGATTTTGACAGCCGCTGATGGGCGTGCTGGCCGTGGATTTCAACCAAGTGCTTGCCCAGATCCTGAAGCTGTGAGGCGGTGGCGGGGTGGCCATTGATCCAGGCACGCGAGCCCCCTGAGGCTTGGATGCTTCGACGGATCAGCACCGTCTCGTCGGTCTCGGCCATGGCGTTGGACTGGAGCCATTCGGCGGCTGGCGAATCGCCATCCAGTTCGAAATGGGCACTGAGCTCGGCCTTGTCTTGCTGCTGAGCCACCACGCTCGCATCGGCTCGTGCACCCATCAGCAGGGCGAGGGCATCCACCAAAATCGACTTGCCGGCCCCTGTCTCTCCGGTCACCACGCCAAACCCCGCCTCGAGCTCAAGCTCGGCGTGGTCGATGATGGCAAAATTGCGGATGGTCAATGCACGGAGCATGGTCTTAGGCCGCTCAACCGGCAATTTAGGGGCGCATTTCACGGTAGCACCGAAACCGCTGGGCCTGCAAACGCCAGAAAGCCATAGGGAGTTGTAATTGCCGAGCACCAACCCCATATCAGGTCCCGTTACTGAGAATTTTAAGGGCTACGTGTCATGAGCGACGAAAAAGATCAACAAAATTCACCCCACAGCGTCGATGAAGGCCCAGCCTCGCAGCAGGAGGCTATCGACGGTTCGGTGGACGGCAACCCGACAGCGCACTCGCCAAGTGACGAGGCCGCTGGCACTGCCGCAGAGGATGCCCAAGCGTTGGATGATGACGAGGCCGAGTCTCAAGAGGCTCAGCTCCGTGAGGCGCTGCTCAGGACCCGAGCCGAGATGGACAATTTAGAAAAGCGCACCCAGCGAGAGATGGAGAAAGCTCGCAAATTCATGTTTGAGCGGGTGTTCAAAGACCTGTTGCCCGTCATTGACAGCTTGGATCAAGGACTCGAGGCCACAGGCGGAGATGTCGATGGCGATGAGGGCCTGGCGTTGACCCGAAAGCTCTTGATGCAAACGCTCGAGCGACACGGGCTCGAAGCGATCGAGCCGATGGGTGAGCCGTTTGACCCGCAGTGGCATGAAGCCATGAGTGCTCAGCCAAGCGACGAGCATCCCGCCCAGACGGTGCTGATGGTGATGCAAAAAGGCTATCGACTCAACGAACGTCTGCTGCGTCCGGCGCGCGTCATTATTTCAGCCGAGCCCGAGTAAGGCGGCCGCTTGAGTTAAGCGCGCGAAAAACCCTTGAAAAGACGTTGAAATGGCCCTCATTGGCCCCAACTTATTGGTGAGACCCGACAAACGAATTTGGATAAGACAGGCTTAAAAGACTATGAGCAAAATCATTGGAATTGACTTAGGAACGACCAACTCATGTGTGGCGGTGATGGAAGGCGGTAAAACCCGCGTCATTGAGAATGCCGAGGGCGATCGCACCACGCCATCAACCGTCGCATTCACAAAAGACGACGAGGTTCTCGTCGGTCAGCCAGCCAAGCGCCAGGCGGTCACCAACCCCAGCCGCACGCTGTATGCGGTGAAGCGACTGATTGGTCGGAAATTTAAAGAAGACGTTGTTCAAAAAGACAAGGGCTTGGTGCCTTACACGGTGATTGAGGCCGACAACGGCGACGCTTGGGTTCAGGTTGACGACAAGAAGATGGCGCCGCCTGAGGTCTCAGCGCGGGTGTTGATGAAAATGAAAAAGACCGCCGAGGATTATTTGGGCGAGGAGGTCAAAGAAGCCGTCATCACTGTGCCTGCGTATTTCAATGATTCACAGCGCCAAGCGACGAAAGACGCCGGCAAGATCGCAGGGCTTGAGGTCAAGCGCATCATCAATGAGCCCACGGCGGCTGCTTTGGCATATGGCCTCGACAAGGAAGGTGGCGATCGGACAGTGGCCGTCTATGATTTGGGGGGTGGAACGTTCGATATCTCCATTATCGAAATTGCTGACGTGGATGGCGAAAAGCAATTTGAAGTGCTTGCCACGAATGGCGACACGTTCCTTGGGGGTGAGGACTTTGACCTGCGCCTGATCAACCACTTGGCCGATGAGTTCAAGAAAGAACAAGGCGTGGATCTGCACAATGACCCGCTGGCGCTCCAGCGGCTGAGAGAGGCTGCCGAGCGAGCCAAAATCGAACTGTCTTCGGCTGAGCAAACCGAAGTGAACTTGCCCTACATCACCGCAGATGCCTCAGGGCCGAAGCACCTGGTGGTCAAGGTCACACGCTCGAAGCTTGAGTCGTTGGTTGCCGACTTGATCGAACGCTCAATCGAGCCTTGTAAGGTGGCGTTGAAAGATGCAGGGCTGGATGTGGGCAAAATCAACGAGGTGATTTTGGTCGGGGGTCAGACCCGGATGCCCAAAGTGCAAAGCGCAGTGGCCGAATTCTTTGGTCGGGACGCTCGCAAAGACGTCAACCCCGATGAGGCCGTGGCCATGGGTGCGGCCATTCAAGGCGGGGTCATGGCCGGTGACGTGAAAGACGTTTTGCTTTTGGATGTAACGCCATTGTCTCTGGGCATTGAGACTTTAGGGGGCGTGTTCACCAAGCTGATTGAGAAAAACACCACCATTCCGACCAAAGCATCGCAGGTCTTTTCTACGGCAGAAGACAATCAAAGTGCAGTGACTGTGCACGTGCTGCAAGGTGAGCGTGAGCAAGCGGCCGCCAATAAGTCGCTGGGTCGATTTGATTTGACGGGCATCCCCGCTGCGCCCCGCGGCATGCCTCAAATTGAAGTCACCTTCGACATTGACGCCAATGGGATTTTAAATGTCTCAGCGAAAGACAAGGCCTCCGGCCAAGAGCAACGCATCGAAATTAAGGCGGGCTCTGGGTTGTCGGAAGATGAGATTGAGAAAATGGTGCAAGACGCAGAAACCCATCGCGAGGAAGACAAGAAGTTCAATGAGTTGGTCACGGCCAGGAACAATGCTGATGGGGTGGCGCATGCCACACGCACATCACTGAGTGAACATGGTGACGCGGTCGACGAGGCAACCAAGGCACAAATCGAAGCTGCGCTGGAGAAGGTTGACGAAGCGATCAAGGGCGATGATAAGGACGCCATTGACGCGGCGGTCAATGAATTGCAACAGGCCGCCACCGCCCTCTATCAGAAGGCCGCTGAGAAAGCTCAAGCCGACGCTGGGCAGGGGCAGGACGGTGGCAGCTCGCAAGCGGCCGACGCCGCCGATGACGTGGTGGACGCTGAGTTTACAGAGGTCGACGACAGCGCTGAAAATAAGTAATCTCTGATCGTCACGATCGGTGATTGATAGAGTGCTGACCAACCGCCTGCTGGTCATCGTGCCAGCGGGCGGTTCGTTGTTGAGTAATTGAGGGTGATATGGCAGCAGATTATTACGACATCTTGGGTGTGGCACGCGATGCATCGGCTGACGATCTCAAAAAAGCCTATCGCCGGCTGGCCATGAAATATCACCCCGATCGAAACGACGGTGACGACGGCGCTCAGGACAAATTCAAAGAAATACAAAAGGCCTATGAGGTCTTAAAAGACCCCGAAAAGCGAGCCGCGTATGACCGCTTTGGCGAGGCGGGTGTCTCTGGAATGGGGGGCGCTGGGGGCGGTGCGGCTGATTTTGGTGACATTAACGACATATTTGGCGACATCTTCGGGGACATTTTCGGCGGTGGACGTCGGCGTCAACGTCAACAGTCCAGGCGTGGGCAAGACCTTCGTTACGAGTTGGCCATCGAACTGGAGCAAGCCGTTGAGGGCACCGTCAAAGAAATTGATGTGCCCACGCTGGGGGCATGTCAGACATGTCATGGGTCAGGCTCCTCATCTGGGGAGCACCAGGTCTGCACAACCTGTGGGGGGCAGGGGCAAGTTCGAATGAGTCAGGGGATTTTCTCCGTCCAACAAACCTGTCCCAACTGCGGCGGCAGCGGGCAAACCATTAAAGATCCGTGCCGCGCCTGCAATGGGTCGGGGCAGGTGCGAGAGACCCGCACCCTGGAGGTCAAAATACCGCCGGGCGTGGACACCGGTGACCGCATTCGTCTGAGCGGTGAGGGGGCGGCCGGCGGACAAGGAGGGCCGGCCGGCGATTTATATGTGGACATCATCGTCAATCCCCACACGCTTTTCGAGCGCGAGGGTGACGATCTGTTTTGTGAGGTGCCGATTCCGATGACCACCGCTGCGTTGGGGGGTGAGCTCAAGGTGCCGACGCTCAACGGATCTGTGGTGCTCAAAGTGCCAGCGGGCACACAAAGTGGCAAGCTCTTTCGGTTGCGAGGCAAAGGGGTCCAGTCGGTGCGATCTCGCGCCGTGGGGGATTTGTTGTGCCGAGTGGCGGTCGAAACGCCGGTCAATTTGAATGCGCAGCAAAAGGCGCTTTTGGAGGAGTTTCAGTCTCTGTCCGGCACAGGCCATGGGCACCATCCAGAGTCACAAGGCTGGGCCGATAAGGTCAAGGGTTTTTTTGACCGCATGGGGTTTTAGATGAGCGCTTTGGCTCGTTGGGGGTGGGCGGTTGTGCTCATTGTGGTTGCGGTTGCCGTGGCTGCGGCCGGGCTCATTCGCCCGGATTTGCCCCCCGAGACCCTTCAACCGATTTATGCCCAACCCCCCAGTGAGTTTGTTGACATTGACGGGATGTCAATACATCTGCGGGATGAAGGTCCTCGCGACGCCCCAGCGGTGCTGTTGCTGCACGGCACATTTGCCTCATTGCACACTTGGTCTGGGTGGGTCGCTGAACTCACTGAGACCCATCGCGTCGTCCGCATTGACTTGCCTGGGTTTGGACTGACCGGCCCGCATCCAAACAAAGATTATTCTTTGGCCGCAACACTGCACCTGCTTGAGACACTCAGAACTCGACTGGGTCTTAAGCGTTGGGCGGTGGTTGGAAACTCTCTGGGGGCCGGCTACGCGTTGGCCTATGCCCAGCATCACCCTAAGCGGATATCGGCGGTGGGTCTGATCAGCGGGGGGCGGATTCGTTTGAGCGAGGCAGAGTATTCAGCTCGCCGGGCTGAAGTTCAGGCCGCTCAGGCCAATGCGCGGGGTGGGTCTTGGATCATTCAGGCATTGCAGGAGCCGATTGTGCGCGCGATGCTCACTCAAGTGACGCCTCAATTTTTGGTGCGCTGGGCGCTTGAGGATGTCTACGGCAACCCAGACCAGGTGGATGAGGCGCTGGTGAATCGCTACCAATCGATGCTTCGCCACAGCGGCAATCGTCAGGCCTTTGTTGATCGCTTCATCAAGTCTGAGGGCACCAGCCCCCATACAGAGACACTGACAACGCCTGCCTCGCCAGTTGACCTCCCCATGCCCATTTTGATTCAGTGGGGTGAGCAAGACACGTGGATTGATGTCGAGCAGGGGCTGACACTGGCTGCAGCGCTGCCCACCTCGACGTTGGTGACCTATCCCTCGCTCGGGCATGTCCCCATGGAAGAGGCACCAAGGGAGACCGCAGCAGATTTTTTGGCGTTTTTACACACTGGCCAGCTGACGCAGCGTCAGGCACCATGAGCAATATGAGTGACAACACTGCTCGGCCGAAGACAGACGCGTCAAGGCTTTCAGTGATGCTCAGCGGCGCCCGCGGCACGCTCGGGCAGGCCATTGAGCGCTGTGTGGCACGTGACGATCAAAGCCATGTCGTGGCCCGCTATCAGCCAGATGAGGGATTTTTGGGCCAGCCGTTGGGCGATGTGATCATTGATGTCTCACACCACACCCGAACGGCGGCGGTTGTGGCGTTCGCCTGCCAACACGCTCGGCCCATTTTAATTGGCACCACCGCCCTGAGTGCTTCCACGCTTGAGCAAATTGAGCAGGCCAGCCAAACCATACCGGTGTGCGTTGCGGCCAACTTCAGCGCAAGCGCCTGGGCATTCGAACAGATTGCTCAATGGGCAGCCATTCATTTGCCCTCTTTTCAGATTGCCCTTCGAGAGGCGCACCATATCCACAAACAAGACGCCCCCTCCGGCACTGCGCTCAGGCTTCAAAGTGAGCTGGGTCAGCACCGGAGCGCCCCAATCCCGATTGAATCCGTGCGCCAGGGTGAGATCGTGGGCCAACATGATGTGTGTTTGCAAAGGGGCGGGGAGCGTTTGAGCATCCACCATGAGATCACTGACCGCGATGTGTACGCGCAGGGCGCGCTGACGCTGGCGCACGTGCTCGCGGCTCAGGCAAAGGGGCGCTACTCGGTGGGCGATTTGTGGCGCAAAACCCAGTTGGGATCGGATGACTGATCAGATAACACCGGCGCCATGGCCGATGTGTCGCAGCAGCCAAAGGTTGTTCCAGGCGGATCGATCCGGCACAATTTAGAAACATCGGGGCTAACCGAGTCGCCGGCTGATCACCTAAATTCAACAGCAGGTACGGACATGACGCAACGCTCAACCCAGGGCGGGACATTGAAGACCACGCATGAGGTGTTCAATCAACCCCCTGTTTTGGCAGACTACAATCTGTTTGATCGCGATCCGGCATTGCAAGACGGGCTCGATCAGTGGGCCTCGTCGAGCGAGGCTGAAAAGCTGCATGAATTTGGCGCTGCCGTGGGCTCATCACAGATGCTGGCGCGCGCTGAACAAGCCAACGCCAACCCACCCGGGCTGGTGACCCATGACCGATATGGGCATCGCATTGACGAGGTGCAATTTCACCCGGCTTACCATGAGCTCATGGCGTTTTCGATTGAGAACGGCTTGCACGCCAGTCCATGGACCGAGCCGGGACCCGATGCGCAACTGAGACGCGCCGCTCGCTATTATCTTCTCGCCCAGATTGAGGCCGCACATGGCTGCCCCATTACGATGACCTATGCGGCCATTCCGGCTTTGCGTCATCAGCCAGACCTTCTTGCGCGATGGGGCGATCAGATCACCGCTCGGGTGTATGACCCCGCCAATCGGCCGATGGCTCAAAAGAGAGGGCTGACGGTTGGCATGGCCATGACCGAAAAGCAGGGCGGGTCGGATGTGCGGGCCAACACCACGCGAGCTTTTCCGGTAGACGATCCGGGTCCGGGGCAAGCCTATGAGCTTATTGGCCACAAGTGGTTTGTCTCGGCGCCCATGAGCGATTTGTTTTTGGTGTTGGCTCAAACCGATGAAGGGCTTGGGTGTTTTCTATTGCCGCGTTGGCGCCCCGACGGGCAGAAAAATGCCCTGGAGATTCAGCAGCTGAAAAAGAAAATGGGCAATGTCGCCAACGCCTCATCTGAGACCGAGCTTCGCGGGGCACTGGCGTGGATGGTCGGTCCGCCCGGACGAGGCATTCAGACCATCATCGACATGGTGTCCGCCACGCGCTATGACTGCATGATCGGTTCAAGCGCTGGCATGCGTCAGGCGTTGTCGCAAGCGATCCATCACTGCCGCCATCGATCAGCATTCGGTCGCCCGCTGATCGCGCAGCCATTGATGCAAAACCTGCTCAGTGATCTTGCCTTGGAGAGTGAGGCGGCGATGTGGCTGGCTCTGCGAACCTCGCATGCCATGGACCATCAAGACGACGCCCATGAGAAGGCGTTCGCTCGCTTGGCCACACCGGTGGGCAAATACTGGATTTGCAAGCGCGCACCCAACCACGCTTACGAAGCGATGGAGGTGGTGGGTGGCACAGGCGTGATGGAGACCCACGTGATGGCGAGGTTGTTCAGAGAATCTCCTGTCAACGCCATTTGGGAAGGCAGCGGCAATGTGCAGTGTCTCGATATCTTGAGGATCATGGACAAAGCCCCTGAGGCGGTGGCGGCGTGGTTTGCCGAAATGGATCGCGCTAAGGGCGGCAATCGATTATTGGATCAGCACATCGCTGGGCTAAAAAGTGACCTTCAAAAGTCACAAGACTGGACTTGGCAGGCGCGAACGCTTGCGGACCGGTTGGCCGTTGGCATGCAGGCGTCGCTGATGGTTCGATTTTCGCCCAACGCTTCAGCGGATGCTTTTTGCGCCAGTCGGCTTGCTGAGCATGGGGTGCACCACTACGGCTGTCTCAAACCTGGATTCGATGCGGACAGACTGCTCGATCGGGCATTTCCAGCCGCCTAGGGTGCGCGGGGGTAAATCGCCCTCAGCCGGAAAATTGCGCGGTGTGCAGTGGACACGCGTGAGTTTGGTGATAAAATGACGGGCTTGGGTGCGGGGCCATAGCTCAGCTGGGAGAGCGCTACAATGGCATTGTAGAGGTCGGCGGTTCGATCCCGCC